>CAMAZY010000025.1 GCA_945863885.1 uncultured Clostridia bacterium
CCACAATTATTCATTATTCATTTTTCATTATTCATTAAAATCCCACGGCTCGGGCACCCAGCTTTCAATCAAGTACTATGTACTCCGGCATTGGAGTCGCCATGCGACCAAACTAAAATTTACCGCCGGCTCTCATCTCCGACTGACAGCTTTCAATAAAGTTTCAGCAGCCCAAACGGGCTGCCAAATAGAATCTGCATACTTTCCGTCACAAAAGAGTAAACCTGCGACCACTTCTAACCTCTAACATCTAACATCTGCCATCTGAGAGCACTTCCGCCACAAGGTCGCAGTCGTCAACGCCGATCACCTTTGCATCGACAAACTGCCCGGGCAACAGCTCTTCTTCGGTCGAAAGAATCACTACCGAATCAATCTCCGCACAGTCCATATAGGTGCGTCCGTAATAGAGCATATCGTTTTCGTTGTAGCCGTCAACAAGCACCCGGTAGGTCTTGCCGATCTTTTCTTTCTGAATGCTTTCGAAGATTTCATACTGCTGCTGCATAATCAGCTCGCAGCGGTGATTTTTCGTCTCCTCGTCAAGCTGGTCGGGCATTTTCGCCGCCGCTGTCCCCTCTTCGGGGGAATAGGCAAAACAGCCGAGCCGGTCAAATCTTGCTTCTTCGACAAACCGGGAAAGAACTTCAAAATTTTCCTCGGTTTCCCCCGGGAAGCCGGCAATCAGCGTTGTGCGGATTACGACATCGGGAATCTTTTCCCGGATCTTTTTGATAAGAGCTAAAAGTTCTTCTTCGCTTCCCGTGCGGTTCATCTTTTTGAGAATACGGCTGTCGGCGTGCTGAAGCGGAAGATCAATATAATTGCAGATTTTGTCTTCGTTCGCAATCGTATCAAGAAGCTCGTCGGTCAGCGCATCGGGATAACAGTAAAGAAGCCGGATCCATTCGATGCCGTCGACCTTGCAAAGTTCTTTTAACAGTTCGGAAAGCATCAGCTTGCCGGTAAGGTCAATCCCGTATTTCGTAACGTCCTGGGCAATCAGGACGATTTCTTTTACCCCGTTTTTGCCGAGGGTTTTCGCTTCATCAAGTATACTTTCGACCGTGCGGCTTCTGAATTTGCCCCGGATTGCGGGAATCGCACAGTAGGTACAGCAGTTTGAACAGCCGTCGGCGATTTTCAGGTACGCAAAATGCTTCGGCGTCGTAATCACACGGTCGCCCTCAAGCGGTAAACAGGCCTTGTCAGGAAAGGAGCAGACAGAGGTTTTGCTTAAAAGACTTTTGCAGATATTTACGATATCGGCGTTCGCTCCGATTCCGACAACGCCGTCAACCTCGGGGATTTCATCAAGTATCTGTTCTCTGTACCGTTCGGCAAGACAGCCTGTCACGAGCACAGCTTGTACCGTTCCCTCTTTTTTCAGCTCGCACGCCGAAAGAATCGCTTCAATTGCTTCTGCTTTTGCGCTATCGATAAAGCCGCAGGTGTTGACGATGATCAGGTCGGCGTTCTGCGCTTCTCCCGTAATTTCATAGCCATGCTGCGCAAGCTTTGCGAGCATCAGCTCGGCGTCCACCTGATTTTTCGGACAGCCTAATGATATCAAAGAAATTTTTTGTTTATTCATAGTCGGTTTCCGTCTCTTCCTTTATGGTTTCAATTGCCTGTCTGATTTCCGGATAGCCGTAGCCCATGGCGACAAGACCGTTGATCGCCCGTCGGACACCTTTTTCGGTGTCAAGGCAGCGGCCGTATTTGCGCTTGAGAGCCACCAGAATTTCGTCCTCACCGACTTCGGTTTCGTCGGCGACATCTCTTGCAAGCGATTGGTCAATCCCCTTTTTCAAAAGCTCGGTGACAATTCTGCGCTTTCCGTAATGCCTGACCCGGACAAGCTCGGCGGCGTAAGCACGGGCAAAGCGTTCGTCGTCAACATAACCCTCTTCCGTCAGCTTTCCGACCGCTTCTTCTGCGCCCTCACCGTAGCCTTTTTGCCGAAGCTTCGTCAAAAGCTCCCGGCTTGAGTGGTCACGCAGAGAAAGCAGGTCACACGCCTTTAAAAAAGCACGGCGGGAGTTGACCTCATCGGTAAGAGAGGCCAACTCCTCGTCGGAAATATCACTGTTGTTGTCAAAGCCGCAGGTATAAACAAAATCACTGTCGGCGGTCATTTTGTATTCGCCGTCGATATAGATGTGAACCTTGTTCCCCTTGCCGGGCTTATACTCAAGCTTCATCTTCGTCTTCGTCAACGGCTATGTCAAGCTTCGCTTTGGCACCCTTAGCGGTCGGTTTGGCGGCTTTTTTCTTCGACTCAACGGTCACGCCGTTTTTCACCGCCTCAAAAATCTTCGCTTCGATTTCGTCGGCGAGCGCCTTGTTCGAAGACAATAGCGTCTTGACGTTTTCACGTCCCTGACCGAGCCGTTCCTCACCGTAGGAGAACCAGGCGCCGCTTTTGCTGATGATGCCGTAATCGGTGCCCAGGTCAACAAGCTCACCCTCGTGCGAGATGCCGGTGCCGTACATAATATCGAAAAATGCTTCTTTAAACGGCGGCGCAACCTTATTTTTGACAACCTTGGCCTTTGTCCGTGTACCGACAATTTCACCGCCGGTGCCCTTGATGATATCGGCCTTTCTGACGTCGATACGGACCGAGGAATAAAACTTTAGCGCCCGTCCGCCCGTGGTGACCTCGGGGTTGCCGTAAACGACGCCGACCTTTTCACGAAGCTGATTGATAAAAATAACAAGGGTATTGCTCTTTGCGACAACACCGGTAAGCTTGCGTAACGCCTGCGACATCAGTCTTGCATGCAGTCCGACATGGCTGTCGCCCATTTCGCCCTCGATTTCGGCTCTCGGAACCAAAGCGGCAACCGAGTCGACGACAATGATATCGAGTGCTCCCGAACGGGCAAGCGCTTCCGTAATCGAAAGAGCGTCTTCGCCGTTGTCCGGCTGAGAAACTAAAAGCGAATCCACATCAACACCCAGAGCCTTTGCATATATCGGATCGAGTGCGTGCTCGGCGTCGATGAAAGCCGCTTCTCCGCCGTTCTTTTGCGCCTGCGCAACACAGCAAAGTGCAAGCGTCGTTTTACCGGACGATTCCGGTCCGTAAATTTCAACGATTCTTCCCTTCGGAAGTCCGCCGACGCCGGTTGCAATATCAAGAGCGACCGAGCCGGTATGGATCGCTTCTACATTCATTTCGGAATTCTGACCAAGCCGCATAACGGCGCCTTTTCCGTATTGTTTTTCGATTTGAGCCAGCGCCGTATCGAGCGCCGATTTTTTATCTGCCATGAGATATCCTCCACTTCGTACAAATGTTCGTTATGTCCTATATTATATATGATTCCCCCGAAAAAATCAACTGTTTTTCAGCAATTTGTTGACGGATAATCGGACAGTGAACCGACCGGAAACAAAAACGCAGCCTGCAAAAAGCAAAGCTGCGCATTTTTCTTCAGATAAATCGGCTTATTTCTTCCCTAAGCTTTGGAAAAAAGCGAGGATCTTGGCAATCAGCGACTTGATTAAATCAATAATACTATTGGTTGCCTTGGTCTGTTCCTCGTCAAGATCACCGTCAACGACATTGATCTCAAGGTTATCCGCAAAGCCGTACACCGTAAAGAACTGGTAATTCGACTTGTAGCAGTTGACCTTGATTGTTCCGCAGCCGTCAAACGCATCGTACTGACAGCTGATCATAGTTGACGGAACATTGATCTCGGTAAGCGACGTACAGTTTTTAAACGCCCGGTTGCCGATCGAGGTAACACCTTCGGCGATGTTGATTCGGGTTACGTTTTCACAGCCGAGAAAAGCCTCGTCGCCGATGGATTTCACTTCATAGGTTTTCGAATCGATTTTGACGGTTGCGGGAACCTTGATAACGCCGGCGGCGGTTTTACTGCAGGAATCGAGCCGTGCGTATCCGAATTCATCAACGCTGTACTTCAGACTTCCGGCGGCGAAAGAGCAAACCGAAAAGACGGACAGCGCAAGAATCACGCATAACACAACCGAAACAATTTTTTTACAAGATTTCAACATATTCATTCCTCCTTGTCTGGTATTATACAGTTTGCACAGTTGTTAATCAACCACATTTACAATAGTTTACAGTTCTTTCATATTCGCAGCCGAAAAGTCCCGAAATCAGCGAATTGCCATTCACCGGAAAAGGAGTCCGTCCCCTGTTGAATCAAAAAAATACCACTTGCAAAAAAGTTTTTAAAAAAGGCTTGCATTTTTCCGTCAGTTCTGTTAAAATAAGCAATGCTTATGTTGTACAAAATGGTTAAGGAGGTGCTGAAGTATGGCAAAATGCGATTTCTGCGGTAAAGAAGTAACTTTCGGCATTAAAGTTTCTCACTCACACAGACGTTCCAACAGAACATGGAAGCCCAACGTTAAGCGCGTTAAGGCAATTGTAAACGGCTCACCGAAGAGAGTTTACGCCTGCACCCGCTGCTTGCGTTCCGGTAAGGTTACCCGTGCAGTCTGATTATTTGAATTGACACATTGGGGCTGTCGCATTCCGAATGCAACAGTCCCTTTTTCGTTTTTTATGAAGGCGGTGCATCATCATGAAATCAAGACTTGTCAAAGCATTCAACAAGTTCTACAACGACTTTTTGTTTTTTGTCGTGTGGCGGCTTGTGTTCTTTTTTCATTCCCTTTTCCCCGTCGACAAAAATCTTGTGGTCTTTGTTGCAAGCTGTGACAAAACAATGCCGAAGGAATACCGGCTTCTTTATGAAAAGGCCGAGTCAAACGGCTACAAATGCGTTTGCCTGTACGACCGCAGGACGAAAAATGCCGGCTACATAAGACGCCAGTACGAAAAAATGAAGTACGGTGCCGAATTTCAGCGGTATTACGCAAGGGCGAAAACGACTTTTTTATACGAGTATTATCTCCCCGCCTTTTCGCATAAACCGAGAAAAGGCTCCCGTCTTGTTCAGCTGTGGCACGGCTGCGGCGCATTCAAGAAGTTCAGCTATTCGACAAGGGATTCCAAATGGGGACTTGAAAGCAAGCTGTTTGACCGCTACAAGGTGCATAAAAGCTACACGGATATCGTCGCATCGGGCGGATTTATCGTTCCCGAATATACCGAAGCGTTCAATGCAGACGACGGAATCATCAAGGTTTTAGGCGTTCCGAGAACCGACGTGTATTTTGACAGCGATTTCGTCAAAGCGCAAAAAGACATTCTTTTGAAAACATATCCCGGACTTACCGGAAAACGGCTCGTCCTCTGGGCGCCGACCTTCAGGGGCAACAATATGCGCTCGTCATATAATGATAAAGCGATCGACTTTGTAAAGCTTGCCGCTTCGCTCGACAGCGACACGGTTTTTTTGATCAAGCTTCATCCCTTTGCGTCGAGCGTGCTCACTTTCAGCGAGGAAGAAAAGAAAGCCATCGACGGAAAAATCCTCAACATCTCCGACACGGTATCGACCGAAACCGCTCTTTGCTGTGCCGACGTTGTCATAACCGACTATTCGTCGCTGATTTTCGAATATGCGCTTTTATCAAGACCGATGATTTTTTACGCTTACGATCTCGACGAATACGAAAAGGAAAGAGGCTTCTATTACGATTACCGAAGCTTTGTCCCGGGAAAAATCGCCAAAAACACCGACGAGCTGATCGATTGTATCAAGAACGCCGAAAGGGACTTCGATAAGAATGCAGTCGAAGCGTTCAAAAATAAATTCATGTCCGCCTGCGACGGACATTCAACCGAAAGAATCTTTCAACAGCTTATTGCCGGAAACGGCGGAAAGGAAGCACAGGTATGATCGGTATCGGAAAATGGGAAATCACCATCAACAATATGTTCATCAAAGCCACGGGTGTTGCCGAAATCATCGACAACAACGGCAATTACGAAATCAAAGTCAGTCTCCCCGACAAATACAAGAACGTTAAAATCAGCTATCGGGAAATCAGAGAGGTCGGTTCCGATACGCTCGCCGGAAAAGCGGAAATTTCTCTTTTTCCCGGCAAGATTTTCGACGGAGCGTTCACGTTTGAGGGCGACCGCTGTCACGGATATGTCACGATTCCCATGTTCGGCGGAAAACGGCTCGAAATCAAAAACGGCCGCAAAATCGGCTGAATCACAATCAAAAAAACAAAACCGGGTACTTTCGCTGTACCCGGCCTTTTTTTCCCTTAATAAGTGTGCTTTTCAATCAGTCCGTTTGTCACGTCGGGGAAATTGGTGATAATTCCGTCAACCTTACAATGTATCATGTTTTCGATTGCCTTTACGCTGTCCACCGTCCAGGCGTTGACCTCGATTCCGGCTTCGTGCGCAGATTCAACATATTTTTCGTCCACAAAAGCGTAATGCGGATGCAGAGCGTCGGCGCCGATGCTTTTGGCGTACGGCACATAGTTTTTCAAAAGCCGGTCACGCCACATATTCATTCGGGTCGGACAGTAAAGAAAGCCCGTTTTACAGTTTTCATCAATCGTTTTCGCCTCGACAAGAAGCTTCGGGTCAAAGCTTGAAATAATCAGCTTATCGAACAGTCCGTGCTCTTTGACAAGCCGAATCGTCTCTTTCACGATTGCGGTTTCGTTTTCTTTCGGACTTTTCAGTTCGATATTCAGTACCGAAATGTCGGTCGTTTCAACAAAGCTTAAAAACTCGTCAACGGTCGGCAGTCTCGTCCCGGCAAACTTCGGGCTGAAATAGGAGCCGAAATCGTAACCCTTCAGCTGTGCAAGCGTCATTTTCGAAATTTCACCCTCGCCGTCCGAGGTTTCGTCAATCGTATAGTTATGGCAAATAACAAGCTGTTCGTCCTTTGTGATATGGACATCCGTTTCAAAGCCGTCAACACCGATCTGAACGGATTTTTCGAACGCCGCAAGTGTATTTTGCGGTGCGTACTTGTTGGCGCCTCTGTGCGACAGTACTTTAGGCAGTGCCATCATTTTCACACCTTTCAATCATTTTACTACCGAATTCTAACACTTGGCAAAAGGATTGTCAAGGTCATACCCTGGTTTCCAGCACCGTTACGTTTCCGAGAATGTCGAATTCGCCGAACGACGCCGGAACAAAAATGCTTTCACCCTTATAAAGCGTCATCGTGATGTCGTCTTTCATCAGCACGCCGTTTCCGTCGACGGCAACAAGCGACACAAACGAAGTTTCGTCGGCACAAAGCGATGCCTTTTCTTCGATTTCGAGCCGGTTGACCGTAAACAGATCACACGAAACCAAAAGCGTCTTACAAAATCCGTCAAGTTCTTCCCGTTCGCCCTGCGGCTCACCGCCTGCCAAAACGGGATTGAGATTGATAACATCGACCGCCTTGTCGATATGAAGCTCTCTCGGCTTTCCGTTCTGAAGCCGGCCGTAGTCGTAAACCCGGTAGGTAACGTTCGAGTTCTGCTGAATTTCGGCAAGAAGAATCCCCTTGCCTATCGCATGAACCGTACCGGACTGAATAAGGAAGATGTCTCCCTTTTTCACCTTGACCCGGTTAAGGCCGTCTAACAGCGTTCCGTTTTCAATCGAAGCCCGAAGCTCCTGCTTCGTCATGCTTTGGCGAAGGCCGTAAATCAGTTCGGCGCCCTCTTCGCAGTCGAGAATATACCACGCTTCGGTTTTTCCGTACTGTCCCTCATTTTCCATGGCGTACTTGTCGTCGGGGTGCACCTGAACGGAAAGGTTGTCCTTAGCGTCAATAAGCTTAATCAGAATCGGAAAATAATCGAACCTTTCCGCATTCTTTCCGAGACAGTCTTTTCCCTTTTCGGCTATAACCTGACTGAGGGTCATGCCGTCGTATCGTCCGCCGGAGACAACGCTTTCTCCGTCCTTGTGGCACGAAAGCACCCACGCTTCCGCCTGTTTTTCAAGCGGGGATTCCACCCCGTATTCCTCTTTGAGACGGTTTCCGCCCCAGATATAGTCCTTTACGGCAGGTATCAGCTTTAGCGGCTTCAAATCAATCACTTTCCTTCGGTATATTTTTGAACTTTTTTTCATAATAATGAAACAGTCAGAACGATATAGGTCATCCGGATGACAGGAGTTGAACCGACCATGGATTTTAACTGTAAAACCCTTTTGGGTCTGCTGATTGTATCAGGTATCATTATACTTTTTTCTATGCTCAAAAGCAAGAGGTTTTTCCGCTCGCTTCTCTTTTCGGCGGCTTGCGGAATCTGCACGCTGTTTGCGGTGAATATGCTGTCCGCCGTCACGGGCGTCTCTATCGGGTTCAACCCCGTAACCGCCGGCATCTGCGCCGTCGGCGGAACTCCGGCCGTAATCCTTTTGCTTGTAAGCCGTCTGATGCTATGAACAAATAAACTTTTCAATGCCGTCGCTTATCGCTGCGGCTATTTTTTCTCTTGACGCCGTATCCGCCATGACTGCACAGTCGTCGTTATTCGTCACATACCCGACCTCAATCAGAACGGACGGGCACTCCTCGAGTCTTGTCACGCTGAACGGGTGGAAATCACAGCCTCTTGAAAGCTTCGTCTGCTTTTCGGGCGAAGAGGCATAAAGCTCTTTCCATACGGAAACGAGTTCGTCATAAATGCTTTTGGCAAGCGGCTTTGACATCGGGCGGAAATAATACGCCGACGTTCCGTAATTCGAAGCGTTTAACGAGCCGTTGCCGTGAAGACTGATATACACGTCGGGCTTTACGCTTCTTGCGATTGCCTTTCTTTCTTCAAGACTGAGCGTGCTGTCGCCGCTTCTTGTCAGATACACCGTCGCTCCCCTTTTCCGAAGCTCGTTCATGACGGCGACCGCCGTATTGAAATTGAGATCCGCTTCTCTGACCGCACCGGAATAGCCGACGGCGCCGGAATCCTTTCCGCCGTGCCCGGGGTCGAGCAGAATGACCGCACCTTTCAAGGTCTGCGGCTTATTGTGTATCGTTAAAACCAGATTATCGTTTGCGTCGTACGAAAGACTGTACCCGTAATACTTTCCCTTTTGCCGAAGCGGCATCGTAAGCGTTACACAGCCCGACGACGAATCGGTTCCCCACGAAGCGGAGGACACAACGTCGCTTGCGGACACATCGATTTTTCCCGAAGCCGAGGTCGTATGATAAAACGTAAACTGAATATACTCGGCAGTGAAGCTTTCCACATTATAAAGCTTGTTGTAGCCCGAGTGATACGACTGCGGCGCAAAACCGAAGGAATACGGAACTTTCCATTTTGTCGACAGTCTGACCGTCAGCTCGCCGCCGTCCGATGAACACGACACGACCGAAAGGCTGTTAGCGCCCATATCGTATTTTTCAAGCAGCATTACGTTTTCCCGCAAGACCCGCCGTCCGCACGCAAGCTCATAAAAATACCGTGTCTTTTCCTCTTCGCTGTCGTACGCCTCGCTTTGACCGACAACGTAGTCCATGGTGCCTTTGGCGAGCGTCGTATAAAACGGAACAAAAGCGTCGCTGTTCGTGCCCGCCGGCCAGGTGTCGGCATATTCATTCATCACAACGCACATCTGATTTCCGGTGTACGGGATCGACGGAATCTCAACGGTTTCGTAAGTGGTACCCACGGTCGGCACCTGTGTCACGGCGCTGACCGACACATCACCGTTCGAAAATGAAGTCGACGCTTCCTTACCGTCGTTTGAAGCGGGAAGCGTAACCGCAGCAGACGTTGTCGTTTCGGGTACGGAGTAAACCACGGTCGGTCCGTCCGCCGTTTCGGTTTTTGAATCAAGAATCGCCGTTACATGAAGCTGTCCGATGGACTCAAGCTCGATCCGGCTGTCAGGCATTCTGATTGTCGCCGTATACCGGCGGTAGCCGCCGCTTTCATAGCCGCTGTCCTTCGCCTTTACGGTTTTTGCCCCGACCTTGACAGTGACCTCGCTGCCGCTTGCCGCATAGACGGTAAGCTTGATTTTTTGGCTCATATAGGCCGTGATGTTCGGCATCGGTTCAACGGACTTGATCAGATTTCCGCTGAAACGGGCTTTGATTTTGTATGTAATCTTCTCTCCGTTCTGGCTGATGACGAACTTGTTCAGTCCCGTCTTCAAAGACAGCTCAATGATTGCTGTTCCGTCGGCGTCAAAAAGAAAGCTTTCCCCGTCAAGATAAGCCGGATAAAGGCTTGAGCCGTTGATTTTCAGCGAGAGGGTATAGTTGTCCGTTTCGGACACTTCCCCGTTATAGCCGTCGATTCCAAGCTTCTGAAAGGCGGTCGCCATGACAATACCGTCTTTGACATATTGCTCAACGGCCGAAAAACAGCATTGACGGTTTTCCTCGGCGTCCCGGTAGGAGTTAAACACGACCGCCTTGACTTTTGCGCTTTTTTCCGTCTCAATAAGCGAAGAAAGAAGCAGGGACGGTGCAAGCTTGTCCCCGGAAAACGGGGACAGATCAAACGAAACCGCCGTGGGCACTTGCGATTTTTCCGCCGTTTTAAGCATCTTTTCAACCGATTTTTCAAAGTCGTCCTTATTGTCTGCGGTGCCTTGGGAAAGCAGAAGCAAGTCAAGATGCGACGCATCAAGCTCCAGAGAAGAAAGCTCTTTGTAAGACAGCGGAAGCGATAAAATCAGTCTTTCATCGCTCTTCCCTTTCAGCTTTTTGTTAAGCGACATGAGTTTTTTGTTAACCGATGCGGCTTTTGCCTTTCCGACTCCGGTGAGCACGATTCCGTCGATGTTTTTGCTTTCGGCAAGCGAGGCGATATAGGAGACCGGGAAAGAAGCGTCAACTTCCGCATAAACCGTCAGCTTCTTTTCTTTCAGTGCTTTGACAAACGAATAAAAGGCGGCATTTTTCTCTTTGTCCGGCTTCGTTCCATCTTTTTCGGCGTCATATTTTTTCGAAAACGCCTTCGCTTTTATGATCACACTTTTACAAAAACCGTTTTCGAGCGAGGAAACGACGTTCGCCCGTTCCTCCTTGGCTTCGGCTTCGTCGGAATCGGAAAAATCAATGTCCGCTCCTTCTTCGATACGCATCATAAACTCGTTGTCCGACGCCTTGACGACAGGTTCCGTGACCGTTCCGGTGCTTTCCTGTTTAAGCGTTGCTTCGCTTTTCTGTGCAAAACAAGCCGCTATGATGACGGCTGCGACCATTACCGCAACCGCCGCCGCAATAATCCATATCCTTTTCTTTTTCATATATCGTTCTCTTTCCGTTTTACTCTTTTCTTGTTTCTTTTGAGTATATCATATTATAAAGATTTTGTATCTCTTTTTCCTGAAAATTTACAAATTTTATACTGTAAAGACAATATCCGTCGATTCCGCTTTCCGCTGCGGCTTTCACCTGTCTTGCAATAATGTCGCAGTTTTGTGTCCACTCGTCCTTTCCCGTTTCGCCCGCATATTCGTCCGGTTGGCCGATCTTATAAAGGGCAAGGCCTGCAAAAAGCTTTGTGTTGCCGCAGGCGGTCTTTTTCCATTCGGCAAGACACTTTTCAAACGGCTGACTTTCGTTTTCGAAGCCAAAATAGATTTGCGGAATCATCACGTCGCAGTAGCCGTCCTCCCGCAGCCACCGCCTGACATCGGCATAATGAACCGAAATATTCTTTTCGATATTGCCCGACGGGCTGACGGAAAAGATCTTGTCGTCCCCGAACGCTTTCACCGTTTCGTAAATGCTTTTGACAAGCCGGCTGACGTTTTCACGGCGCCAGTCATCGATCGTTTCGGTTCCGCCGTTTTTCTTGTAAGCCGCATACTGCTTTTTGTCAAAGCCGTTTCCGGTATCCGGATAAAAATAGTCGTCGATATGGATTCCCGAAAGCTCGTATCCGCTTAATAGCTCCCTTACGGCGTCCGTCACAAGGCGCACCGTCCTTTCGCTTGCCGGATTATAATACAGACCCTCTCCGGCTCTGACCACATCGCCGCTTCCGCTTTGATAAAGCGTACAGGCTCTTTCGTTTTGATCAAGCTTTCCGATATCAAACACCGACTGAATCCGATACGGATTGATCCATGCGTGAACCCCGATAGAAAGCTTTTTGGCTTGTTCGATAATCACGCTTAACGCATCAAACGGCAGCTTGTCCCCTCTTTTTCCGGCAAAAACGGCGCTTGACGGATAAATCTGAGACGGATAGATCGAATCCGAAAACGAAACCGCATGAACAAAGACGTCGCTCACCCCGAGCTTTTTGGCGTTTTCCAAAAGAGAAGCGATATATCCGCCGTATTCCTCCCGGCTGCAATCGTTTTCGGGGGGCTTCAGTTCAAGATACGAAATCCATGCGGCACAGCGGATATCCGATTTGTTGAACAAAAAATCGCCGTCATCGTTTCCGGCGGCAGGGTTATCAAAATCGATCACGTCTTTCGAGTCCTCGGAAAACAGCCCGTTCGAGCAGGAGCAAAGAAACAGCATGACGGGTAAAAGCAGCAAAATAAGAATTCGTTTCATCTCATACCTCCCGGTTGGTCAATCTGTCCGGGTCTTTCCGGTGCCCGGATTTTCGGTTTCATCTTCTGATAGCTCTTGACTTTCGCCAAAAAAAATAATAGGATATACGTATCATATGCAAGGAGGAACAAGAATGGCACTCAATTTTTTCGATAAATCCTATATCAAAAGCCACGGCATTTCCAATAAAGTAATCTGTCCCGACTGTAAAAAGACGGTGGAAATGGGACTTTTCGAAACGCTCGACGTATCCGCCGTTGCGATTTTTCTTGAAAAAGAAATGTCGGAATATTTTTCGGTCTGTCCGTCCTGCTCGGGTATTTTCGCTGTCAATCCTATGTTTATGAAAGAAAAGGAAAAAGGTACGTTTTGTATTCTGACGGCGGACGATCTGACTTCGCTTAAGGGCACCGATGGAAGCCTTTGATTTTTTCAAAGCCGTCGGCATCGTTGCTGCTGTCTTTTCCGTCCTTGCCGTCCTTTTCACCGTCGCCGACAAGCTTTTCGCCAAACGGCACAAACGCCGAATACCCGAAAACACGCTGATTCTTGTCGGAATATTCGGCGGCGCCGCTTTTGAATATATCACGATGAAGCTCATTCATCATAAAACCCTGCACAAAAAGTTCATGGTCGGTCTTCCGTTGATTTTTCTTCTTCAGCTTGCCGCTTTAACGGCAATATACGTTTTCTTTTTCCGATAATCTCAGCACGGGATCATAATCATTCTGTCCTCGTTGACTGTATCCGTTTCAATACCGTTTTCTTCCTTGATGCCGGAAAGAACGGTATTGTATTTTTTTGCAATCGACCAAAGGCTTTCGCCCTTTTTGCAGTAGCAGACAGCGATTGTGCAGTCCTTTTTCGGCTTCTTCTTTTCTTCGTCCGGCTTGACGGAAACAAGTACCCTTTCACTTGTCACCGCAAAAACGTCCGCCATGACGTAAAAGCTCATAGTGAGCTTCGCCTTGTTTTCGGCTTCCGCTTCACATTTTACACCCGTTACGGTCAGCACCGGATGACATCTGATTTTTTCACAGGGCTTTTTCAGACTTTCTTCAATATCAAAGTCGACGCTTCTTTGCGCTGTCTGAAGCCTGCCCTCTTCGTCGGTAAAGATCACGTCGACTGCGGCCGTCGCTTTTATCAGCAGCCCCTTTTCGTCAAGAATCGGCTCTGCACTGCATTTTACGGCTCTTGCGTCGAGCACACTGCCGATTTTCGAACACGGCAATTCAACCGTACGGGATATGCTGTCGTTTTTTTCGAGCGTCTGGGCAAGAGAAAGAAAATCAAGCTCCCGGTACTCGCTTTCGGTTTCGCATCCGGTGCAATAGCAGTCCGAAATCACCGTAACATCGCTTTCAACCGTCGAACAGACGACTGCGCTGACCTTCGCCGCCGCTTCAAGCAGTCTGCACTTTCCGCTTGCGTCGGTTTTCGGCTCAAGAATCAGGGATCTTACAAACAGACGGACATTATTCATGCCGTCCTCCGTCAATCCCGGAAGCTCGACGATCTGACTGATCGGCATATCATGGCGGCGGGAAACAAGACCTCTTTCATCGCTGTCCTCACAGTATACGATTTCAAGCTTAAGCTCACCTTTAATTAAGAGCTTGCCCGTAACAGCCTTGACCGATTCAATTAAGGCGACAGCCGTCCGGCTGACGATTTTACCGATCGGCTTTTCGGTTTCGCTAAGTTCAATCGTCTCGGAAAGATCAAAGGTCTTTTCCCCCGTTACGGTGCCGCTGACAGCTTTGACACAGTGGGTCAGGGTCTGAAAATCCGCACTGTCGTGTATAACCGGCAATTCGCTTTCCTTTGCGCCGAAGATTTTGATATTGACGGCTACGCTTGCGCTGACCGCCGCTCTGCGCTGGCTTTCCGCACGGCAGTTGACGTATTCGACCTCCGCCGCCGCATAGGCACAGGCGTTTTCGGGCATATTTTTCACGTCGGTATATTTTGTAAATTCAGCCGTCTTGTCAAAGCAGTCGATTTTTTCGTCGTCGTTAACATACAGCAGTCTGATAAGAAGACTCCCCCGTACGTTGACTCTGTCGCCGCTTATCTGGACGCTGACCACGTCCGGAGTCAGCGAGCATTTTAAAATGCGCTTGATGTCCGAGCAATAGTCGGGCAGATTCAGCTGTTCATCAACACTTTGGGTTACCGAGTCTTCGAAGAAGCACTTCGGGGTCACAATTTTCACTTTTTCCTGTTCAAATTTCATTTTACTGCACCTTCCTTCTAAGTCATTACTATTCGTGCAGCACTCGGAATATGATAAAACCGCCTTGAAATCAAAGCGGTTTATTTTTGTTGTTTTCGACTTTGGCTTTCACCTGCGCAATCCGGTTTTCAAGATGACCGATTGCGACCGTCTTGGGTAAAACCATCTTTGAGCGCAGCAGATAATGAAAGAAATTCTTGAATGAGGAAATCAGCAATTGATTCCGGATAATTGCTTGAAATGTCTGCGGAACCATAAAGTTTTCAACGGAAACATCGGTACCGATCAGCGTACAATAAAGCGGATTGATTTCAATGAAAAGATTGTCGCCGATATGAAAACGGCTGTCGTCGAGAATATAGACGCAGTCCTCTTTGATTTTTTCAAGAAGAATCAAAAGAAAATGCAAGACCTGTTCTTCATTCATCAGCTTGCAGTAGTCCCCCGGCAGTTCGTCCACAACCCGTCTTTCGATCAGCTTGTCAACGGCGTCATACGATAAGATATGCACCAAAGAAGAACTTGCAAGCATTCGCTGATAATGGTCATAGCAGATATTGACAAGCTCATTTTTCAGATCCTCCGGCATACAGTCAACAGCAATATCCGAAAAAAACTTTTTATCGCCGTAGGGAGCTACGCACGGATACGGCCCGAGTTCATATCGGTAAACGGAATTCGCAAAAAAGCTTTTTGTATACACATCCTTGATTTCAAGGATATCGCCCGGTACGTCTCCGATCCTTTCGGCCTTTTCAAGATACATCTGATCGATCTTACTTAAAAAGGTTTCGGCGAAGTTTTCGCTTTCGATCACGGTGCCGCTTTTCTCGTCAAACACCATGGCGTATTTTTCGCTGATAATAAAATACGGATAAACCAGGGTGTTTTGCCGGAAAGACGGAACCTCGACAAGATACGGATAACATCTTTCCTGCATAAAACGGACGCAGGAAAACAGATTTTCGATATCCTCTGTTCCCTTTGTACCGAACGGCAAGCCGACAAGATGTCTGAACTGAATATCTTCTTTTTTGACAAAATAATAGAAAAGCTCATCCAGCTTTTCAAGTTTGCATGAATAATTGGAAGTAATTTCACCCTTGCTGTTTTCGATAATGAAATTCGCCGCAGAAACGATGTCCTGCTCACCGGAAAGATTCTTCAAATCGGCAACTGTACCGACTTCAGGTTTTTGGGCTTCATAATAATCCGGCATTTTATTTAAAAGAGTAAAAATGCACTTGACTCTTTTAAAATCCGTTTTACCGTATTCAAGTTCAAAAAATTTGTTATAGAGTTTTTGCGTTTCGGTATTGGAAAGTGCAAGCAGTGTGACGATTTGATTCAGACTATCCTCGGATATTTTGCGCTTGCCGGAAAAAACACTGTAAAGATTTCCTCTGTTGATTCCGATTTGAGATGCTACCGTTCCGACGGGGATCCCCCTTTTCTTAATACATTCTTCGAGATACTCTCCGAATTTCACTTAATAACCACCCTTTTCAAAATGAAAAAAAGTAAAACCATATCCAATCAATATACGACTTTAGAATCCAAAAGGAATTATAAACAAAACCTCTTAAAATGTCAATAAGACAAAAAAGCGAAAAGTCCCGAGCGTTCCCCGCAT
The DNA here is from genome assembly GCA_945863885.1 of uncultured Clostridia bacterium. GTDB lineage: Bacteria > Bacillota > Clostridia > Oscillospirales > Acutalibacteraceae > UBA6857. The sequence goes on from CAMAZY010000025.1 coordinate 16,283, forward strand.
TTTTTATAAATTTATACTAATCTTTCTTTTTTCGTAAGCTTTTCTTAAAACAATTCCGTTTTCATCGGTTCATAATAAAGGCAATCTCTTACGAAAGGAAAACCAATAATGAAAAACAAAAATAAAAAAGCAAAAACTATCTTTTACACGCTTGCGGTTCTCTGCGCTTTCGCAATTGCCGCCGTAACCTTCAACAAACTTACGGGAATCATAGAATATATCCACTTTGAAACCGAGCAAAGCGCCGACGCATCGGGTAATGTGATTGATTTCACCGGCGATCCGCTTTTGCTCGTCAACAGCCGCAACCGCTATGACAAACAGCCGTGTTCTCTTGTCAGCGTTTACGAAAACAAGACAAAATCGTACCTTGTCAAAGACAAAAACGTGCTGTTGAAAAAAGAAGTGATCGAGGCGCTCAATTCGATGATGGACGACTTTCAAAAAGAAACCGGACTGTCCAATGTCAACGTCATAAGCGGTTACCGCAGCACGGACGACCAGAAGAAGCTTTATGAAAAGTATCTGCTGTCTAACGGAAAGGCTTACACCGAAAAATACGTTCAGAAGCCGGGCTTCAGCGAGCATCACACGGGCTACGCCGTTGATTTTTCGCTCTATTACCGGGAGGACGGACACAGCGAGGATTTCAAGGGACAGGGAGAGTACGGCTGGATTTGTCAGAACGCATGGAAATACGGCTTTGTTTTACGGTATCCGGAAGACAAGGCCGCCGTCACAGGAATTGCTTACGAGCCGTGGCACTTCCGCTTTGTCGGAAAAAAGGCGGCAAAGTACATGACGGAGCATTCGCTTTGCCTTGAAGAATACGTTTCCGGCGGGTATGACGGTATCTGATTAAAAAAAACGTCCCGTTCAACAGCCCGGTATGATAAAAAGTTGACAATCGGTCAAATATATTGTAGAATGGTGGGTAATCAAAATTAAGTATGAGGTGAATTTTATGGTATATGCAGTCATAGCCGCCGGCGGTATCGGCAGCAGAATGGGAAACCTTGAAAAGCCCAAGCAGTATATTACGCTCAAGGACAAGCCGATCATTGTCCATACGGTCGAAAAGTTTTTTGTAAAAAGCTGTTTCCAAAAGATCATCATTCTCTGCCCCGACCAATGGGTAAGCTATACGAAGAATATTCTTGCGAAGTTTCTTCCCGAAAACGACAAAGTCATTGTCATCAAAGGCGGAAGCACAAGAAACGAAACCATCATGAACGCCATTAAGTATATCGAAGAGACCGACGGTCTTGACGACGACACAATCATCGTCACGCACGATGCGGTACGTCCCTTCGTTTCGGCAAGAATCATCGACGAAAACATTGAAGCCGCTCTTGAGTACGGTGCCACGGACACCGTCGTTCCGGCAACGGACACCATCGTTGAAAGCCAGAACGGCGCCACCATCAGCTCGATTCCCGACAGAAGCAAGCTGTATCAGGGTCAGACCCCGCAGGCTTTCAAGGCCAAGCTTTTAAAGGAGCTTTATTACAGCCTTACCGAGGACGAAAAAGCCATTCTTACCGATGCGTGCAAGATTTTCAGCATGAAGGGCTACGACGTGCACATGATTCAGGGCGAGGTACACAACATCAAGCTCACCTATCCGTATGACCTGAGAGTTGCGATGGCGCTTCTTGAGGACAAAGAGATAAAGTGAGGTAGAATCAATGCTTAACACTGTTTACAGATTAACACAGCCGAGAAAATTCGAAATCGCTTTCAATGAAATCGACATCTTCAAGCCGGAGGTCATCGTCCGTCCGTTGTATCTTTCAATCTGCAACGCCGACCAGCGGTATTATCAGGGCACAAGAGACGCCAAGGTGCTTGCCAAAAAGCTGCCGATGGCACTGATCCACGAGGGAATCGGCGAAGTCGTATACTGTCCTGACGGAAGCTTCAATCCCGGCGACAAGGTCGTCATGATTCCCAACACACCGGTTGAAGAGGACGAAATCATCGCCGAAAACTATCTTCGTTCAAGCAAGTTCCGGGCAAGCGGCTTCGACGGCTTTATGCAGGAGTATGTCCAGCTGCCTGCCGACAGACTGGTTCTTCTTCCCGATGATATCGACCCCGAGGTTGCCGCCTTTACGGAAATCGTTTCCGTCAGCGTTCATGCGATTTCACGGTTTGACCGGTTCGCCCACAAAAGAAGAAATGTTATCGGCGTATGGGGCGACGGTAATTTAAGCTATATGACGAGCCTGTTTTTGAAAAAGTTCTTCCCCGAAACAAAGGTTTATGTTTTCGGAATTGTACCCAAGAAGCTTGCCGACTTCACTTTCGCCGACAAGACCTTCCTGACAACCGAAATCCCCGACGACTTACAGCTTGACCATGCCTTTGAATGTGTCGGCGGCAACGGCTCCCAGGTCGCAATCAATCAGATTATCGACTACATCAATCCCGAGGGAACGATATCCATCCTCGGTGTCAGCGAGTATCCCGTTCCGATCAACACCCGGATGATGCTTGAAAAGGGTCTTCGTATGTTCGGAAGCAGCCGCAGCGGCCGGGTCGATTTTGTAAAAACCGTCGAGATGTATAAGCAATATCCCGATATTGTTGAGTATCTCAGTCACATGGTCGGCATCGTCAAGCCTGTGCGCAACATCAAGGACATGATGGAAGCGTTTGATCTCGATACAAAAAAAGCGTTCGGAAAGACCATCATGAAGTGGGAGAAATAGAGGTCAGAAATACAGACTTCAGAATACAGAGGCAGCCTGCCGGGGAAATCCCGGCAGGCTGATTTCATGATATTTTATTTTTTGTCACTTGTTACCGGCATAATATAAAAGCCGAACTTCAGTTTATCCTTGAGCAAAACATTATATTCGGGCAAAACGTCCGGGCCGCAGCTGTTCGAACCGGTGCCTCTCATAAAGCCGTCGATATTCAGACAGATACGGTTGTCGTCCTTTAAGTCCTCAATATGCTTCGCCTTTTTTAAGGTGCGGTTCGTGTACGGTCTTGCGCTGAACGTGAACGGACGCTTGCGGTACCGGATTTTGATTCCCGTTCCGTCCTCATCGGTAAATTTTACATAGCGGGTTCGAGTATGCATACCGTTTTCCTGCGGCTTGATATAGTTGACGCAAAGATCCCGGATTCCGGTCTTATAAATGCCCATTGTGCTGTGCTCTTTGAAGTCGGGAAGATTCTCTTCTTCACCGAGACCGAAATATTCAACGTTATGAAACGACTTGTCAAGATCAATCGTCAGACCGAAACGGGGAAGCTCAACCGAACCGAGTTTGAAAATCCCGGGTCTTTTCAGCTTTGCAATCACGGTAATCGTTCCGTCGGGATAAATCTTGTATTTCAGCTTGCAGTCAAACAGCTTATGCGAGCCGTTTTCGATCTTACCGACCGTCTTGATCTCGACATACCGTCCGTCTTTATCGTTGATGCAGTCGGTAATCTTTTCGCTGATATATCTTGCTTTTTCAAGCCCCTCTTTTGCCCAGTATCTGACCCGGTTGCGGTCATTATCAAGAGCGGCACGGTATACATTCACGTCAACGCCGTAGCTGTTGGCAAGAATTTCTTTAGAGTCGATTTTAAGACTCAGAAGAACGCCTGTCTGCTTGTCAAATTTGACCCGGCCGTTTTCAAAGCCGACAACGATCGTATCGCCTTTTTTCGAAAAAACAACGCCGTGGCTTGTCCGGATGTCCGGGCGGGCAAAGAATTCTTCCAACACGAGCTGCTGTTTGGAAACGAGTCTGCCGTCTTTGTCTTGACAGATAAAGTTGATATGGTAGGTGTTATCCTTGTCCGTCATTTTGTGGTTGATTAAAAGCTCTTTTGAAGCCCCCGGCTCGAGCGAAAGCTGAATCGGTCCGCTGTCATACACTTCACCGTTTTTAAGAAGCTCGTAGCTTAACGAATACTCCGACGCATCGGTGAAGCTTTCGGTGTTCGTAAAAAGATACATATTGTCGCTGACGAAGCTGACCCGTATCGGACGGTAAACCGCTTTCATTTCGAAAGCGCCGGTGTGCGGCGTACGGTCCGGGAAGAAAAGCCCGTCTACGCAGAAGTTTCCGTCGTGAACCTTTTCTCCGTGGTCGCCGCCGTAGGTATATTTATGCTTCGCCTTTTCGTCGTACACGCTGTGATCCGCCCATTCCCAGATACAGCCGCCGCAAAGCTGTTCGCTTGAATAAATGATCTTCCAATAATCCTCAAGCGAGCCGGGGCCGACACCCATGGCATGGCAGTACTCACAAAGGAAATACGGCTTGCCTTTATATCTCGGCCCGAACGAATGCGAAGCGATGCGTTTAAGATTTTCGGGACTCTGATACATTTCGGACACCACATCGTAAGAGCCTCTCGGTGTCCGGATAACGCCCTCGTAGTGAACGGGGAGATCCGAAACCTGCTTTAACATCTCATAACACTTATCCTGATTTTTCCAGCCGCCCGATTCGTTGCCGAGACTCCACATCGTCACGCACGCATGATTCTTGTCCCGTTCAAACATACGCAGAACCCTGTCCTTATATCTTGCAAGCCATTTAGCGTCGTTGCTGAGAATATTCGGCTTCATGGTCGGCTTGCCTTCAAGCGTGCTTTGTGTTCCGTGGGTTTCAATATCGGCCTCGTCAATCACATAAAGGCCGTATTCGTCGCAAAGGTCAAGGAAGATCGGATCCGGCGGATAGTGCGAGGTTCTGACGGCGTTGACGTTGAACTCCTTCATAAGCTTCACGTCCTTCAGAAGATCTTCGGCGCTCATGACATAGCCGGTTTTTGCGTGGGTATCGTGATGGTTGACGCCTTTGAATTTGATCGGCTTTCCGTTGAACAGGAAGCGTTCGCCGTCGATTGTAACGGTTTTAAAGCCGACGTGCGCCCTTATCACCTCAACGGTCTTGTCCTTGTCTTTGAGCGTAATAAAAAGCTCATAAAGCTCCGGCTTTTCCGCATTCCACTCTTTTACGCTGAGATTTGAAAACGAAAACAGAACATTCTCAGAAGCGTTCCGGGTCTGAGATACAACGCACTTTTTATTCTTTACAAGCTCGGCACAAACCGAAAGGCTTCCGAAGTTTCCGGCGCAAAGGCTGATTCCGGCTTCAAGGTCATAGCGGCTCCCGGCCTTTTTGGTTTTAACCGAGTAGTCCAGAATATAGCTGTCACCGTACTCGGATACATATACATCACGGAAAATACCGTTTTCCCGGAACATATCCTGACATTCAAGATAGGTGCCGTTACACCATTTCGTCACAATGGCAAGAAGCTCGTTTTCGCCCGGCACGGCATAACCGTCAAGCGAGAACTCCGCCATATTGTGTGAGCATTCACTGTAACCGACATAGCGTCCGTTCACATAAAGCGTAACGCACGAGCAGACCCCGAGAAAGGTTATCACGCTGTGGGCTGTATCAGAATTGATTGTGAATTTCTTCGTATACACACCGGCAGACATCTCCTCCGGCACGTTCGGATAATCAAACGGAAATTCGTACCTCGAATTGATGTACACCGGACTTTCATATCCGGTTCTTTGCCATGTTGAGGGGACACGGACCGTATCGAATGTCATCTTGTCCGTATCAATATTACCGGGAAGCCGGGACAGCTTTTCGTAATACCGGAAGTTCCATTCGCCCGAAAGAACAGTGACAATTTTACTGTTATAGCGTTCGGTCAGCGCCGTCTGTTTTTCAAGGCTCTTGCGGTCATCGTAAGGAATAAAATAGCTTCTCCCTGCCTTTTTCCCCTTTTCAAAAACTTCGAAGTTGTTCACTTCCAGCTTTTTGATCTGGTATTTCATATTTTCTCCTCCTTCGAATATCCGTGATATTCAAAGGTATCATACCACATCTGAAAAAATATTGCAATTCCCGGCGGAAGAAAAAAATACCTTATAAAAATCTATATCCGGCGGCGCAGACCGAAAAGGTAAAACCGGCTCCCCTTTGGCGCCGGAAAAAGGAAAATCAATTCCCGGACGCACCGATTACCGTCACCGCGAAAGCGTAAAAGGGAAAGAATATCTCTTTCGGTACATAGTATGCCGCCGAAATTTTTAATTGACACGGGCGTGTCTTCGGGAATATAATAATGGAACAGAACAAAAACGAAAACAAAAACAGAGCGTGAAAGGACTGTCAAATCAAATGAAAAAAACCGTCGGAATTATTTTTGCCGATTCTATGGAATATCTGCCTTTTAAAAAGTCAGCCGCCGAAAAAGGCGCAAAGGAAGAAACGCTCCGGGGCATGAACAGCATCGGATATACCGTACAAAAAGACGGAAACGAGCTGGAAATCGTTGCCGTCGAATGCGGAATCGGAAAGGTCAACGCCGCCTCGGCCGCCGCTTTCCTGATCGCCGACCGCAAAGCCGATACGATTCTCAACGCCGGACTTTCGGGCGCAATCAGTAAGGTCAAAAGAGAGGACATCGTTGTCGGGACAAGCTATATGCAGTGCGACCTTGATTTAACGGCAATCGGCTACAAGCTTGCCGAAAAGCCGGACGGCGAGGAGTATATCCACCCGGCGGACGAAACTCTTGTTGAACTGACAAAGCAAATCGGCTCTTTTTGTTACGGAAAACTCGGTACGGGCGATATCTTCCTGACCGACAAGGACAAAAAGGAGCTTTTCAAAACGATGTTCGATCTAACCGCTTTTGATATGGAGACGGGAGCGATTGCAAGTATATGTCGGAAAAACAGCGTTCCGTTTCTTTCCATCAGAAAGATCAGCGACGACGCCGATGATGCTTCCGGTGAGGATTACCGGGAGATGAACAACCGTGCGGAAAGCTGTCTGACGGAGATTTTGGAAAAGCTGACGAAAAAAATCTGTGAAACCATGTAAAAAATACCAAAAGCCTATTGACAAGGTAGGTTTATTCCGCTATAATACGTTCATCTTAAGGAAAGGCGGCGGAAGCTGTGCACGAAAAATTCAACAAATTCGAAGAGCTCGTCCGGCAGAACTTCCGTTTCGGACGAATGTGCGGTTCAGATATCAGAAATCAGACAACAGATGTCAGAAATACTTGACATTCATCTTATTTTAAGCCTATAATATAATCAATTGTAATGAAAGGAGTTTTACTCTTATGAAAAAAATAGTATCCATAGCACTTGCCCTTGTTCTCGTTCTCGGCTGCGTTTTCGCTTTTGCCTCCTGCGGCGGTAAGAACGACACCGAAACCACCGCTTCCTCTGGCGAAGCTACCTCAGGCGAAGCTGCCACAAGCGAAGCCCCGTCAAACAAAAAGGCAACGGTTATCGCTGTTCCCAACGACACCACCAACGAAGCCAGAGCTTTGATGCTCCTTGAACAAAACGGTCTTATCAAGCTCAAAGAGGGCGCAGGCATTGCCGCCACGAAGAACGACATCGCCGAAAATCCGTACAACATTGAAATCAAAGAAGTGGAAGCCGCTCAGATTCCCAACGTACTGCGTGACGTTGACTTCGGCGTTATCAACTCCAACTACGCCATTGCGGCCGGTATCAATCCGAAGGAACAGGCTCTTGTTCAGGAAAATTCCGCTTCCGCTTACTCCAACATTCTTGCCGTAAAAGAGGGTAACGAAAACAGCGACAGCATCAAGGCTCTTGTCGCCGCTCTCGAAAGCAAAAAGGTTGCCGACTTCATCAACGAAAAGTATGACGGCTCGGTAATCAGCGTTGTTGAGGCTCCGGGCGACGGATTTGATCCCAACGTTAATTACGACGCTCTGAAGGGCACCACCATCAAGGTTGCCGCTTCTCCCGCTCCGCACGCCGAGATTCTTGCTGTTGCCAAGGAAATCCTCAAGGAAAAGGACATCACGCTTGACGTTATTGAATATACGGATTATGTTCAGCCGAACAACGTTGTTGAAAGCGGCGAGGTTGACGCCAACTACTTCCAGCATACGCCCTACCTTGACGACTTCAACAAGGAAAACGGTACACACATCGTTTCCGTCGCTTCCATTCATGTTGAGCCGATGGGCATTTACGGCGGCAAGCAGACTTCCCTTGACGCAATCAAAGGTGAATAAGAGAATTTAACAAGTAAACAACTGTGCCGGTTGCGGTTGCAATCGGCACTGAATCGTTTTCAAAAAATAAGGAGGGACTTCTCCGTGATTGAAATCAAAGGACTTTCAAAAACCTTTCAGACTGCCGACGGCAAGGTCGAAGCCTTAAGCGACATCAACCTGACGATTGAGGACGGCGATATTTACGGAATCATCGGCATGAGCGGCGCCGGTAAAAGCACGCTTGTCCGGTGCATCAATATGCTCGAAAGACCGACAGAGGGCACCGTTATCATCGACGGAACGGACATGACGAAGCTTTCGGCAAAACAGCTTCGTGAAAAACGCCGCAGCATCACGATGATTTTTCAGCAGTTCAATCTTCTTATGCAGCGTAACTGCCTGAAAAACATCTGCTTTCCGATGGAGCTTGAAGGCGTAAAAAAGTCGGAAGCCAAAAAGAGAGCCAAAGAGCTTTTAGAAATTGTCGGACTGCCCGACAAGGCGCTCTCCTACCCTGCTCAGCTTTCGGGCGGTCAGCAGCAGAGAATCGCCATTGCAAGAGCCCTCGCCACAAACCCGAAGGTTCTTCTTTGCGATGAAGCGACAAGCGCACTCGACCCGAACACGACCCACTCGATTCTTGAGCTGATTCGTGACATCAACAAAAAGCTCGGCATCACCGTTGTCGTCATCACGCATCAGATGAGCGTCGTTGAGGATATCTGCCGCTCGGTTGCGATTCTCGACCAAGGTAAGGTCGTCGAGCAAGGCAGAGTGTCCGACATTTTTGCGAATCCCCAATCACACGCCGCCAAGAAGCTTGTTTTCCCGTCGGGCGGCGAAAGCGTCATTCTCAAAAAAGAGGGCGAAAGACGTATGCGGATCGTTTTCAACGGCTCCTCGACCGCCAGCACGCCCCTGATTGCCCAAATGGCGGCTGAGCACGGCATTTACGCCAACATCTTAGGCGCTTCGACAAGAAGCATCAACGAACAGGCGTTCGGCAATATGTTAATCAGCATCAAGGACGAAAATTCGAATTTCGACAAAGCCATGGCGTATCTTCAAGCGCAAGACGGCATCATTGTTGAGGAGGTGACCGATAATGGGCAGTAAGCTGTTTTCCGCCGAAGCGTTTCAGCTTGCGTGGGAGGTTTTGAAAACACAGATTCCCCTGGCAATATGGGAGACCTTTTATATGACGGTGCTTTCGACCGCCCTTGCTATCGTGATCGGTCTGCCGCTCGGCGTCCTTCTTGTTGTCGGCGACAAAAACGGCATTCTTCCGCTTCCGAAGCCGATTATGAGCGTCTTAAACGTCATCATCAATCTGCTTCGTTCGGTTCCGTTTCTGATTCTTATGATTATGGTGTTCCCCCTTTCAAGGGCTATCGTCGGAACGACCGTCGGTACCAAGGCGGTTATCGTTCCGCTTGTCATTGCGGCGTTTCCGTTTGTTGCCCGCCTTGTTGAAGGGAGCCTTCGGGAAGTCAACCCGAACATCATCGAAGCCGCCCAGAGCATGGGCGCCACCCCGTTTCAGATTATCTGCAAGGTAATGCTGCCCGAAAGCGTTCCGTCACTTATCTCGAACGCCACGATTGCCATTACGACAATTCTCGGCTATTCGGCGATGAGCGGCATCATCGGCGGCGGCGGCTTAGGCATGATTGCCATCAATTACGGCTATTACCGGTATAAATATCTGACAATGGTTGTCGCTGTTATTCTGCTTGTCATCATGGTACAGATTTTCCAGAGTGTCGGTACCTACCTTGCAACAAAAAGCGACAAGAGACTGAAGAAATGAGGAGAAAAGTATGAGCTATCTCAGTATGATGGATTATGAGACTTCAAGTGACGAAGTCAAACGTGAATTTGACGACCAGATAAAAAAGCACGGCAGAATTACCAACATGAAGAAAACGCTTCTTCATTCTGTTCCGGCTTTCAAGGCTTACATGGAGTGGTACACGCTTTACGACCTGATTGTGCCGTTTGTCGGCGAACGGGCGTTAAGCCTTTACTGCTATGCGATTTCAAAGGGCAACGACTGTCTGATCTGCGGCTCGTTTTTCCGCAAGATTCTGATTGACGCCGGGGAAGACCCGGACAATCCGAACCTTTCCGAGACGGAAAGTCTTTTGATGGAACTCGGTCAGGCGATCTGTGTTGACCCGCACCATATTCCCGACTATATCTACGACGACTTAAAGAAGCTGTTTAATGAAGAACAAATCGTTTTGCTGCTTTCGTTCGCCGGTATCATGTACGCAACGAATCTCTTCAACACGATTGCCAAAGTGCCGCTTGACGAGGTACTGTACAACTACAAGCTGAAAACCAAAGAGGAGGAAACCGAAAATGGCTGATTTTGACAACAAGGTTGCTTTTATCACCGGCGCCGCTCACGGTCAGGGACGTGCGGTCGCATTAAGTCTCGCCGCAAAAGGCGCAAAAATCGTCGCTTTTGATGTAGCGAAAAAAATTGAATATCCGAAGTATGAATTCGGCACAAACGATGAGCTTGAATCGCTCGTAAAAGAAATTGAGGACTTGGGAAGCAAGGCGATTGCCTGCGTCGGTGACGTCCGGGACGACAAAGCCGTTACCGCCGCCGTCAACAAGGCAGTCGAAACATTCGGCACGATTGACATTCTCTTCAACAACGCCGGAATCTGCGCTTATGCAACGGTTGACAAGATGACGGACGAGGAATGGAATGCGATGATTGACATCAACCTCAAAGGGCCGTTCAACGTTACAAGACGTGTCGCACCGGTCATGATGAAAGCCAAAAAAGGCGTTATCATTAACAATTCCTCCGTCATGGGTCTTCGGGGCGGCAACCGGCTTTCGCACTACACCGCCTCCAAATGGGGTCTTACGGGTCTTACCAAGGCGTGGGCAATTGAGCTTGCCCCCTATAATATCCGGGTCGTCAGCATTCACCCGACAGGCGTCAACACACCGATGAACGACGGACTTGCCGCCATGGAAGGCAAAACGCCCGAGGAAATCGCCGAAGCGAGTGCCGGCAATCTTCTTCCCGTTCCGTGGATTGAACCCGAAGACGTCGCCAATCTCGTTGACTACATTGCAAGCGACAAGGCACGGTATGCGACCGGCTCACAGTTTGTCCTTGACGCCGGACTTCTGACAGTATGACTAAAAACGACGGGCCTCTTTTGAAGTCCGCCGTTTTCTTATATTCACTTTACGCCATCATGGCCTCGTTAAAGGTAATCGGGTGCTTTCTCATGAAAAAGCGAAGTACCGAAAAGAATCTGAGAGTTGATTTTGCGCTTTTCAAGGCCGCCTGGGTGTCAACATAGATACAGCCCGTTTCCGCCGCCAACCGTTTCAGTCTTTCGTTGACCGCCGACGCTTTCGGGTCAAGGGACATAACGGAAACGATATAGATTTTCGCCTTACAGCGGTTATGAAGCGTATACAGCATCCACTGATACTTTTCAATAAAATCCGACAGGCTGAAGCATTCCGATTTGATGTCCTCATCGCCGAGACAAATGAAAAGCTTTGACGGCTCAAGGTCAAGCACACAGCTTTCGAGGACATCGCTGACCTTATCGATTGTCAGCCCACCGACACTTCTGTTGTACACCGGCAAATCGGTATCAAAATCCTGCGCAAGCTCGTTGACGGGTACCGATTCAAAATAGGTTGAGCCGAAAAACACCACGCCGTTTTCTTTTGCCACTTCGTTAATCTGTTTAAAATCAATCATTCCGAGACCGCCTTTCTGCTGAGTGCCTGAGCCGGATTTTGGACGGCTTCAAGCCTGATATTTTTTATTTCATCGCTGTTTATTCTGTCGTACCGTTTGTTGATAAAGTAAACAACGATATTAGCCGAAACAATGACAAGATTGAGGATATAAACCACAAGGACGTAACCGACGTTATGGTTGATGATCTTCGCCGTGATTCCCGCAACATAGCCGAAGCAAATAAGAAGAATAAACTGAATGCTCATGTTCTTTGCGCTCTTTGCCTTGATGTTTTTGATGACCGACATCGGCCACGACAAACCGAAGCATATGAGCATGATGGTTTCAAGAATTTCTGATACTGACATAAAAGAACCTCCGTTCGATTTTGTTTCTGTCTTTTCTTTCTTACAGTATCAGTATAGCATTGACAACCGATAATGTCTAATATATAATACTTATGATATTCATAACTTTTATCTTATCCGTTCTAAAAAATTTATCGAACTGCCCGGAATTATGTAAGCTTCTGACAAGGAGGATAAAAAATGGAACTGACACAGCTGAAATATTTTCTTGAAGTGGCCGAAAGCCAGCATATCACCAAAAGTGCCCAAAAGCTCCATATTGCCCAGCCCGCCCTGTCTCAGTCGATCCGCCGGCTCGAAACAGAGCTTCGGGTTCCGCTGTTTGCTTCCAAAGGCCGCAATATCGTCCTGACCGAATACGGAAAGTATTTAAAAGAAAAGCTTCAGCCCGTTATCGAAGCGCTCGACTCGATTCCGTCTCAGCTTCAGACCATGGCAAAACTTGAAAGCGAAACGATTCACCTGAATGTGCTCGCCGCTTCGACGCTTGTTACCGAAGCGATTATCGAATATAAAAAGACGCACGATGACGTCAATTTTCAGCTTTTACAGTCACAGACCGATGAGCTTTACGACATCGGCGTCAGAACCAAGCTTTTCTATCAGTCCGGCGAAGAAAACGACAGCACCTTTGTCTGCACAGAAAAAATATTTCTTGCCGTTCCTAGCTCCCATGCGCTCGCCGAAAAGAACAGCATACAATTAAGCGAAGCGTCTGACGAGGGCTTTATCAGCCTGATGGGCTCCCGTCAGCTTCGCCTGATTTGCGACAGCTATTGCCGCCACGCAGGGTTTACCCCGAAAATCATCTTCGAAAGCGACAGCCCCGCCGCCGTCAGAAATATGATTGCCGCCAACATGGGCGTCGGCTTCTGGCCGGAATTCACCTGGGGCAGGCTTGACAGCGACAAGGTCAAGCTTGTCGAAATCGAACAGCCGCTTTGCCGCCGGGATATTATCATCGACTACAAGCTGAACAAAACCGACTCCGGCTCCGTTATTGACTTTTTTGATTTCTTCAAGGACTTCTGCCGAAAAAAAGCGGAAGCGGTTTATTGACACACAAAGATGCCCGGAATATAATAATAATAATAGCAGGGTATACGAAAGGAGCGGTATTATGAGAATCATTACCATCAGCCGTGAATTTGCAAGCGGAGGGCGGGAGGTCGGAAAACGGCTCGCCGACGAATTGGGCTTCGATTATTACGACCGTGAGGTAATCAACCGGATTGCCGAAAAAAGCTCGTTTGCGCCCGATTATGTGGAAGAAATGCTTGAGAAGGGATTGCCGAAGGTTTTTCCGCTGACATTCGGCCGCACCTTTTCCTACCCCGATTCCGCTTCGCAGAATTTCAATAAAATTCTGCTTGCCGAACAGCAGATCATCACCGAAATCGCCGAAAAAGGACGGGATTTTGTCATCGTCGGAAGAAGTGCCGATATTATTCTTTCAAAATATGACACTTACAATATTTTCGTCTATGCCGATATGCCCTCCAAAATTCTGCGCTGCCGTCAAAGAGCACCGCAGGGTGAAAATCTCAGCGACAGAGAGTACGCAAAAAGAATAAAAAAAATAGACTCTGCAAGAGTCTCAAACCGTGAACTGATCGGCAACGGCGGCTGGGGTGAAAAAGAGAATTACAATCTTTGCCTGAATACGACCGACATTGAAATAAAAGAAATCATTCCGGCGCTTGTAGGCCTTGCGCTCGCCTATTTTCAGCACTCGCTTTAAACCGTCTTACCAGCGAAGCGGCATATTCTCGTTCTTCACATCGGTAATATGTCCGTTTTCAACGGTATAAATGATTGTCGGCTTTTCTTTCCTTCGGCAAAGCCCGATCACATTTTCGGTTCCCCGGCTTTTTCCGTCCCAAAACGCAACGACCATATCCGCCGCATCAACGATTTTTTCGTTTCGGATAAGAGGTGCACGGATTCCGTATTTTTTATAATCGGGCAAAATTTCGATATACTCAAGTCTGTATTCTTCTGCAAGCTTCCGTGCGCTTTCGTCGATTCCCCTTGCGCCGCCGGAGATTATCGCCGCAGTATCGGCAGGAAGATATTTTCTTTGAATGGTAAACTCAATTTTTCTTGAGCCGACAACGGCAATTTTCATTTTTTCACCTCCGACGGAATTTTCTTTATAATATCACGAACAATAAGAAAAAGTCAACCCGATTGACAATCGGGTATTTTTTATTATAATAATACCAAAAGGAAAGGACAGAAACGCTATGTTCAAGCTGATACAATGCGCCGAAAACACCTATTACTTAGACAGCTTTGCGAAAGTCGGCGTCTATTATCTCGGTAACAATGAAGTCATGCTGATCGACTCATGCGACCACCGAAAAAGTGTAAAAGATCTCGATACCGCTTTGACCGAACGGAACTGGAAAGTAAAATTCATCGTCAACACCCACTCCCATCTTGACCACATCAACGGAAACGGCTTTTTCAGAGAAAAATACGGCTGTGAGATCTATGCACCGGAAACGGAAAAAACCTTTGTTGACGTTCTTGCACTTGAAAGAACCGCCTACTTCACCGCCGTTCCGATGCGTACGCCCTTTAACCCGACGTTTGTTCCGACGGGAGAACGCACAAAGCTTTTGACGAAAGACATATTACCCGAGGGCTTCGACATCATCAGCCTGCCGGGTCATACGCTGAATATGGTCGGCATCAAAACCGCCGACGATGTCTGGTTTACAGCGGACTCCGTGCTCGCCGAAGAAACCTACCAAAGCTACAAAATTCCGTTCTTTCTGCTGATCGATCAAAGCATCAAAACGGCGGAAAAGGTAGCCGAATTAAAAGGCAGGTATTTTGTGCCGTCACATGCCGTCCCCGGTGAAAGCATCAAAGAGCTTGCCCTGTTCAATGCGGACGCTTTAAGAAAAATCAAAAGCTTCATCACTTCGATAGCCGACGGTCGCTCGTTTGAGGGAATCCTTGAAGAAGCCGACAGACAGTGGAGGCTCGACTACAACCCGGACAAGTATACCAAGGTCGGCATCACCGTCAAGGGCATACTGCAAAGTCTGCTTGATGAGAAGATATTTACGGCCGATATTGAAAACAGCAGGCTGATTTATAAAAGAATATAAAACATTTTAATCGTTTCTTAATAAATTTTAAATACTTTCAAAGTACACTTCTTATACTTTACATGTTAATAACAATGTGCTTACATTGTAAAAAGAAAGAGAGGTGTACATAATGGAACAGATCAAAGAATTACTTGCTGATTTCGATTTCGCTGCTATCATCGAAAAGATCATCGCTTTCGTAAAGGACTTCTTCGCTAAGTTCACAGGCGGTGCTGCTGAAGACGCTGAATAATTCAAGAAAAAAACATGACCTCGGGTTTTCCGGGGTCATGTTTTTTAGCTGAAAATGCATTTTAAAAAGTCCTTGTTTCTTGCAAGCACCTCTCTTGCCGACCAGATAATCTGTGCCGGATACCGTAAAAGATGGGCTTCGACACCGTACGCTTCAAGCCCCATGCTTCTTGCAATATACAAAGCCCTCGGCATATGATAGGACTGCGTGATGATAATGATCTTTTCGGCTGCGTTTTTCTTGGCGTTCAGAATACTGTCATAAGTCGAAAGACCGTAAATATCTGTTTTAATTTTTTCTTCGCTGATACCGTATTGTTCTATACACACTCTTTTCATGACTGCCGGCTCGTCATAGCTGTCCCGGGAGCTTCCGTCCCCCGTTAAAAACAGATAGTCCGCCGAACAGATTTTAAACGTCTCGCACCCCTCTTCGATTCTTTCCCGAAGCATATCCGAGGGACTACCGTCCGGCCGTATGCCGCACCCCAAAACAAGCACACAATCAACATTGTTTAAAAAAGCGGTCTTCTCCCGGCCGACAATGCTCTTCTGGGCACTGAAGATAATATAAAAGTTCACAGACAGCACATAGACAAGAAGCACACCGACAACGGCGGCAAACGTGATTGCCGTTTTTTTGATTTTCTTTTTGTTCTTCATCTTTATCATTCCTTACAATCGGTATACTGCAAGAATAAAGCATTGTCTTTTTCTTTTCAATACAAGACCGCAAATCGTAAGGTAAGCTTCAGAAAATCGTAAGAATCAAGCCGACGAAGTCCTTTTTCGCCGGCTTGTATAAATTTTAGGTTTGTTATTTTTCGCCCGTGACCTCGATTCCGTTCTCAAAAAGAAGCCGTGCCGTCATACCCATGCCCGGGATAAGCTTTCCGCTGAACGTGCCGTCATAAATATGCGTTGTTCCGCACGAAGGGCTGTTTTGCTTGAGTATCGCTTTTTTGATGCCATGCTCCCGACAGAGCGCAAGCACTCTCTGTGAACCGAGTAAATACGCCTCGGTTCTGTCCTCTCCGTCGCAGGACACAATTCTTCCGTTCATAATTTCACACGGCGTTCTCGGTGTTTCAAGACCGCCCTCCTGTTCAGGACAAACGGGAAGTGCCTTTCCACTTTCATACAGTGCCCGGACTGTTTCGTCGGGTTTGCTTTTTCCGTCGTAGCGGCAGGGAAAGCCGCAAAGACAGGCGGAAACCGCATATTCATACTCTTTTTTCATTATGAAACCTGAACCATGGTATCAATATAGATCGGTTCAACCGGCGACGCCTTTTCGCCGAAAGAATTGTAGGTCATCTCATGCTCACAGAACGAGTCAACTACGTCCATACCCTCGATAACCTTTCCGAAAGCGGCATAATCGCCGTCAAGCTGAGTACAGCCGTCGGAATAACAGATAAAGAACTGGCTGGAAGCGGAATTGTTATTCTGGCTTCTCGCCATGGAAATCACGCCTCTTGTGTGTGAAAGCGTATTTTGAGAAAAGCCGTTCGACGCAAATTCGCCGTAAATTTTGTCTTTACTGCCGCCCATTCCGGTTCCTTCGGGGTCGCCGCCCTGCGCCATAAAGCCGGCATAGACACGGTGGAATGTCAGACCGTCATAAAACCCGTCATTCACAAGCTTAAGGAAGTTTTCGACGGTTTTCGGTGCGTATTCGGGATAAAGCTCAATGGTGAACTTTCCGCCCTCTTTCATTGTTACCTGTACTTTCGGATGATTCATATCATCTGCCTCCGTTTCATTTGTTTCATTATCTGATTTCTGCGTTTGCGCTTTGTCCGTTTTTTCGTCGGAAGTGACTTGCTTGGTTTCAAGCGGCTGACTTGTTTCGTCTTCCTTTGTCTTGGCGCACGAAGCAAAAACAGCAGTAATCAAAGCAAGGCACAGAACCAGACAACATAATTTTTTAACGTTCATCGTTTTACCCCATACGAAATTTTATAAACAAAATCTCGCCCTTTCAGGAATTTTAAGGAAGCTCTGATTAAATCTGATGTACAGATTACGCCGTCAGATTTTTCGTCAGAAAAGTGCAAAAGCTGCGCAGGAATCCTGTCGGATTTCAAGCGGTTTTTGTGCTGTTCCGGCGGAAAATATGCAAGTAAGCTGTGCATCAAAGCGTATGCTGTGATTTATTCAGAGGTTCCTTAACACTGCTAATTATACAGATTTTGACAGCGGTGTCAAGACAACTTGTTTTGATTTAAGATTCATAAAAAAATTTTTTGTTTTTTCAAGTCCGATGATACAAAAATTTTCAGAATATGGTATACTGTTTGTGAAAAAACATAAGTATAATTTTTAAAGGAATGAAAGCAGATATGAAGTCAACCCGAAGCTATCCGATTGCAATGATAACCGAAAAAGCCGAACGCAGTCTGAAAAACGGACACGTCTGGGTTTACGGCGAAGAAGTAACCGCAGTAAACGGGAAATACGAAAACGGCGACCTTGTCGATGTCGTATCGAAAAAGGGACGCTACCTCGGCACCGGGTTTATCAACGACAACTCGAAAATCCGGATCCGCATTATCTCCAAAAATGCAAACGACAAATTCGACGTCGCTTTTTTTGAACGCCGACTCCGCTATTGTATCAGCCACCGCATGACGGTCATGGGCGATGACTTTACTTGCTGCCGTCTTGTTTTCGGCGAAGCGGACGGCTTTCCGGGTCTTACCGTCGACCGCTTTGACGATATTCTTGTCACGCAGACCTTAAGTCTCGGCATCGAAAAACGCAAGGATATTATCTTCCCTCTTCTTGTCAAAGTGCTCGGCGAAGCCGACGTAAAAATCCGGGCTATCTTTGAACGAAACGACGTCGGAATCCGGGAAAAAGAGGGCCTTACCGAATACAAGGGCTTTTATGAATACGACGGGCTTTCAACTGATCTTGACGGAAAAATCGATATTTGTGAAAACGGCATCACCTATGATGTTGACTACATCAACGGTCAGAAAACCGGCTTTTTCCTCGACCAGAAATACAACCGCCTTGCCGCCGCAAAAATCGCCAAGGATAAAACAGTTCTCGACTGCTTTACCCATACGGGCGCCTTTGCGTTAAACTGTGCAAAGGCCGGCGCAAAGCGAGTGACGGCGGTCGACATATCAAAAGACGCCATTGAACTTACCAAAAAGAATGCCGGACTCAACGGACTTGACAATGTCGATTTTATCTGCGAAGATGTTTTTGAACTGCTCACAAGGCTTTACGAAAGCGGCGACAGAACCTACGACTATATCATTCTCGATCCGCCGGCTTTTACCAAAAGCAGTAAAACCGTCAGAAACGCCGAGCGGGGCTACAAGCAGATCAACATGAAAGCCATGCAGCTTTTGCCCAGAGGCGGCTATCTTGCTACCTGTTCGTGTTCACACTTTATGACCGACGAGCTGTTCCGGAAAATGCTGAAAAGTGCCGCAAGCGACGCCGGTGTCAGCCTTTTGCAGGTCGAGGCAAGACAGCAGTCGCCTGACCACCCGATTCTTTGGAACGTTCCGGAAACGGATTATCTGAAGTTTTATATTTTCCAGGTTATCTGACATAAATCCGACAAATAAGCACCAAGGAGGATAAGCCATGATCAATACCGACAATCTTTGTATGGGCTGTATGAATCCGCTTTTGCCCGAAGATACTATGTGCCCGCACTGCGGATATGACCGCCGCCGTGTTCAGACCGCTCCTTGTCTTCCTCTTCGCACCATGCTGAAACAACGCTACTTAGTCGGTGCGGTCACGGCGAAAACCAACACCGCTATCACCTATTGCGGTTTTGACCTTACCCAAGGCAAACGGATCAGCATTCATGAGTTCTTCCCCGAAAAAATTGCATTCCGGACAGCCGGTGAAAAACAGGCGGCGCCCGACCCGCAGTTTAGTCCGCTTTATTATGAGTGTCTTAACAGCTTTGACGAGCTTTGGAAAACGCTTCAGTCTTTAAACGGTATCGAAGCGTTGGAGACGCCGTATGACCTGTTTTATATGAATAACACGGTGTATGCCGTCACCGACTATAAACAGTGCATCACCATTCGTCAGTATTTAGACGCAAACGGCGTACGCCTTTCCTGGCAGCAGGCCTGCGAAGCGTTTATGCCCGTATTTGACGCTCTTGATTATCTTCACCGTTCGGGAATTATCCACGCAGGTATCAATATCAGCACCGTGACCATCGGCTCCGACGGCAAGATCCGCTTATCGGCTCCCGGCATTGCGCAGTCGGTCGCCTCCATCCCCGAGGTGGAAGCGGTTTTACAGGACGGCTATGCCCCCGTCGAGCTGTATGACAAACGGTTTCAGATAGGTCCCGAGGCCGATATCTATTCGCTGATGGCGGTCATGTATATCTGTATGACGGGAACGTCGCCGCAAAAATCGACCGAACGGATTCAGCGGGACGCCATGATTATCCCGCATTCGCTTGCGTCCGGCATGACAAGCGACGCCATCGGCGTTCTCATCAGAAGCTTAAAGGTTTTTCCTGACGAGCGGTTTCACAGCATGAATGAACTGAAAAGCAATATTCTTTCTTCGCTTAATCCCGAGCCCCGAACTTCCGCCCCTGCCGGAAGCAACGGTTCCGGTACCACCTTGCCGAAACCGGCCGTACCGAAAAAGACCGACGAAAACAAAGCCGACGGCAAGAAAGCCCCGTCAGAAAACAACGCAAAAAAAGATTCGGGCGGTGCTATCGCCCTGAAAGCTGTCATCAGCGCTATCGTAATCGGCTTCGTTGTGTTTTCAACGCTCTATACCACCGTTTTGTATGAAAGCATCAGCATTCCGTTCCTTGATAAGCTCTACGCTCCGCTCAGCTTTCTTCCGGTCAATCAGATCAACAGCGACGGGCCGACCGTAGCGCCGAGTACCACCGAAGATATTGCAAAAATCACCGTTGCGCCGACCACAACCGTACCGCCTGCGACGGCTGCGCCGACCGTACCGACAACGGCACCCGAGACTTCCGCTCCTTCCTCTTTGCCGCCTTCGACAACCGAAGAACCGGAGCAGACCCATGTCACATCGAGCCGGATGGTCGAAGTGGCAGACTTTACAAAGCTGACCTATCCGGACATTCGTTCCAACACGGTATTCAACCGGAATTTCAATTTTGAATATCGGTTCGAAGCGAGCGACGACTACCCCAAAAACGCCGTCATCAGCCAGAGTATCCCGGCCGGTCAGACCGTCAATCAGGGAACGACCATTATCCTTGTCATCAGCACAGGCCCCGAAAAAGTAAAAATGCCCGACGTAATCGGCATGGATTACGAGCAGGCAAAAATCACCCTTGAAAGCAAGGGCTTCAAAGTCAACAAAGAAGTCAAGGACAACGACGGGAACGAAACACCGGGAAAGGTGTATACCATGTCTCTTGTTGCCGGCCTTGAATTTCCAAAAGGAACCGAAGTTACGCTTGTTGTATGGGGCGACCGTCCGAATTGACAGCCGGCGCCCTCAGTTTTAAAGCAGAACGGCATGGATTCGGAAAAATTGTTTTCCGTACTGACCGTCAGCTCTTTTTATCCTGCCCGGAAGTGACCGTCCCGTCACTTCCGGGCAGGATTATTTTTTCGGTTCTTCACGGATTCGTGTGTAAAACACTACGAGAAGAAGGTAAAGAGATAAAT
>CAMAZY010000026.1 GCA_945863885.1 uncultured Clostridia bacterium
CCAAAAAGTACAAACTAACCATTAAACAGTTAAACTAAAATTTACAACTCGGCTTCCGGCTCGGGCTGTCAGGTAGAAGCACAGCACTTTCTATCCCGGCATTGGTGTCGCCATGCGACCGGCATTGGTGTCGCCGCGCGACCGGCATTGGTGTCGCCGTGCGACCGGGATTGGTGTTGCCACGCGACCGACCGGTAATTTGTAAATTTTTTTGCCGTGCGGTTGACTTTGTAATTCGGTTTGTGGTATACTTTTAAAAATAAAAAATTGCTTATCTTTAAGACGGTACGAGATACCCTAAGGTAACAATATATGTGGGCTTTTGCCTGCCGTGTTGCTGTGTCCGCCGTCAGGGCGGCTTTTTTATGTCTTTTTGCGGAGGAAATGTTTATGAAATACCTGATGAAAAATGCAAGAGCTTATATCGGCGGAAAGTTTATCGATACCGATATTTTAATAAGCGGCTCTTTTATTTCCCGAATCGGTAACGATATTGTTTCCCCCGACGCCGAAGTAATTGATTGTTTTGGACTGACTGTTTTCCCCGGCTTTACGGATGTGCATGTGCATTTTCGTCAGCCGGGTTTTTGTTATAAAGAGACAATCAAAAGCGGAAGTCTTGCCGCCGCCGCAGGCGGATATACGAGCGTCTGTACAATGCCGAATCTGAATCCCTGCCCCGACAGCAAGGAAAACCTTACACTTCAGCTTGACGCCATCAAAAATGACGCCGTGATAAACGTTTATCCTTACGGCACGATTACGAAAGGCGAAAAAGGAGAAACACTTTCGGATATTGCTTCTTTGGCGCCCGATGTCATCGGCTTTTCCGACGACGGACGGGGCGTTCAGAGCGAAGAAATGATGGAAAAAGCAATGAACGAAATCAAAAAGACCGGGAAAATCCTTGCCGCTCACTGCGAGGATAACAGCCTGCTGTTCGGCGGCTATATCCACGACGGCGAATATGCAAGGCTTCACAGTCACAAGGGCATTTGCTCGGAAAGCGAATGGAAGCCGATCAAGCGTGATATTGAGCTTGTCAAAAAGACCGGCTGTCCGTATCACGTCTGCCACATCTCGACAAAAGAAAGCGTCGAATTGATCCGTCAGGCGAAAAAGGACGGTGTTGATATCACCTGCGAAACCGGTCCGCATTACCTCGTCATGAACGACATGATGTTAGGGGAAGACGGACGGTTCAAGATGAATCCGCCAATCCGAAGCGAAGAGGACAGGCTTGCGCTTCTTGGCGGAATCCTTGACGGAACAATCGATATGATTGCGACCGACCACGCTCCGCACAGTGAGGAAGAGAAAAGCAAAGGACTTGAAAAGAGCCTCTTCGGCGTCGTCGGACTCGAAACGGCCTTTGCGGTTTGCTACACAAAATTAGTCAAAACGGGCATTATCAGCCTTGAAAAGCTTGTAGAGCTTCTGAACACTAACGCAAAAAAGCGTTTCGGTATCGGAAGCGAGATCAAAGAGGGCGAAAAAGCGGAGCTTACCGCTTTTGACTTAAACGAGGAATACACGGTCAATCCCGACAAATTTCAGTCAAAAGGAAAAGCAAGCATCTTCGAGGGCGAAAGGGTCTTCGGAAAATGCCGGTTCACCTTCTGCGGTGGAAAGTTTGTATATAATAATTGAGTGAGAGAGGAGAAAGAAATGAAGCAAGGTATTTTTACGGTCACCGAAAACCGGAAGATTGCGTCATCTGTATTTGAAATGACGCTTGCGGGCGATACTTCGGATATCACCGCACCCGGACAGTTTGTCAACATTCAGCTTGACGGCTTCTTTTTAAGACGGCCGATTTCCGTCTGTGACTGCGAAGACGGTACGCTCCGACTGATTTACAAAGTTGTCGGAAAAGGCACAGAAGCTATGTCGGGTCTTGCAAGCGGCACCGGATTAGATATATTGACTGGGCTTGGCAACGGCTATAACACCGAAGTCAGCGGAGACAGACCGCTTCTTTTAGGCGGCGGGGTCGGCGTACCCCCGATGTATATGCTTTGTAAAAAGCTACTTGCCGAGGGAAAGGACGTTACGGTCATTTTAGGTTTCAACACCGAAAGCGAGGTCTTTTACGAAGAAGAGTTCAAGGCACTCGGCGCAAAGGTGCTTGTTACGACCGCCGACGGCTCAAAGGGCATCAAGGGCTTTGTCACCGATGCGATGAACGGCATCGACTACACCTATTTTTACACCTGCGGTCCCGAGCCGATGCTCAAGGCTGTTTACAATAAAAGCACCACAAGCGGTCAGCTCAGCTTCGAAGAAAGAATGGGCTGCGGCTTCGGTGCGTGCATGGGCTGCTCATGCAAAACCAAGTACGGCAACAAACGAATCTGCAAGGACGGTCCCGTACTCGTAAAGGAGGAAATTATATGGTAGACCTGAGCGTCAATTTAAGCGGTCTTACGCTCGACAATCCCGTCATTCCCGCCTCGGGCACGTTCGGCTTCGGCTACGAATTCGCCGAGCTTTACGACATCAACATTCTCGGCTCGTTTTCTTTTAAGGGCACGACAAGAGACCCTCGATTCGGCAACCCCACGCCGAGAATCGCCGAATGTGAAAGCGGCATGATCAACTCCGTCGGACTTCAGAACCCGGGCGTTGAAAAGGTCATCGCCGAGGAGCTTCCGAAGCTGAAAAAATGCTTTCACAAGCCTGTGATTGCCAATGTCAGCGGTTTTTCGCTTGACGAATATGTGACCTGCTGTGAAAAGCTTGATAAAGAAGATCAGGTCGGACTGATTGAAGTCAACATCAGCTGTCCGAATGTTCACGGCGGCGGCATGAGCTTCGGCGTGTGCCCCGATTCGGCTTTTGAGGTCACAAAGGCGGTCAAAGCTGTCACAAAGAAGCCCGTATACATCAAGCTTTCGCCGAACGTGACGGATATCACCGAAATCGCCGCTGCCTGCGAAGAAGCGGGAGCGGACGGACTGAGCCTCATCAACACGCTTTTAGGGATGCGGATTGACCTGAAAACCAAAAAGCCGGTTGTCGCAAACAAAATGGGCGGCTTTTCGGGAAAGGCAATCTTTCCGGTAGCCCTTCGCATGGTGTATCAGGTCTATGAAAAGGTCAACATTCCGATTATCGGCATGGGCGGTGTATCAAGTGCCGAGGACGTCATTGAAATGATGCTTGCCGGAGCTTCGGCGGTACAGGTCGGGGCGGCCAATCTTGTCAATCCCTACGCCTGCCGGGATATTATTGAATCTCTTCCGGCGGCGATGGAAAAATACAATATCAAAACACTTAAAGAAATCATAGGAGGCGCACACAATGGGTAAGGACGTTA
This sequence comes from uncultured Clostridia bacterium, assembly GCA_945863885.1. Classification (GTDB taxonomy): domain Bacteria; phylum Bacillota; class Clostridia; order Oscillospirales; family Acutalibacteraceae; genus UBA6857. The sequence continues at coordinate 3,320 of CAMAZY010000026.1, forward strand.
TTATTGCCTGCGACTTTAACGGCAAGGACGAATGCATGAAATTCCTCGACCGTTTCACCGAGGAAAAGCCGTATGTTAAAATCGGCATGGAGCTGTTTTATTCGGCAGGACCCGACATCGTAAGAGAAATCAAAAAGAGAGGACACAAGATTTTCCTTGACCTCAAGCTTCACGACATTCCGAACACCGTCAAAAAATCCATGGCGGTTTTATCGGGGCTTGACGTCGATATGTGTAATCTTCACGCCGGCGGAACGAAAGCGATGATGCAAGCCGCTTTAGAGGGATTAACCCGTCCCGACGGCACAAGACCGCTTCTGATTGCCGTCACGCAGCTGACTTCGACAAGCCAGGAAAGAATGAAAGAGGATTTACTCATCGACAGACCCCTTGACGAGGTTGTCATGCACTACGCAAAATGTGCCGCCGAAAGCGGACTTGACGGTGTTGTCTGCTCGCCGCTTGAAGCCGGCAAGGTTCACGAAGTTTGCGGCAAGGACTTTCTGACTGTAACACCGGGCGTTCGCTTTGCGGACGGAGACGTCGGCGACCAGGTCAGGGTCACGACCCCTGAAAAGGCAAAAGAAATCGGCTCGGACTACATCGTTGTCGGCAGACCCATCACGCAGGCGGAAAACCCGGTAGAAGCGTACAGAAGATGCGTCAGGGAGTTTGTCGGTTGATAAATCGGCTGACAAAATGAAGCGAACCTGAATAAACGATTGAAAGTTATGGGTAGATTCCGATAATTTTAGTTTAGCGGGGTAAACTTGGCTCCACCTTTAGGGGGAGCTGTCAGCTTTGCTGACAGAGGGGTCTCTCGCTGACGGTTAGAATCCGGTTGGTTCCCGTAGGGGCGACCGGCTTGTCGTGTCCGCAAGGTCGGTCGAAACGGTAAGTCGCTGTCCCCTCTGCCGCCCGGTTCCTCTCCTACGTCACCATTTTCTGTGTCAACATACAACAAAGTCTACAAAGTCTACAAAGTTTTCTATAATTATTTTCAGTTTTTCTGTCAGACTTTTCCGGAAATCTATGTAGAGTTTGTAGAAAAAGTGCGTGAGCCCTTTATTTATAAGGGTTTATGGCTTCTACAAAGTCTTCTACAAAGTTCTACAAAGTCACCGTTTCAATCCAACATCTAATATCTAAAATCTAAAAAATGGAGGTAACATTATGGAAACCATTGAAACAAAAGTTGCAAAAGCCCTTCTCTCCATCAAGGCGGTATTCTTCCGCCCCGAAGAACCGTTCACCTGGGCAAGCGGAATCAAAAGCCCCGTCTACTGCGATAACCGGCTGATTCTCACCGCACCCGAGGAAAGGATCACCGTGGAAACCGCAATCGCCGAGACAGTCAAAAAAGAGTATCCCGACTGCGAAGTACTCATGGGCACGTCTACCGCCGGTATTGCCCATGCCGCAATTGCCGCTCATCTTTTAGGTATGCCGATGGGCTATGTCCGTTCGGGCGCAAAAGACCACGGCAGACAGAACCAGATTGAGGGCAGACTTGAAAAGGGTCAGAAAGTTGTTGTCATTGAGGATCTGATTTCAACCGGAGGAAGCGTTATCGAGGTCGTCAACGTTCTTCGTGAAGCCGGAGCTGAGGTACTCGGCATCGTCAGCATCTTCACCTACGGGATGCAGAAGGGTCTTGACCGCCTTGCCGCCGCCGAGGTAAAAAACGTCAGCCTGACGAACTTCGACTGTATCGCTAAGGTTGCCGCCGAGCAGGGCTATATCAAGCCGGAGGACATTGAAAGACTGATCAAATTCCGCAACAATCCGAGCGACGAAAGCTGGATACACTGATAAAGCTAAACAGAAAGGATCTTGAAAAAATGAGAAGCTTGATTGATATTCTCGATTTGTCAACCGAAGAGATTGACTCGTTGATTGATACGGCACTTGATATTATCGACAACCCTGAAAAATATGCCCATAAGTGCGCAGGCAAAAAATTAGCAACTCTCTTCTTTGAGCCGTCAACGAGAACAAGACTTTCGTTTGAAGCGGCGATGTATGAGCTTGGCGGTCATGTTTTAGGTTTTTCCGACTCCGGCTCTTCGTCGGCTTCGAAAGGCGAAAGCGTTTCGGACACCGTAAAGGTTGTCAGCTGTTACGCCGATATCATCGCCATGCGTCACCCGAAAGAGGGCGCACCGCTGGTCGCTTCGATGAAGTCGGACGTGCCGATTATCAATGCCGGCGACGGCGGACACAACCACCCGACGCAGACACTTGCCGATCTTCTTACCATCAAGCGCGAACACGGACATTTTGACGGTCTGACCGTCGGCTTCTGCGGCGACCTGAAGTTCGGCAGAACCGTTCATTCCCTTTTGGGTGCGCTTTCACGCTATAATAACGTCCGCTTTGTGCTGATTTCACCGCCTGAGCTTACCGTTCCCGATTATCTCAAGAAAGAACTGCTCGACAAAAAGAACCTTGATTATATCGAAACGACCGACCTTGAAGCGGCAATGCCGGAGCTTGATATTCTTTACATGACAAGAGTTCAGCGTGAACGCTTCTTTAACGAGCAGGACTATATCCGTCTCAAAGACAGCTATATCTTGACTCCCGAAAAGCTCGAAAACGCAAAGCCCGATATGCGGATTCTTCATCCGCTTCCGAGAGTCAACGAAATTTCGGTTGCCGTTGACGATGACCCGAGAGCTTGCTACTTCAAGCAGGTATTAAACGGAAAATTTGTCAGAATGGCACTCATTTTAAAGCTTCTGGAGGTAGACTGATATGCAGGTGAATCCTATTTCAAACGGAATTGTTCTCGACCATATCCACGCCGGCAAAGGCATGGAGCTTTATAAGATTCTGAAGCTGTCCGAGCTTTCGTGTTCGGTTGCGATCATCAAGAACGCAAGCAGTAAAAAAATGGGTAAAAAGGACATCATCAAGATTGACGGTGATGTTGACCTTGATTTTGATATCATCGGCTACATTGACCCGGGCGTTACGGTGAACATCATCAAAAACGGCGTCAACAAGAAAATTGTTGAGCTTGAGCCGCCCAAGACGGTTAAAAACGTCATTAAATGCAAGAATCCGAGATGTATTACCTCCATTGAGCAGGAGCTTCCGCACATTTTTAAGCTGACCGACAGGGAAAACCGGGTGTACCGCTGTATTTATTGTGAATCGAAGGCAAAGTAAACTTTGACTGATAAAGGAGTATCGCTTATGAAAATTGCAGTCACTTACGAAAACGGTAACGTGTTTGCCCATTTCGGCCACACGAAACAGTTTAAATTTTATGAGGTTCAAAACGGCACGGTAACTGCCGAACGTGTCGTTTCGACAATGGGAAGCGGTCACGGCGCATTGGCTTCGTTTCTTACGCTTCACGGGGTTGATGTTCTGATCTGCGGAGGAATCGGCGGCGGAGCGAAGGACGCACTTTCCGAAGCCGGAATCAAGCTTTTTGCCGGCGTTTCGGGCAGTACAGATGAGGCTGTCAAAGCCTATCTTGCGGGAACGCTTATTTTCAATCCGGATCCGCACTGTGACCATCACGACAGTGAACATGGGCAGGGCGGCCACACCTGCGGCTCCCACGGCTGCGGAAGCGGAAACTGTGGCAGTCATTGATATATTTTTACACTCAGATGGCAAAAGCACCGCCTTTTTAAGCGGTGCTTTTGCTGTATTTGGGAGGGAGGAAATAAAATATCATGCTGAGATTTTTTTCGTTTTCGCTTTTTGGCTTTCGTCATTCTTTTCAAAATAATCCGTAAAGTTTTCAAGATAGAAGTAAGCGAAAATGTATTCGAGCGGAATGATCTCGGTAAGTCCCGTTCTGCCGTAACGCTGGTCGAGAATGACAAACAAAACAATGAGTGTCAGGATCACAGCGGCAAGAATTACAGTCATACCGAGCAGGAAGCTTCTGTGTCTGCGGTCGGCTTTTGCACGGCTCAACATGAACAGCATCAGACCGGCCATTGTGAAAAAGAAGAAAACAAGTGCGCTCACTGCATGAACAGCATCAATGTCCTTGCTCATGGTTGTCGGAACGGCGGTGCAAAGCAAAATTGCGACCGAACCAATCATCGAAACAGCCCACGCAAAAATATTTTTATAGCCGTACTTTTTAAAAAGCAGAATGAAATTGAATAAAAAAGAAGCCGCAAGCAGAACACAGACAAGATTGAAGCCTTTCGGATAATCAATTCCCGTCATGCTGATGGTGTAGTGTATCGGATTTCTGATAAATGCGTAGGTGTTGAACAGGATTGCCGCCGCCGCAAGCAAAGCAAAGCAAACCGACGTGTAAATCCGCTTGTCTCTGACCTCAAAATCTCTTTCGGCCATATCACGTTGTGAACGGTCGGAAACGGTGTCGGTATGGTTAATAACATAAAGTACGAGGTAAACAACAAAGAGCGGGATAATTTCGAAAAAGCCGTTTTTGGCTTTTTGCGGATCGCCGGAAATGACCGTCATAAGAAGAAAGACGAGAAGGTCGGCGATACACACGCCGGTTCCGACGGCAAAAATGGTTTTTGCTTTTTTGCTTTTGTACGCTTTATAAACTTTCATGTTCAGTATTAAAGCGACTGTTGCATTTACAACAATGTTGCCGAAACCGGTGATCCAATGAACAATTGTCGCAAAAGTTGAAATCTCTCCGTTGGCGCTGAGCGGCGGCATCAGCGTTGTTGCGACAAGCCCCATACAAAGGTTAAAAGCCATCATAAGAGCGTATAGAAATTTGTTTTTTATCTTGAACCGAGCGAACAAATACTGAAAATTTATTATCATCGCCGCACCGTAAAGAAAACAGTAAATGCAAAACAGCGTCAGGTGCTCACGTCCGATAAGACTGATGGTTTTCTCGGCAGGATTTGCGAGAAACATAAACAGGGCACAGTAACCAAACGAACCGACAAGCCATTTCAAGGCAGTTTCGCGCTTTTTAAAATGGAGAGAAAGAAGATTTTGAAACTGCATGGAATTCTCCTGAATAAAAAGTTGATTTTTCAGAGAAAGTATATTATAATACTAACGACGGATTTGCAACAAGTGTTTAATTAAGTACAGATGAAGTTAATTCGTCATATCAATTATAGCGCATTAAAATAGATTTTCAATAATTAAATGAAGCGGGTATTATTGAAAAAACGACAAGACAGGTCATAAGTGTCGAAAAATAAGAACATTAAAAAGGAGGCACCGTTCTTTTCGGTGAGATTCAGGAATGTACGATAAAAAGATAAACACGGATACAAAAGAGGACAGAAGAGTCAGAAAAACAAAAAAATCGTTAAGAGACAGTCTTTTTACTTTGCTTCGTGAAAAGAATATCAGTCAGATAACCGTAACCGAGCTGACAAAGCTTGCCGACGTTAACCGCTCAACGTTTTACCTATATTACACCGATGTTTACGACATGATGGATAAAATTCAGACGGAAATCTATCAGGTGATGACAGAAACCGTTGTTAATTGCGTCAGCAGCTTTAATTCAGCCGAGGATTTCGAAAAGTATTGTGCCGCTTTTCTGACTTTTTGCAAGGAAAACTATGCGCTTTGCCGTTTTGTGACAAGAAACGACTGTAAAAATCAGCTTGCAGATAAAATTAAAGCGGATATACGAAGCGTTATTCCCGATTCAGTGAACGCTTTCTCGAAAACCGATCCGAGGTATTATCTGACAAGCTTTGCCCTTTCGGCGATAATTTCTGTAGCACTCGAATGGATGAACGACGGCATGCGGATTCCGCCCGAGGACATGGCGAAGTTTTTCAGCTATACTTATGTTTTCGGCTCGAAGTTTCAAAAGGAAACCGACTTTTATAAAAACTATTCGTGCTATTCCGGTCGATAACGTGATAAGCGCCCGTTTGCTTCGCAAACGGGCGCCTTCCATTTGTACCGGCAGTCAGCGGGTTGGGGCGGCGCTCCCCAACCCGAACGGCTGTTCGGGTTCTTTTCCGCCTGCGTCCGCAGGCGGAAAAGTGCAGTCTGCGTCCGCAGACTGCGGGGGAGCGCCGCCCGAAGTCGCCGTTGTTTTGAAAAAACAACGGCGACCCAGCCGCTGAAGCGAAGCTTCAGCGGCTGAACCGGCTCATTGCTTCCTCTATTTTTCCGTCAACCATAAGCTCAATTGCTTCTCCTGCGTTTTTACAGACTTCCCGCAGTGTTTTCAGATCCTCTTTTGAAAACGGTGTCAGCACCCAGTCGGCAAGATCGTAATCCGGGTGCGGTTTTGCGCCGATACCGATCTTGATTCTCGGGAAAAGCTCGCTTGAAAGATGGTAGATGATATTTTTTATTCCGTTGTGACCGCCGTCCGAGCCTTTGCGGCGGATTCTCATCTTGCCGACGTCAAGACTGATGTCGTCGAAAATCACGATGATTTTTTCGGGCGGGATTTTGTAAAACGCTGCCGTATCCCGGACGGCTTCGCCGCTGAGGTTCATAAAGGTCTGCGGCTTGACGAACAGACAACGTTTTCCGTTGATTTTTGTCTCACCGATCAACGATTTGAATTTCAGACGGTCGATTTTAAAACCGTGTTCTTCGGCGTAAAGGTCAACGCATAAAAAGCCCGTGTTGTGGCGGGTGAATTCATATTTTTTTCCGGGGTTTCCGAGTCCGACGATCATGTATTCATAGGCGGACGACGATGTGGTATCTTTTTTGAAAAACATTTTATGCTCCTGCTTTTTTATTTTTGGTCTCTGTACGGCTTGTTGACGGTGACCCAATCCTCTTTGTTTACTTGTCTGGCTCTGGCGATGGCAAGTGCGTTTTCGGGCACATCGTCCGTAATGGTCGAGCCGGCGGCGGTATAGCCGTAATCGCCGACGGTGACAGGGGCGACGAGGTTGGTGTTGCAGCCGATGAAGGCGTGATCGCCGACTTTCGTGCGGAATTTTTCTTTGCCTGTGAAGTTGACCGTGACACAGCCGCAACCGAAGTTGACATTTTTGCCGACGTCGCTGTCGCCGATATAGGTAAGGTGCGATACGCTCGTGCTGTCACCGACGGTCGAGTTTTTAACTTCGACAAAGTTCCCGAGGTGAACCTTGTTCCCGATAACGCTGTTCGGACGGATATGAACATACGGTCCGATGTCGGCTCCTTCAAGAATTTTGCTTTCATAGGACTGCACGTTGTTCAGCGAGCTTCCGTTTCCGACCTCGGTGTCAAAAAGCCAGGTGTCAGGCCCGATATGACAACCGCAGCCGATTTTTGTGTCGCCTGTGAGGACGCAGCCCGGGAGTAAGACGGTTCCGCTTCCGATGGTGACATCTTTCCCGATAAAGATTCCGTTTTCGATCGGAATGATTACGCCGTTTTTTATATGCCGCTGCAGTATGCTTTGTTGTTCCTGACGGTCAGTTGACGTCAGCTCTTCTATGATTTCTTTTCTCAAAAGTCAGACCTCCCTGTGAAATGATATCCTATTTATTATGCCAATAAACGGCGGAAGTTTCAAGCACTTTTTGTAAATTCGCCTGAAAAGCTGATATGGCCGAAAATAAGGATTGACTAATCCCTGTTTATTTTGTACAATAAACTAAGGAACCTCTGAATACATCACAGCATACGCTTTGACGTACAGCTTACTTGCATATTTTCCGCCAGAACAGCACAACAACCGCTTGAAATCCGACAGGATTCCTGCGCAGCTTTTGCACTTTTCTGACGAAAAATCTGACGGCGTAATCTGTACATCAGATTTAATCAGAGCTTCCCTAAGACTTTTGTCTTTTTGAAGTAAGAAAGTAAGGAGACTTGAAATGAAAGCACTCAAATTTATTAAAGGAAAGCTCGGGTACGGTGTCGGAGCGATCGGTCTTGATTTGAGTTACGGAATGTTTTATTCGTTCCTTGCCAAGTATCTGACCGATGTTCTGCATCTTAAGTCCTCTTTCCTGATTGTACTGACCGCTCTTGCAAGAATATGGGACGGTATCAACGACCCGATGATGGGTACGATTGTCGACAATACGCACACAAAAATGGGTAAATACCGCCCGTGGATCCTTACGGGTGCGTTTTTGAACGCCTTTGTGCTGATCTTCCTTTTCAGTAATCCCTTTCATCTGAGCGGCGTCGGCATCATGATCTATGTTGCCGTAACGTACGTTCTGTGGGGCATGACGAACACCCTTGCGGATATTCCGTACTGGTCGATGGTTCCGTCGTTTACGAGCGACCCGGAGGAAAGAAACATTCTTGCAACCGTTGCCAGAACGTTCTCCGGTCTCGGTCAGGGAATCGTTACCATCGGTGCTCCGCTTCTGATGACCGCCGTCAGCAGCACAATGATTATCGATCAGGAAACAGGTGAAGCAGTTAAGACTCACGACGCACGAAGCTACCTGATCTGTGCGATTGTCTGCGCCGTCTGTCTGATCCTTTTCTCATCAATCTGTGTCGGCTCAACGAAAGAAAAGATTCTGACGCAGTCGACCGAAAAGTTTTCGCTGAAAAAGACGTTCCAGATTGTAAAATCCAACGATCAGCTTCTTGTTTTCATGCTCTTTGCGATGATTTCGAACGCCGGTTGGTATCTGACCTCGGGTGTTGCCACCTATTACTTTGACGTTGTTGTCGGCGACCCGAACAAACAGTCCATGTTCAGCACAAGCTCGGCTATCGGTTCGGTTGTCGGTCTTTTGCTTCTCCCGATTCTTACGAAGTATATGTCCAAGCGCAAGGCCTATCAGGCATCGCTCGGTATCGCCGCCGCCGGTTATGTCGGTATGGCAATCGGTGCGATCAGCGGTCAGCTGATGGTGATGAACATCTGCTATATTATCGGCGCCATCGGAATCGCCTCCATGTTTATCGCTCAGACCGTTTTCCTTGCCGATATCGTTGACTACGGTGAAATCAAGCTCGGCTTCCGTGCGGAATCAATTACCTTCTCAATGAAAGGCTTTTTACAGAAAATGGCTTACACGCTTCAGACGGTCATTATGTTCGCTTCTCTCGGTATTTCCGGCTACGACGGAAATCTTCACAGCAACAATCCGCAGGGTGCAAAGAACGCCATCACCGCCATGCTCGTTATTGTGCCGCCGGTACTGTTCGTGATTTCTCTTATCATCTTCACGACGAAGTTCAAGCTTCACGGCTCTTTCATGGATGATATCACAAGACAGGTTATCGCCTTAAGAGAAGCCAGAGAACAGGCGGCAGAGGACAGCGCAGAATAAGGAGCCGCAAAACACAATAAACAGAAATCCCCTGCAAGCATGATGATTTCGGCTTGCAGGGGTTGTTTATGTATCTTTATTCGGCTGTGCTTTCAAAGTGAATTTCGATTTTTTCGAACACCGTGTCAGATTCTTTTCCGATTTTGTCCCATTGTTCCTTTGTGCCGGCATAGTTCAGGCTTTTGAGGCTTTCACAGTCACCGAAAGCCCAATGACCGATAGTTTTGACGTTTTTTCCGAATGAAACTGTCTCGAGTGCCTGACAACTGTGAAAAGCGTTGTCTTGAATTGTCTGTACACTGTCGGCGAGGGTAATGCCGATAAGATTTTCGGCACCGTTAAAAGCACTGTCTGCGATGGTTCTGACGCCGTCGGGAACGGTAAATTCACGTCTTTTGTTACCGAGCGGATATCGGATCAGAACGGTTTTGTCTTTGTTATACAGCACTCCGTTTTCGTCACTCGAGTAATTCTTGTTTTCCGGGTCAACGCAGACCGAAGTAAGTTTCCCGGAAAGCACGTCGCAATACAGGAACGGTTCTTCGATTTCCGTTACATTTTTCGGTATGGTGATGTTTTCCAGTCGTTCACATGATGAGAAAGCTTCGTTGTCTATCTTTTTCAGACTGTCGGGAAGTGAAACATTTTTTAAATAAGCACAGCCTGAAAAAGCGTTTTCTCCGATTTCGGTAATTCCCTGCTCAATGACAACGGATCGGATTACCGTACAGCCGGAAAACTCCTCGGAAGCGCCGAAGCTTCCCGCGCCGCTGATGACAAGCTTGCCTGTTGTTTTATTGAATTTCCACGTTGCGGCTTCTCCGCATTTTCCGGTTTCTTCGATTGTCTTATCCGGGAAAAAGCGGTCATGAAACAGCTCCGGTATGGGTGATACGGCACCGATGTAGTACACCGAAGCGACAACTAAAACGATAGCCAAGGTTGCCATTATGATCTTTTTCATACTATTCGCTCTCCTTTTACACTTTATAGTTTAAGTATATGAAAAAAAGCCATGCAAAGCAAGGCTTTTTGGTGATATTTTTGAATAATTTTGAAAAAAAATAAAGATTGAATTTTCAAATAGCGGAAGTTGGGATACAGTTTATGACATTTTGTCGTCTTTGTAAATCCCAAGACACTCTTTTGCAATTTCCACGTATTTTTCAATCACATCGTCGGGCGACAGAATTTTCACATCGTCCCCGAAGTTCATCAGCCAAGTGATAAACAAGGGACTTACGGCGGCCTTGACCGTTACGGTAAAATAGTCGTCGCCGTCATTTGTCATGGTGATGCTGTGACCGAAACGGTCTATCAAGACGCCGGCGAGATGATTTTTGCATCGGAGCGTCACATCTCTTTCCTCTCCGGCGAACATACCGAAGGTCTTTTTGGCGTAAACCGCCATATCGAAATTCTTGAAAAGCTTTGCGCCGGCCCGTTTCTCACCGGTCAGATTGACGTTCATCATTTTGTCAACACGGTAGTGCCGGATTTCCTCATTTTCCGAATCGAAAGCGATCATGTAATAGTTTTCGTCGTCCCAGCTTAAGGCCCACGGACTTACACGGTAGAGCTTGCCGTCGTGACGAAGGTGCTTTTTCTTGTCCGTACCCCAGTCAAAATACTGAAACGTGATCTGACGGTTTTCACTGATCGCATTATGAATGTCGTCCACGCAGTAATAGATGCTTTCGTTCATCGTTTTGACACGGTTTGCGACAAAGACCTGACGCTGAAGCTGTGAAGCCTGATGAACGGAGCAAAAGGCCTCAAGCTTTTTAATCAGCTCGTTGCTTTTTCTGTGTGTAATAAATTTTGACGACTGAACGGCGTCGACAAGCAGCTTCAGCTCCGGCAGTTCAAACGTCCTGTTGGCAACGAAATAGACCGTTGTGCGGTTTTCTTTACGGCTTTCAATGTCAATTCCGAAAAGCCGCAGGGCTTCGAAGTCGTCGTAAATACTTTTCCGCTCGGCGGTTATGTCCTTTTTTTCAAGCTCATCAAGAAGCTGCGAAAGCGTCAGACCGTGCTCGTCGTCGGTCATGGTCAGAAGAATCTGCAAAAGATAGAGAAGCTTCATTTTCTGACTTTGGATCTTTGCCATATCAGTCGTCTCCTTCGTTTTTTATGATATACTGTGGCAATAGCGAAAAAATACGGTTATTCGCCGATGTACTCGAATCGCTTATATGTTTTTCCGTCCAGCTCGACCGTTTCGTTCCACATGGAAGCCGGACGGACCCAATAGCCGCCCTCGCCGTAAAGCGCACGGTACAGCACATACTCCTCGAGCGTCTCGCTGTGTTTTCCTACTCCGATTACCTCGTATTCGCCGCCCTTGAAGTGGCGGTATCTGCCGGGCTTGATGTCTTGCATATTGTTGTCTCCTTGAATATAAAATATGGTTCCTTCTTTAGTTTGATTGTCGCTGTGAAGAGAACAATGAACCAGTCAGGAATAATCCTGATTTTCGAATGAAGTTTAAAACGTCAACTCGTTATTTCATTTATATCGGATATGTTTTTCTTTACTGCTTTTTTCTTTTCAGCAACTATCAATACGATGGCAACAGTAAAAATGGCAGTGAAAGCGGCAAAGACAATGCTTGAAATGATGATACCTGTTTTATATTCACTCTTTGATGCTAAAATAGCTAAATTATCCTCGATTTCAGTTATTTTGGAATCAAGTTTTTCTTCACTCCAATATAAATCCATGATTTCTTGACTCTTTGACACAATGTATAATGTGTTTGCGTTAAGGGTTTCTTGAAAATTTAATGACAATGCAGATAAAGAGCTTCCGTCACTTGGAAATCCTTCAAAGAATTCATCTTGATCTGTTTTCCACTCAGTCAAATCCTCTATGACGTTGTTTATTGCGTCCATACCATCATCTTTGTTGATTCCCAGATAAGACAGTTGTTCCGGCGATAAAGTATCAATAATGTCCTGAATGTTGTTATACTTTTCTTGCATGGTTTGCAGTTGTTTGTCGGAGGATTTGATCTCGTTTTTATAAGATATATCAACCGTTCTATATAGATATTTCAGATCTTCTGTTGTTTCTGAAATATAATGGAAATCATCCTTAATTGCTTCAGCCTGTTTAGAAAATCTATAGCTGAATATATTTTCGTCTTCTATGTAAGAGTCTTTGTATGATATTGTCAACACAACTGAAACAAAAAGCGAAATCAAGGCAAGAACAGCCGCAATACCGGCAATTATTTTTTTTAACATAAATATATCCCCTTAGGTTCTTATTACGCAAGTACATTAAAGCAAGAAATTTCCTTTTCATCAAAAAAACAAAAATCTTTATACTTTTTGCGGTACGTTAAGACTATGCTTTTCATGCATACTGTTTATTTTTTTAATTCAGCCATAGCCGCATAATGCAGAATATCAAATTCCTCGGGTGCGATTGCATCAAGCAAGGCGGATTACTTATTGTTATTATAACAGCACCGCTCCGTGATCTTTGCAGTACTTCACGGTTTCCTCGTCCCAATAGGAAGACTGGACTTCGCCGATGTGCGCCTTTCTCAAGAAGAACATACACATTCTTGACTGACCGATTCCGCCGCCGATGGTGTAGGGGAGCTCGCCCGAAAGAAGCGCTTTGTGGAACGGTAAGTCCTTTCTGTTTTCACAGCCGCTTTCTTTAAGCTGATTTATAAGAGCGGTTTCGTCAACACGGATGCCCATTGACGAAAGCTCAAGGGCGATATCAAGAATCGGATAATAAACAATAATGTCGCCGTTCAGGCTCCAGTCGTCATAGTCGGGAGCTCTGCCGTCGTGGGGTTTGCCGTCCCTGAGCTTGCCGCCGACCTGCATCAGGAAGATCGCACCGTGTTCCTTTGCGGCGATATATTCCCTTTCTTTTCTTGTCTTGTCGGGGTACATCTCTTCAAGCTCGCCCGTGGTAATAAAATGAATCTTTTCGGGAAGCAGACTTCCGATAAAGTCATATTCTCTTGTGATGTAGTATTCGGTATGACGAAGCGCCGCATAGATAAGCTTTACCGTCTTTTTCAGCGTTTCAACGGTTCTTTCCTCTTTGGCTATGATTTTTTCCCAATCCCACTGGTCAACGAAAATCGAATGAATATTGTCCGTTTCCTCGTCACGTCTGATGGCGTTCATGTCGGTATAAAGACCCTCGCCCTGATTGAAGCCGTACATCTTCAGCGCATACCGTTTCCATTTCGCAAGAGAATGGACGATTTCAAATTGTTCACCGCTGAAAATATCGAAGCCTACGGGTCTTTCCGTTCCGTTGAGGTTGTCGTTGATGCCGCTTTTTGCGTCAACAAACAGCGGAGCGGAAACTCTTGTCAGATTCAGCTCGATTGCAAGATCTCTTTCGAAAAAGTCCTTAACCTTTTTGATTGCCTGTTCGGTCTCTCTGATGGAAAGATGAGACGAATAACCGTCGGGAATAGTTACTGCCATAAAAATATCCTCTTTTCAATAATACTGTTTAAATTATAACAAATACCGACCGTTTATGTCAATGCTGAGTTTGATGGAGTTTCCGCTCTTGCCGATAAAAATACAGCGGTCAGATTTCTTTACCGCTGCATTACAATATTTCTTTTTTCATCCTGTCGGCTGAATATTCCGTATAGCCGTGCTTCGTATAAAAATGCCTTGATTCAAACCATTCATCGCCGTTTCCCAAATGCACAAATATTGTTTTTACATTTTGCGATATTAAATGGCTTTCCGCGACACTTAACAAGGCTGTTCCGATTCCTTGCCTCTTCAAATTAAACTTGACGAACAATCGGTGCAAATCCGCTCTGCCGGAGTTTCTGTCAAGATGAAAGCCGATACTGCCGACAACTCTGTTGCTTTCATCAACTGCAATCCAGAACATATCTCCCTTATCAAAATAATTTGATTTGATATCGAGCAGATCTTCATTCAGACCGGGAACTCTTCCTAAGGCATTTTTCGCTTCCAATATCATAAAAATCAGGTCATCACGGAACCGATCTTCGAATGGCATGATTTTCATTGCTTCAATTTTTAAGCCGCATCGTCCGGCTTCGGCATAAACTTTTCGGCAAGGCGGTTTTCGTCAATGCCGCTGATTTTTTCATTCTTCGGAATCAGGGTGTACACCGTCATCGCCACTACTGCGGCGGTTGCGACAAAATTGACAAGACGGGAAGCCCGTGTGATCTTTTTGTTGATTTTTTTCAAAGTCTTTTTCTTCATAACGCTTGCCTCCGTCAGTCGATTGTAATGTTGTAGCCGCATTCACCGAAATAGCGGACAAGAAAGCTTTTGTTTTCGCCTTGTCTGAGCCACGCAGTTGAGACCTGCTTTGTTTTGATGATTTCGTCAAGGAGCTGACGGTTCCGGTTGACCCACGCCTTATATTCGATGTCGGGCATGAACACAAGTCGTCCGCCTTTGTTTTCCATAAATGATCACCTCAAGGATAGATTTGACAGTTACGGAAGAAGTAAAACAAAAAGCCACAGATTTTTCTGCGGCTTTGTTTTTGTTTGTGTCGGCATCGCCTTATCTTCCCGGGCCGCTTCCAGCCAAGTATTGTCAGCACTGATGAGCTTAACTGCCGTGTTCGGGATGGGAACGGGTGGACCCTCATCGCTAAAGACACCGACTGCGCTGTGTTCGTCGCACTGCGTTTTCAGTGTTGTTATTATACCGCCGCCAAACGGTTTTGTCAAGCCTTTTTTGAAACTTTTTTATTTTTTCTGATTTTTTCGGGAACTTACTGTCAAGGCTTGACTTTTTCGGCCGTTCGGGTATAATCATACTTGCGCCATTTAAAGCGTAACACTTTAAAGTGTTAAAGCGAGACGGCATATGGCATTTTTTTTTTGCATGATTTCTTCTGTCTAAAACAAAAAAGCAAACAATTCACTTTCGCTTCTTGTAATATACCGACGGTTTTGCTATAATGAACCGAATCATTAAATCGGAGTTGTAGATGAATGCCGACTGTAAAAGAAATCACCGATACCATCAGGAATATGTCTGAAAAAATTGCCGATACGGGCAGTAAGCTCAAGCGCAGATATAAGCGGTATGCCGATAACGCACCCGAATCGGATATCGGGTTTCCCGATGAAGTTATCATCGAAACGGTAACTGAGATACCGCAAGCAAAAATCGACCGCAACACAAGTTTATCCGAGCAGTTTCAAGCCGAAGAAGAAAGCCGGCTGAAAACGATACTTGAAAAAGGTCCCGTTGAAGCCGGATGCGATAGGGAAGAGCTTCGGAAAAAAGCAATCTCTCTTACGCAAAAAAGAATCACGCAGACATTCATCGGAGACATACCCGAAGCTATACTCGAAAAGACAGCAATTCCTTATAATACCTTATTGTACTATATGGCGGCTGTCCGATTGATTCAGGATATTGCCTATCTTTACGGAGAAAGCGACTTTTGGAATTCGGGCGATTGTGACACCGATAAAACAGTTTTGCGGTTATGTTTATATTATAGCGTCATGTCTGGTTCGGGCAGAGCCGAAAAAGCGCTAAAACTTTTATCGTCGTCGGTGACAAGCAAAAGCTTCAACAAACTGACCGAAAGCTTCATCGAAAAGACCGTCTATCAGCCTATTATCAAGCCTGCCGCCAAGGCATTGAAAATCAAGAAGCCGAAAACGATGTTTGATAAAGTCATTTCCAAAGCGATGCCGGTTGTGAAAAATGCCGTTTCCGGCGGAATTAACCTTTCGTCGCTTTATCCGATGGCGGGAAGACTTATTAAAACGCTTGATGAGGCGCAGTTTTCCTACAGTGCCGCCGATTTTGAAAAGGACTGGTATGAGATTGAAAAGGAGGTTCAGTCTGATGCCGAAGGAACGAAAACAACATAAAAAGGACAGCCGCCCGATTTTGCTCGGACGGCTGATTTTTTTACCGTGTTCTTATTTGAAGTACTCCACAGCATTCCGGAACATTCCGATGTCGTAGTTCCCCTCGACATTCTTGTAAAGTCCGGTGTCGATTCTTTCGCTGTGTCCCATTTTGCCGAAGACTCTGCCGTCGGGGGACGTGATACCCTCGATCGCAAAGGCGGAGTTGTTCGGGTTAAAGTGTATATCGCTTGTGGCGTTGCCGTCAAGGTCGCAGTACTGCGTGGCGATCTGACCGTTTTCAGAGAGCTTCCGGATCAGCTCCTCGCTCGCCAGGAAGCGTCCCTCACCGTGCGAAATCGGAACGGAGTATACCTCGCCGACATTCGTTGATGAAAGCCACGGGGACTTATTTGAAGCAATTCTCGTTCTTACAATTCTTGACTGATGTCTGCCGATGGTGTTGAATGTCAGCGTCGGACAGCTTTCGTCGGTGTCGATAATCTTACCGAACGGTACAAGACCGAGCTTGATTAACGCCTGGAAGCCGTTGCAGATACCGCACATAAGGCCGTCACGCTGTTCGAGAAGCTTTGTGACTTCTTCTTTGATTGCGGCGTTCCGGAAGAAAGCCGTAATGAATTTACCGCTGCCGTCCGGCTCGTCGCCGCCGGAGAAGCCGCCGGGAATAAAGACGATCTGCGACTCCGAGAGACGCTTTGCGAAGTAGTCCGCCGATTCGGCAATACCGCTTGCGGTCAGGTTGTTGATGACGATAATTTCCGCCTCGGCTCCCGCTCTTTCGACAGCCTTTGCGGAATCGTATTCGCAGTTCGTGCCCGGGAAAACGGGAATGAGCACTCTCGGCTTTGCGACCTTGATAGCCGGAGCGGGTCTTGTTTCGGCGGTAAAGGCGAAATTCTCGATTTTTCCGCCGTTTTGCTCGATGTTGCAGGAATAAACCGGCTCAAGCTTGTTTTCGTATGCGTCAAGAAGAGCATCAAGTGAAACGCTCTTGTCGCCGTACTTGATAGTTTTTTTGTCGGTTGTTGTGCCGAGTACGATTCCCTCGTCAACGTCGCCGACCGTTTCAAGAATGAAGGCGCCGTAGTTGTAGCCGAAGATATCGTCTGCCGAAACGTTCTTATCGTATTCGAAGCCGATGCCGTTACCGAAGCCCATCTTCATGACCGCTTCCGCCACACCGCCGAAGCCGGGCGTATAAGCCGCCTTGACGTTTCCGCTTCTCATAAGAGCGTTGACCTTGTTGAATACGCAAAGGAGTGATTCGGTGTCGGGAAGTCCGTTTTCGTTATACTCCGGTTTAATCAGCACGCACTTGTGTCCTGCCGCTTTGAATTCGGAAGAAATAACCTCATCGGTTTTGCCGGTTGTGACGGCAAAGGAAACAAGAGTAGGGGGAACGTCGAGATCTTCAAAGCTTCCGCTCATCGAGTCCTTACCGCCAATTGCGGCAATCCCGAGCTCTTTCTGCGCTTCAAAAGCACCGAGCAAAGCCGAAAGCGGCTTGCCCCAACGTCTGCCGTCCTTACCGGGACGCTCAAAATATTCCTGGAACGTCAGATAGACGTCCTCGAACGAAGCACCGCTTGCAATCAGTTTCGAAACCGATTCCACAACGGCTAGATAAGCACCGTGATACGGGGATTTTTCGGTGATGAACGGATTGTAGCCCCACGCCATGTAGGAGCAGTCATCGGTATGCTTCTTTTCCTGGGAAATCTTCTGTACCATCGCCTGATTCGGTGTCAGCTGATACTTACCGCCGAACGGCATGAGCACCGTACCCGCTCCTATGGTTGAGTCGAAGCGCTCGGAAAGACCTCTCTTTGAGCAGACGTTGAGATCGGAGGCCAAAGCAACATAATTATCTGAAAAGTCGCCGCTTGTGTCTTTTTTGTATTCTTCGGGAGCGGAAAGCACGATATCAATATGCTTTTCGGCACCGTTGGAATTAAGGAATTCTCTTGAAATGTCAACGATCGTCTTGCCGTTCCATGTCATGGTCAGTCTCGGATCTGCCTTTACGGACGCAACGACGGTTGCTTCAAGATTTTCTTTCTTTGCTTTTTCGAGGAAGCGGTCAACGTCGTTTGCGTCAACGACAACCGCCATTCTTTCCTGCGATTCGGAAATAGCAAGCTCCGTGCCGTCAAGACCCTCGTACTTTTTCGGCACAAGGTTCAGGTCGATGTCAAGTCCGTCGGCAAGCTCGCCGATTGCAACCGAAACACCGCCTGCGCCGAAGTCGTTACAACGCTTAATCATCAGGCAGGCCTCTTTATCACGGAAAAGACGCTGAAGCTTTCTTTCCTCGGGGGCATTACCCTTTTGTACCTCGGCGCCGCAGCTTTCAAGCGACTTGAGGTTATGAGACTTCGACGAACCTGTCGCACCGCCGCAACCGTCACGTCCCGTTCTTCCGCCTAAGAGGATAATTTTATCGCCCGGTGTCGGACACTCACGGCGTACGTTTTCCGCCGGAGCCGCCGCAATCACGGCACCGATTTCCATGCGCTTTGCCGCATAGCCGTCGTGATAAATTTCGTCAACCTGACCGGTGGCAAGACCGATCTGGTTACCGTAGGAGGAATAACCGGCCGCCGCCGTGGTAACGATTTTACGCTGCGGAAGCTTACCGGGGAGCGTATGCTCAACCGGCTTCAACGGGTCAGCCGCACCCGTTACACGCATCGCACCGTAAACGTAGGAGCGTCCCGAAAGCGGGTCACGGATCGCACCGCCGATACAGGTCGCCGCACCGCCGAACGGCTCGATTTCGGTCGGGTGGTTATGGGTTTCGTTCTTGAAGAGAAGAAGCCAAGGCTCTTTTTTGCCGTCAACCTCAACCTCAATTTTGACGGTGCAGGCGTTGATCTCCTCGGATTCGTCAAGCTTTTCGAGTTTACCCGTTTTCTTGAGGTATTTTGCGGCAATCGTGCCGACGTCCATGAGGTTAATCGGCTTCGTTCTGCCGAGCTCTTTCCGGACAGCGATATAGTCTTCATAAGCCGTCTGCAAAAGCGCATCTTCAAAGGTGACGTTGTCGATTGTTGTCAGAAACGTCGTATGACGGCAATGATCCGACCAGTAGGTGTCAATCATGCGGATTTCCGTAATCGTCGGCTCACGGTTTTCGGTCTTAAAGTAGTCCTGACAGAACTTAATGTCGTCCTTATCCATCGCAAGACCGTAATCGGCAACAAACTTTTCGAGTCCGTTATCATCAAGAGCCAGAAAGCCGTCAAGCGTCCTGACCTCGGTCGGGATAACCATTTCGGTTTTCAGCGTGCTGACTTTTTCAAGAGACGCTTCTCTCGACTCAACGGGGTTGATAACGTATTTCTTGATTTTTTCGACTTCTTCCGCGGTAAGGTCGCCGTAAAGAAGGTAAATTCTTGCCGTTCTGACGTCCGGGCGGTCTTTTTGGGAAATGATCTGAATACACTGCGCCGCACTGTCCGCTCTCTGGTCAAACTGACCGGGGAGATATTCGGCGGCGAAAACTGTTGCGCCCTCGCTTTCGAACGAATCGGAAACAATATCAAGCTGAGGTTCGGAAAAAACCGTCGTTTTGCAGACCTCGAAAAGCTCGGGGTCAATATTTTCAACATCATAGCGGTTGATGATTCTGACATCCTGAAGGCTCTTGATTCCGAGGAAGCTTTGAGCATCGCTCAGAAGGGCTTTCGCTTCGTTGGCAAGCTCCTTTTTCTTTTCAACATAAATCCGATATACCATGGTCATTACATGACTCGAATCCCGGGTTGATCGGTACATGACTTCAACCTGAGTGCCCGAGCCGGTTCTCCTTTCGTTGATTTTATTTTTTCAGTGCCTTAAGGGCTCTTTGTCCGATATCTTTACGGTAAAAGCCGTTTTCAAATTCCACCTTTTCGGTAAGAGCATACGCTTTTTCGATTGCGTGGTCGAGTGTGTCGGAAACCGCCGTTACGCCGAGAACACGGCCGCCGGCACTAAGAAGTTTACCGTCTTCACATTTTGCGCCGGCAACAAAAATTTCGCTTTTGCTGTCGGTTTCGGGAAGAACGATCGGGAAACCGCTCTCATATTTGACGGGATAGCCTTTCGAAGCAACGATCACACAGCAGGCGGATTCCGAGCTGAATTTTACCTCGGTTTCAGAAAGCTTGCCCTCACTTGTCGCTTTCATAACGGTGAACAGATCGCTTCTGAGAAGCGGCAGAACAACCTGCGTTTCGGGGTCGCCGAAGCGGCAGTTATATTCGATAACCTTCGGGCCGTCTTTTGTAATCATCAAGCCGAAATAGAGACAGCCTCGAAATTCTCTTCCCTCTTTTTTCATCGCTTCGATGGTCGGCAGGAAGATTGTTTTCATACACTCGTCGGCGATTTCTTTCGTATAATACGGGTTCGGCGCAACCGTTCCCATACCGCCGGTGTTCAGTCCCTCATCGTTGTCGTGCGCTCTTTTATGATCCATGGAGGAAACCATCGGAACAACCACATTTCCGTCTGTGAACGAAAGCACGGAAACCTCGGGTCCTTCTAAAAATTCTTCGATAACAACCCGGCTTCCGCTTTCGCCGAAGATTTTATTTTCCATCATCGAACGGACAGCGTCTTTTGCTTCTTCTCTTGTCATGGCGATGATAACGCCCTTACCGAGAGCTAAGCCGTCCGCCTTGATAACCGTCGGAATCGGAGCGGAATCAAGATAAGAAAGCGCCTTTTCCATATCGTCAAAGACTTCGTACTGCGCCGTCGGAATGCCGTATTTTTTCATCAGGTTCTTCGAAAAGACCTTGCTGCCCTCGATTATAGCGGCGTTCTTTTTCGGCCCGAAGCACGGTACGCCGATTCCCTCAAGGGCGTCGACCGCACCTAAAACGAGCGGATCATCGGGTGCAACCACGGCAAAGTCAATCTTGTTTTGCTTTGCGAAGTTCACAATGCCGTCAATGTCCTTAGCTCCGATATTGACGAGTGTTGCATCGTCTTTCATGCCGCCGTTTCCGGGCAGAGCAAAAATTTCTTCAATATCCTTGTTCTCTTTCAGCTTTTTGATGATGGCGTGCTCACGTCCGCCGCCGCCGACAACTAAGATTTTCATATCCGTTCTCCTTTTTCTTTCATAAGCCGTTCGCTGACGATTTCGACTGCTTCGGGAAGAATTTTCCATTCCGCCTCCTGCATAACACGCTTCTGAAGCGTTTCGGGCGTGTCGTCAGGCTCGATGTATACAGCTTTTTGCAAAATAATTTCGCCGCCGTCGGGAATCTCGTTGACGAAATGCACCGTAGCCCCCGTGACCTTTACGCCGTAGGAAAGGGCGGCTTCGTGAACTTTGAGCCCGTAAAAGCCTTTTCCGCAGAACGACGGAATCAGCGACGGGTGAACGTTTAAAATGCGGTTTTCGTATTTTTTCGTAAAGTCAGCCGAGAGAATCGACATAAAGCCGGCAAGAACAATCAGGTCGATTTTGTATTCGTCTAAAAGATCGGTAATGCCTTTTTCAAATTCCTGCTGACTTTCGCTGTTCTTTCTTGAAACGACCTTGCCGTCAACACCGTGCTTTTTCGCCCGCTCGAGTGCGTAAGCGTCCGCACGGCTCGAAATGACAACTTTGACTTCGCCGTGGGTGATTTTTCCGTTGTCTACGGCGTCTAAAATCGCCTGTAAATTCGTTCCGCCGCCCGATACAAGAACGGCGATTCTTGTTTTTTCCGTGCTCATTTTTTCACCTTATTCAATCACGATTTTATCGTCACCGTTGATGATTTCGCCGATGATATAAGCGTCCTCGCCGTTTTCACGAAGAACGGCAAGAGCAGTTTCTGCGTCTTCTTTGGCGACAACGACGCTCATGCCGACACCCATGTTAAAGGTGTTGAACATATCACGCTCAGGAATGTTGCCCGTTTTTGCGATAAGGTCGAAAATCGGAAGAACACGGACAGCACTCTTCGTGATTTTTGCGCAAAGTCCGTCGGGGATACTTCTCGGAATATTCTCGTAAAAGCCGCCGCCGGTGATGTGCGATACACCCTTGACGGTGATTTTATCGAAGAGAGCCAGCATGGGTTTTACATAAATCTTTGTCGGAGTCAGAAGCGTTTCGCCGACGCTCTTTCCGCCGAGTTCCTTGACGGGAGTCTTGATATCGGCGTTTTCAACGTCAAAAACCTTCCGGACAAGCGAAAAGCCGTTCGAATGAACGCCGCTTGACGGGAGCGCGATAATCACGTCGCCCTCTTTCATTTTTGTGTTATCAAGAATCTTGCTTCTGTCCGCTACGCCGACGCTGAAACCGGCAAGGTCATATTCGTCCTCGGGGTAAAAGCCCGGCATTTCCGCCGTTTCGCCGCCGATAAGTGCCGCACCTGACTGGACACAGCCTTCTGCAACGCCGCTTACGATTTCGGCGATTCGCTCAGGGACGTTCTTGCCGCAGGCGATATAGTCAAGGAAGAAAAGCGGCTTCGCTCCGCAGCAGATAATATCGTTAACGCACATCGCTACGCAGTCGATACCGACTGTGTCATGCTTATCCATCAGGAAAGCAAGCTTCAGCTTGGTTCCGACGCCGTCCGTTCCGCTGACTAAAACAGGTCTTGTGATGCCCGTCATGTCAAGCTCGAAAAGGCCGCCGAAGCCGCCGATGTCGTTCGCCGCATTGTCGGCAACGGTTCTTGCGATATGCTTTTTCATCAATTCAACCGCCTTGTAGCCGGCTGTAATGTCAACGCCCGCCGCAGCGTAGCTGTCTGATCTGGATTGACTCATAATTCTTCCTCCGTCTTATCATTTATTTGTTTGATGATATTTTTTCCTCAAATCTGTTTTTATGGGTATTTTTGGGAACCTCCGTCGGGTACTCACCGTCAAAGCAGGCGGTACAGTAGCCTTTGCCGTTGACACCGCAGGCGATTTTCTTCACGCTGTCGATACTCAGGTAACCGAGCGAATCGGCACCGATGATTTTTGCAATCTCGTCAACCGAATGGTGACAGGCAATGAGATTCTCTCTTGAATCAATGTCCGTGCCGTAGTAGCAGGGATTGAGAAACGGCGGCGCAGAAATTCTCATGTGAATCTCTTTTGCTCCCGCCTCCCGCAAAAGAGCTACGATTCTTGCGCTTGTTGTGCCTCTGACGATGGAGTCGTCAATCAGCACTATGCGCTTGCCCTTTACGACCGAGCTTATGGGGTTCAGCTTGATTCTGACCTTATCCTCTCGGCTTGACTGACCCGGTGCGATAAAGGTTCTTGCTATGTATTTATTTTTGATAAAGCCGATTTCATAGGGAATGCCCGACTGTCTTGAATAGCCGACAGCGGCGTCAAGACCCGAATCGGGCACGCCGATAACCACGTCCGCCTGAACGGGGTGCTCGAGTGAAAGATAGGCGCCGGCACGAAGTCTTGCTTCGTGAACGCACGCACCGTCAATGACCGAGTCGGGGCGGGCAAAATAGACGTATTCGAATACGCAAAGCTTCATCGGCTGTTTGTTGCAGTGGTCTTTGATACTGCGGATTCCGTTTTTGTCAAAGACAAGAATTTCGCCGGGTTCGATGTCTCGTATGAACCTTGCGCCGACAGCGTCAAGCGCACAGCTTTCCGAAGCGACAACATACCGTCCGTCGGGCGTTTCGCCGTAGCAAAGCGGACGAAAACCGTTTTCGTCTCGTGCGGCAATCAGCTTCGCCGGAGACATGATGACAAGCGAATATGCGCCCTTGATGCGGTTCATCGCCCGGTTGACGGCTTCTTCGATTGTCGGGGCGGAAAGCCGCTCCTCGGTCACGATATAGGAAATGACCTCCGTATCCGCCGTAGTATGGAAAATCGAGCCTTTGAGTTCAAGCTCGCTTCGAAGCTCAAAGGAGTTCGTCAGGTTTCCGTTGTGCGCCAAAGCCATTCGGCCTTTGATGTGGTTGACAACAATCGGCTGAGCGTTGACTCTGCCCGAGTTGCCCGTTGTACCGTAACGGACATGACCGACCGCCATGTTGCCAAGACCTAAAGCGTCGATTTTATCGGCGGTGAAAACCTCGTTGACAAGCCCTAAGTCACGGTAAGTGTTGAAAAGTCCGTCGTCGTTGACTACGATTCCGCACGACTCCTGCCCTCTGTGCTGAAGCGCAAAAAGTCCGTAATAGGTCATTCGTGCCACGTCATACGACTCTTTACAATAGACACCGAAAACGCCGCATTCTTCTCTTAAACTGCTCATGATAGTACGCCTTCTTTTTAAGGATTTGCCGCATACAACCCTTACGGCAGTTTCCTTTTTCCGCTATGCAGTTCTCTTATTTATCTCATTCCTTGCCGTTCCAGCAGTAGGTGCAAAGCTGACATTCATCAAGACCGATTGCCTTGACAATGCCGTCCAATGACTGAAACTCCAAAGAAGCAAAGTTGAATTTTTCACATATAGCCTGTCTCAGGCTCTTACCTCTTTCGGTTGACGAATCGCTGTATTCGTCGATATGCTGTAAGCCTTCTTCGCCCTCAAGCTCAACGATAATGCGTCTTGCGATCAGCTCCATTTCGTTGTTGGCTCTTGAAAAGTTGAGGAACTTACAGCTGTACATAATCGGCGGACATGCAGAACGCATGTGTACCGCATTTGCGCCGTTATTGTAAAGGAAGTCAACCGTTTCCTTAAGCTGTGTGCCTCTTACGATTGAGTCGTCCACAAACAGCAGATTTTTATCCTTAATCAGCTCGTGTACGGGAATCTGCTTCATTTTGGCGACCTTGTTGCGCTCAGTCTGACGGGTCGGCGTAAAGCTTCTTGACCACGTCGGTGTGTATTTGATGAATGCTCTTGCGAAAGGAATATGGCTTTCGTTTGCGTAACCGATGGCATGCGGAGTACCCGAATCGGGAACGCCGCCGACATAATCAATGTTTTCGGCATTCCCGACCTGCTTGTCATGCTCCGCCATAATCTGACCGTTGCGGTAACGCATGACTTCAACGTTTACACCCTCGTAGGTTGAAGTGGGGTAGCCGTAATAGCTCCACAGGAAAGCACAGATTCTCATTTTCTTGCCGGGCTTTGCAAGCTGCGTCACGCCGTCGGCGGTAATCTCGACAATTTCGCCGGGGCCGAGTTCCTTTTCGTCCTCATAGCCGAGCTTCTTATACGCAAACGACTCAAACGAAACGCAGTAGCCGTCCTCGCTCTTGCCGATTAAAACGGGAAGCCGTCCGACCTTGTCACGGGCGGCAATCAGCTTTCCGCCGTGGCAGAGAATTAAGATTGAAGCTGTTCCGTCAATCTCTTTTTGGGCAAACTTGATGCCCTCGACAAAATCGCTTTTCTGGTTGATTAAAGCGGCGACAAGCTCGGTCGAGTTGACCGCTCCGCCCGTCATAGCACCGAAGTGACCGCCGCTGAAGGAAAGATATTGCTTAATCAGCGCATCGGAATTGTTGATGATGCCGATGACACAGATGGCGTACATACCGAGATTCGAGCGAATCAGAAGCGGCTGGGGGTCATAGTCACTGATACAGCCGATGGCACTCTTGCCCTGCATTTCGTCAAAGGTATGTTCAAACTTCGTTCTGAAAGGGGAATTCTGAATGTTATGAATTTCTCTCTGCAGTCCGATTTTCTCGTCATAGGCGGCAATACCTGCACGCCTTGTGCCGAGATGTGAGTGATAGTCAGTTCCGAAAAAGACGTCCTCGATCGCGTCGGTTTTACTGACTACTCCGAAAAATCCACCCATTGTAGCCTCCTGATTATTCGCCTAAAACTCTTTTCATCATTTCTTTGTAAGCGTCCTCAACGCCGCCGAGGTCTCTTCTGAAGCGGTCTTTATCGAGCTTTTCGTGCGTTTCGCTGTCCCAGAAGCGGCAGGTGTCAGGAGAAATTTCGTCGGCAAGTACAATGGTGCCGTCCGAAAGTCTGCCGAACTCAAGCTTGAAGTCAATCAGGTCAACGCCGATTTTCTTGAAGTATTCTTTCATGACCTCGTTGACCTTGAAAGCCATGGCCTTGATGGTCTCGATTTCCTCTTTTGTGGCAAGCTTCAGAGCGATTGCATGATAAGCATTGATAAGCGGATCGCCGAGATCATCGTTTTTATAGGAAAATTCAATTGTCGGCTCGTCAAAAGCGATGCCCTCTTCTACGCCGTAACGCTTGGCGAAGGAACCGGCGGAAACGTTGCGGATAATCACCTCAAGGGGAACGATGGAAACTTTTTTGACAACGGTGTCTCTATCGTTGAGTTCTTCGACAAAGTGCGTTTTAACGCCGTGCTTTTCGAGCATCTGCATAAGCATATTGCTCATCTTGTTGTTGATGGCACCCTTGCCCTCAATCTGACCTTTTTTCAGTCCGTTAAAAGCGGTCGCATCGTCCTTGTAGGAAACGATGACAAGATTTTCGTCGTCTGTCGCAAAGACCTTTTTGGCCTTGCCTTCATAAAGCTGGTTGAGTTTTTCCATAGTTTTATCCTCCTTGAGAATTTATTTGTTATATTTTGCTTCGATGGCAGCATTTTTCATCAGTACCTTTTCGCTGCCCTCTTTTCTTAAGCTGTCGAGCTTTTCGGCAAGTGTGTCGTCACTGACCGCCAAAATCTCAACAGACAACAAGGCGGCATTGACAGCTCCGTCAATCGCAACAGTCGCAACGGGGATTCCCGAGGGCATCATTACGGTTGACAAAAGAGCATCAACACCGTCAAGCTTATTCGATTTAATGGGGATTCCGATAACCGGAAGTGTTGTGTTTGCGGCTATGGCACCGGCAAGATGAGCCGCCATGCCTGCTGCGGCGATAATGGCACCGAAGCCGTTCTTTCGTGCGTTTAAAGAAAAGTTTCTTGCTTCTTCGGGCGTTCTGTGCGCCGAAAAAACATGAACCTCGGTCGGTACACCGAACTGCTCCAAAGTGTCGATTGCCTTTTCAACAACCGGCAGATCGCTGTCGCTTCCCATGATGATTCCTACTTTTTTCATAAGATACCTCCTATAAAAATAAACAGAGCAACCCCAAAAAACGGGGAAACAGACGGTCTCCCTTAAGGGTTGCCCAGACGGTCGGCTTAAAGGTCTTTACAAGTGCTCCCCTGTGGTCAGCCCACTTATCCGTCAGTCACACCTGACCTTTGCAATTTAAAAACATTATACATGATTGACGCTTTTTAAGTCAATACACAATACTGCATAACTTTATATCGAAAGACGGCGTTTTTTTGAACAAGTAACCGAAAAAATTTTTTGGCCCGAAGCGGCAATCAGTGTCCGGAAAAACAAATACGGCTATGCCGGAATCTCGTCGGGAGAAATCCGGCACAGCCGTCGGTTTTATACTTTTATTTTGACGGTCGTGTATCCGCTGTAAAGCTTGGTTTTGTTGTACTCGCCGCAGGCTCTGATCCGGAACGTATAGGTCTGTCCGGCTTTCAGTCCGCTTACCGTAAGCTTGGTCGAAGCGGTGGCTTTTACGGCAACGTACTTTTTCGTTTTTGCGTCATAGCGGTAAATCTGATAGCCCGAAGCGCCGGCGGATTTCGCCCACGATAAAGTGACCTTTCCGTTTCCGCTTTTTGCCGCCTTGAAATTCGTCACAGTTGCCGGGGCGGTTTTGAGCTTCACTGTCGGGAAAGAGGAGGCTTTCAGCGTTGTTTTATCCGCAACAGCCGCCGATCTGACCGCAAAGGTATAGACCGTATTGGCCTGAAGCTTGGAAATGGTGTAAGAAGTTGCCTGAGTTTTTCCGACCGTAGCGTATTTTCCTGTTTTCGTGTTCAGAACATAGACATAATACTCGTCGGCTCCCGGCACCTTGTTCCATGAAAGCTTTACGGAATTTGAAGTAACGGAAGAAAAGCTGATTTTTGAAACCGGCTTCGGTTTTGTAGAGCAGGAGAGGGGGGACGAATAACCGCTGTTATACGACAATTTACCGTCATTTTTCGCCACGGCAACATAACAGGTGATTTTTTGACCGGGAGTAAGCGATTTGAAGATATAGGACGTTCCGGTCGTCTTATCGACAAGGGTCTTCTTGCCGGTGGTTTCATTCCGGAGATAGATTTCATAGGTGTCCGCATCGGCGTTCTTATCCCATGTGATTTTAACTGCCGTTTCTGTTGCTTTCGAGAACGTCAGACCGCTGACCTTGTTGAGCGTGACTTTGATTTTTATTTCGGCAAAAACGGAATTGTCAACGGCACTGGTACAAGTGACAGTAGTCATTCCGTAGTTCTTCGCCGTTATTTTTCCGCTTGAATCGACGGAAACGATTTGGGGATCCGCTGATTTCCAGATAAGCTTGTTGACAGCGTAATAAGGGGAAACCGTAGCTTTCAAAGCGGCGGTATTTCCTTTGGCTAAGACGAAGTAAGAGTCCGACAATGTGATTTTTTTCGGCTTTTTACTGCGGGTTTTCGTAAAGGCTTTGATTCTTAAGTTTTCGCCTTTTCCGATTTCATACAAGTCCTCCCAGGTCTTACCGTCCTCACTGACATAGCTTTGACCCTTCAGGCTCTTGGCGTAGCAGTAAACATAGCCGGTGTTGTCGACATAGCCGACGTCATCGGAAAACACCATAACCTCTTTTCCCTTGCTTTTGTAGGTGATAACAACGGAAAAATACTCCCCGGCTTTCAGCTCAATCGGTTCGGGAAGATAAACAGTATGATAGCCGGCATATTGCTGATAGGATTTGACGGCAGACTTGTAAACCGGGGTTCCCTTTGTCGGATCGGACGTGCCGGCAACGTTTTTGTAAATCTGATAATAACAGGTGACGTCCGGCTCTGAGGTATAAAACGAAACAGCGGTCAGAAGGTCATCGGACGAAAGGGTTTTAAAGCGGTTTGCGCCGTAAATCAGATCGTCGGTATAGTACCCTCCGAATGAGCTTGTTGTACCGTCGTACTGATAGTTTTTATCGAAGGCTGTCGGCTCGGTGAAATCAAGAAAAGCCGCATCGTCGAACAAAAGAGAAGCGTCTTCATAAGAAAGCCACATATAGCCCTTGTTCCCGAACGACGTACCGTAGCTGTTTTTGATCAGCCATGCACCGTTCTTTTTCGGTCTTGCATATAAATTGAAAACGGTACCGAAATTATTTCGTGAATAATTGTCGTTCCAACCGACGATCGTAACGGAATGGTTCGGAATTTTTACAATGCTCTGATAATAGGAGCCTTTGCCGTTATTCATGAATAATTCGTCATGGTAATAGGAGACGGCACACGAACCGTATTGCATAATAAGCTGTTTGACGGTTTTCGGGTCGCTCATCGGAATCCAATATGCATTTTCAAGAAGCATTTTGTTCTTGGAGTAGGCAAGAGAGCTTGCATACTCGGTCTTCGGTTTTGCACTGCTGTACGGTGCCGTGCTTTCGTCGGTGATGCCGAACCATTTTGCAAGCGTAAAGGTGGAAAAATAGAGATTGCCGCCGAGGTCGAGATAGTTGATCCCGTTAAGCTTCGTTTTATCGCCCGAAGTGAGTTTAAGCTTGTCTACGGCGTCGCTGACGGAAAAATAGGCAAGGTGAGCTTCGGAAAAGTCACAGTTGTCTTTGGAATATCCTTTGAATTCCTTGATGACCGAGGTTTCGGCAACGGAAACGGTTGCAAACGCCCAGCAGGTTCCGTAGTTGCCCTGATCCTTGACATTTGTCACAAGTCCTTCTTTTAC
Source organism: uncultured Clostridia bacterium (assembly GCA_945863885.1). Lineage (GTDB taxonomy): Bacteria > Bacillota > Clostridia > Oscillospirales > Acutalibacteraceae > UBA6857. The sequence continues at coordinate 33,062 of CAMAZY010000026.1, forward strand.
AGAGCTGTAGTTCGAGGGGAGAGACGCTTTTCTGAAAACCGTGTCGGAATCGGAAGAAGCCGAAGAAGTCTTCACCCGGAAAGAAGAATCGACATAGCCGTTTTCGGAAACCTCTCCCGAAGAAAACGAACGGTATCGGATACCGCCCGTTGCCTCGGCGCCGAGAGACAGCGCAAAGACGGCACAGCAGACAAATAATACAGACAGGACTGTCCGGAAAAGCGTTTTGGTTTTTGAAGACTCCCTATACATTTGCATTCTCCGATCGATAGAATATATTTACAAGTCAATTATATATTTTTGCAAACCGAAAAGCAACAGATTTTCAAAAAAATACAGGAAATGAGGAAAATAATGCCGTATGGGCATTTGTTGATTTTTTCGGACAGATGTGATAAAATAGCAAAAGTGTTTTGCATAACCGATGTATGATTGTTCGTTATGTGACCGTGACCTTGTGGAGGTACAAAATGAAAAAATCGTCTAAAATTATCATCATTTTATCCGTTGCCATTTTGATTTTTGTCGTACTGATTGCGGTTTTGTTCAACAGTATGACATTGCCGGGTGTGTCTCTGAGGGTAGAATCAATAGAAATCAATCAGACGGCGGCACCGTCGGTTTCCGTTTATTCCGCTGAGGGCGGGGTGACATACAGCATTGAAAACCGTATTGAAATCGAAAATAATTTCGATTATTCACAAACGATTGAAAACAGTATTGCCGAACAGCCGACAAGTGCACCGATCTATTATGTAACCGAATACAGCGGAAAAAAGAGCGCCTATGACGAGACGATGGTTCTGAACGCTTCGTCCGCTTATGTCAAGCCGCTCGGACGGACGGTTTATGACAACGGTGTCAGATGGATGTCGATGTCGGGCAGCGGAATAGAATTTGACTGTGAGGGTGTTTCAGCCGACATTCAGCTGATTGCGGAAAAGGCGTCAAGCACCTCATCAAATCACCGCCCGAGGGTTGCCGTATATGTTAACGGCTATCTTGTTTTTGATCAAAGTCTTGAAAACTATGAAACCCATGTGAAAATTGATCTGAATTCATGCGGCGGACGAGCCATTGTCCGTGTCGTGAAGCTTTCCGAATCCATGTATTCTTATTACGGAATCGGCACGATAACCGTTGTCGGAAAACGTCCGGCTGTCCCGACGGCGCAAAAACAGCTCAAGCTTGAATTTATCGGCGACTCGATCACCTGCGGCTTCGGAATCGATGAAACCGACGACAGCAAGAGCTTTTCCACAACAACGGAAAATTTCTCAAAGACCTATGCTTATCTGACGGCGCTTGCCTTTGACGCCGATTACAGCGCAGTTTCCTATTCCGGTTACGGTGTATATTCCGGGTACACATCCGGTTCGAGAAACACGTCCGACGTTATTTTTGACCGATACGAAAAGGCAATCGATTATAAAAACTTCGATTCGCCCTATGCCTCCGAGCTTTGGAATTTCAGCGAATACACGCCGAATCTGGTTGTAATCAACCTCGGAACAAACGACGCTTCATACTGCCGTACGCAGGAATCGAGAGTCGGTTTTGTTGAGGAGTACAAGCGGCTTCTTTCTATCGTCAGAGAGAAAAATCCGGATGCGTTTATTCTTTGCGTACTCGGTGATATGAACAATTCCATGTATCCGTATATTGAACAGGCGGTTAGTGAATTCAGATACGAAACCGGCGAAACAAAGATTGACAACACGACAATTGATTTTAAAATGGGTGAGACGGATATTGTTATCAGCGGTCACCCGGGGGCGCAGTCAAACCGCTGTGCAGCCGAGTCGCTCGTATCAAAGATACAGCTTCTGATACAGAACGGTCAGATATATTAAAGGCAACCTCTAAAAACGTCCCGACATTCGTCATAATGCCCAACTGATGCCGTCTTTGTCGTTAAAAAACCTTGAAATACATAAAGTATTCCTGCGGTTTTTTGCCTAAAATCCGACATCATTTGCGCACTATGCCGAACGCCTTGAGTTTTTAGAGGTTGCCTAAACTGTATGCGGCACAAGCCGATAAACGAGCGACAGACGAAAAGAAACAATTTGTAAAAAAAGCTTGACTTTTCAAGAAAGTTTTGATATACTCCTAAGAGTCGCAAGACCAACGGACCATTAGCTCAGTTGGTTAGAGCAACCGGCTCATAACCGGTCGGTCCGGGGTTCGAGTCCCTGATGGTCCACCAATTACATAGGGGTATAGCTCAGCTGGTAGAGCAGCGGTCTCCAAAACCGCGTGCCGAGGGTTCGAATCCTTCTGCCCCTGCCATATGAAAAAAGCCCGTAATCCCTTATAAACACTGGGGTTACGGGCTTTTTTATGCTTTGTTTTGCCGTCTGAGCATTTGGACAAATTAGTGCGTTTTTGCGGTATTTTGTTTCATTAGGGGTGTCAAAAGGGGTGTCAAAATTCAGCCGTAATTTTCGAGGTATTCGTCAAGTTTTGAAATGTTTTTCTTTTTGTAAACTTTGTCAAGATGTGTATATATCGAAAGCGTTGTTTTAACGTCGCTATGACCCATCTGCTCTTTTGCGGTCAGCACGTCAATGCCTGATTCATACATGATTGTACAAAATGTGTGGCGCAAGCAATGCGGCGTAAATGGTTCGATTGCCATGATGTTGCCTTTAGGATCGAATTTATTCCTTTTGTTTGTCGCTTTGCCATATGTCAGGTTTGAATCATTCATATAGCTTTCCCACAGCCGTTTCCGTGCTGTTTCGGTCATTCGCTGTCCGTTTGCGCCTGTTACGACAAGTACGCTTGTTTTCGGCTGCTTTTTCAGATAGTCAATCAGCTTGCCGGGGACGGATACGACACGCACGCCTGTGTGTTCCGTCAGGTCAGCAATACGCTGAAAGACTCCGTGTACAATCAGATTTTATGGGCAATTTCCGCGCTTTCGCTTGACGGAGAGTTTACGGCAACAAAATCCCCGCTCGAAATCACCCGTGTCTCTACGGGGCAGAAAATATACTTCAGAGGGGCAGACGATCCGAATAAAATCAAGTCGATCAAGCCGCCTTTCGGGTATATCGGCGTTGTATGGTTCGAAGAGCTTGACCAGTTCTGCGGAGAAGAGGCTGTCCGTAAAATCGAGCAGTCGGTCATCCGTGGCGGCGATAAGGCGTATAAATTCAAGTCCTTTAACCCGCCGAAATCGGCGCAGAACTGGGCGAATAAATATATCAAAATTCCCCGTCAGGACAGGCTTGGCACTGAAAGCGATTATCGGACGGTTCCGAAAAAATGGCTCGGTGGACGAAATGCGCAATCTCTCCGGCTCTCTCGGCTTTGCCGTCCGGAACGCCGACGGAACGGTGCATTTTACGGAAATCGGAAAATTCTATCAGGACACCGTGGGCAATGCAATCAACGGCATTGCAAACGGTGTTTTTGATTATAACACGGCGATAAAAAAGGCAGTTTCGGCACTCACGAACAGCGGACTTCGCACGGTCGATTATGCTTCCGGGTGGAGTAACCGGGTTGATGTTGCCGCCAGACGTTCGGTCATGACCGGAATCGCACAGCTTACCGGGAAGATCAACGAGCAAAACGCTGAAGAACTCGGAACCGATATGTTCGAAGTGACATGGCACGGCGGTGCCCGTCCGTCACATCAGGTGTGGCAGGGCAGATGGTACACGAAGAAGCAGCTTGTTTCCATCTGCGGTTTAGGCTCGGTGACGGGACTTTGCGGAGCCAACTGTTATCACGATTATTACCCCGTCATTCCGGGCATATCCGAGCCGACATACACGGAGGAACAGCTTCGGGAAATGAACCGCAAAGAGAATATCCCCGTCGAATACGGCGGAAAACAGTACACGAAATATGAAGCCTTACAGCGTCAGCGAAGACTCGAAACAAAAATGCGGGCGCAAAGGCAGGGAATACATTTGCTTGAGGTTGGCGGAGCAGGTGAGGACGACATTGTCGCCGCCCGGTGCCGTTACCGGGTCACAAGCGGAGAATATACCCGTTTTTCAAAGGCTATGGAGCTACCACAGCAGAGAGAGCGTGTCACCGTTGATGGTCTCGGCAATGTCGGGGTCGGGAAGTGGAAGAAAAAGGTTGATATTTCTGGTGAAAGTGATATAATAAAAAAAGAAA
>CAMAZY010000027.1 GCA_945863885.1 uncultured Clostridia bacterium
AACAAAAAAGCAAATCAATTTTAACAGCAAACACAAGAGAGAACAAATCACCCTCAACACAAACAGCGCGACCGCACTTGGTGTTGTCCTCCCACGAAAAAGCGTTCTTTGCTTACTTTCTGACGCTTCGGTCAGAAAGTAAGTGCCTGCGCGGCATTAGCGCAAAGGTAAAGATATAGAAGATGTTATCTCCAAAAAGTACAGACTGACTGTCAGACAGATAAACTAAAATTTACCGCAATCAGTCGCCCGGCTGACCTCCATGTGCCAAAGGCACATATCATACGCCGAAAGGCGTATATCATTCATCACATGCCGCAGGCATATTTCATGCGGTGCGAAGCGCCGCCTCTATCCTCGGCATCAGGATATTCAGACACAGTCCCGTCGCCGTTCCCGTGATAACAGCGAAAATCAAAAGATACTTGCCGTAATTGAAAAGCATCGGTGTTCCCGAAATCACCAAGGCCGCCGCAAGCTGACCGAGGTTGTGAAAACAGGCGCAAAGAACACCGATTCCGACAAAGCTCAGCTTGTCTTTGTTAAGCCTTAAAATAAGGCACAGCACCGCCGTGCTCAAGATTCCGCCCGAAAGGCTCATGATGCACGCCGTGGCTCCCCTTGTGATGAAAGCGAACAGGCCTTTTAACAGCGTAATATAGATCGCTCCCGAAAAGCCCGAAAGCGAAGCGGTGAGCATGGTAATAATATTGGAAAGACCGATTTTCGCCCCGGGAGGCAAAAACGGAATATCGGGAATCAGATAATTTTCGAGCACCGAAAGAAGAAGCGCAAGAGCGGAAAGGATTCCGTACAGTGCCGTCTTTTGTGCTTTCGTCATATTTTTCATATCAGTAAGCCACAATGTCGTAATTGTTTTCTTTTTCCGCCCTGACCGTCACAACGACCCGGTTCGGAACGCAAGCCATGCTGTCTCCGTTCATTTTAAGCTTTTTGCATTTAACGCAAAGCTGATCCGGGCAGTCGCTTTTTATAAAGCTTGCGCCGTCCTTTTCAAAAAGGATTTCGCAACCCGCCGCCTCAAAGCGTTCTTCTGTTTTCAGCGAAGTTAAGCAAACGGTTTTGACCCTTTCACCGTCAACATACACCTCAGCGGTTTTTTCGCCGGACGGCAAAAACGACGGAATAAAAAGCAAAACGCAAAGAGCCAGAACGGAGACTATCACATAGTAATCACCCTTTTTCATTTGGCTTTTTCAAATTCGATGTCGCCGAACGTGGTGATGTTTCCGTCTTTATCGATAAATACAGCCGATGCGCCGTATTTCTGGAGAAGCGTCTGACTTTTATCTTCGCCTAAAATAAAGCAGGCAGTCGAAAGCGCATCGCTTAAAGCGCCGCTGTCGCAGACAACCGTAACCGACCGCAAATCGCTTTCAGCCGGATAGCCTGTCTTGGCGTTGAGGATATGATGATAGCGTTTTCCGTCTTTTTCGAAGTACTTTTCATAGTCACCCGAGGTCGAGACAAAGCCCTCATGAAGCCGGATCGTTCCGATATATCCGCTTTCGTTGTCGGGGTCACGCACGGCGATTCTCCATTTGTCGCCGTTGTCGTTTCGCTTGCCGTAGGCTACAATGCTTCCGCCGACGGAAACGACCGCACCGTCTGCTCCGGCTTCTTTCAGATACGCCTTGATGACGTCGCAGGCATAGCCTTTGCCGACGGCGCCAAGGTCAATCTGCTGATTTTTCCCGACCGAAACGGATGAGCCGTCAACGTTTATTTTTGTATAGTCAACCGTCTTAAGGGCGGCTTTGATATCCTTGTCCTCAGGTACAACGTTCTTTTCGGAATCGAAGTCCCAGAGCGAGCTGACTGCACCGATTGAAACGTCAAAAACGCCGCCGCAGTCCTTTGAAACGCTCAGACAGGTTCCAAGAAGAGCCGCAACCATTTCGTTGTCGGCTTTTCCGGCTTTGTTCAGGATGCTTACCGGCGAAGACTCAATCTTGCGGGAAATCACGTTTTCAATGGACGACACCATTTTGCTGATGCTGTCGGTGTGCGCCGCCGCTTTTTCGCCGTAAACCTTGACGGTCACGATCGTCCCCATCGCAACGCTGTTTTTCGTATCGGAGGGGTATTCCTCTTTCCGCTTGTCGACGATGATAACAGACACAATAATCGCTGCTGCGGCAATCACCGCCATAATGGAAAGCAGTATCTTTTTCGCTTTTTTTGTCGACTTTTTCGTCGGGAACACCTCCGTTCAACTTGGAAAATCTCATTCTATCCCAATTTAAATGATTCATATAATTTTACCCTAAAATTCGACAAATTGCAAGGGCATTGCTTTATTTTCCGTACTTTGGTATAATTATTTATATTTCAGTACAAGGAGTGGTCTTTGTGGACTTCAATCTTTCAATCCCCGTTAAGGTCATCAGCGGCGAAAACTGCGTCAGAGAGAATGCTTCGTTGTTTGCTTCGTTCGGGCAACGCTGTCTGATTGTAACGGGCAAACATTCGGCAAAAATGAGCGGTGCGCTCGATGATGTGACAGCCGCACTTGAAGAAAACGCAATCGCATATGAAATCTATGACGGCATGGGCGAAAATCCGCTTTTGTCCTCTTGTCACGAAGCCGGCAAAATGGCGAATGCCTTTTCGGCGGACTTTATCGTCGGAATCGGCGGCGGCTCGGCGCTTGACGGCGCAAAAGCGGCGGCGGTTTATGCGACAAATCCTACCTTTTCTTTCAAAGATATATATGCCGCAGCCGTGCGGAATAGAGCGCTGCCGCTGATTCTCATCGGAACGACCGCCGGCACAGGCAGCGAGGTCGGACGGGTTGCCGTATTAACGGACGGTGAGACCGGACGCAAAAAGAGTATCGCCTATGACGACTGCAATCCGGCTCTCACCTTTGCCGATCCCCGGTATACCTGCTCGATGCCGTATCCGGTAACCGTTTCGACCGCACTTGACGCTCTGGCGCATGCCGTTGAGGGATATTTTTCACCCAAGTGTACGGACATTCCGGCTCTTTTCGCCGAAAAGGGCATTCCGATGCTTTGGAAAGAGCTGAAAAAGCTCGAAAAAGAAAAGGCCGTTCCCGGAAAGGACGGCAGAGAACGGCTGTATTACGGCTCGCTTTACGCCGGAATCACCCTCGCCTACTGCGGTACGGCTTTTCCGCACCCCTTAGGCTATGTCCTGACCGAAAACTACGGCGTGCCGCACGGGTTTGCGTGCGCCGTGTTCATGCCGGCACTGATTGACAGAGCAGCCGAATTTGAAAGCGAAAAACTTGAAAGACTTTTAGAATTGACAGGCGAAACCAAGGAAAGCTTTAAGGCTGTCATATCATCGCTCGTAAGCGTCGGCGACATCTCAATGACCGAAAGTGAAATCAACGAGCACTGTTCACGCTGGGAGGACACGACACCGAAAAATTTCATCTTTTCCCCCGGCGGATTTACAAAAGAAGAAGCCGAAAAGCTGTTTAAAGACTTATTTTCTGAAAAATAAGAAGACTTTTTATGGCGTTCGATTTTAAGAAAGAATACAAGGAGTTCTATCTTCCAAAAAACAAGCCCGGAATCGTTGATATTCCGCCGATGAATTGTATCGCCGTAAGAGGACAGGGCAACCCCAACGAGGCGGACGGCGAATACAAACAGGCGGTCGGTTTACTGTATGCAATCGCCTATACAATCAAGATGAGCTATAAGGGCGACCATAAAATCGACGGCTATTTCGAGTATGTTGTGCCGCCGCTCGAGGGCTTCTGGTGGCAGGACGGCATAGACGGTGTCGATTACTCGGATAAATCATCTTTTAACTGGATTTCCGTTATCCGGCTTCCCGATTTTGTCACGGCCGACGACTTTGAATGGGCGAAAGCTGAGGCCGAAAGGAAGAAAAAGCTTGACTGCAAAAAAGCGGAGTTTTTAACCGTTCATGAGGGCTTGTGTGTTCAGATTATGCACACAGGGCCTTTCGACGACGAACCGGAAACCGTTGCGGTCATGGACTCCTATGTTAAAGAAAACGGATATGAACACGACTTTTCCGACGAAAGACTGCATCACGAGATTTATCTGTCCGACCCGAGAAAAGCAAATCCCGAAAAAATGAAAACCGTAATCCGTCACCCGATTAAGCCCATTGAAAAACAGCGATAAAAACAACAGCCGATAAGCACTGCGTTTTTCGCAAGCGCCTTATCGGCTGTTTTTAGCATTCAGAGAATGCGATCAGTTCAGCTTTCCGTACAGCGAGAAGCCCTCGGCTCCTGCGTCGGTTTTCGGCGCTCTTGTCGGAGCGTCCGGCTTATAACTGTTGTTCTTTCTCGGGCCGCGTCCGCCGCCCTGACGGCCTCTGCCGCCTCTCCCACGGTTGTTGTAACCGCCCTTTGACGGATGCGTCGGCTTAACGCCTTCTTCAAGCGTAATCACGACACGTCTTTCCGCGTCGGTTCCGACGGAATAAGAGGTGACGCCCTCAATTTCCTGAACCGTTGTGTGAATGATGCGTCTTTCATACGGATTCATCGGCTCGAACGTGAAGTTGCGTCCGTATTTGAGCACCTTTGCGCTGTTCTTCTTCGCAAGCTCAGCGAGTGTGTGCTTTCTCTTTTCACGATAATTTCCGACGTTTACGGAAATTCTTGTGTATTCGCCTTCAGCTTTCTTTTTGTTGGCTGTGAGTCTTGTCAGGTACTGAATCGAATCGAGCGTTTCGCCTCTTCTTCCGATTACAAGACCGTAATCGTCGCCGCAGTCGATTTCGAGAAGAACCTCTCCGTCTGCAAGCTCATACGCTTCAATATCAACTTTTTCGGCACCCATAAGCGAAATAATCTCGACAAGATAATCTCTTGCCGCCTGAAGTCCGGGCTTTGTATCGTCGATTTCAATTCTCTTGCGCTCGGGTTCAGCCGGAACTTCTGCAGCCTTTTCCTGCGGCTGTGAAGCCTTCGGGGCTTCTGCCTTTTTTGCGACCGGCTGCTGCGGCTTCTTCGCCGCCGGAGCGGGAGCCGATTTCGGTGCCGGTTTCGCTTTTACTGCCTCTTTCGGGGCGTCGGGAGCTTCGTAATAAGCTCTTACCTTAGCAGGGGCGCCGCCGAAAAGTCCGAGCACCTTTTTCTTCGGTATTTCAAGAATTTCGGTTTTTACTTCAGCCTCAAGCGGTGCGGCAAGCATCTTAATGGCATTCGCTGCTGCGATTTCAACGGATTCGCCCGTTGCTGTTGCTTCATGTATCATAGTATCACCACCGTTTTTTCAGATAGTTAGTAAAAATATCGTTTATTCTTCATTTGCGTTGTTTGCGTTCTGTAAAGCTCTTTTTCTTGCTTTTTCATAGGAACGCTTTTCTATCGTTTCGTCAACCATCAGTCTGGCAATCGTCTTTCTCGGTGCGTAAACGTGGCCGAGGATAAGAGTCTGAACGAAAGCGATGAGGTTCGAAAGAATCCAGTACATACCCATTCCTGCAGGGAACTGGAAGCTGAACCAAAGGGACATAAGCGGCATCATGAGCATCATACAGCCCATCATCTGCGCATTTTCCATGTTCGGATTGCTCTTTTTCTGGCGCACCTGGGTCAGTACGCTTGTCAGCATGGAGCTTACAAAGCAGAGAATCGGAATCAATAACAGAATCTTGGCTTCCGTTGATGCCGAGCCGAAGGATTTGAAGGTTGAAACCTGCGGAATCCCGCCGAGGTCAATTCCGAAAACCCGGAAGTCGAAGTTCCGGATCTTGTCGATATCGGCAGCATATTTCGCCGCTGTATCGGGAATCTTGTAAGCGAGCTGGTCAATATTGGCGATAAGGGACGCTTCGACATAAGCCTTGTTTCCGCCGCTGACGGTCATGGCATTCGAGGCAACCGCAGTAAGTGAATTGATAAGCTCGCTGGGAATCTTCAAAACGTACTTGAGCGGTTCACGGACAATTCCGTAAAGACCGTAAAGAATAGGAAGCTGGAACAAAAGAGGCAGACAGCCGGCCGTCATGGCGCTGTAACCCTCTTTCTGATACAGCTCGTTGGTTTCCTGCTGGATTTTCTGGTTTCTTTCGTTCGGAGCGTAGTCCTTGTATTTTTCCTGAATTCTGCGGATCTTCGGCTGCATTCTGACAGTCTTTGCCGAGCTTTTTTGCTGTTTAATGCTCGACGGCAAAAGAATGATACGGAAAAAGAGCGTAAAAATAAGAAGCGCTAAGCCGTAATTGCCGATAAAATCATAAAGAATACGGAAAAGGAAACCGAAAACTTCATAGAGAAAAGATAGCATTTGTTTTCCTCCGTAAAATTATTCCGTTTGACTGAAAGAGCGGTTCAGTCGTGCGTACAGTTTTTGTGCTTGTCCTTTTTCGGCGGCACAGGATCGTAGCCCCCTGCCGAAAGAGGGTTGCACCGTAAAAGCCGGTATAAAGCAAGAAGCCCGCCCTTAAAAGCTCCGTGCGTTTCGATTGCTTCGATCGCATAGCACGAGCAGGTCGGATAATACTTGCACATAGGCGGCAAATGAGGTGAAATATGCTTTCTGTAAAAGCGGATGGCCTTTAAAAGAAGCTGTTTCATTTTAATTGCCATGAAATACAAAACATCCGTCAGAATTCCTCTGACACCTTTGCATTTCTTCCTTTCACATAAGAATTCACGCTATTACCCCCAGCTTTTTCAGACATTCCGTCATTTCCTTTGCAACGGCGGTGCTTTTTTGGTATTTCGTCCTTGTTCTTGCAACAAAGACCAAGTCCCAATTGCCGTTGAAAGTTTCGTTCTGAAACACAGACTGATAAGCGGCTCTGATAATCCTACGGGAGCGGTTGCGTTCGACGGCATTTCCGATCTTCTTGCTTGCAGTCATTCCGACACGGCAGACACCGCAGCGGTTTTTCATCGCATAGACCACGATGGCGGGTCTCGCAAAGGATTTGCCCCGGTAATAAAGACGCAGAAAATCCTTGTTCTGATTTAATGTAACGTATTTGCGCAAGTCAATCTACCCCAACGCCAAAATTAAAGCTGCAGCAAATCAATAGGTAAGCTGCTTTCTGCCCTTTGCACGTCTGCGGGCAAGAACCTTGCGGCCGTTTCTCGTGGACATTCTTTTACGGAAACCGTGTTCCATCTTTCTGTGACGCTTTTTGGGTTGATAGGTTCTTTTCATTTTGTCGACCTCCTTTTCATTTATTAAAACGGGACATATTGCTCAGTCTCCGTTCAGGTGACCGAGAAGTAAAAGAAGTATAGCAACATAAGTCCGACGCTTTTCAATTTCAGGCAATCTCAAAAACGCAAGGCGATCGGCATTATGACGAATGCTTAGTCGTATTCAGAGATTGACTTGAGTAAGTGCAAACTTACAGAGCTACATTATATAACAACAGTCCGCATTTTGTCAAGCATACAATTGCGGTGTTTATTCGTGAGATTTTTTCTTGACTATTTACTCTTTTTATATTATTATAAGGTTTAATAGGCGACTTGTAGCCTTTTGTGTGAAAGGAGTTTCAGATATGAACAATACTGAAAAAACAATGGAAAAAATCGTAGCCCTTTGTAAAGGAAGAGGCTTTGTATACCCGGGAAGCGAAATTTACGGCGGATTGTCAAATTCGTGGGATTACGGTCCTTTGGGCGTTGAATATAAAAACAACATCAAAAAGGCATGGTGGAGAAAATTCGTTCAGGAAAATCCGTACAACGTCGGCCTTGATTCGGCGATTCTTATGAATCCGCAGGTATGGGTCGCAAGCGGTCACGTCGGAGGCTTCTCCGATCCGCTGATGGACTGCAAGGACTGCAAGACCCGTCACCGTGCCGACAAGCTTATCGAGGACACAGGTGTGAATCCCGCCGGCTGGTCATTTGAGCAGATGTCACAGTACATAAAGGACAACAACATCGTCTGCCCCGAATGCGGCAGCTGCAACTTCACGGACATCAGAAAGTTCAACCTGATGTTCAAGACGTTTCAGGGCGTTACCGAGGACGCAAAAAGTGAGCTTTATCTGCGTCCCGAAACCGCACAGGGCATTTTCGTAAACTTTCAGAATATTCAGAGAACGACAAGACGCAAGGTGCCGTTCGGTGTTTGTCAGATCGGCAAGTCATTCAGAAACGAAATCACCCCGGGTAACTTCATTTTCCGTATCCGTGAGTTTGAGCAGATGGAGCTTGAATTTTTCTGTAAGCCCGGAACCGAGCTTGAGTGGTTCGCTTATTGGAAAGATTATTGCAAAAACTTCCTTTTGTCACTCGGTATGAAAGAGGAAAACCTCAAGCTTCGTGACCACGAGCAGGAAGAGCTTTCCCACTACTCAAACGCAACGACGGACTTCGAATTCCTCTTCCCGTTCGGCTGGGGCGAGCTTTGGGGCGTCGCAAGCCGTACCGACTTCGACCTCACCGCTCATCAGAACTGCTCGGGCAAGAGCATGGAATACTTTGACCCGACAACGAACGAAAAGTATCTTCCGTACGTCATTGAACCGTCCCTCGGCGCAGACAGAGTTGCGCTGGCCTTCCTTGTTGACGCCTACGACGAAGAGATTGTTGATGAGGAGAAGAACGATACAAGAGTCGTGCTTCGTCTTCATCCGGCACTTGCGCCCTATAAAGCGGCAATTCTTCCTCTTTCGAAAAAGCTTTCCGAGCAGGCGACCGAGGTTTATCATAAGCTTCAGAAGAAATTCAGCGTTGACTATGACGACGGCGGCTCTATCGGCAAGAGATACCGCAGACAGGACGAAATCGGCACACCGCTTTGCATCACCTACGACTTCGATTCGCTTGAAGATAACTGCGTAACCGTCCGTGACCGTGACACCATGCAGCAGATCCGGTTGCCGATTGACGAGCTTTCCGACTATATCGAAGAAAAGCTTGAATTCTGAATCTTGGGAGCGAGTCAAATCTAAGAGTTAAAAATTATTGGATTTATAAATAGCTATTGCCAAAAGCAAAGCAAACTGTTATAATGGCCTTGAGAAATGTTAACTTTTTATTAACGAAAGAAGGTTATCTGTTATGAAAAACTGTAAAAAAATTACTGCGGCCGTTCTGGCGGCACTCTTGGCTTTATCCGTTTTCATTTGTCCTGCCTTTGCCGGCGGACCCTTTATTGACCCTTCGTCTGAAACCGTTACGACCACGCCCGAAACGCAGAATCCGGAAGATCTGACCTACGTTCCGCCGACATTGCCCGAAACCGAAACCGAAACGCAGATTCATGCAACCGGAACAAACCCGGAAATCCTTGAAAAGGTTTCGTTCTTCCAACAGATTCTCAACCGGATCAACGAATTTTTCCAGATGGTTCTTGACTTTTTCAAAAACCTCGACGGCGTTCTCGGCCAAAAATAATCACCACAAAACACGTTAAAAGACCCGGGCGGTACAGCTGATGTTGTACCGCCCGGTTTTTCGTCTGAAAAGCAAAAGACGGGCGATCTGAAAAAAGACCGCCCGGATATTGTTTTGGCTCACAGAACCTCAAAAGCCAAAATGCTTACCACTTGTTATAAACCTTTTCGCAAAATGCATACATATCTTTTATTTCAAGTTTTGTGCCGTCGTCAAGGGTGACGGTGCCGTTCCAGAGGCCGTGTACCTGATGCGTCCGCATTCCCACAAGATTAAACGGCATCATGTTATTGAAATTGTCGTAATACGGCGTCATGACCATATCAAAACGGCCGTCCTCGGAGATAAAGTGCCACGGCTTCATCCAGCTTTCGCCGATTTCGGGATCGTTTTCAAGCGAAGCCGCACCGATCTTATGACATTTTCCGTCGTAAAAGACGGCGGTTTCCGTTGCGTTGCTTTCGTCTCCGAAGCCCCAGGTCAGCTCGAAACCAAACAGCTTCCCGTCGGGAAGCCGTGTGCTTCCGTTTGCCCAATACCACATATTGCTGTACGGCCAGACGCCTCTTCCCCAATCAAGAACCATGTAGGTATTGCTCTTATTGAAGCGGTATTCCCTGCCGTCTCCCCAGCGGACAACGCCCTCGGTCGGCATACAGTTGAGCTTCTGGGTAAAGAAGAAATGACCTTTTTTGTCGAACGGTGTGGCAATCGTGATGCTTTCGTGATCCTTCATCTTTTCGCCCGTCAGCTCAATCGTAAACGGCTTGCCTTGCCATTTCCCCTGAAAGCGCAGATATTTTGTATAAAGTCCCGTATCGAAAACACAGCTTCTTGCTCCCTTATTATATTCGAAATGCGAGGGCTGATCTCCGTTTTTGTCAAGGAAATTTTTATCGGCGGTCAGAAGCTCCACCGCCATATCCGAAACCGCCTCTCCGGTCCGCAGGTTCCGGATTTCCGCCGTGAGAGCGCTTGCGATCGAAATATTGAAGAAGTTGAGCTGCACCATGTATTCGCCGTCGGAAATCTGATAAAAATCCCATTCCTTGACTCTCCATTTGGAGGCGCTGATCTTTTCCCGGTTGTACTCGAAAAGGTTGCGCTTACAGTAACCCGGATTAAAAAGCTGACCATTGTTGCCCAAAAGAGGGGTGGTGCATTTGATTTCGTTTTGTCTGTTCATTAAATATTCTCCTTTATTCGTATTTTCTCCTTTTTGTATTGTATCTCAATGTGTATAAAAAGTCAACAATTCCGCCGTTCAGTCCGGCTTTAATTTGTTATTTGTTACAACATATCCGCACTTGAAGTTTCGGCTTCGGTGCGCTATAATGAAACCGATCTGAAAACAAGGAGAGATTTATATGAAGAAAAGAAAAGGCTTGAAAGTATTGATAATTATCCTTTCGGTAATAATTCTCGCTCTTACGGTCATCACCGTGCCGGCAAAGCTGATGCCGACGGTGAAAAGCAGTCTGAGCTTTACGCTTACCGATGAAAACGCACCGAAATTAGCTGCGCACAGGGGTCTTAGCGCTCTTTATCCGCAAAACACCGTTCCGGCAATTGAAAAAGCCGCCGAAAACGGATTCTGGGGCTTTGAAATTGACATCCACACGACAAAGGACGGCGAATGGGTCGTCATTCATAACGACACCGTTGACGCCATGACGGACGGAACGGGCGAGGTGTCCTCGTTTACACTCGAGGAAATCAAGAAGCTTTCGATTGACAGCGGAAACGGGATCAAAAATTACACCGACCTGAAAATCCCGACGCTTAAAGAAGCGCTTGCCGTCTGCAAACACAGCGATATCGTTCCGATTATCGAAATCAAGAACTGCGATACCGAGCGTTTTCCGGCGCTTGCCGAGCTTCTGAAAAGTGAAAAGCTTGACAAAAAAGCGGTCATAATATCTTTTGAAAGAGAGTATCTCGAAAAGCTTCGTCCGCTTCTTCCCGAAACGGAAATGATGCTGCTGGTGCACACGGTGACAAAGGAAAGCATTGATTTTTGCCTCAAAATCGGAAACACCGGCATCGACTACAACCATAAAGACCTTTATAAAAGCCTTGGCGCACTCCGATACGCAAGAGAAAACGGCGTAAAAATCGGCGCATGGACGGTGGACAATCCGCTTTATGCCGATTTTACGGTGTGGTTCGGGGCCGAGCTGATTACAACGAATAAAATTTTACCGTAAGCAGACGAGGGTCTGCCAAAGCAGGAGCAATCTTATGAGCTTTTACGAAAAAATCAAATCCGATGAAACAATCCGGACCTATATCAAAAAGGCCGACGAATCGCTCGCCGCTCTCGGCTTTACCGAGCACAGCTTTGCCCACGTCACAAGGGTCAGCGACGTTGCGGGCAACATTCTGACAACACTCGGGTACAGTGAGCACGTTGTTGAAAACGCAAAAATTGCCGGCTATCTTCACGATATCGGCAATATGGTCAACCGCTGTGCTCACTCGCAAAGCAGCGGCATCATGGTGTTCCGCCTGCTGAGCGACATGGGCATGCCGCCCGAGGACGTGGCGGACATCGTTTCCGCTGTCGGCAACCACGACGAGGGTACGGGTGTAGCCGTCAACCCCGTCGCCGCCGCATTGATTCTTGCGGATAAGTCGGACGTTCGGCGAAGCCGCGTCAGAAACCGGGACAAGACAACCTTTGACATTCACGACCGGGTCAACTATTCGGTTGAAAAATCCACGCTGAAAATCAGCCCCGACAACAAATCCATCACGCTGCGGCTTACCGTTGACACAAAGTACGGTTCCATCATGGACTACTTCGAAATCTTCATGAACCGCATGATTATGTGCCGGAAAGCGGCGGAGTCAATCGGACTGTCGTTCAAGCTGATTATCAACGACCAGCCGCTGATCTGACAAATGTATCAGGTTCGGCTTTCGTCTGCCGAATCGTCAATCAGCCGACAAAAAGGGCTGTCCTTATGCCCGGTTTTATGGAATCTTACAAAATTTTTGAAAATCCTTTTATGGGCTTTACATTTGCCCCCTTGCTGTGATAAAATCAAGAAAACAAAAACCGTCTTTAAATTCGGTTCCGTGAAACCGACAAGATGTTCATAGGATTTCGGTTTACTCTTACAGGGTAAATCGGTTTTGCTGAGTCTTGCCGGAGGGCAGGACTTTTTTTATAAAAGGGGTGAAACAATGTCGGCGGTATTGATGGACGAACTCGGCATGACAAGAGCGCTTATGCGGATTTCTCACGAAATCATCGAAAAAAATGAATCGACCGACAACCTTTGCATTATCGGAATCAAGCGCCGTGGCATTGCGCTTTCGAAAATTATTGCCGCAAACCTTGAAAAACTCGGAGCGAAAACCGAAACCGGCACACTTGACATCACCTTTTACCGGGATGATATTACGACACTTTCATCCGACGCAAAAGTCAATTTGACTCAGATTGATTTTGATATCAACGGAAAAACCGTCGTTCTCGTTGATGACGTCATCTTCACGGGACGCACCTGCCGTGCGGCGCTTGATGCGATTTTATCCGTCGGCAGACCGAAAAAAATCCAGCTTGCGGTTTTGATCGACAGAGGGCACAGGGAATTGCCGATACGGCCTGATTATGTCGGGAAAAATATTCCGACCGCACGAAACGAAATCGTCATGGTGTGTATTCCGCCCTACGAAAACGAAAGCTGTGTCAGGCTTTTGAAAAAAGAAAAAGAGTAAATAACACGCCAAGCGTGTTGAAGCAGAAGCAGGTCCTTCAATCGGGCTTGCGGCTGTTATAAAAAATTCAGGAGGTCAACAAAAATGAAACTAATCTACGGCATCAAAGACAAACCCAAATTCGGACAGCTGATCGTCTTTGCCATTCAGCAGCTTCTTGCGATTATGGCGGCGACACTGGTTGTTCCCATTATCATCGGTCACGACATGCAGCCGACAGCGGCTCTGTTCGGCGCCGGCGTAGGTACCCTTGTTTATGTTCTTTTCACTAAGGCAAAAAGCCCCGTTTTCCTCGGCTCCTCGTTCGCCTTCCTCGGCTCGATGGCTTCGGCGTTCGCCGGTGCGGTTTCCACTCAGGCAGGCTACGCAGGCCTTATCATCGGCGCGATTTTCGCCGGTCTTGTTTACGTTGTAATCGCTCTTGTCGTAAAATTTGCAGGCGTTGCCTGGATTGACAAGCTCATGCCCAAGCAGGTTATCGGACCGACCGTTGCCATCATCGGACTTTCCCTTGCCGGTAACGCAATCGGCGATCTTCAGAAGGGCAAGTACATGATCGATGTCGCTTCTCAGGTAATTCAGGAAGGACAGATTGTTGAAAAAATCGATCAGGTGTCCTCCGCGAATCCGCTTATCGCTGTTCTCTGCGGTCTGGTCGCTCTTTTCGTCACCATGCTTTGCTCCACCTACGGCAAAAAGGGAATCAAGCTGATTCCGTTCATCATCGGTATCCTTTCCGGCTATGCCGTTGCCGCAATCTTCACCGTTATCGGCATCAAGACCGGCAACAATGGTCTCAGAATCATCGACTTCAGCGTCTTCTCCGGCCTTTCGGTTTTCTCTCTTCCCGATTTCACTTTCCTGACTGCCGCTAAAGGCATCAAGGAAATCGACGGCGCTTACATCGGCTCTCTTGCTGTCGCTTACGTTCCCGTTGCGTTCGTAGTTTTTGCAGAGCACATCGCTGACCACAAGAACATTTCCTCCATCATTGAAGTTGACCTCCTTAAAGAGCCGGGTCTTCACAGAACCCTTCTCGGTGACGGCGTAGGCTCTATGGTAGGCGCCATCTTCGGCGGCTGCCCGAACACCACCTACGGTGAATCCGTTGCCTGCGTTGCGATCACAAGAAACGCTTCCGTTTACACCATCATCACCGCTGCTGTTCTTGCTATGCTGATTTCTTTCTTCTCACCGTTCGTCGCTTTCGTCAACTCCATTCCGAGCTGCGTCATGGGCGGCGTCTGCATGGCTCTTTACGGCTTTATCGCCGTTTCCGGTCTGAAGATGATCAAGGACGTTGACCTTGAGGAAAACCGCAACCTCTTTGTTGTTTCCGTTATTCTTATCGCAGGTATCGGCGGTCTTACCCTTACCTTCAGTAAGATTACTCTTACGGCCGTTGCTTGTGCTCTGATCCTCGGCATCATCACAAACCTCATGCTCTCCAAGGCGAAGCCCGAAAAGAGTGCTGAATAAACAGTTATCCACAAAAAAAGGGCTGTCGCAAATCATCAAAATGAAAAGCAACAGCCCTGAGTTTAGGTGAAATATCCGAAAAAAGAAAAACCGCCGTCAGGTTTTGACAGCGGAAAGTACAGCAATACAGAGGTCGGTGAAAAGTCGACCTCTTTTATTGTATATTCTGTTCGGTTTTTGTGGTTACGCAATTATTTCTTCAAATAAAGAGCGTCCAAAACGATTGGAATTGATTCTGTTGCAGAGTTTTTCCACATTGTATGCAAAACTTATGAGAAAAAATTGTGTTTCCGTCTTAGTCTTTCCTCTTGTTAAAAATCTCTTGAAGCGAAAATCCTGTTTGATTACGCCGAATGCACCCTCAACCTGAATAAATCGGTTCATTCTGAGTAAAACTCCCTGTTCGGTTGTTATCAATTCGTGAGCTTTTCTGTTTTGCTCTTCAGCTTGTGAGAAACCCGGATTCTTCTGTCATATTTTGATGTTTGACATTCATTTCTGTACGGACAGCCCTCACAGTTTTCACATTGATATACTTTCCGATTTGTAACATAGCCGTTGTCGGTGGTATATTTGCTTGTATAGATGTATTTTAGTTTCTTGTTGTTCGGACAGATATATTCATCAGCGTTGCTGTCGTATTTCATGTGCTCCGGTCTGCATTTGTCGTTTTTGTATTTTCTTATTTTAACGATTTGTTTAACGCTGTCAAAGACGAGCCTCTTTCCCCTTTGATTTACTTGACCGTGGTATACGGACTGCGAAGAAGTGAAGTTCTCGGCTTGAAATGGGACAGCGTAAACTTTGAACAGAATAGTGTCACAATCAAGCATACCGTTGTCAGATACTTCTATGTTGTTGAAAAGGATTCAACAAAAACTGCGTCAAGCTTTCGCACATATCCCATGAGGAAGATGTCGAACAGCTTTTAATGAAGCTGAAAAACTGCGAGACGGAAAATAAAGCTTTATTTGGCAAAGAATACTGCCAGAATGATTATATTTTCAAGCGGGCTGACGGAAAACCTTATGCCCCCGATTATATAACGAGCAAGTTTTCAAAGCTTTTGAAAAAGTACAATCCTCCGCATATCTGTTTTCATGACCTCAGACATTCATGTGCAAGCTTTTGATTGCCAACGGTTTTACATTGAAAGATGTTCAAGAGTGGCTCGGTCATTCAGATTTTCGAATAACCGCAAACATTTATGCTCACCTTGACACAAAAAGAAAAGCCGACATTGCAAATTCAATGTCAGCAACATTCAATGACTGATGCGTTAGAAAACTGTTAGAAAAACGTGGTAATTATCAAAAACAAAAAACCTCAAAAACTCAATAACCGCAGAGTTTTCAAGGCTTTTCTGGCACGCCGGAAGGGATTCGAACCCCCGACCTTTTGGTTCGTAGCCAAACACTCTATCCAGCTGAGCTACCGGCGCATTTGTTTTGATTGCCAAAGTATATTATCACAATCCGCCCCGCTTGTCAAGCATTTTTTCAGCTTTTTAGAAAATGCCGGACAAAAAATTGCCCCGCAAGGAATCCTCCCAGCGGATTTTTGTTATCTTCCCGTTATTTTTCAAATGGATATACGAACTTCATTTGCCGGCGGCATTCGTCCATGATTTTCATGCAGTCCGCCGTCGCCGTAAACGGGATATAATCCGATTCGGTTTTGCCGCTTCTGATTTCGTCGGCAGCTCTCGAAAATTCAACAAGATAATCCGTCTTTCCGTTATAAACCGTTTTCCCCTTGCCGTTTTTCAAAACAACCTTTGACGCCATATGAAAGAAGGTCGGGAACGTGATTTTTCCCTCGGTGCCTTTGATGACACAGCTTTCTTTCAGAGAGTACAGCGACATTTTCAGCACGCACCGGAATCCGTCGTAGCTTAAAATCACGGTTTCGGCAACATCGATTCCGTCTTTGATTTTGCCTGTACACTCAATTTTTTTCGGGAAGCCGAAAAGGTTGTAGCAATAGGTAATCGGATAAATTCCGATATCAAGAAGTGCTCCGCCTGCGGTTTCCGGCATACGGACCCGTGAGTCTTTTGCCATGAACCGACCCGGGAAAGCGTAGCTGATCTTCACTTCTTTGACCTTTCCGATTTCACCGCCGTCGACCCATTTCTTGACCGTCAGCGCAACGTCGGAAAACCACGTCCACATCGCTTCGCAAAAGTAGACTCCTGTTTCTTTTGCGGTGTCAATCAGCGTTTCGACGTCTTTTCCGTTAACCCCGACCGGTTTTTCACAAAGGACGCTTTTCCCGCCCTTCATCGCCCTCACCGCATAGTCAACATGGCTTGTGTGCGGCGTAGCGATATAAACACCGTCTACCTCGTTTCGAAAAACCGCTTCCTCAAAACTGTCATACGCTTTTGCGGAAAATTTTTCAGCGAATGCCTTCGCTTTTTCAAAATTGCGGCTGTAAACCGAAACGATTTCGTGTTCCCCGGCGGTGATCTGTCTTGCCGTCGAATATGCAATATTTCCGCTTCCGATATACGCCCATCTGAATTTACTCATTTTCTGCCTCCCAAAGCCAAGGCGGCGAGAAAGCTGTTTCATCCTGCCGCCTTTTACGTTATTGTTTATTTTACTTTGTCGGTTTTATCAATATCCGAACGCTGTTTTGCTCCATTCGACAAGCGTCTGATAGTAGAGATCCGCCGAAGCCGAAGACTCAGCCAACACACCGTGATTTGCGCCCTCAAAGGTTATCAGCAAATAGGAGGCTCCTGCATCGCTGAGCTTCTGAGATAGAATCTGCGCATTTGTATACGGAACAATCTCGTCCGCTGTCCCGTGACAAAGAATGGTCTTCGGAACCGTAGCACTCACATGCGAAACAGGCGAAGCTGCAAGAAGCTCCTGCTCGTAATCCCGATAATTGTCGGCCGTTAAGCCGCTTACCCCTGCAACACCGCCGAGCAGCGTTTCCACGCCTTCTACTTTATAAAAATTCGGGTCGGAAAGATCCGTCGGGCCGGCAAGGCTTGCCACATAGTCAACGGGAATCGGATACATTCCCTGATTTTTATAAGCGTAAAGCAACGAAAGGTGTGCGCCGGCGGAATAGCCGATAAGCCCACAGCATTTGATTGTATATCCGTTTTCCTGTGCTTTTTGCTTAATAAAAACAAGGGCAGACTGTATGTCTTCAAGCATCTCGATATAGGTTGCTTTTTCATCAAGCATACGATAATTCAGCGATGCCGTTGCATAGCCGAAGTCACGGGTGACACCTTTTGCGGTTTCATCCATCTCCTTCTTGTCTCCGCTCGCCCAGCCGCCGCCATGGATATACACGATAAGACCGACAGTTTTGTCGTCCCGTTCGGGCAGATACAAATCAAGCTTCTGACTGCTTGAAACCGAGCCGTAGGCTAAATCCTTGAATTCGGTTACGCCGGGCGTCTTCGGGGTGAGTCCGAAAAGGCTCATAATGAAAGCAATAATCGACATGAAAAAAGCGATGATTTTTTGCATACAAGAGACCTCCTTATTTTAGCGGATAACCGCACTTTCTTAATTCAAATTTATCACACCGAAAAGGTGCTTGTCAATAGGTTTGTTCGTTTTTTGTAAACATTTTATCCCGTTTTGTAATCGAAATTGTCGCTCATAAAGCGACCTTTTTTGAAAGATACTTTTTTATAATACTGTCGTATTCAAACAATACCGACACCGCCCGGCGCCTTTGACCTCACACCCCGGCGAGCCTTACGGTCAGCCGTGTCGAAGGCGCTTTTGTTGTTTTTGCAGCATAAAGCGAAAAATATCCCGATTCTGTTTTCTATTCTCCGAAAAACAACGGGAGTCTCGGTTTTTTACCGGACTCCCGTTTTCTGTTGAATGGATATTGTTACCCGAGCACCAGCACGCCGGTTTCTTTAAGCACGAGACAGACCATGTAGGTGACATATACAGCAAGCAGCGCAAAGCCCTGCCACTTTCTGAACTTGCCGCTGATAATCGTCGGGACGACCGCAATGGCACAAGCTAAGATGCAAATCGGAAAGTCGAAGACGATGTTGACCCGTTCAACCGGAAGCGCCTTTCCGTCAATCAGGGCACAGATCGGAAGAATCATCGTAAGGTCAATGATGTTCGCACCGACAATGTTGCCGACCGAAAGACCCGATTCCTTTTTCTTGATTGCCGTAAGCGTTGTAACAAACTCAGGCAGGGAAGTACCGAGAGCGATTACCGTAAAGCCGATAATGGCTTCGCTGATATGGAAGCCTCTTGCAATCGTCTGACCGGCACCGACAAGAAATTCAGCGCCGAAAACGATACCGGCGGTACCCAAAATGAAAAGCAGCAGCTTTCCGGGGATTTCCTTTTTTTCGTGCGCATCAATTTCATCGTTTTCCGCACCCTTTTTGCCCTCAATGAGATTGCTGATCATAAACGTCAGGAAAACGGATCCGAGAATGAGTGCCGACCACCACGGAAGCGACAGCTTCAGTGAAAGAACCGTCAGAATAACCGCCGACGCAAGTAAAAGCCCGCCCTTAAGAGAAAAGCTCTTTCTGTTGACAGCACCGGCCATCGCCACGAGCGAAACGCCCATAATAAGGGTCGTATTGGCGGTAACGGAGCCGACCGCATTGCCGATGGCGAGCTGAGCCGAATCGTTCATCGCCGCTCTGACGGAAACAAGAAGTTCGGGAAGTGTGGTTGCGAACGACACAACCGTTGCGCCGACAACGAACTTCGGGATACCCGTCGCCTCCGCAAACCATGAGGCGGAATCAACGAACCAGTCGCCGCCTTTGATGATAAAAACAAGTCCTACGACAAAAAATACAATTGCCACAAGCATCAGCGGCGTTCCGCTGAGGGAGGAAAACAAGGTTGCTCCGAAAAATTCCATTGTAAGTCTCCGTTTCTAATTGAAATTACTCCAACTCAAACGCACCGGTGTAAAGCTGACAATACTTTCCTTTGTCGGCAATCAGCTTTTCGTGGCTGCCTCTTTCGATGATACGTCCGTTTTCAAGGACCATGATAACGTCCGAATTCTGAACGGTCGAAAGACGGTGCGCAATAACGAATACCGTTCTGCCTTTCATCAACGCGTCCATGCCCTTTTGGACAAGCGCTTCCGTTCTCGTATCAATGGAAGAGGTTGCCTCGTCAAGAATCATAACCGGCGGATCGGCTACGGCAGCTCTTGCGATGGAAATGAGCTGACGCTGACCCTGAGAGAGGTTGGCACCGTTCCCCGTGAGCACCGTATTATAGCCGTCCGGCAGTCTTCTTATAAAATCGTCTGCGTTGGCGAGTCTTGCTGCATTATACACCTGTTCGTCCGTTGCGTCAAGGTTTCCGTAACGAATATTTTCCATAACCGTCCCCGTAAACAGGTTGGTATCCTGCAAAACAATCCCCAACGAGCGGCGAAGATCGGACTTTTTAATCTTGTTGATGTTGATGCCGTCGTAGCGGATCTTGCCGTCGGCAATATCGTAAAAACGGTTGATCAGGTTCGTAATGGTCGTTTTTCCGGCTCCCGTGGCGCCGACGAAGGCAACCTTCTGACCCGGCTCGGCATAAAGCGAAATATTATGAAGCACCGTTTTTTTGCCGTCGTAGGAGAAGTCCACATCATAAAAGCGTACCTCTCCCTGAAGCTCCGTGTAGGTGACGGTTCCGTCCTCATGCGGATGCTTCCACGCCCAATGACCCGTGTTTTCCCCGGCCTCTTTGATTTCTCCGTTTTCTTTTGTCACGTTGACAAGCGTGACATAGCCGTCGTCCGTCTCTTCTTTTTCGTCAAGCAGGTCGAAAATTCTTTCGGCACCGGCAAGCGCCATCGCCGCCGAGGAAAGCTGCTGTGAAATCTGATTGACGGGCATGGTAAAGCTTTTAGTCAGCTGTAAGAACGAAGCCACGGAAGCGAGACTTAAGCCGCCGACGCCCGAAACGGACAGCAGACCGCCTAAGAAAGCGACAAGCACATACTGAAGATGACCGAGATTGTTGTTGATCGGGCCTAAGATGTTCGCAAACTTGTTCGCCCTGTAGGCACTTTCAAAAAGCGCCTCGTTTCTTTCGTCAAATTCCTCTTTGACCTTATCCTCGTGACAGAAAACCTTGATAACCTTCTGACCGGTGATCATTTCTTCAACGTAACCGTTGACAGAACCTAAAGCTTTTTGCTGTCCGACAAAGAACTTGCCGCTCTTTCCGGCAACCTTACCCGAAATAAAGAACATGAACAGAATAAAAACGATAACAAAGGCGGTCAGGTGCAGACTCGTATAACACATCGCCGCAAAAACGGATACAATCGTCACCACCGACGACACAACCTGAACAAGTGTCTGCGAAATCAGCTGTCTTAACGTATCGGCGTCGTTCGTAAAGCGGCTCATAATGTCGCCGTGAGTGTTTTGGTCGAAATACTTAATCGGAAGCGTCTGAAGATGTGCGAACATATCGTTTCTCATCTGCCTGAGCACGCCTTGCGAAACGTAAGCCATGATGATACTCTGGACATAGGTTGCAACAATTCCCGCAAGGAAAAGCATCGCCATTTTCAACAGTGCGCCAAACAGTCCGCCCCAGTCGGGATCGGAAGAGCCGATCATCGGCTCGATATAATCGGCAATCAGCGTTTTGATAAACAGCGACGAGCCGACGTTAGCTCCGGCGGAAACCGCAATACACAGCACTACCGCAAAAAGCTTGAGCTTGTTGCCCTTTGCTATATAGCCGACAAGTCTTTTCAATGTGCCTTTTTTGGCCTTTTTTCTCGGCATTCCTCTTGCCGGAGGGCCGCCCATCGGTCCTTTTACCGCTCTTGCTTCAGCCATTATCACTCGCCCCTTTCTTTTGTGAATTATAAACCTCGGTATAAATTGTATTGGTATTCATCAACTCTTCATGCGAGCCGAATGCTGCAACCCGGCCGCCGTCGAGCACGATAATCTTATCGGCGTGCTCAATAGAAGAAATTCTCTGTGCAATAATAATCTTTGTCGTCTCCGGAATATATTCCGCAAATGCCTTTCTGATCATCGCGTCGGTCTTGGTGTCAACGGCGCTGGTCGAGTCGTCAAGAATCAGAATCTTCGGCTTTTTCAGCAGTGCTCTTGCGATACAAAGCCGCTGCTTCTGTCCACCGGAAACGTTTGTGCCGCCCTCTTCGATATAGGTGTCGTAGCCGTCGGGGAACTGACGGATAAAGCCGTCCGCCTGCGAAAGACGGCAGGCCTCTTCGATTTCTTCGTCCGTTGCATTCTCGTTGCCCCAACGGAGGTTTTCTTTAATCGTGCCCGAGAACAGAACATTCTTCTGAAGCACCATGGCAACATTGTTGCGAAGCGTGTCCAGGTCGTAGTCCCGGACGTCAACGCCGCCGACCTTTACGCTTCCTTTTGTGACGTCGTAAAGACGGGGAATGAGCTGAACAAAGGTTGACTTTGACGAGCCGGTCGAGCCGATGATACCGATCGTTTCGCCCGAATGGATGGTCAGGCTGACATCCTTTAAGCAAAGCTTGTTTTCGTCCTTGGCGTAGCTGAAGCTGACACCGTCAAATTCGACGCTGCCGTCCTTGACCTCGGTTATCGGGTTTTCGCCGTTTGTAAGGTCGCTTGTCTTGCTTAACACTTCGCAAATTCTTTCGGCGGACGCTTTGGACATGATCATCATGACGAAAATCATCGAAAGCATCATCAGTGTCATAAGGATCTGCATCGAATACGTCAGAAGCGTCACAAGGTCGCCCGTTGTCATGGAAGCCTCTCCGTTTGCGCCGACAATCATTCTGGCACCGAACCAGGAAATCAGAATCATGACCGTATAGGCGCTCAGCTGCATAAACGGGCCGTTCAGGGCAAGCAGCTTTTCCGCCTTGACAAAACCTGCGTAGATCATATCGGAAACACTGTTGAACTTTTCTTTTTCTTTATCCTCTCTGACAAAGGCTTTTACCACCCGGATGCCGCTTAAGTTTTCGGAAACAACACGGTTGAGCTTATCGTAAGTCTTGAAAACCCTCGAAAAAATCGGGTGGGCATTTTTAACAATCAGACCGAGCCCCAATCCTAAAAGCGGAACCACGGCAAGGAAAATCATGGAAAGCCTTGCGTTAACCTTAATTGTCATGGCAAGAGAGAAAACCAGCATCAGCGGCGATCTGACGGCGATGCGGATAATCATCTGATAGGCGTTTTGCAGGTTCGTCACGTCGGTCGTAACCCGTGTCACAAGTCCCGAAACCGAAAACGAGTCGATATTCGAAAACGAGAAGCTTTGTACGTTGTGGAACATATCATGCCGTAAGTTTTTCGCAAAGCCGACCGATGCGTAAGCTGCGTATTTTCCCGCAAGTACACCGAAAATCATCGACATTACGCAAAATACGGCAAGCATCGACCCGATTTTAATGATATAATTCATGTCGCCGGCATTGATGCCGTTGTCGAGAAGCTTGCCCATATAATATGGTATAACAACCTCCATAACGACCTCAAGCGAAACGAAAAACGGTGCAAGCAGAGAAGGCTTTTTATATTCCCTGATACACTTTGAAAGCTGTTTAATCATGCTCCGATTCCTCCTTTATATTGGAATTGATTTTGTCGAGCACCGAGAAAAAAACTTCAATATCTTTTTGGTCAATGCCCTTGGTAATGGTTTTTTCAAGCTTTTCAAAATCACTGATGACAAGCTGTTGAATTTCAAGCGCCTTTTCGGTCAGCACGATTTTTTTCAGCCGCCGGTCACCGTCCACACTTTTGCGCTCAATCAAACCGTTCTTTTCCATGAGATTAAGCATATTCGTCACGGTCGAGCCTCTTATGTTAAACTCCTTTTCAATGTCCCGTTGAAAGATATCACGGTCACGGTTTTCATAGATATAACCGATAATATGGCCGTGATTTCCGGTCACGTTATCAATATATGACTTCGTATGCGTGTTATCAATATACCGTTTGATGAGCCGTGACGTCCGGTGAAGCTGAAAGTGAAGCTGTTTTTCCTTTTCCACGCCGTAGCCTCCTCGCTTTAAAGAAGTTAGTCAACTAATTGTTAGTTTACTAAGATTATACCCTGTATGAAGTTGATTTTCAATTGTCAAACCGTACAGAGACAGAGCAATACAAGCATGTGATTTTGTGCACGTTTTCATCGAAAATGAATAAAAATACAGATGCTTATTATTCTTATCGTTCATTAAAATCCGGAACGATTTTCGCCCGGTTCCGACAAGTTTTACACCTGCAATTCTGTGCTTAAACCTGCCCCCACCAAAGGTCAATTTTGACCGGTTTTTTGTCCGTTTTGAGTTTGAAAACAACACCTGAAAGTCGCAAAACTTGACAAGACTGTCACTTTTTGATATAATACTCGACGTTGTGCAAAAATCACAACAGTCAACTCCGAATAAAACACCAAAAAAACGTGCATATTTTCAGTGAGGTGATTTCATGAAAAAAGCGATTTCAGGCCTTTGCTCAGTTGTAATTATGCTTACTCTGGTTGTTTGCTCGTTTACGGCGTCAGCCGCATCAACGGAAAGCAACAAACGTGCTGTTTTCGATTTCCTCACCGGGGAGGCGGGCTTCAATTCAGCCGCCGCCTGCGGTATCATGGCAAACATTGAGCATGAATCGAACTTCGACCCCACAATCGTTGCCAGAGACCGCAACGGCTTATTAAGCGGCGGTCTTTGTATGTGGAACGGAACAAGATTCAAAAGTCTTCAGAATTATTGCTACAATAACGGCTACAACTATCTGAGTATCAGCGGACAGCTTCGGTTTCTCATGCATGAATTGAAAACCGACTATTTCAAGCACATTTACAATTATCTTAAAGGGGTCAGCAACAGCTCGACAGGTGCATACAACGCCGGTTACTACTGGTGCTACTACTTTGAAATTCCGAGCAACCGGGCTTCAAAAGCCTGCGAAAGAGGCAGCAAGGCATCAAACAAATATTGGCCGGTTTACGGCGGTAAAACCGCTTCACAAAAGCCGGCACAATCAGAGCTGAAGCTTAGCTGTTCGGCGAGCGGAAAAACCGTCGATATTGAATCCAAGGTGACTTTCAGCTGGTCCGGCGGCAGTTCATCGGTAAAGAATTATTATCTTTGTCTCAAAAAGCCCGGTCAGGACAACTACACAAAAATCAGCGTTAACGGCAGTAAAAAATATACCCTCAGCCTCAAAGGCAAAAAGGCCGGAACCTACAAAGCCTATGTAATCGGCAAAAAGGATAACGGAAGCAAAACGGGAAGCGCAAGCAAAACCGTCAGCTTCACCGTCAAATGTACAGCGCATAATTACAAAAAGATTTCCTTAAAAAAGCCGACAAAAACCGAAAACGGCTACACAACCTACAAATGTCAGAAATGCTCAGCGGTGAAAAAGGTTGCCATTCCGTCCTATAACAAGCAGAATCTCAACAAAGTTTCTCTTGGCGCACTCAAGGTTTCCTCCGTCTCTTCGAGCAAAATCAAGCTGAAATGGAGTACCGTAAAGGACGCCGACGGCTATCTGATTTATCGGAAAAACGGCGATTGCTGGAAGCTTGTAAAAGCTGTTTCGGCAAAATATACGTCGTACACCGTAAGCGGTCTCAAATCCAACTCAGGTTACACGTTTCTTGTAAGAGCATACGCAGGCTCGGCGACAGATAAAAACAGCCGTGTCGTTTCGGGATACAAAACCGTCAGTGCACGAACGGCTCCCGCCGCTCCTGTATTGGCCTCTGTCTCCCGTCCCGAAGAGGGTCAGGTTTCCCTTAAATGGAACAAGTCTTCCGGAGCGGATGGGTATGTTGTATACGGTTGTAATACGCTCAACGGGAAATATAAGAAGCTTGCCGTTGTCAAGGGCACAAGCTATACGGCAAAAAATCTTACCGGCGGAGACTATATCTATTTAAAAGTCAAGGCCTACAACAAAACTTCCTCGGGTGTTTTGTATTCGGATTACAGCAAAATCAAATACGCAAAGGTCTTGTAACCAAAAAGCCGAACGGAGATTTTCGTTCGGCTGTCGTTTTGTCAACAGCAAAGCCCCGCTCAAAGAGCGGGGCTTTGCCTCAGAGAGAAAAAAATGAAAAAACAAATCGCAAAAGATGAGGTGGCTGCTCACCCTTTACAAACTGGCTGGCTGGATTCAAAGGGGAGGATATTGTATACCTTTTCCCCGTCTATCATACTGATAGGCAATTCGGGCAATAAAAGATGAATCAGGGATATAAAGCCGTTACTCCCCTCGCCCGGGTAACCTGTTACAAGAAGCATCGGCTTTGTTTTCGCAATATGTGCAGCAACGGTCAAAGTGGGATCATCGCTGAAATATACTGCCATGTCACCGCCCGCACTTTTTGCATACTGATGAAGTCTGTCTAAAATTTCACAGTTGCTGCGGTTATCAAACCCGTCAATCGGGAGGACCGAAACGACCTCGAGGTCGGCTTCGTTTTCGTCGGCAATTGTGCGTCCTGCGTCAATCAGCTTTTCGGAAGATTGCTGCGCTGTTACACACACAAGAACGGTTGATTTATCGTCCATGTCGGCTAACCTCCTTTTGTGATTTCATCATAATCAAAGTACCTAAAGGCAACTTAAAACCGGACTTTAAATATACTTAAGTCAGTAAATCTAATATTTTGTTCATAGCGTGTTCATTTTAATTCTGAATTGTTGACAAAATGTTAAACCTGTTGTATGATATAGGCGTATATTAACGGCTTTCAGCCGATACAGGAGGATGTTAACATGAACGTATTTATGGTAGGCGGAACCGGTCTTCTCGGTTGTGAAGCCGCTACTTGCCTTATCAAAAAAGGTCACAAGGTCACTTCCGTTGCTCTTCCCCCGCTTCCCGAGGGAGCACCGATTCCCGAAGAAATGGAAATCATTTTCTGCGACATCAACAAGAAATCCGACGAAGAGCTTGAAGAGCTGTTAAAGGGCAACGACGTTTTCATCTATGCCGCCGGCGTTGACGAAAGAGTAGAATTTCCGGCTCCCGTTCTCGAGTATTATCACAAGTATAATATCGCTCCTCTTGAAAGACTTTTCCCGATCTGTAAGAAGGTCGGCGTAAAAAGAGCAGTCGTTCTCGGCTCCTACTTTGCTTACCTTGCAAAGGAAAGACCCGACATGAAGCTTACCGAAAAGAACAAGTATTTCAAGTCAAGAGTCATGCAGGAGGAATGCTGTGAATCCTTCGCAGACGACAACTTCAGCGTTGCCGTTCTTGAGCTTCCGTACATTTTCGGCACTCAGCCCGGCAGAAAGCCCGTCTGGACGATTCTGATTGAACAGCTTGCTTTCATGGACAAGTGGCCGTTCACGATGTATCCGAAGGGAGGCACCGCCATGCTCACCTGCCGTCAGGTCGGTCAGGCAATCGCAGGCGCCGCCGAAAGACAGAAGGCCGGCTTTGAAGCGATTCCTATCGGTATGTACAACATGAAGTGGACCGAATTCCTTTCCATCGTTTACGGAGCAAGAGGAATGGGCTATGACAGAAAGATCGTCGGCGTTGCTCCCTGGATGATGAAGATGGGCATGATCAAAGCCGTCAAGGACTACAAAAAGAGAAACATCGACTCCGGTATCGATCCGTTCAACCTTCCGTACGTTATGGATCTTGACCTGTTCATCAACAACGCTTACTGCAAGGCACTCGGCGTTGAAGAGGACGACATCGAAGCCGCTATTGCCGATTCCATCAAGGTTTCCGAGGCTTCCTATAACGGAACCGTCAAGCTTCTTGACATGAAGGGCGAATAATCCGGTTTCTCTTTACGGTTCATCAAAATAATAATCCGCTTGAAGATTCTTCTTCAGGCGGATTTTTTTGATAACCTCAACTCTGTCTTGCGGGTGCTTCGAGAGCTTTCACATCACCCCATTTATATAAGAAACGGACGTCTTGAAGCCGTCCGTTTCGTGCTTTTCAGTTATCAGGTCAAGTCCTTAATTTCTCCGTTCCAGAACTTCATGTCCGGACAGCAAGTAATTCTTTTGTGAAGAATCTTAGAGAGCAACGTGCAAAGATATCGTACTACCTTTGAGAAGATATTATTCCTGTGACAGATGCACGAGCAGTCGCTCACATAGTCTGCGCCGCATTCGTCGCATTTTCCGTCACCGTCCGTATCGGTGTGAATCCCGGTAGCCGGTATCACCTCAACGGGCGTGATAACCGCACCGCAGTCTTCGCAAATTATGCCCTCTGTGGAGCCCGGCTTGTCACAAGTCGGATCAACGGCGGGAATGACTGCAACGGCAGAATGTGCGCTTTCGGGAGCCTCCGTTCCGAGTGCCGGAAGCTCCGCTCCGGTTTCTTCCAAAGCACCGCAGTCCTCGCAGTAAACATCGCCGGAGTATCCGCTTTGTGAGCAGGTGGCAGCCTTATATCCTTCGGTTCGTGTATTGTCGGTATGATTGTCGGGATTTACAGGAAGAGTCAGCACCGACTCGTCCCAGAACTCCATATATCCGCCGGGGTAGTCGCCCTTGAGAAGCTTTACACCGCAGTCACATACATAATAATCGGAAGCACCCTGTGAAACGCAGGTTGCCGCCGTTCCCGGCACAAGCGTAAAATCCTTATGCTCATGCTCGTCAAGGCTGTTGACAACCAATTCGCTATTGGCGATTTCGTAACCGGTAATTCCGTCGGCGGAACAGTCATGAGCGGTTGCTCCGTAAATGACCCAATATCTGCCGTAGCCGCCGAAATAGTAATAATTGTAATCAATGCCCTGACTCTTTGCATAGTCACGATACAGACCGTGCACTCTTTCGCCGCTTCCGATACAGCTCGCCGCCGAGCCGTCACAGGTAACCGTCACGTCAAGCGTCACATAAACATCTCTTTCCGGGTAAAGCGGAACAAAAGTATCGTTTACAACCGTTACATTCGAGTAATCCAGTTTGGCCGCCCGCTTGATAAGTCCGGCTATACCGCCGGCATTATAAGTTCCTACAACAGTATTATTCTCGGCGTTAATGTTACGGAACGTCAGGTCTGCCGATGTGTCATTGTTAAGTCCTAAAATCATTCCGACCTTGCCGTAGCCCGTGACCTTTGAATTTTTCACGGTAATGTTTTCGAAAACCGCTTTTACAACAACGTTGCCGAGAATCACAGCACTGCCGTTGATGTAAGGCGAGCCCATCACCGCATCTTCAACCGTCAGGTCTTTCACCGTAACATAGTTTGCGGTAGCAATCAGACCGCAATAAAACGGGCTGTTTGACGCAACGGTAACGCTCGGTTGTCTTATCGTATGACCGTTACCATCAAGCGTAAACATTTTCGTCTTTTGCTGCGGGCGGATTGACGTCAGCGCAATCAGATTCATATCTATATCCGCATTCAAAACGATCTTCGTGACGATTGAACCGGACGCATTGGCTAAAGAAACCGCCTTGCAGTAACCATCTGCTGTATTGACGGTCACCGTTGCACCTTCATCGGACAAAATATAATCGGTTCCCTCAACAGCCGCATTCAGACACTCCGAAAAGCTTGTTCCGGTTACAAGGGAAAACGGTGTATCCTCTGCCGCCGCCATAGTCGACATCATGCCGAAAACCATAAGCACGCAAAGAAATACGGAAACTACTTTTTTCATTGAATTGTACCTCCTGACTTTTTTGTATCATTATATTATTTTTTCGACAAAAATCAACCGTTTTATTATCGATATTACAAAATTATGAAATTTCAGCCTTTTGTTTAATTTTTATACGAATCGAACAATGAAACCGGGCGATTTGCACAAATCTTCCGGTTGTATTTTGACTTTTTCAACAGTTCCTTTCAAAAATATTACTTTGACAAAGGCTGTTTTTTATGCAAGCGGGAAGCTAACCGATGCGGTAAACGTGTCGCCTGCTATATCAAGTCCGAGCGTTCCGCCCTGAAGCTCGGTCAGGCTTTTGGCAATCGACAGCCCGAGACCGCTTCCCTCGCTTGAACGGGATTCGTCCCCTCTGACAAAGCGTGCGGTAAGCTCGCTTGCGGGGATATTGAGCGCATTTTCCGAAACGTTGCGAAGCGTGATGTCGCCGCTTTGCGTACTCTTTGACACCGTGACGTACACTCTCGTTCCGGTCATGGCGTACTTTTTGATGTTGCAGAAAAGATTGTCCAGCACACGGTAGCAAAGCTTGCTGTCCGCAAGAATCAGCACGTCCTTCGCTTTTTCGTCAAAGACAAGCTTTAAGTTCCTGCTTTCGAATTCGTCGGCATATTCGCCGCAAAGCTGTCTTGTCAGTTCGTTGAGACTGACTTGAATCAGTTCCACGTTGATACTGCCCGTAGAAGCCTTTGACGCTTCGACGAGATCTTCAATCAGCTTCTTGAGCCGTGCGCTCTTTTCGCCTAAGACCTGAATATACCCTCTTGCCGTTTCGTCCTGAATGTCACAGCGTGAAAGCAGGTCGGTATAATTGATAATCGATGTCAGCGGCGTTTTCAGGTCGTGCGACACATTCGTAATCAGTTCGGTCTTTGTCCGCTGTTCCCGGACGGCGTTTTCAACGGCGACTTTCAGTCCGTCCCGAAGCGCATTGACGTCCTCGGCGTACTTTTTAACGGTGCCGTTCATGTTGGTTGTATCCACCGTCACATCGTAGTTACCGTTGCGGATTTCGTTCAGGGCGTAGAAAATCTTGCGAAGCGAAGTGAAATACCGGAACGCATAAATCACACAGTAAACGTCATATCCCAAAAGTGCAAGCGTAAGCGGGAAGCTCAACAGAGCCACATCGTGAAGCAGGAGAATCAGCAAGAAACCGACGGCATTCGGTAAAGCCAGATAAAGTCCGGCTTTTTTTAACACATCCTTGACGATGTCACGGTATTCCTGCGGCTCGGCGTCATACCTCGCCTTGTGTTTTTTTATCGGGTCGGCGATTTTTCGAAGCAGCCAAACAACAAACAGATTTTTAACAAGCGTATGGTTTTTGATGTGCCGTGAAAGATACATCAGCAGGTCAATCAGCAGTGCGGCTATCAGTCCGGCAAGAAGTGACAGCAGAATTGCGCCCGGCTGATTTTTCCCAAAAATACCGACACACCGTTCGTCTATCGCACCACCTACAAACAGGGTTCCGAGCCAGATAAGACCGCATATCAGTCCGCCGTTGATTGCGATTCTCAGAAGCGTAAAGATTTTATCCGTTTTCATCATGTGAACTTCATCGTCAATACCGTTTCTACCGGCATTCACAACAAGTACGACCGTGCAGGCGATAAAGCCTAACAGACAGATGATACCAACCGCAAAAGCGGCGTTTGCCGAAGAAGAAAAGCTTTCATAGCTTTCGACAATCGAACTGAAAGCGTCTTCTCCGCCGCCGAGCGTTTCGTCAAAGGCGAGATACATTCTGTAATCGCCGAGCAGCGTCCGATCGACCTCATAGTCGGAATGCCTGAAGTTGATAACCGCGTTGCTGTCCTTCGGAACGCCTTTTCCGTTCGTCCATTCTTCGGTTCCGAAATCAAAACTTGCGTTATAGTCATAGGCAAGAAACGCTTTTTCCACCGTTTTTTCGTCAAGCTTTCCCGGCATATTCGTGACAACTTCACCGGTCTTTTTGTTAAAGAGGGCATAATACATATTTTTGTATTCGCTGAGCGCACTTTTCTCCCGCTGCGCCGAATTGGCAAAATAGGAATAGCTGTCGTAGTTTTCAAACCCCGAATCGCCGGACAGATAGGCAACCGTACTTACAGGCTCCACCGTCAGCGCATACCAGCCGTCAAAGTATTCACCGTCGCACTGTGCGTTACAGATATACACGGCGGCGTCACTGTTTTTCGGAAGTTTTGATTTGAGCGAAGCAGGAAGAGCCGTTTCAATACAATTATGCGTCCCCGTTTCATCGTCACGGTAATACGTCCCGGAAACGGTCGTCGAAACAACCGGAACCGTGACATCATCGGGCATATAGGTCGTGGCGACCTCATCGTCGTCATCAAAGTATTCCTCTTCGTCAATAAAACAGCCCTCAACATAGTCAAAAAGCAGTCCGTGATATTTCAAAGAGCAGTCGCCGATTTTTTCAAGACGGAAGCAGCCCTGAAAATACCGGTCAAAAAAGCTGTAATACGAAAGTCCCTGTAAATCGTCAACAATACTCTCTTTGGCTGCTTGTTCAACAGACTTCCGGTAGGCTTCGTACGCTTTTTTGCTTCCGTCCCCGAACACAACAGAGGAAGAAATCGCCGTCGAGATAAACTTCTCTTTTTCGCGGTAAAACATATCGCTTTCGGTCAGCCGGAAATTCTTCCCGAACTGAAGATAATCCGAGACACAATCCTGCGCCGCATAGTACAAATAACGTCCGCTTTCCGTCCGTGCACTGTCCATGACAGTAACCAAAAAATTGTACCCGGTCAGAAACCCCGTAAAAACAAAAATAACGGCAAGAAGAAAACAGACGGTTTTAATGATTGCTGATTTTTTCGATTTTGTAGCCAATGCCCCACACCACCTTTAAATAAGTCGGATTTTTTGTGTCAAACTCGATTTTTTCACGGATTCTGCGGATATGCACGGTAACCGTCTTTTCGGAGGCAAAAGCGTCCTCATGCCACACGTTTTCGTAAATCTGCGCCGAGGAAAGCGTTCTGCCGAGGTTTTGCATGAGATACTCGACAATCTTGTATTCCGTTGCCGTCAGCCGTACCTCTTCGCCGTCAACGGTGACGATTTTTGCGTTCGTGTCGATCGAAAGTCCGCCCGTTGTAATCACGCCCTGGCTTTTCGCAAGAGAACCGAGAGAGACGTAGCGTCTGATCTGTGACTTGACTCTTGCAACAAGTTCAAGAGGATTGAACGGCTTTGTGACGTAATCGTCCGCTCCGAAGCCGAGCCCGGCGATCTTGTCGGTGTCTTCGCTTTTCGCCGAAAGAAAGATAATCGGGACGTTGCTTTGCTCCCGGATTTTCACCGTCGCCTTGATTCCGTCCATGACCGGCATCATGACATCCATAATAATACAATGAATCTCATTTTCGTTCATCTTTTCGATCGCCTGACTGCCGTTAAAAGCGGTAACGACGCCGTAGCCTTGCGCTTTAAGATAAATTTCAATCGAATCGACGATCGCTTTGTCGTCGTCACAAACAAGAACATTGACCATCTTTTTCTCTCCTTACAATCCGTGTTTCGGTCTGACAATCCAATTATAAAAAGCGGAAATAACAAATCGCTTTCGTAATTATAACAGATTTCTTACAATTTGAAAACCGGAAGCATTATTTTCCCGTGTATCGGAAGGACATAATCTTGACTATATTGCCGGGCGGTGTATAATAAAACAGAAAGGAGGAAAGTTTATGACGATACTTTCTAAAATTCTTGCATTTTTCCTGTCAATTCTCATGACCCTGTTTCCGTCCCTGTTTCCGAAAAATAACATCGATAAAGATTTTGTGACCGACGGAAAATCGCTTGTGATTAACCTCGATTCGAACCCCACCACCGGTTATTCATGGAGCTTTGATATTTCCGACGAAACTGTCATCCGCTTTGTCAAAAGTGAGTATACCGAGACCGGCACAGGTATTGGCGCCGGCGGTCGTGACAGCTTCCGTTTTATCGGACTTTCCGAGGGAACAGCCGAAATCAACTTCACTTATTCCCAACAGTGGACCGAAGACCCGGCGGCGAACACAGCGCAGTTTAAGATTGCCGTCGATAAAAACGGAAACATAACCGTCGAGTCTTATGAAATCCGATAATTTACAAAAAGCCAAACAAGTCCGACTCAGTGGATCGGGCTTGTTTTTTGAGGCTGCCTTTGCATAAACAAAAAAACAAGCGGCAAAACCGCTTGTTTCATTGTCAGGTTATTATATTGTCGGCTTGAAATTAAATCAGGCTTCGGGAGTAACACTGTCTTGTCCGTCTGTACCGGTGTTGTCACTCTTCTTAAAGAAAGAAAGAAGCTTCATAATAAAGTCAATAAAAGCCTGAAGGTAGAGCATTATATCACTCATTGCTGTTCCTCCTTTTTGATTAGAATATATCAACTTATTCTTTGTTACATAGGTCATTATACAGTAAGAATGTCCAAAAGTCAACAATTTAAACAACTTTTTTAATATTTTAAGAATTTTTTACTAACAATTTATGTCATTTGCCTGCCATTCGTAACAATTACTTCATTGTTTCCCCAACAACAGACACTTCTTCTTCATTTTCCGCTTTTTTCCCGTTTTCTTCCTCGTCATTTTCCGACGACCCGTTTTCGTTCGGCTGCTTCGCTTCATCGGCCTCATTTTTTATCGCTTGCTTGTCTTTTTTAGAAAACCGCTTGCTCTTTTTCTTTTCGCCTTCCTTTTCGGCAGACACTTCTGCTGCCGCCTCTTTTTCCGCATATACAAGCGGAACCTCCGAAAAATCATCTTTTTCGAAAAGCTCGTTTTCAGGCGAACAGATTTCCACGGCTTTTTCAAGAACATGAATCATAACCGTTTTGTGTGCGCCGCCGTATTCACCGTCAAGCGTCCACGCCACCGGTTCGTCCGAGGTGATTTTGACCTTACTCGTCCGAAGAAGAATAATCTGTTTTCCGTCGTATTGCTGGGCTCTGATTTTGCCGAGAGCAACGGGAACGGCGGCAAGACTGATTTTTTTGACGAGCAGAAGTTCAAAAATACCGTCATTGAGCTTGACGTCCTCGGGCTTGAAACGGAACAGTCCCGCAACAGAGGTCGAGTTTGAAACCGAGCCGAACATAAAATCGTCCTCAAGCACGCCGCCGTCATATTCGATTTTCATATGGATGGCTCTGATGTTTTTCAGCTCGCCGAGTCCGTTCAATATGTATGCCATGTGACCGAGGCGGTTTTTCATTTTCTGGCTCGTTGCGTAAGAGGACTTCGTAAAAGCGCCGAACGATGCAACATAAGAAAAGTAGCGGTTATTGAAAAGGCCGAGGTCATAGCTGTTGGTATGACCCGACATGATAAGGTCGGTCGCCTTGTTGATATCGGTCGGGATTCCGAGCGTTGTCGCAAGGTCATTCGTCGAGCCGGTCGGAATGTAGCCGATCGGCAGACGGTTGGGCATATCCATAACGCCGTTTATCGTTTCGTTGAGCGTTCCGTCGCCGCCGCAGCAGACAACAAGCTGCTTATCGTCATAGTTTTTGCGCACAATGTTCGTCGCATCGCCCTGACAAGTGGTAGTATGAATCGAAAATTCATAGTCGTTCGTTGAAAATTTATTGACAATATCAAAAGTGCCTGCTCTTGATTTTGTTCTTCCCGCACAGGGATTTACAACAAGAAGAACTTTTCTCTTTTGGTTTTCCATTTTCTGTCACTCTCGGCCTACGCCGCCTTTCGTTTAGGTTTACACAAGTAATGCACTGCTGATAGTATGTTAACATCAGATTCATATCTTGTCAATTAGAGATTAATAAACGTAGCTTTGTTTAACCTTAAAACCACAATATTTAAGATTTTATAATAAAAATTCCCCATTTTCTTATTGTTTTTAATGGTTTGCTCTTTTCTTGTGCAAAATATACAAAAAATTAAAAATTATTTTATCGTAATTGACATAGAAGTAGAATCGAAAAAACTTCGTCGAAAAGCCTTGATTTTTCGAAAAAGCTGTTGTAATATAAACACGCAGTCAGATGAGAAACCACTCAGACGACCGCCTTAAATATTGACAGCTTCTATATAATGTTTTCTTCGTATTTTCTCCTTTTAAAAACACTCGGCTTCTCCCCGGGTGTTTTTAACTTTATATACCGCCTTTTTCGGCGTCAGAATGAAGAAATCTGTTCCCAAATATTTGGAAAAATGAGTGGTAATTCTGTCCTTCCTGTGTTAAAATACAATTGATGTGCAATCAAATATATGAAAAACAAGGAGTATTCAATGACTGTTTTCGATGTTTTAAAATTCATCGGCGGCCTGTCGATGTTTTTGTTCGGCATGAACTACATGGGAAGTGCGCTTGAAAAAAAGGCAGGCGGTCAGCTTTCCGGAATGCTTTCGAAATTCACCTCGAATAAGTACACCGGTTTTCTGTTGGGTCTTGCCGTAACGGCGATTATTCAGTCCTCGTCCGCTACGACAGTTATGGTGGTCGGCTTCGTCAACTCGGGCATCATGACAATTGCCCAGTCGGTCGGCGTCATCATGGGCGCAAACGTCGGCACGACCGTAACGGCATGGGTATTAAGCCTTACGGGTCTTAGCGGTGACAGCTTTTTTATCAAGCTGTTAAAGCCGTCCTCGTTCACCCCGGTTCTTGCCCTTATCGGCGTCATCCTTTATATGTTTATCAAAGACAGCAAGAAAAAGGACATCGGCATGATTCTCATCGGCTTTTCGGTGCTGATGTTCGGCATGGACACGGCCTCCTCCGCCGTTTCGGGCTTAAGTGAGGTGCCCGGCTTTGCTCAGCTGTTTGTTCTCTTTAAAAACCCCGTTCTCGGTATGCTCGCCGGTGCGCTATTGACAGCGATTATCCAGTCCTCTTCGGCCTCGGTCGGTATTTTGCAGGCACTTTGCATCACCGGTCAGGTTTCCATCGGTGCCGCCTTTCCGATTAT
>CAMAZY010000028.1 GCA_945863885.1 uncultured Clostridia bacterium
GAGCAGAGGACTGAAAATCCTCGTGTCGTTGGTTCGATTCCGACCGGAGGCACCATTTTTGGTGAACGACACAAAAATGCGGATGTAGCTCATCTGGTAGAGCGCCACCTTGCCAAGGTGGAGGTAGCGGGTTCGAGCCCCGTCATCCGCTCCAATTATAGCAGATGCTTTCAAAGCTCGAAGTAGGAGCGGTACTGAATGACAGTCCGGTGGACTGTCAGAGCCGCGAATGACCGAGCACCGCAGTGCGAGAGTCGAGCCCCGTCATCCGCTCCAAGTTAATATGGTACCATAGCCAAGTGGTAAGGCCACGGTCTGCAAAACCGTTATTCCCCAGTTCAAATCTGGGTGGTACCTCCAAAAAGAAAAGTCCGCAATCCCTTATAAACAGAGGGGTTGCGGGATTTTTTGATTATGATTTATATTGGAAATTGTGTGGTTAAATTTGTGCATTTTTGCGGTATTTTGTGACATTAGGGGTGTCAAAAGGGGTGTCAAAATCAACCTAAATTTTCAAGATATTCGTCAAGTTTTGAAATGCTTTTCTTTTTGTAAATTTTGTCAAGATGTGTGTATATCGAAAGCGTTGTTTTAACGTCACTGTGACCCATCTGTTCTTTCGCTGTAAGTACGTCAATTCCCGCTTCATACATGATTGTACAAAATGTGTGGCGCAGAGAATGCATTGTGAACGGCTCGATTGACATAATTTGACCTCTCGGATCGTGACGTTCTCTTTTTTCAGTAGTCTTACCATATCTGTAGTTTAACTCAAGCATATAGCTTTCCCAAAGGCTTTTCCAGGCGTTGAGCGTCATCATTCTTCCGCTGTTTGTTGTTACGACAAGGACGCTTGTTTTCGGCTGTTCCTTTAAGAAGTCTATGAGCTTGTCCGGGACGGAGACAACGCGCACGCCTGATGCGGTTTTAGGCTCTTTGATTCTGCCTTGCTTGAAGTCGTATGACTTGCTCACTGTGATCGTGTGATTCTGAAAGTTGATATCTGACCATAACAGCGCAGTCACTTCGCCTTTCCGAAGTCCAGAATACATCATCAGCATTGCCGGAAGCCGGGCACGGTGCGGCATCTCTTCAACCCACTTGCGCTCTTGCGGTGTCAATGCACGGCGTTCGCTCGTTTTTGCCGCTTTCGGGATCTTCACATATCGGCACGGATTGAAGTCAACCGCACGGTTCTCGATTGCATATTCGAACACCGCAGAAGCCGCACTCAGATACCGCTCAACCGTTCGTTTAGCTGACGGTTTATGCGTTGTCGGATTGCACTTGAATATCTCGTTGATGATCGGCTGAACTGCCTGTTGTCCGATTTCATTCAGCGGCGTGTTGCCGAATTTTTTCGAGAAGTAGGAAGCACGAGCGACAAAGGTGTCGTACTCGCTTTCGGTCAGCTCCGTCTCTTTCACAGCTTTGAGACGGTCAAGCCATTGCCGATAGCTGTCATCCGCCGTGACGATGTCGATTCCCTTATTCAGTTTTGAAAGCAATTCAGACTCAAGGCGACGCAATTCTTTTTCGCTGGACGCATAGAGATATTTATATTTCTTTTTGTTCGATTCGTCAAGCCCTAAGTATATCTTTGTCTGATAACGGCCGTCTTTCCGCTTCGTATATTTCGGCATTTTATCTCACTTCTTTCTTGATTTTTGCGGAAGGATATGCTAAAATGATAAAGCTATCCCGTCAATTCTCTTTCTGCAAAATTTGAATGATGGTATGCACGTCACCACCGGTTGCCGCCGGTGGGGGCATTTTTTTATTTTTAATCTTCGGCTTTTACGATATCGCCGTTATCGGTGTATACAAGGTAGGTCGAAAGAACCATGCCGCCGCCGATTGCTTTCGCGTCAAGCTCTTCTTTATTGACATACTCATAGGTTGTGACATTCAGAACGCCGCCGAGGTTCGTGACGGAAGTCGTTGTTTTGTTCGTAAAATTGACGATCCAGTGTACCTCGTTGCTTTCGCCGGTCTCAAAATAGCGGTTGACATAGTCGAGGGCATATTCTTCAAAGCCGCTTTTTGTTGTCGCAAGTGTGCAAACTCTCCAGTTCCCGGTCACATCATTATGAATACTCATCGGAACGGCTTTTCCGTCAAAGTAGTCATCGCAATTCTTGTCTGACTTACCGACCGCGTCTTCTCTTGCCGGGACCGCCTGCGTTGTATCAGATACCGTTGTATCAGCGGCGGTGGTGGTGTCGGTGTCTGTCGGCGTTGCGGCAATCGCGATCACGAACAGAACAACCAGGGCGGCAAGAACGATCAGGACGATCTTACCTTTTGATAACTTTTTCTTTGACATTTTTTCTGTCTCCTTTTCTTTTCCGCCCATGAGGGCGGTTTTTATTTTTTTGAAAGATGCCTTTCATGTGAAACTATATCACACAAAAGCGCCGTTTTCAACAACGTATTTCATATTTATGAAAAAATATTCAGACGGCCATGCCGACTTCAAAATACAGCTTTTCGGCAAGAGTGATAAAATCCTCGGTCACTTCGAAGTGCTCGGCAAGCTCCCAACGCTCATAGCCTTTTTTTAAAAGCGGCACAAGCTCCGACTTCGGAACAAGCTTTTTCACCGCCCAACGGTTCGCAGTCTGTTCGTGTTTCTCGCGGATATCGAAAGGGGAATAGCGGTTATAAAACGCGCAGGTCTTACAATGGCCGAGCTCATGAGCAAGTTTGACCTTTTCTTCGCTTACGCTTTCAAGCGACATCGGGTCAATGCCGATGAAGCAGTTGCCGTCTGCGTCACAGATGCTGACGCTTTGGACGCTGTCAAGGCGGAAGGCTTCCACCCTGACGGCGTCTTGTTCGGCTATTTCATATAATTCGGACAAATCTGTCACGTTGATTCCGTCCCTTTCTTATATTTACTCTTCACAAACTCTGCGAAGCTTTTCACTTCTTCATACATCTCATCGGTGATTTCTTCGTTTTCACCGAACAAAGCGAATTTGATATCATCATCGGTGACGGGTTGGAAAGTGACGGTAGATTTATTTTCCGGTTTCGGTTCGTTCATCGGAACGTCGGCACCCATCAACCATGCGATAGATACATGAAGAATATCGGCGATTGCTTCAAGTCTTCTCTGCTTCGGTTCGTATGTTCCTTTCTTATAATTACTAATGGTTCCCTCGTTCACGCCCAAACGGCGGGAAAGCTCTGCGGCCGTCATGTTGCGCTCATCGAGGGCTTTTGTAAATCTCTCAGCAAATTTTTTCACGATTTCACTCCCTTTCTTTATCGGTATTATATAACAAAGATTAAGAAAACGCAAGCTTTTTATCAAAAAACTTTGGAAAAACTCAAGTTTTTTTTGAAAAAAGTCTTGACTTGCGAAAACGCAAGTGATATTATAAAGACACGCAAGGAGGTGAGAGCATGTACGATTACTCAAAATTGCTCGGCATAATGAAAGAACAGAACATCACGCAAGAAACGCTTGCAAAGTCAATCGGCGTGAGCGAAACGACTTTGAATAAGAAGCTGAACAACAATTCGCAGTTCAAGCAAGATGAAATGATCGCGATTCTGAATATCCTCGGAATCAATATCAGCTGCATTAGTTCTATTTTTTTTAACCACTAACTTGCGTTTTCGCAAGTATAACTTCCGCTCATTTTTGAGCGAAAGTCGGACGGCATAGGAAAGGAGGGTGAGGATGAGCCACACAGTATGGATGCTTCTTATTTATTCTTTCGTATCGACCGGGCTTCTTTGCTGGTTCTGTAAGTCGAAAAAGATCACTGCCGTGAGCACGGTAAGCTTATTACTGATTATACTGCTCGCCGTAAGTCATATTTTAGACTGAAAAAGAACACACTCGCGCCGGGCGTCCGACCGGCGGCTTTCGCAAAACCTGTTTCAGCAAATCACACAACCACAACATACTATTTCATTTACCATCTTTTCCTCTTATATACACACAACCGAATATCGCGAGAGCCGCCCGTCGGCGTCCGGAAAAACAAATATACAGAAAGGAGAACACCATGGTTAAACGTAATATTGTCAAATACCGCGTTGGCGATACGCTTCCGGTTCTGCTGACGCTCGAAGAAGTCGCCGTCCTCTTTAACAAGAGCCATGAAACCGTCAGACGGTGGGCGACAAGCGGTGACATTCCTGCAGTTAAAATCGAAAATGTATGGCGCGTCGATACCGAACAGCTTTATGAAAAGTTCGGA
The DNA here is from genome assembly GCA_945863885.1 of uncultured Clostridia bacterium. Lineage (GTDB taxonomy): Bacteria > Bacillota > Clostridia > Oscillospirales > Acutalibacteraceae > UBA6857. The sequence continues at coordinate 4,218 of CAMAZY010000028.1, forward strand.
AGAACCGGAAAACATCGCTACTGGACGCAGATGCCGAAGTTTATGGCACTCGACGAATTTGCCGACTTTTACCGCGTTTCGCAGGAGACCGCGCGGCTGTGGGCTTGTGCCGGCACGATTCCGGCGGCAAAGTTCGAAGGTAGCTGGCTTATTGACGCCGAAGCACTTCACGAACTGTTCAAAAGGAGAGAAGCGGCATGAGGGTAAACAAAGTATACGCCGTCAACCTCAAGCAGATACGCGAGGACCGGGGACTGTCACAGACAGCACTTGCGACCGCGATCGGGTACACCGAAAGCGTGATTCAGAATTACGAGAACGGCTGCACCTGCCCGAGCGTGAAAACGCTGTGTCAGATTGCCGACATTCTGAACGTCAGCATTGACTATCTGGTTGGGCGCAACGGTCAGGATGCAAACGACTGCACGCTTGAAGCGTACTGCCGGTACGGCGGCAAGTCACCCGAAGCCGCCCGGGCGGAACACAAGTCACGGCATTTACAGCCGATTGAATGGAGGTGAGAAGATGAACGACGAACAACTTGCAGTCTGCGAATTTTGCGGTCAGACGTTTTACAGCGAAGCCGAAACAGCAATGGAACGGAAGAAAGAAGCGTTGATGAAGTGCAAATGCGACGAGGCGGTACGCGCAAGAAAAAAGCTTGAATATATCACGAAAGCAAAAAGAGAGCTTCGGGAGGTATTCCGGTACGATTTCTTTCAGGAAAGCGAAAACGCATACGGAGAGATGCAGGAAAAGATCATGGAGATTATCAGCCTGATACTTCCGTATATGGTTGATTTTGAGGTATACGGTCTTACGGTTTCGATTCCGTCACTCGGAAAAATCACGCTTAAGGTCACCTCGGACGGTGAAATTAAAATCAAGCGTCAGATCGGAGCAACAATCGAAAAGAAAGTCAGTAAATAAGGAGGTAACAGCATGAGCGAAAAAATCAGGGTCATTCAATGTATTCCGAACAAAACCGCAAAGGTCGGAGAGATTGAAAACGAGCTGAAAGCATTTCAGGATTTCGTCGGCGGTTCTATTGAAGTGACAGCGTTTTATACAGTACCGGATGTCGGTATTGTCTGCAACGAAGAAGGTAAAATTAGAGGTTTACAACCATGCTTGTTGAACGGCTGGTCAGACGTAATTTTCGGAAACTGCTTTATCTGCGGTTTAACGGAAGATGACTTCACAGATCTGACGGACGAACAGATTGAACAGATTAAAACGCATTTACTTGTTGAATAAGGAGGATAAAAACAAATGAAGAAGTGCAAAAAGCATGAAAATGAAATGGCAAAGCTTTCCGAAAGCAACAACCGCCTGAGCCGTCAGGTTGAGCATCTGACACAGTTGCTTGCGTCGTCTGAGGATTGTAAACGGTGGGCATATGACGAGCTTTTAAAGGCGAATCAGGAGATTATCAAAATCGAGAGGGAACGCCGGGAAAGCGGTTCGATTTATACCGTGTCCAAGCGTGAGACGGAGCTTGAAAGACAACTCGAATCCGAGCGCATGAGGGCAGACGGACTTACGGAGATGCTTGAAAAGGCAAAAAAAGAGATCGAAAGGCTGAAACGGCAACGCAGGGAAATGGCGAGAGTTCCGATGAGCCGGGAAAAAGCCGCAGAGATATTCTTCGAGGGAGAAGAACAGAAAGGCGGTGAAAGCGATGAATGATAAGAATTTCATGGGGAAGCCTTCCGCACGCATTGTGCTGACCATAGACGAAAACGGAAGAGTCTGTAACGAAATCATGGAAAGTACCTTAGACGTTCTCAAGCTGACGCACAGTCTGCTGTACTCGATTCAGGCAAAGATGAACGTATCAAAAACGCTTCTCAAGGTCATATTCGAGGACGCCATGAGACATGACCTTGAGGGGGACGGAAATGTCACCGTTGTGGACGTGAAAGAGTTTTTTAGGCAGGTGGGCAAAGATGATTGTTAACGTTGGTGGATATGTGTTCGGATATGACGAAGACAACGCCGAAATACTCTGCTTCAAGAACAGGAGAATCCGGTATGAACTTAAAGCGCCGGACATCTTTTCAAGAGAGCAGTTCCGGTGGTTCTGCGAAAAGCTGATTCCGATACTTGAAAATGTGCCGGACGAATATATCGATAGGTGTCTCGATTTTGCAGACCTGACGGAGGATTTTGTATCATGAACTACGAAAGTTTTTTGAAAACGAAAATCGAGCTTGCCCCGTCAAGCGGATTTGAGATTTCCGATTCTGACATCAACCCGGTCTTAAAGCCGCATCAGCGTGACGGCGTAAAGTGGGCGGTCAAGGGCGGCTGTCGGGCACTGTTTTACGCATTCGGTCTCGGAAAGACGGTCATGCAGTTGGAGTATTGCCGCATCGTCACCGAGCATGAGGGCGGAAAAGCTCTGATTGTTTTACCTCTCGGCGTCAAGCAGGAGTTTTCACACGATGCGGTCGAACTGCTTCATATTCCTGCACCGGTATATGTCCGTAACATGGACGAGGTCAGAGCCGCAAGCGGGAACATTCTTTGTACCAACTATGAAAGAATTCGTGACGGCGACATTGACCCGACATACTTCACGGCGACGTCTCTTGACGAAGCGGCGGTGCTCCGATCGTTCGGTAGCAAGACGTATCAGACGTTTCTTGACAAGTTCAAGGGCGTCAAATACAAGATTGTCAACACGGCGACGCCCTCGCCGAATCGGTATAAAGAGCTGATCCACTATGCCGGTTACCTGGAAGTCATGGACACCGGACAAGCATTGACACGGTTCTTCAAGCGTGACAGCACTAAAGCGAACAATCTGACACTGTATCCGCACATGGAACGTGAATTTTGGCTGTGGCTGTCCTCGTGGGCGTTGTTCGTATCGAAGCCGTCTGACCTCGGATATTCCGATGAGGGCTACGACCTGCCGAAGCTGACGGTCAACTGGCATGAGCTGAAAAGTGAGCCGAAGTTCAAGGAAGAAAAGGACGGTCAGGTCACAATGACCGTTGACGCTTCGGTTTCGCTCAAGGACGCCGCCAAAATCAAAAACGAAAGCATCGCTGCCAGAGTTGCCAAGATGAAAAAGATTGTCGATGCTTCGCCGGAAGATCATTTTATCCTGTGGCACGACTTAGAAGCCGAACGGCATGCCATCAAAAAAGCATTACCGGAAGCGGTCGAGATTTACGGATCGCTTGACATTGACAAAAGAGAACAGCGGGTAATTGACTTCGCTGAGGGCAGGACGAGACTGCTTGCCACGAAAAAAGAGATTTCAGGCTCAGGCTGTAACTTTCAAAAGCACTGCCACCGGGCGATATTTGTCGGCATCGACTACGAGTTCAACGACTTCATACAGGCCATTCACCGAATTTACCGCTTCTTACAGACCGAGGAGGTCGTGATTGACGTCATCTACATGCAACAGGAAGAGGAAATACAAAAGGTACTGCTTCAGAAGTGGGAACAGCATAACAAGCTTACCGCCGAGATGGCCGAGATCGTCCGCAAATACGGACTTTCAAACCTTGGAAGAGCCGAAAGTCTCAAGCGAAGCATCGGCATTGAAAAGTGCGTTGTCACCGGGGAGCATTTCATCGCCGTCAACAACGATTGTGTGCTTCAGACACAGCTGATGGAAGACAACAGCGTTGATCTGATTCATACGTCAATACCTTTCAGCAATCACTACGAGTACACGCCGAGCTACAACGATTTCGGACACAACAAGAATACCGAGCGGTTCTTTGAACAGATGGACTATCTGTCGCCGGAGCTGTTGCGAATTTTAAAGCCCGGAAGGGTTTTCGCCTGTCACGTCAAAGACCGGGTGCTGTTCGGAAACGTCACCGGCACCGGCATGCCGACCATGGAGCCGTTCCATGCACAGTGCATCATGCATTACATGAAACACGGCTTTCAGTACTTCGGCATGATTACGGTCATAACAGACGTTGTCAGAGAAAACAATCAGACCTACCGTCTCGGCTGGTCAGAACAGTGCAAGGACGGAACAAAGATGGGCGTCGGTTGCCCGGAATACATTCTGCTTTTCCGGAAGCTTCCGACCGACACGTCCACGGCATATGCGGACGTACCGGTCAGCAAAACCAAAGAGGACTACACCAGAGCCCGGTGGCAGATTGACGCACACGCCTTCTGGCGTTCATCAGGTGACCGCCCGGTCAGTTTCGAAGAGGTCAAAAACCTCAAGTCGGAAATTGCCGGAAAGCAATTCACAGAGCAGTCACGCAAGGCGATCTACGACTATGAAAGTCATGTCGAGCTTGCCGAAAGCTTAGACGAAATGAAACGGCTGCCGGCTTCGTTTATGACGGTTGCACCGGGAAGCTGGTCAGAGGACGTATGGGACGACGTCAACCGCATGAGGACACTTAACACCACACAATGTCAGAAGAACCGCGTTCAGCATGTCTGTCCGTTACAGCTTGACATCGTCGAGCGGATCATCCGGCGGTACTCCAACGAGGGCGAAACCGTATTTGACCCGTTCGCCGGGCTTTTCACGGTACCGATGACCGCCGTGAAGATGAACCGCGAAGGCTACGGCGTAGAGCTTAACAGTGACTATTTCAAAGACGGCGTCATGTACTGCAAGGAAGCGGACGCCGGACGGAGCATGCCGACGCTGTTTGACATGATAGGAGGATAACAGATGCGGGCAGTTTTACAGCTCGTGAACGCCGGGCACGTCAACATTCCCGGCGACGAAATTGAAAAGGACGGAGAATGGTTCATTGTCAGAGCCGACGGAAAGCTTGTCGGCATGTTTGACGAGGGAGAAGTCAAGACCATTCATCTGTCAGACAGAAAACCGAAACAGGAGGGAACGGAACATGACAACACTTGAATGTTTAAAGCTTTTAGCCCTGATGGCAAGTCCGATGTTTGCTGCGCTTGCAGCTTGGGTCGTGTGGGATAAGATCGAGGAAAAGATGGAGAAGAGGAAAAGGTAATGGAAAGCGTATTTGAACGTATGGAGCGTGAGCATACAGAATATAAGGTCGATATGTTTCGTGTCAAACAACAGCTTCCGTACGAAATAAAAAAGAAATACGCCGCCATGAAAGCATGGCAATTTCAAAAAGAATGCTGGCAGAAAGGATATAACTATCACGTTTCGGTCGGAGGACTCGACAGCATTACATTGTATCTTTTCTTGCTTTCAATCGGTATTCCAGATCTGAAAGCCGTAAGCGTATCAAGTCTTGAAGATAAGAGCATACGAAAGATTCATCGGGCACTGAATATAGAGTGTCTGAAGCCGTCACTTCGACCTGACGGGACACGGTGGACGAAAGCGAAGATTTTGCAGGAATTTGGATTTCCTGTTCTTTCAAAGGAAATTGCCGCGAAAATCGAGCTTTTGCAAAATCCTTCAGAGGACAACAAGACTGTCCGTCACGCAATCATCACCGGGGAAACCGGAGCTTACGGCGGCTTTCAGAAAAGCTCGAGAATGAAACTTTCGCAGATATGGCTTGAAAAGTTCGGCGGATATGAAAACGATAATGAGGGCGTGAATTATCAAAAGCCGGATTTTCTCGTGTCATCGAAGTGTTGCTATTATCTCAAAGAAAAACCGTGTGATGATTGGGCGAAAGAACATAACTCCGTTCCGTATTTAGGTCTTATGGCATCAGAAGGCGGAAGAAGGGCGAAAGCGTTGATGATGCACGGATGTAATTACTTCGGAAAGAGCGCCATCAGGTCGGCACCGTTTGCGATATTCTCAAGAAATGACATTCTACGGCTTGCACTTGAGATGAACGACTGGTATCAGCTTCATTATTCGGAATACGGATTCTCACCGCTTGAAAGCACGATTCCGGATATCTACGGAACAATCGAGCAAAACCAAAAAGGTGAGCTTTACACGACCGGAGCCAAAAGAACAGGTTGTGACATTTGCGGCTTCGGCGTACACATGGAAAAGCGACCGAATCGGTTCGATTTATTGAAAGAACGCAATCCGAAAGCATGGGAATATTGGATGTTCAATGTCTGCCACGACGACAAGGGGAGCCCATACGGATGGGCGAAGGTGCTTGACTATATCGGCGTCGGTTACGATTGGCAGGACGGAAAGATGATCGGAACGGACGGTCAGATGACATTATTTTAGGAGGATAAACCATGATTGAAAATATAGACGTTACACTTCTTGAGCCGCACCCGGACAACCCGAGAAAGGATGTAGGGGACGTTTCGGAACTTGCCGAAAGCATCAAGGCAAGCGGAATTTTGCAAAATTTGACAGTCGTACCGCATGAGTGCAAGTACCGTGTTATCATCGGGCACAGACGGCTTGCGGCGACGAAGAAAGCCGGATTGACTTCTCTTCCTTGTACCGTGAGCGACATGGACTACAAGACACAGCTTGCAACCATGCTGTCCGAGAACATGCAGCGAGTTGACTTGACGGTCGTTGAGCAGGTACAGGGCATTCAGATGATGCTTGACCTTGGGGAAAGCGTGCAGGACGTTGCCGGAAAAACGGGATTTACCGTTAAGACCGTCAAACAACGTTCAAGGCTTTCTGCACTTCCGGCAGACAAGCTTAAAGAAGCGGAAGCCAAAGGCGGCACGATTGAAGAATATCTCAAGTGCCTTGAGTTTGACGGAAAAGTGCAGGAACGGCTTCTTTCTTTCTGCGGTACAAGAGACTTCAACAACCAGTATCAGAACGAAGTCAGGCGCAGAAAAGAAAACGCCAACAAAGAACAGCTTCTTAAAGAGCTTCAAACCAAAGGATGGAAAGAACTCCGATCCGGTGAGCAATATTCATGCAGGTACAATCAGATAAAATCGTTTTATTTTTATGACACATACGACTTTTCACAGCCGGTTCTGCCGGACGGAGAGTATTACTTCTGCATGGACGTTTCGGCTTTAAGGATTTACGAAAAAGCGAAAAAGTCCGCGCCGAAGAAAAAGAGCCAAAAGGAAATCGAAGCAGAGGAAAAGCGCAGGAAGCTCAAAGATCTGACCGCGCAGATGTTTGCACTGCGCAGGGACTTCATTTTAAACTTCCGGCAGACAAAGCAGTACCGTGAAACGCTGATGCGGTGGATGATGGCGTTCACGGCAAGGAACGTCAATTATTTTTACGGACTTGACAAGGGTATTATCAAAGCCGCCGTAAAAGACGACAGCGGCGGATATAACCCGGACGAGGAAAAGGTCAAAGAATGGGTGAGGACTTCCCCGGATGCGCTTGCCGTGCTGACGTATTACATTTCGGCTGACTGTGACACAAGAGGATATTGCAAGGCAAATTACGGTAACACGCCGCCGGAATATCAGAAGAACGAAGCGCTTGACATGATATATGCGTTTCTTGGCGAACTCGGGTACCGGATGAGCACGGAAGAAGAAAAGCTGCAAAACGGTACGCATGAACTGTTCGGAGGTATAGACAATGACTGAATACATAGAGCGTGAAGCGTTGATTGAATTCGTCAAACAAAATACGCCAGATATAAACGGTGAGACTACAATCGAGTGTGTTGAAAGAGCAATCAGAATCTATCCTGCCGCCGATGTGGTGGAAGTCAGGCACGGTAAATGGATTGAAGATCATGAATTCTTCAAATGCTCGGAATGCGGGTATTTGACAGATTATAGGTTTTCAAATTTCTGCCCCGACTGCGGCGCAAAAATGGACGGTAAGTTGTGTAATGAAATGACACCCGAAGAAGCAATCAAAACGATTCAGGTCGCTGTTGCCGAGGTCGAATGGAATTATCCGCTTGAGTATGCTATCGCTTTTGAAGCGGCGATAAATGCACTTGAAAAGCAGATAGCGAAAAAGCCGATAGATATTGGCACAACCGTTTTGACTTGGGGTTTGTGTCCTGAGTGTAAAGGCGAACTTAAAAAGCTCGGAGGGAAACCAAACAGACTGTTCGAGGGAACTGCTTATTGCCCTGATTGCGGTCAGGCGTTGGATTGGAGGGAGACGGAATGACGCAAATAGCACCTATATCGTTAAGAGAAGCAAACAATTTTGTGACAAATCATCACAGACATCATAAGGCGGTTAGAGGTTGCAAATTCTGTATTGCGCTAATCGGAGAAGATTCAGATATAGTTGGAGTGGCTATATGCGGTAGACCTGTAAGCCGTTATTTGGATAACGGAACAACACTTGAAATCAACCGATTATGCACGAATGGTTATAAAAATGCTTGCTCCCGCTTATATGGTGCTTGTGTACGCATTGCCAAAGAAATGGGATATAAAAAAGTGATTACTTACATACTTGAGAGCGAAAACGGTTCAAGCTTAAAAGCCAGCAATTTCATATGCGAGGGTGTTGCCGGAGGTAAAATTTGGACAGGAGAAAGAAAACGTGACAATGGCGTCCCATGTGAGCTTAAACAAAGATGGGTTAAATACTTATAAAATAAATGGCAGGTGATACGGAATGAAAACTTGTAAATACTGTATTCATTATGCGAGATGCGTCGAAATATATGAAGCATCTGGATTTTTCTTCGACTATGAAAAAAGCTGTTGCAAACAATTCTCTGATCGCTCCGAATGGGTGCATCTTCCCTGCAATGTGGGTGATACGGTGTATCATGTCTATCCGAAAAAAGGCATACAGACAAACACGGTCAGACAAATTCAGATTGGTTCGTGCGGGATGAATATATTTGATTTCAACGGATTCTTTGAACCGTCTGTTTTCGGCAAAACCGTCTTTCTCACCCGTGAAGAAGCGGAAAAGGCGTTGAAAGGAAGTGAAACGGAATGAAGGACAATCTAACAGCGGACGATCTGATAAAGGCGAAGAAAACTTTTGATGAAATCAAGCCTCCGACATTGAAAGAATCGCAGGCGTTTGAACGATATCTTCAAAAGAGCTTTGAAAGCTGCAAGAACAATTACCGGAAAGAACGCGCACGGCAGCATGATGATACTGTCGCAAGTATACAGGAGATGACGGATAGACTGTTCAACGCGTGTGACGAAAATTACATACCGCCGGTAACGATATACACGCAACAAATAGTCGACAGCGTTGAAGACGATATTTATAAAACCGTTATCGGATATGGCGTTGACGTAGACAGAAACGAGCTGATCAGGGCGCTGACATATGACCGGGAACAGTATAAACAGGGATATCATGCCGGTGTTGTAAGAACAGTGAATCTATTGCGTGCGATGATTCAAAAGTTTGAAATGAGCCGGACAATGAAAGATGAACTTGAGTATATATTCAGGGGGATTCTTGATGACGCACGACACAGGAGGTAAAAATAACATGAAAATCTACATAGCCGGTAAGATCACCGGGAACGAGAACTACCGCGAAGAATTCGCAAAGGCGCAGGCAGAATTACAAAAGAACGGTCACATCGTACTCAACCCGGCGGTGTTGCCGGGGGGGCTGACGAAAGCCGAGTATATGCGGCTGTGCTTTCAGATGATTGATATCGCCGATCAGGTGGTACTACTTCCCGGGTGGCAGGACAGCGAGGGGGCACGGCTGGAAGAACAGTATTGCCGGTATATCGGAAAGGAGGTTGAATATTTATGAGTTTTGCAGACGCATTCACGCCGGAAGACCGGGTGACGGTGAGATTTTCAGACTTTCACAACATGATGTATGAAGCCGCAAAAGCTGAGTTGATTGAAGCGGCCGTACACGCTAACGTCCCGAACAGATATATTCGGGATATGCTCAGCATGAGAGATGAAAGGAACGATGAAACATGATTCATGCACTGAAATGCGCGACGGAATATTTTAAAGATGTAATTTCCGGGAAGAAAACTTTTGAAATCAGAATAAATGACAGAACGTACGAGGTCGGAGATCTTCTTGCTTTGAATGAGTACGACATGGAACATGAGGTATACACCGGAGCAAGCTGTCTTGTTCATATTGATTACATACTCAATAACAGCGATTATTGCAAGGACGGTTTTATTGTCATGAGCATTAAGCCGTGTGAGGTTCGCAAAAGCGGATCACCGTATGATGAGATAAAAGGTTACAGCGTTCCATTTGCATCGTATGCAAACAAAAAAGAGGAAAGCAGCCGGACTTAAATGTCCGACTGCTCAAAAATGAAGAAGTGCAAAAAGCACCTGAAGCAAATATATTATAGCATTTTGCGCTTCTTTTGTCAAATTTTTTCGGGCGGCGGAAAGCCGCTTAAAGAGTCCATAAACTATGATAACTTTAGGACACGAAGGAGCGAAAAATGGCATACATAGAAAGGCGGGTCTATGCCGGGAAAACCGTTGAGGTCAAACGGTACCACACGCGAAATCAGAAAAGCAAGGGTCAGCCGAGAATCAGAAAAGAGCCGACGACCGAAGAACGCAAAGAAGCTAACCTGCGGCAGTGCGAAGAAAAGCTTCGGCAGAAGCTCAACGAGAACTTCAGCGAAAACGACCTGCTTGTCACGTTGAGTTACAGAAAAGAAAACGGAAACAAAACCCGGACAGTCGAACAGATGAGAGAGGACAAGCGTCTGTTTTTACGGAAGCTTCGAAAATGCTACCGCGATGCGGGCAAGGAATTGAAATTCGCCTATGTGCCGGAGATCGGACCGTTAGGGTCGCGGCATCATCATATTGTACTAAGCGGAATTGACCCGAAGATTATAAAAGACTGCTGGCCGTTCGGATTTGTCGATTTCAAGTATCTTGAAAAAAGCGGCAATTACAAGAAAATCGCAAGCTATTTCATCAAATACAGCGAAAAGACGTTCCGTACCGTCGGGCGCCTTGCCGGTCAGCGGTACTCGTGTTCACGAAACCTTCGCGAGCCAAAAGTCAAAAAAACCGTTGTGTCCAAAGCTGACACGTTTGCAAAAAACGTCAGAGTGCCGAAAGGATATTATCTTGACAGCGAAAGCGAACGCTTCGGCGTGGATCTGTACGGGAACGCATTTCACAGCTATATTCTTGTCAGATTGGAGTGAAAAAAACATGGAAATTACGATCAAAAATGAAGAATTGAGCGAAGACGAACTCAAACGGAGGTTCGAATTTTTAAAGCGCGCCGGGTATAACGGAAAATCGTTGCCGGAAGACTTTGAAGCAGACAGCGTTGATCTCGACTACGTTGAAAAGGTCAAGAGGGTTTACAGCAATTTCAGATTGCAGATTAAAAGTGAAGAGGAATCGAAGCACATCATAGACCGATATTTCAACACATACAAGACCGACAAGGCAGTCTATCTTCTGAGGTTGGAAAGCGCAAAAGCCGTTCTTGAAACGAGGAAAAAGACAGGTCAGCTTACAAGGCGGATGAGTACGTTCGATTTTGATACATACAAAGAAGCCGAAAACCTGATTTATCAGCTGCTTGAAGTAACGCTTGACAGACCGACAGCGGACAGCATGAAGCCGTTTCTTGAATATCTGAAAACAGGGTGCAAACCGCCAAAGGAGGTGACGACAGATGATCAACACGATAACGCTGATGGGGAGGCTTGTGCGTGACCCGGAACTGAGGACAACGCAAAGCGGGAAAGAAGTTGCATCTTTCACCGTTGCCGTGCAGAGAAGCCGAAGCAAAAACGGAGAGACAGACTTTATTCCGATTGTTGTATGGGAGAAGACCGCAAAATTCGTTTGTGATTACTTCCGCAAAGGATCAATGATCGCCGTGACGGGTTCTTTGCAGACACGAAACTACACAGACGGTGACGGATATAAAAGAACCGCTTTTGAAGTGATTGCCAACGAGGTTTCATTCTGCGGTTCGAAAGAAAAGGCAGATGAAAGCGCACGGGAAATCCAAAAGGATAGAGAGTTTATTGCCGACATGAACAATTCAGTTCATGAGGGCTTTTCACAGAATGCAGATTTTGAATATATCGAAGAATATGACGAATTTTAAGGAGAGTTGAATGTACAGCGAGCTGATACCAACCGAGGACGAAGAACAGGAAGCATTGTTCAGATGGCTTGCTTTTGCGTCAAACCGTCAGCCGGAATTACGGTTGATGATTCATATTCCGAATGAGGGCAAGCGGTCAGAACGGCAAGGCGCGAAGATGAAAAAAATCGGACTTCGAAAGGGCGTTCCGGATTTATTCTTGCCGGTGCCGAAAGGAAAATATCATGGGCTATGGATTGAGATGAAACGGATGAAAGGCTCAAAAACAAGCAAAGAGCAGAAAGAATGGATTGAAGCACTGAACAGACAGGGGTATTTTGCCGCTGTCTGTTTGGGTTGGTTAGAAGCAAAACAAACGATTGAACGGTATATGAAGGGAGAATAACATGACGCTTAAGGATTTCAGAAAGCTGAATATTTTGAATTATCAGATCGAAAGCCTGAAAGAGAAGATCGAGAAGGCAAGATCACAAGCCGAAAAGTGCACGGTTTCATATAGTGCAGAACCGAAAGGGTCAAACGGAAAAAACAGCAAAGAAGAAGAGTACATAAGGCTGATTGACCTGAAAGGACAGCTTATTTCGGCGCAATGTAAACTTAATGCGATCATGAGGGCATACGACAGGATCGACGATATCCTTGTCAAAACTGCGTTGAATCTCAAGTATGATATCGAGCATTTCGGAAGAAATCAGATTTCATGGACGGCCGTTGCTATGCAGATCGGAGGAGGGAACACAGGTGACGGAATCAGAATGTACTGTAAAAGATATCTTGAAAAAAATATTTAAGTTGTTCGTTTTGTTCGTGTTTTATGTGTTAAGATTGTATCATCGAAAAAGGCAGCGGGAAAACCTGTTGCCTTTATTATTTTGCAGGTGAAAAAATGTTGAAGTCATGCAAGATATGCGGGCGGATTCACGAGGAAAATATCACATGTCCGCAGAAAAGAAGCAAGAAAAACGACAGTGAAGCGAACCGGTTCAGAGGGTCGAAAAGCTGGAAGCGAAAACGTCAGTTGATTAAAGCGCGTGACAAGTATATGTGTGTATATTGCAGACATATAAACCATGACATCACGAAAGATAAATTCAACTACCAAGATATCAGCGTACACCATATAGTGCCTATTGAAGAGGACTATGACAGACGGCTCGACGATGACAATCTGATCACGTTATGTCGGCATCATCATGAGCAGGCAGAAGCAGGCAAGATATCAAGACAGGTGCTTTTTGATTTAATATATCCCCCCGGTTAATCGGGGAGATTTTGCCGTCGCGGGAGACCACCGACGGCCTACCTTTTTTTACAGCGTTTTTTAAAAATGAAGATTTTTAGGTGAGAGAGGGTGAGAAGATGGCGCGGCCATGTAAGCCGATAGGGGTACAGACGGGAGCAAAAACGAAAGAGGACGTTGAAAGAAGAAGCAATAATGAAGACGCGATTTCGGGCGGGAAAGACAAGATAGATAAGCCGAAAACGAAGCTTTCGAAGGAGCAGAAAAAAATCAGGAAGACGCTTGTTGAAGAGCTTTCGAATGTGCTGACGAATGTCGACGCGTATATTCTCGATCAGTGCTGTATTGCGATTGACAGATTGCAGAAAATTGAGCAGGAAATCAACGAAAATCCGGATTTTATGTACCGAAAAGATGTCATTTCGGCGAAAAAGCAGTATTTTTCGGAGTTCGTCAGGCTCTGCACCGAGCTTTCCATGTCGCCGCAGTCACGGGCGAAGATTGCGAACGCGCTACCTGCGGCAAAAAGCGAAAATCCGCTGATGAAGCTTTTGAGGGACGATGACGATTAACCCGGGAATCACCTACTGCGAAAAAGCGGCAAAAGGCGGCGTCACAACGCCGAAGTATGTCAAAAAGCAGGCGAAAAAGCTTCTTCCGATTCTTCAGGGCAAGGACAGGGACTTTTTTCTTGACGAAAAGAAGCTTCGGAAGATTGAAGACCTGCTGATGATTCTCAGGATGCCGAAGGGTCTTTCGGTCGGAAAGCCGATCGGCGAGTGTCTTGCAGGGTTTCAGTGGCTTTTGATTATCGCCGCACTGTGTGTTGTGCGGCGCGATAATCCGAAAAAGCGCAAATATACGAACGTGCTTCTTGAAATAGCACGAAAGAACGGTAAGACCTTCATTGTTGCCGTTCTTTTTATTTTGCTGTTTTTTTATGAGCCGAAATTTTCACGCTTCTTTTCGGTCGCGCCGGACGGAACCTTGAGCCGCGAAATCAAGCAGGCAATCGAGGAGATCATCCGGTTTAACGCGGATGTATTCGAGATGAACCAAAGCTCGGCATTCTTCAAAATCAAGCGCGACGAGATTTTATTCTATCTCAAAAAAAGCAGTTATGTGCCGCTCAACTACTCGAACAGCCGACTTGACGGACGACTGCCGAATGTCTTCTTGTGCGACGAGGTCGGCGGACTTCCGAACAGCTACGCTTTTGAAGCGATGCGCTCCGGTCAGCTGACGATTTTAAACAAGTTAGGCTTTCTCATTTCAACGAAATACCCGACAAGCGACAATCCGTTTGAAAACGAGGTGGAGCTTGCGAAGAAGATGCTGGACGGAAAATACAAGGACGACGAGACCTTCGCGCTGTTATACGAGCCGGACAACCCGAAAAAATGGCAGTCGGACAAGAACGTCATCTATCACGCGAATCCGCTTGCGCTGATTGTGCCGGAAATCTTCGAAGAGCTTTTGAAGAAAAGGGCAAGAGCCATCGAAAGCCCGGCGGCTCGTGAAAACTTCCTGTGCAAGCACTGCAACATCATTTATCAGGGAATCGGCACCGAAAGCTATATTCCGGTTGATGTTGTCAAAAAATGCCGGGCGCAGAAAATCAGCTTCGAAGGGCTTAGCGTCTATGTCGGCGTTGACCTTGCGATGACGAACGACAACTGCAGCGTGTCGATTGTCGCTTGTGACGAGGAAAACCGGATATACGCCGATGTGTACACATTCATTCCGGCCGGAAGAATCGAAGAAAAGAGCAAGTTTGAGCGCATCGACTACCGTCAGTTTATCGAAAGCGGCAAGTGCATCGCCTGCGGCGACATGACGGTCGATTATCCGGTCGTTGAAAAGTTTGTCTTTGACATTCCGAAGAAATTCGGGTGCACGATTACGGCGATCGGCTATGACCGATACAACGCGCTGTCCTCGGCGCAAAAGTGGGACGAGAGGTTCACGACCGTGCAGATCCGGCAGCATTCGGACACGCTTCACCCGCCGACGAAGCTTTTAAAAGAAAAGATTTTAAACGGCGAGTTTTTCTACGAAAAGAACAAGCTTCTTGAAATCAACTTCGAAAATGCGCGGTGCACCTACGACACCAACATGAATTTATACGTTAACAAAAAGCGGTCAAACGGCAAGGTCGATATGGTCGTTTCGACAATCAACGGAGTGTATCTGCTTCAGCAGGATATCATTTTTGACACCGACTTTGTTGTTCAGACAGCATAAGGAGAAAACATGGGAATTATCAGCGATTATTTTGAACGGCGCGCCGAAGAGCGAAAAAGAGCGTTCGATGAGGGCACTGTGCTGACGCCGCAGGGCGTTCAGACGGAAAGTCAGTTTCTGTCCGCCGCGCTTTCCGACACGGTGATTACCAAGGAAAAAGCCTTGCAGATTCCGACCGTTAAAGCCGGGCTGGGGCTTATTAAAGGCGTGGTACGGCAGACGCCGATCAGGCTTTACCGAAAAGACGAAGCCGGAAAGATTCACGAGGTCACAGACGACAGAAGAACCAGAATTTTAAACACCGAAACCGGCGACACGCTCAACGCTTCGCAGATGTGGGACGCACTCATTGAAGACTATTTTATTTTGGGCGGGGGTTACGCCTATATCAATCAGCGCGGCAACGAATACCGGTCGATTCACTACGTCGAGAACGAGGAAGTCACGGTTGTTGACAACAACGACCCGATTTTCAAGGACTATGATATTTTAGTCAGGTCAGGCCGGTACAAGCCGTTTCAGTTTCTCAAAATCCTACGCGACACAAAAGATGGCGCGCGCGGCGTGGGCATCGTACACGAAAACGACCTTCTGATGAAGGTCATGTACAACTCTCTCAAGTTCGAAAACAACCTCGTTGCGACAGGCGGCA
This sequence comes from uncultured Clostridia bacterium, assembly GCA_945863885.1. Classification (GTDB taxonomy): domain Bacteria; phylum Bacillota; class Clostridia; order Oscillospirales; family Acutalibacteraceae; genus UBA6857. Next base: position 20,240 of record CAMAZY010000028.1, read on the forward strand.
ACAAGAAAGGCTTTCTCAAGTCCGCCAAGACTCTTGCCGATTCGATGATTCAAAAGCTCAAGGAAGCATGGAGAAAGCTTTATTCTTCAAGCAGTGAGAACATTGTCGTTTTAAATAACGGTCTTGAATTTCAGGAAAGCTCCAACACGAGCGTTGAAATGCAGCTGAACGAAAACAAGACGTCAAACGCCGTTGAAGTCGCGAAGATTTTAAACATTCCGCCGGGCATGCTTTCGGGCGCGGGGACTTCCTCTTCGAGTGAGGACGACAAAGCGAAGTTTGTTGACTTTTGCGCGATTCCGTTTTTCTGCGTGATTGAAAACGCTTTAAACCGCGACTTCCTGCTTGAAAGCGAAAAGGACAGCATGTTCTTCCGCTTCGACACGACGGAGCTGAAAAAAGGCTCCATGCTCGAACGGTATCAGGCGTATAAAATCGGCATCGAAACGAACGTCTTACAGGTCGATGACTGCCGCAAGAAAGAAAACCTTGAACCGACCGGACTTGACTTTTACAACATCGGACTTTCCGCCGTATTGTACGATCAGGAAAGCGGCAAGGTCTTTGTTCCGAACACCGGCGCGGTGTTCGACATGAACAAGGTCAAAGAGAAGGGAGGTGAAGAAAATGCTGAAAATCCAGTTGAGGAATGACCGCGTACACATCAGCGGCTACGTCAACGCCGTTGACCGGTTTTCACGACCGATCAAAGACGAAAACGGACTTTTTTTCATCGAGAAAATCAGCCCGGGTGCGTTTCAAAGGGCGTTGAACCGGGCAGGCTCGGTGGACGTCAAGCTCAACCACGAAAGGACGCTGACGAACACGCGAGACGGCAACATCACGCTTCGGGAAGACAGCATCGGCATGTATTTTGACGGCGACATCACCGACCCGGAGGTCATAAAGCAGGCGAGGGCGCGAAAGCTTCGCGGCTGGTCGTTCGGATTTGTTCCGATACGAAAGTCCGAAGAGGAAAGCAGGCGCGCCGGCATCGCCTACGAACGGCAGGTAGACGAGCTTGACATCACGGAGGTTTCGATCATAGACGAAAGGAAAATGCCGTGCTATGAGGGCACGTCAATCCGCGTCCGCGCCGAGGAAAACGAGGTGGAATATCTCGAAGAGGAAGAACCGGAAGACGGAGCGGAAGAGCCGGAAAACGGCGCACAAGACCCGTCAGAGGGCGACGAAGAGGAGAGAAAGTGCAAGCAGGAAAGAGCACTTCTTGACCTTCGGAAAAGACGGCTTGACCTGAAAAGAGGGTAAGCCACAATACGCAAACAGCGTCGGGAAACCGGCGTTATTTTTAACCATTTTTTTACCGCAAAGCGGAGAAAGGACACAGAATGAAGAAACTCTATGAAAGAAGAGCGCAGATCATTGATGCGCTCGACAAAATCAACAGCGACTGCGAAGAACGCGCAGAAAAGGGCGAAAGCGCCGCACTGACCGACACCGAAGCCGCCGAGTATGACAAGCTCAGCAAGGAGCTTGACGGTCTGAACGCGCTCATTGCGAGAAAAGAGCAGACCAGAGCGCAGAAGATCGAAAACGGTCAGGCCGAAAAGGGCGAGGGCACCAACGAAAATGACACCGATGAGGGCGACGGAGACGAGCAGACAAGAGCGCAGGAAAAAGAGGATGAAGAAGCCTTCCGCGCGTACCTTGTGTCTCAGGTCAACGAAAGAGCCGCCGGAGAAAGCAAACTTTCGCAGGGCGCAAACGGCGCGATTCTTCCGAAAACCATCGCAAACCGCATCATTGACAAGCTCGAAAACATCTGCGACGTGTACCAAAGAGCGACGAAATATCACTTCAAGGGCACGGTCAGCTTCCCGGTGATTGACGACAGCGCGGACGATGTTGTTGTCGGCTATCAGGACGAATTCGCAGAGCTGACAAGCCACGTCAACGGCTTTACCACCGTAGACCTCAAGGGCTATCTGTTCGGCGCGCTGTCGCTTATTTCGATTTCGCTGATCAACAACACCGACATTGACGTTGTCGGCATCGTTATCACGAGAATGGCACTCGGTCTCAAGCGTTTTCTTGAACAGCAGTGTCTTTCCGGTACCAACGACAAGATGAGCGGTATTCTTTCGACCAAAAACGTCAAGACCGCTTCTTCCGCGACCGCCATCACCGCAGACGACCTCATTTCCCTGCAGGGCATGATCATCGACGCGCTTCAGAGCGGCTGTGTATGGTACATGCACCCGGAGACAAGAGAAGCGATCAGAAAGCTCAAGGATTCCGACGGCGACTATCTGTTGAGCCGCGACCTTTCGGGCGCGTTCCCGAATCTGCTTTTAGGCAAGCCGATCATCGTGTCGGACAAGATGCCGAAAATCGGAGCGGGCAACAAGGCGATTTTCTACGGCGACCCGTCCGGTCTTTTCGTCAACATCGTTGAGGACATGAGCGTCACCGTGCTTCGCGAGAAGTACCACACCATGCACGCAATCGGCGTTGACCTTTGGGCGGAGATGGATTCGAAGATCGTCGAGCCGCAGAAGCTTTCCGTTCTTCAGATGAAGGCTTCATAAGAGGTGACGGACGATGAAAGTCAAAGCAAAGGTATCTTTCAGCGGCATTCTGACGATGAGCAAGGGACAGACGGCTGATCTGCCCGAGAACGAGACGCTCGAAGACCTGATGAATGCCGGGTATGTGGAGACGGTGGAACCTCTGTCGGATACGCCGACAGCTCCCACTAAAAAGGAAGCCAAAAAGGGCGCAAAGGGTAAGACGGCATGAAAATCCGACAGCTGACAGCCGAGTTTGTCGCAGCTTATCTCAAGATTGACCGGGAAGACCTCGACGAAGCGAAGCGGAAAGAGCTGCTGACCTTCCTGGACGCGGCGAAGCGGTACGTTTTAAGCGAGACAGGACTTACCGCCGAAGAAGCGGATGAGAAGGACGATCTGACGGTCGCGGTGCTGATTCTCTGTCAGGACATGTACGACAACCGGACGCGGTATCTTTCCTCGTCCGGTTCAAAGCCGTCGGACACGTTAGACAGCATTTTAGGCTTCTACCGGTGCAATCTTCTGTGAGGTGAGAATATGCAAAACCCCGGCGCACTCAACAAGAAAATAACATTCTTCAAGCAGGTGGACGAAGAGGACGGAGAAAGGACAAGAAAGACGCTTGTCCCGATTCGCACGACTTATGCGTCTGTCAAGGCGACAGGCGGAAGCGAAGTCTACGAGGTCGAGCGGCTTTCAAACTCCGTCAGCTACGATATCCGCACGCGGTTCATTCCCGAAATCTTTTCGCCCGATTTGATTATCGGGTACCGAAAAGAGCGGTATGAAATCCGCTCGGTAGTCAATGTCCGGGAAGAGGACACCGAGCTTGCGTTCACCTGCGTGAAGATTATGAAAGGCGGGTACGAAAACGGACGATCAGATTTCTATTAAGTTCGAAGGCTTCGACGAGGTGGTGTCCGCCTTAAAGCAGGTCGAAAAAGCCGCGCCCGACCTGTTGAAACGGCAAATCAGCCTTGCCGGTTCGCATTTCGTCAAAGAGGTTCAGATGGAGACGCTTCGGCATCTGAAATATCAGACGAAGCCGCCGACCGGAAACCTTGTTGCCGGATTTCAGAAGAAAGTCCGGCTCAAGGACGGATCATTCCGCTCGTATCAGGCGGATATCTCCGGCGGCAACAAGAAGGCGTTTCACTTTCATCTGCTCGAGCACGGTCACAGACGGTACGAGCAGAAGTTTCCGCGCCCCGGCAGAGCATACGAAAGCTCGCAGGGCTTCACGAAGGGCTATCACATGATGGAAACCGTCACCGAAACGTGGCAGCAGGAGGACAGAATTCTTGTCTACGCCGAAAAAGCCATTGAGGAAGCCGTCAAGAAAGGGTGGGTGTAAATGCTTCAGGCAAAGGACTTCGTTGAATCACTTGCAAGGATCATCAAGCAGGAGTTCGGGTTCCCGGTTTACGATAACGCCACGACAGAGGGATTCACCGCGCCGTGCTGTTTTTGTTCGTATCACTTCAAGGGAATCGACGCTGTGAAACCCCGGCTTTTTAAAATCTCCGGGCTTGCGGAAATCGTGTTTTTCCCTGTCATTCAGCCGGGCAAGGCAGTACGCGACGAGGAGCAGGCACTCGACTTCATGATGCGGATTTCGCCGCGGCTTCTTCCTAAGCTGACGGTCGGGGACAGGCATCTTGACACGTCTGACATCAGCTTCACTTTCGGGGGAACAAACGGCGACATCATGCGCCTTAGCTTCAATGTCGATTATTTTGACGGTCTTCAGGAAAACGAGCCGGAAGAGAGAATCGAAAGCGTGGTTTGCGAGATGACGGAGAGCGGTCACGGCACGCCGTGACCCTACAAATTCGAATAAAAGGAACAAAGCAGGGCGACCACACGGGGGAAACCCCTCTGTCAGCAAAGCTGACATCTCCCCTTTCAGGGGAGAATCCATAAATTTTTGAAAGAAGGTAAAAAAATGGGCATGAGCAATATCACGGTCACGTTCCGCACGGCAGGCGAAACGCTGACCGAAAGAAACAGCAGAGGATCGATTTTCATGATTCTTCGCGGCGCGGTGCCGGCAAGCAACCCGGTCACTATCACCGAAGAGGGCGAAATCCCATCTTCTGTTTCAAAAGAAAACAGCCGATATATCAAAATGGCGCTTAAGGGTGCAAAAACCGCACCGAAAAAGGTCACCGTATATTTCGTTGGTCTTGAAGCAGAAATCACGGACGCGCTCGCCTTTGCGGCAGTGCATTACTTCGATTTCATCGTTATGCCGACGGCGAAGTCGGACGGTCTTGTGGACACAATCAAAGACTGGGTCATCGCGCAGAAGGCGTTCGGAAACATGATCCGCGCCGTGCTTCCCGACTGTGCAGCGGACAGTCAGTACATCATCAACTTCGTGACCGAGGCCATCGTGACCGCCGACGGCACGTTGACCGCAGAGCAGTTTTGTCCGAGAATCGCCGGCATCATCGCCGGAACGGAGCTCTCACACTCCGTGACGCATACGGCAATTCCCGAGGCGACCGATTGCACGCGCCTTAGCACGACCGAGATGGACACGCTTGTCAATGCGGGCAAGATGTTTGTCTTCTTCGACGGCGAAAAGGTCAAGCTGTCACGCGGGGTTAACTCGCTTCAGACGCTTACCGCCGAGCAGAACGAGCAGTTCAAGAAAATCAAGCCGGTCGAAACGATGGTCAAGATTCGTCAAGATTTAATGCGTCTTAGCGAGGATGGCTATATCGGAAAGTTCGCCAACACCTATTCAAACCGCTGCATTCTGCTTGCGGCTTTCGGCGACTATTTTGACGGCTGTGTCACTGACGGTCTGATTTCAAGCTTTGAGGTCGGATTCAACGTGCTTGCGATCAAGAACGCCATGAAGAAAGCCGGAATTGATTACAGCGACATGAGCGACGAGCAGATTGTCGCCTACGACTTCGGCACCGGCGTTTACATCGGCGCGAAAATCCGCATCTTAGACGCGATCGAGGATATCGACATCGTGATTGAAATTTAAGGAGGAGCACAACATGGAAAAAGATTTTGACGCACGCCGCGTCATTAACGGCACATACGGGGAGATCTGGAACGACGGCAAGGGCATCGCCGAGTGCAACGGCTTTGAATGCAAGATCGCGTTTGACACCGCTGACGTTAAGCAGTGCAAGAAGTTTTTCACCGGCACGAAAATCACCGGCGGCAAGATCACCGGCACGATTAAAATCTACAAGGTAGACAGCAGTCTTTGCTACGCGATCGCGCAGCAGAGCAAGAAGGGCGTTTTCAAGCCATCCACCATCATTTCAAACCTCAAAGACCCGGATTCCTTCGGCGCAGAGCGTGTGAAGGTGACCGGCGTTCTGTTCACCGAGGCGACGCTTGCCGACTGGGCGGCGGGAAACATCGGCGAACAAAGCTACCCGTTTACGGCAACGGACTTTGAGTTCCTTGACAAGATTTCAGCATAAGAGAGGAGAGCAAAGATGAGCTTACTTGATACGCTTTTAAGCACCCCGGCGGAAAAGTTCAGCGAGAGAAAGACCGCCGTTTTTCATTCAAAAAGGCTCGAAGAAATCTGCGGCGACGGCGACATCACCGTGCAGGAGATTCCGTACAAGCGGCTTCAAAGCCTTCTTGCGCTTCAGTTTGACAAGAAGGGCAACTTCGACATGATGCTTTCCGCAAGAGCGAAAGCGAAGATGGTCGCAGAGGGCGTGACATCGCCGAATCTTCGGGACGAAAAGCTGTTAGAGCACTTCGACGCGCCTTCACCGGCTGATCTTGCCGAAAAGCTGTTTTCGAACGAGATTACAGCCATCTCCGACAAGATCATCGACCTTTCCGGCTTCATCACCGACGAGGACGAAGCACAGGAGCTTGACGAAGAAATAAAAAACTCTTAACAGATGACCCGGACGGACAGGTCATCTGTTATTTATTGCGCTTTCATCACCTGATGCCGCATGTATTCTACGACTTACCGCCGGGCGAAAAACGAATCGTCCGCAACATGGTCATCTTAGAAGCAGAGGACAGAAACCGGGAGATTGAAAGCATATCGGGAGGCTTATAATATGGCAAAAGCAAAGTATATCGACACGATTCTGCGCTTCAAAGATAAGTTTTCCGGGGAAGCAAACCGCGCGATTCAGGAAGCGGAAAAGGTCAAAAAGAAGTCCGAAAGGTTAGCGAACATGCCCGCACCGAAAAGTCAGACTTTCATTGATGCGGGCAAGAAAATCGAAAAGTACGGCAAGTCCGTTGAGCAGGTCGGGAAAAATCTGACAAGGTCGGTCACCGCTCCGATTGCGGCGGTGGGGGTCGCAGCGGTGAAGACGGCAGCGGATTTTGAAAAGGGCATGAGCAAGGTTCAGTCCATCTCCGGCGCGTCGGCGGCGGACATGGAAAAACTCTCGGAAAAAGCCAAGGAAATGGGCGCGAAGACGAAGTTTTCAGCAACCGAAAGCGCGGACGCGTTTTCATATATGGCGATGGCCGGATGGAAAACACAAGACATGCTTGACGGCATCGAAGGCATCATGTATCTTGCCGGTGCGACCGGTGAAGATTTAGCTTCAACGTCAGACATCGTTACAGATGCGTTGACGGCGTTCGGTCTTTCCGCAAAAGACACAAACCGTTTTGTTGACGTACTTGCCCAAGCGGCAAACAGCACGAATACTGACGTATCAAAGATGGGCGAGACGTTCAAATATGTTGCGCCGGTCGCCGGTTCTCTCGGCTATTCGGTTGAGGACGCCGCCGTCGCGATGGGTCTTATGGCGAACAGCGGAATTAAAGCATCGCAGGCAGGCACGGCGATGCGCTCATGGTTTACGAACATGGCAAAGCCTTCAAAGCAGGCGGCCGCCGCAATGGACGCGCTCGGGCTTTCACTGACGGATTCAAGTGGAAAAATCAAGCCGCTTAATACCCTGATGACCGAAATGCGCGGAAAGTTCGCCGGACTTACCGAAGCGCAGAAAACGCAGTACGCCGCCGCCATCGCCGGAAAGACCGGCATGAGCGGACTGTTAGCCGTTGTCAACGCTACGGACGAGGATTTCAAGTCCGTCACTGATTCCATTAACAACGCAAGCGGCGCCGCCGAGGAGATGTACGGCGTGGCAAACAGCAATCTGAACGGATCGCTGACGGTGCTCAAAAGCACGGTCGAAAGCATAGCGATTTCGATCGGCGAAAAGCTTTCGCCATACGTCAAGAAGTTCGTCGGCTTGCTTCAGGGCTGGGCGGACAAGATTAACAAGCTTGACGACAAGCAGATGGACATGATCATCAAAATTGCCGGCGTTGCGGCGGCGGTGGGTCCCGTGATTCTTGTTGTCGGAAAGGCGGTCAAAACCTTCGGCACCGTTGTCAGAACGGTCGGAAAAGTCGGAAAAGCCATCGGCAATATGAGAAAGGGCATAGGGCTTGCCGGGAAGATTTTCGGCGCGCTCAACCTCAAGGTGCTTCTTGTCATCGGCGTGATTGCCGCGCTTGCGGTCGGGGCGTATTTCCTCATCAAAAACTGGGACAAGGTCAAAGCGTTCTTCATCGGCTTAGGCGAAAGGTTCAAGGCGTTCGGGCAGAAAGTAAAAAGCACGTTCAATCATATCAAAACGAAGTGCGCCGAGACGGTGACGAACATCATCGGCAAGGTTAAAGGCTTCGTCAGTAACATGATCGCTTCCGGCGGCGTTTTGGGCGCAGTCTTTCAGAATATCCGCAACCGGGTTTCCGCTTTGCGTCAGATTTTCTCAAACCTTATCGGGTTTGTCAAAAACGTATTCACCGGAAACTGGTCGGCGGCGTGGCAAAACGTCAAGGGAATTTTCTCGGGCGTGTTCCAAGGGCTGATTGCGGCGGCGAAAGCACCGCTGAACACGGTGATCGGACTGATTAACCGGGCAATCGGCAGCATCAACAGGATTCACGTTAAGATTCCCGAATGGGTGCCGGGCGTCGGCGGCAAGGAGTTCGGCGCTTCTTTCAAGACAATTCCGTATCTTGCCAAGGGCACGAAGTACTTCGCAGGCGGCACGGCGGTCATCAACGAAAAGGGCGGCGAAATCGTCGATCTTCCGCGCGGTTCACGCGTCATTCCGCATGACGAAAGCGTCCGGGAAGCGTATAGAACCGGACAGAGACAGGGCGGACGGACGGTCAAAATTGAAAAACTCGCCGACACAATCATCGTCCGTGAGGACGCGGACATTGACCGCATCGCCGAAAAGCTGTATCAAAAACTGAAAGACGCCGACGAAAACGCCGCATAAGGAGAAGACATGGACATCTATTTGAAATTTTCCGACCTTGAAATCAAAATACCGGTGCTCCCGGAAAGCTTTGAAATTTCCACGAAGCAAAACAACGAGACGGTGCAGATTGTCGCCTTCGGCGACCTGTTGTTAAAAGGGGGAAGAGGATTGAAGAGCATTTCGTTCTCTTCCTTTTTTCCGGCTTCCGCCGCGCATGCGGGCTACACGGTGCAAGCGAAATTCAAAGAGCCGTTTGCGCTTTGCAATTCGATTGAAAAACGCAAGGACAGCAGACAGACCGTGCGGCTCATCATCACCGAGACGAACATCAACGCCGAATTTTTAATTGACGAATTCAGCTACGGGCAAGAGGACGCGACCGGCGACGTCAGATACACGATTTCCATGACCGAATACCCGCGCCCGAAGGTCACCGTCACGAAGAACGGACAGAAGGCGTTAAGCCGCCAGCGGGGACAGAAAACGACCGAGGCGACAACCTACACGGTAAGACGGGGCGACACGCTCAAGTCCATCGCGAAGAAGTTTTTTGGCTCGTCAAAGAAGTTCACCGCTCTTGCTTCGCTCAACCACATTGAGCCGCCGTACAAGGTCACGGAAGGGACGGTGATTGTAATCAAATGACAATCACGGTGAAACTCAAAAAGGGCGCAAGCCGATCGGTCATCTACGACATCAGCCGTCTTGTAACGAGTATCGGATGGAGCGGCAGCGCGTCCGAGGCTTCACGAAGCCTTGACCTTTCGGTCGTGCAAAATCCGTTTGACAAGGAGCTGATTTCGCCCGAAATCGAGACCGGCGACATCGTCTATTTTTACACCGACAGCGTTCTCCGGCTTGTCGGGCGCGTGGTATCAAAAACCAAAACGTCAAGCCCCGGAGACGTCACGGTGAAGGTCTTTGACTTCATGAATCTGCTTTTAAAAAGCAAGGTCAGCTATGTGTTTAAAAACACGACGCCGGAAAAAATCGCAAGGCGCGTTCTGACTGACCTTGCCGTTCCGGTCGGGACGCTCAAGCGGACAGGCGTTGCGATTAAAAAGTGGATTGTTGACGAGGAAAGCGCGTACAACGTCATTATCGGTGCATATTACCGCGCCTATAAAAAAACGAAAGTGAAGTATATGCCGGTCATGGACGGCGTGAAGTTCTGCATCGTAGAAAAGGGCACGGACTCGGGCGCAATCTTACGGCTTGACGAAAATGTGACGGAATCTTCCGTAGACGAAAGCGCGGAGGATATCGTCAACCGCGTTGTGATCTATGACGACAAGGGCAAAAAAATCGGCGTGGTGCAGGACAAAGACAGCATCCGGCTGTTCGGCATTTCGCAGGAAATATACAAAAAGGAAGACGGCGTCGCCCCGAAAGAGGGCGCAAGAGCGTTGCTTCAAAGTCCGACCAAAGAAGCGAAAATCAGCGCGCTCGGCAATATCGACTGCACCGCCGGGAAAAGCGTCACAGTACAGGACACGGTGACCGGGCTGATAGGCAGGTTCTGGATTGAGGACGACAGCCACAGCTTTTCGGGTGGCACGCACACGATGAGCCTGACATTAAGCTTTCAAAATCTCATGGAAGGAGCCGAAGCGGACGGAGCGAAGCCGATTGCGACCGGGGACAGCGTGTGCTTTTACTCAACCGGCGGCGACAAGTTCCATTCGGCAAGAAAATGCGGCACCGGGCTTGTTGCGCCGATTAAAAGTACGGTCAACGAAGCAGTCAAAGCCGGTAAGCAGAAATGTTCGAGGTGTTGGCGATGACAAGTTATCAGAAGATTTTAGCCGTCATGCGCTCGCAGGGCGCAAAGGACAACGAGAAGGGCGTACGGCTTGCCGAGGTGGGAGAGAACCTTTCGGTCACGTCGGGAGGGCTTACGCTCGAAAGGGACGATCTGTTATACGCCGCGCACCTGATTTCGGGCTATCTTGACAAAAACGGACAGCCGGTCGAGCCGATCAAAAAGGGTGACGCGGTGCTGATTAAACGGCTGTCAGACGACAAATATGCCGTGATAGAAAGGGTGATTGACATTGCTTGAGGTTTTCGATTCTCTCACAGAAGAGGAAGCACAGGATGAGCCGATTTTAAGAGAATACGGCATTGACTTTGAAACCGGGAAGCTGAACGGCAAAATTGTCGAGGGAAAAGACGCGCTTCGGGTGTGGATTTATTTCGCGCTGAAAATTGCACGGTATCGGTACCGCATGTTTACATGGGACTACGGCAACGAGTTCGAGGATCTCATCGGCACGGCGTATTCCATTGACTACCGGCTTTCGGAAATCGAGCGCATGACGCGCGAATGTCTCACGGCGCACCCGAACATTCAGGGCATCAGCGACTTTGAAGCGGAGTTTTCGGGAAGCACGCTGAAAATACGCTTCACGGTCGACAGCGATTTCGGTCTTTTCACCGAAGAAACGGAGGAGCAGAACATTGTTTGAAAATCTGACACAAGAATATTTTATGGACAAGGCACTTGAGCAGGCAGGGACGATGAACGTCAGCACGGTCGAGGGGTCGCTCACTTACAACGCCGCCGCGATGATGGCGGTCATGATCGAGGATGCGTTCGATAAGGCAGAAGAAATCTATCTCAACGCATTCCCGGACACCTGCGACAGAGAGCATCTGATTCGATTTTGCAGAGATAAGGGAATTGTTCCGAAAAGCGCAACAAAAGCCGTGTGGCTTGCGCGTTCAAACTGCGCGCTTACAGAAGGTACCGTGCTTTTATCAAATGACAAAAGCTTCACCGTTACGGCGCAAAACGGACAGGACGAAAGCGGATTTCTTCTTGAAATTACCTGCGGCGAAGCCGGAACGGACGGCAACACCGCGCCGGGGTTCTTAGACACCGAACAGGTTGTCGAGGGCTTCGAAAGGTGCGAAGCGGTAAGGGTTCTGACACCGGGAGAGGACGACGAGGACACCGAGCATCTACGCGAACGGTATTTCGGGACGTTCTCGCTTCCCGGGCAGTTCGGCAACGAACGCTACTATAAAGAGCTGATCTTATCCGTGACGGGCATATCAGCGGCGCGGGTCTATGTGCTCGACAGCGACCGGAACAACATCATCTTACAGGTGGTAGGCGAAAACGGCGCGCCGGTGACACAGCAGACGCTTGACAAGGCGGTCGGCTTCATGGAAAGCTTCGTGGCGGTCGGGAGAAGTTTAAGCGTGATTGCCGCCGGAGAAGTACCGGTGAACCTTACGATGACGGTCAAGGTCAGCGAAAGCGACACAAGAGAGGACGCGCAAGCCGAAATTGAAAAGGCGGTAGACGCGTATCTAAAGGCATTAAACCTAGGCTTCGGAAACGGCAAGGGGCTTTCGCTCAGACTTACGGCAATTGAAAGTCTGATCTATGCGCTCGGGACGGTTGAGGACTGCGAAGTGCTGACAATCAACGGCGCGCATCAGAACCTGACGCTTGACGCAGATCAGATTTTTACGATGGGAGAGATGACGGTTGACTTTAGCTGATTATCCTGTGCCGGAGGTATTGATGTGCATCCCGGAAATCCGATTTTGTAATTCATTAGCCGAAAAGTGGGTCAGCTTCTTTTTAGAAAAGCTCATGGAGCTTGATAAGGAAATTCACCCGGAAACGGCAAGCGAAGAGGGGCTTTCCCGCTTCGAAAAGATGGTTGGCATCACGCCGAGGGAGACGGACACAACAGAAGAACGGCGGTTTCGCGTTACCGTGGCAAGAAAGGTCATTGACGTGCTCAATGTAAGGAACATTATCGACCTGATAGAAGACCTGACGCACGGGGACTGCCGAGTGATCATTGACAAGGCGGCGCAGACCGTCACGGTAAAGGTCGGACTGACAAGCAAGAAGATGTTTTCGCTTGTTGAAAAAACAGTACGCGATTATATTCCGGTTGACATGCGGGCAGACGTGATTCAGATGTACAACCGATACATTGACTACGCCGGAAAGACCTATGCAGAACTTTCCGAAAAGACATTCAAGCAACTAAAAGAGGAGGTACTTGACAATGAGTAAAACCACAAGCGACTATTTAGGGCTGACGCTTCGCGACAACAACGAGTTTGTTGACACCGAGGTTGACGCGGAGAACTTCCGCAAGATTGACGGGGAGCTTCAGACGCTCTCCGCAAAGGAAGTCACCAAAGCGACCTGCACGGCGGAGTATTCGGCGGCGGACGGCTGTTTCATTCATTCCGTCACGAGAGGGGACAGAAAATCGAATGTACTGCTTTTCACACCGGCGCGGATTCTTACATCGAAAGACATCGTAAGGCTTGACGGAAATGACGTCGCGGTCAAAAGCCTGTTAAGCGGCAACGCAATGCCGTACAAGTGCTTCTGGCCGGGGGTGACAACGCTTGCTTTCTTCGACGCGCCAAACAACACACTGTACGTCAAGCCGTCAAACCCGGTGCTTGATGGTCGATATGAGACCAACTACCGTTTCGGAAAATTAGTGATCACCGATTCAAAAACCGGTGAAGAAAAGCGTTTCACATGTGATCCGACCGTACCGACTTTTGAAACAACGCTTGAAGACGGCGTAAGCTATGTCGGAACCGGGATTCAGTTTCAAAAGTTTGACGGAATCGTATGGGCACTCGGCGTTTTAAACGTCAGCTACAGCGGAGAGAAGAAAACCATCCTGTCTATCACGGAGCAAGACGGAACAGCGGAGAATATCGCGCTCAACCATCTCGGCGTGAACGATCACTTTTTATCGGCATGCAACGGATACAAAATCGCGCGGCTCGAGTGGAAGAACGCTTCAGACGGCAACTCGGTTCTTCTTATACTTCACTATATCTGGGACTTAGCGACCGGAAAGCAGGCGGCAAACGGAACCTATGAGGTATCGGTTGACAGCCACTACTACTCAGGTGAATAAGAGGTGAGAACATGACAGTTCAACTGACGGTTCAAGACAAGGTGATCACGCATGAGGGCAAGCGGACGCTCGACATTCATCTTGTCGGAGACAACGACGGATATGGATTTCGCTTTTTACAAGACGAAAAACACAACGCAGACTTTGTTCTCTTCCGCAAGGACGGCAAGGACTATCCGCCGGTCGCGATACAAGACGGGCAGGACGTGCCGGTGCCGAGGGCAGTTTTAAAAGAAGGCGAATTCACGTTCGGCATCTATTCGGACGGATACGCCACCGAGCCGATGACGGCAAGGGTTACAGGCTCGATCCTCAACGAAAGCGGCATTCCGACGGAAGAGCCGAAGAAAACCCAGGTCGAACAGCTGATTGCGCTTGCGAACGGGATTTTCTCTGTCGAAAAAGCCGAGATTGACGAAAGCGGCGAACTGCTTGTGACCTTGCGGTCGGGGAACGAAGAAAAGACACTCCATGCGGGCACGGCACGCGGCAACGGCATTTTGAAGATGGAACAGACCACCGAAAGCGACAAGGACGGCGGCACGAATGAGGTCACCATCACGTTCACGAACGGGGAAACGACCGTCTTGCGCTTTTTAAACGGCAGGCGCGGAAACGGCATCGAAAGGATGGAGCAGACCGAAACGAGCGCAGACAGCGGCGCGGTCAACCGCTTCACGTTCACAACCTCTGACGGAGAAGAAGCTGTTTTTGAAGTCCGAAACGGCGCGAAGGGCGACAAAGGCGACGCCGCCACAATCAAATCCGTGACCGCCGTCACCGTTGAACCCGAAAGCATGGCGACCGCCACCAACGAGGGCACGACCTCTGACGCTGAACTTGTGTTCAAAATCCCGAGAGGCGAAAAGGGAGACAAGGGCGACAAGGGTGATAAGGGAGACAAGGGCGATTCGTTCACCTACTCTGACTTCACCGCTGAACAGCTTGCAAATCTGAAAGGCGAGAAAGGCGACAAAGGCGACAAGGGCGACAAAGGTGACAAAGGCGACAAAGGCGACACCGGCGATACGCCGCAGCTATCCGTCGGAACGGTCACGACCGTAGCCCCTACCGAATCCGCTTCGGCAACTATGACAGGAACAAAAGAAGAACCTGTATTGAATCTGAGTATTCCGAGGGGTAGCGTTACGGACGGAGATGTTGACCCTGATAAAACAACGTGGATGAGACGGGTGTTTTACAATATCTTTGACAAGAACACGATACTTGACGGGTATGGTTTAAACATTTCAGGAAATATCACTGGCGACGGAACAATTGATAGTTTTGTCAGTGATTATATTTCCGTTTTTCCATTAACTGCATATAGAATGTCAACTGCATGTTATGTAAGATTTTTTGACTACAACAAGAATTGTGTTGGTAACATCAATAATCTAAATAATACGATAATAACCATTCCGAGTAATGTGCATTTCATTCGTATTACAAATGCAAAGAGTAAGGTTGATATTAACAATTTTCAAGTGCATGAATATTTCAAAGGTAATTCATTTCCTTATAGTGAGTATAAGACCGATTATATTATTGTTCCTTCCGATGACGAATACTCGGAGATGATTCGGGATATTTCATCAAAAAATACTTGGGATTTAATTGAAGAAGCAAACCGCTTCGTTGACTACAACACGGGGGTGCTTTCTGATGAGCAAGTCAAAGCAGGATATCTCTCGATTCTTCAGACGGCGGGATATGCCAACGTAAGAAGCCAGCTTGACTGGGAGTATATCAGCGGAGCAGGTTCAACTAAGTGGTTTTCACCTAAATCAGATGCTGTTATACCGAAAAAAATCGTATTTTCATTTTCGAGTGAAGATTATCCTGCCAATTACAAAAATAAGCAAAACAATGAAAAATACGAAGGTGTTACTGATTTAATTTTTGATTATTCCGCAAAGAAATCAACATATTTAGGCGAAGGCGTTTCGGGCATATCTGATTCGAACGGCTGCGGACTCAAAGAAATCAGCAAGTCTGTATGTTCTATTGTTTTTCCGAAGAATATAGGAATTATAGGTGTCTGGTCGTATGGCAATATGCCAAATCTCGAAAAAA
>CAMAZY010000029.1 GCA_945863885.1 uncultured Clostridia bacterium
TCAGAAAGTATGTGCCCGCGCGGCATTAGCGCAAAGGTAAAGATATAGAACAAGTTATCTCCAAAAAGTACAGACTGACTGTCAGACAGATAAACTAAAATTTATATTACTACTTCACAGTAAAATACATCAGAAGAATCGCCGTCGCACCGCCGGCAACACTGATCAGGCTGAACACCACATCGATTTTCTTTTCGTTCCAGCCGCTCATTTCAAAGTGATGATGGATCGGTGCCATCTTAAAGACTTTTTTGTGTCTGATTTTGATACTGCCAATCTGAATGACATCGGACATCGCTTCAATTACATAGATGATTCCGACGGCAAGAATAATAAGCGGACAGTCGATCGCATAGGCAAGCGCCGCAACAAGACCGCCAAGGAAATTCGAACCTGTATCGCCCATCATGACCTTTGCAGGATAATGGTTCCAGATAAGATAACCCGCAAGTCCGCCGGCAAGAGCCGCACCGATGATTCCGACGGAGGTCGTCTTATAAATCGCCGCCATCACAACAAAGCTTACGCCGACAGGAAGCGTCACACCGGCGCAAAGGCCATCCAACCCGTCCGTGAAGTTTACGGCGTTGATTGTTCCGTAAATGGCGCACGCACCGAAAACATAATAGAAAATCAGTCCCGGTACGGTGTCAAAGCTGACTCTTCCGATAAGCGGAATAAGCATCGAGGTGTTACCCGCAATTGTAAGAGAAGCCAGGTAGCCGGCAATAACAAGAAGCTGGGGAATCGTTTTTTGAATTTCCGTAAGACCGAGGTTGCGCTTTTTGACAACCTTGATATAGTCATCCGCAAAGCCGATCATCGCCGAACAGATGGCAAGAAGAAAGCCCGAAATCAGCTTGACGATCTCAAGACTTCGGATATTTTCGTCGTCCGAAAAGACAGGAATCGAAAACGCCTTGCACAAAAGAGCGGTAAGGATCACCGAAACGGTGATTCCGATAATAAACATCAGTCCGCCCATAGTCGGGGTTCCCTGCTTTTTGGCGTGCCAGCTCGGGCCGATATCGGTCAAAATATTCTGACCGAATTTCAGTTTATGAAGTGCGGGAATCAGCACACGTCCGAGTACCGCCGTAAGCACAAAAGCAATCACAGCCGAAATCAGCGCAGCAGTCAGTAATTTCATTTTTATCATCCTCCGTGGTTTTATGGTTACCGGAAAAGTCTTCCGGTTTCACAAATCGCCTTATAACAGGCATTCTTTTATGATTTCTCTTTCGTCAAATGGCAGCTTTTCATGGCCGACGATCTGATAATCCTCGTGACCCTTTCCGGCAATCAGCACCGTATCGTCGCTTTTGGCGGCTTTCAGCGCAAAGGAAATCGCCTGTCTGCGGTCGGGCTTGATGTAAACCGGAATCCGGCTTTGCTTCATGCCGGCAAGAATATCATCAATGATGTCAAGCGGATCTTCGGTTCTCGGGTTATCCGTTGTAACGACTGCCATATCCGAAAGCGAGCAAACCGCTCTTCCCATGCGGCTGCGTTTTTCCTTTTCACGGTCTCCGCCGCAGCCGAAAACGGTGATCAGCCGCCCTTTGCACTGCTTTTTCAGCGAAAGCATCACTTTTTTAATCGCATCTTCGGTGTGGGCGTAATCAATAATGATTGCGAACGGAACGGGAGCGGACACCGTTTCCATTCTTCCTTTGACTCCGGCGAAAGTACGAAGAGCCGCCGCACACTCGTCGAGGCTTACCCCCATATCAAAGGCGGCGATGATTGCCTCGGCGGCATTTCTGACCCACAGCTCGCCTTTCAGCGGCAGCGTGAACGAGTGAATCAGATTATTCGCAACGAGCACAAACGAGGTCGACTCCTCTTTCAGGACAATATTCTTGACCGTAAAATCCGCTTCGTCGCTTGTCAAAGAATAGGTAATGACCTTTCGGCTTCCCGCATTTTCGAATTCTTTTTCATACGGGTCGTCAAAGTTGATAATCGCCGTATCGCATTCGGGAAATAGCGAAAGCTTGGCGTTTTTGTAATGTTCAAAGGTTTTATGATAATCGAGATGATCCTCGGTGAGATTGGTAAAAATTCCCGTCCGGAACCTCATCCCGTACAGTCTGTGCTGACAAAGTCCCTGCGACGACGCTTCGAGCACGCAACAGTCAAAGCCGATATCCGCCGTCTTGCGAAGATAGGAATACACGTCAAAGCTGTCCGGGGTTGTCATCGTGGCTTTCCGGTCGGTATCAAGCTTATTTTCCACCGTTCCGATCAGCCCGCATCTTCTTGCGCTTCTTGTAAGAATATGATGAAGAATCGTGCTGACGGAGGTTTTGCCGTTTGTTCCCGTGACGGCGATGATTTTCATCTCTTCGTCGGGACGGCCGAAGAATTCACGGCAAAGCACGGCATACGCCTTTCCCGCATCTTCCACGACGGCACAGTTTTCACAAAGCTTTTTTTCGCCGACAACAAGCACAGCACCGTTTAAAAGAGCTTCTTTTACATAGTCTTCCGCATTTTTCCGGCAAACAAAGATACAGCCGGGTCTGCATTTTCTGGAATCGTCCGTAATCAAATCAATCGGTTCGTCCTGTGCTTGATAATCGATATTTGCCGCAAAAAGCAATTGAGAAAGTCTCATAAGCACCTCCGCCGGCCGTCTGTCAGTCAACGACCTTGGTTGTCGAATGGAAATACAGCGTGACACTCGAGCCGGTCTGGAGCTTCGTACCTTTGGTCACGCTCTGGCTGTAAACCTGAGCACTCGCCTCACTCGCCGGGCCCGAAATAATGATATTGATACCTGCCGCAAGAGCCGTCTGATTGGCCTGCGACACACTCATTCCCGCAAAATCGGGTACTTCAACAACCTGTGCTTCTGCGTCGTTTTCGGTGTAAACCACCACGACGCCTCCCTTGGGTATTGTCTGTCCTGAAGCCGGAACCTGAGAAACAACGGTCTTTCCGTCTCCGACAACCCGGATGCTGAACCCCTGACCGGCGGCGGTCGACTTGGCGTCGCTTACCGTCTTGGAAATCAGATTCGGAGCCGTATAGGTAACCTTGTTCAGTTCGTCTTCTGTGTACTGCGGCTTGACGTTCAGATATTTAAGCGTAGAATCCATGACCTCTCTTGCAATCGGAGCGGCAATAACGCCGCCGCCTCTGTATTCTCCCGGCGGATCGTCAACACCGACAAGCACGGCCACCTCGGGGTCATCAGCCGGTGCGAAGCAGACAAAGGACGCAACATATTTCATCTGCGTTGACGCTTCCTCGCCCTTTTCGGTCTTCAGGTCGAGCTTTTCACTTGTTGCCGTTTTTCCGGCAACACGGTAGCCGGCGATATAGGCGTTTTTACCCGTACCGCCCTCAACAACGGCTTCCATCATCTGTCTGACGGTCGCCGCCGTGCTTTCGGAAATCACCTGCCGCTTGACGGTCGGCTCGGTTTTCGAAATCACGCTACCCTCGCTGTTGACAATGCTGTCAACAATATACGGCTGCATCAGCTTTCCGCCGTTTGCAATCGCACACGTTGCGGTAATAATCTGAATCGGACTGAGTCGTACCGACTGACCGAAAGAGGTACTCGCCAGTTCGACCTTGCCCATCTTTTCGAGCGAATGATAAACCGGATTGGCCTCGCCCGGAAGGTCGATTCCCGTTTTCTGGGTGAACCCGAAAGCGTCAAAATACTTGTAATACCGTTCGACGCCGAGCTTCTGACCGATATCAATAAAGAACGGGTTGCAGGAATTCATAAGTCCCTGTGTAAAGGTCTGCGTTCCGTGTCCCGTTGTTTTGGCACAGTGGATCGTCGTATCGTTTGCGACCTTGTAGGCGCCGGTACAGGTATAGGTGGTGTTGAGACTTACCACGCCCTCCTCCAAAGCGGCGGCAGCCGTAAAAATCTTAAAGGTGGAACCCGGTTCATAGGTGCTTGTGATACAAAAGCTGTTCCATTGGGAATAAAGCGCATCGGTCACCATCTGGTTATACTTTTCGTCGTCCTCATAGGACTTGAGAATCTTGATCTCGTTTTCGTCGACGATTTTATACGGGTCGTTCAGATCGAAGTCCGGCTTATCGCTCATCGCAAGCACGGCGCCCGTGTCCACGTCCATTACGATACCGAACACACCGGCGGCCTTTGTATTTTCCTTCGCCTGTCTGAGTGCATTTTCAAGATACATCTGAATATTCGAATCAATCGTCAGCACAACACCGCTGCCCTCAATCGGGTCGTTTATCGTCTCAAAACTCGAATCGACAGCATTGTTATAGGCGTCCTTCGCCGTAACCTTTCTTCCGTCGGTGCCTTTCAGTGCGGAATTGTACTTCATTTCGACGCCGCTGATACCGTCGCCGTTATAGTTTGTTGCACCGATTACCGTCGAAGCAAAATTGTTGTCGGGATAAATCCGGATGGAATCGTTTTCGTAGCTGAAGAATTTCGAAGCCTTGACGGTTTCTTCGTATTCCTCACCTTTCTTGTTGACGCCGGTGTTGTACACATATTCATAACCGAAAAACTCGTCAAGCGCAAGCCGCTGGGAAGCATCAACCTTTTTCTTGACTCTTGCATAGCGCTTGTCGTTTTGTGTGAGAATCTCTTTTACTTCTTTCGCTTTCATACCGAGTATTTTGGCAAGCTTTTTTGAAAGAAAATTATAGTATTCGTTCCGCTTTTCATCCGCCTTTTCGGTTACGACCGTTCCGTCGTCAAGCTTCTTGTTGAATCTTGTTGAAAAGAAGGTATAGATTTCTTTCGGGTCAACCGTCAGAATCCACGCAGATGAACCCGTTACAAGCGGATTCATGTTACAGTCATAAATCGTCCCTCTGACGGCGGGAATAATTTCATCGTAAAGCTGGTTGGCTTCCGCCTTTGAGCGATACTCTTCACCGTGAGCAACAACGATATAGCCCACTCTTACGATTCCGACAAGCAGCAGAAAAACAAGCAAAAACGCCGTAATCTCTCTTGCTCTGTGCTTATACGAATGATCCGCACGGCGAGAAACCGTATTTTTTCTGACTCTCAGACGTTTCAAGTAAAATACCCCCTTCCTGAAACAGGCGATTAAGTAAAAGAGAGTCGAACACGGTATTGTTTTCGACTCCCTTCACTTTAACCAATGGCAACCAAAGTGCACACAAATGATAATAAGCAAATAATTTTTGACGAGCCGTCCGCTCATGATAAAAGACGAATCGTATGCGTCTTTTAATTGTATTCAAATAAACCGACAATTATGGCATCAATTCGTTCAATTGTCGGTAATCATCTTATTTTCATCGGCCGTATCGATATAAATAATGTTTTCCTCGGCAAGCTTCACCATGCCGAGCTTTTCGACGGCAATCTTTTCTATCTTATCGACCGAAACAAGCTTTGCAAGCCGTGCCGCCACGACCTTTTGGTCATTTTTATAGATTTCGAGCGTGTCAAGCTGCTTGTTATAGTTGATACGGCTGGATCTGAGTGCCGAAAAGCTTGTACAAAGAAGCACAAAAGACAGCATGACAACAATAACCAATGCCGAAAACTTAGCAGCCTTGACATGAGACGCAACGGTCTGCTGTTTCAGATCGGCACGGGGCTTTTTCACTTTTTTCAGCTCAGGCTTTTTCTCTGCCTGAGGCTTTTTTTCGGGTATCGGCTGCGGAATCAATTCCGGCGCCGCCGAAGAATAGTCAAACAGATATTCGACCGCCATATATTCTCTCCCCCAAACTCAGATTACATGTTTTCTTCTTTTCTCTCAATACATCGAAGCGTTGCACTTCTTGAACGCTGGTTCTCCTCAAGTTCTTGTCCGGTCGGCTTTTTGAACTTGAACGGAAGCTCCCCTTTCGGCGTTTTTCCGCATACGCAGACCGGAAATTCCGGCGGACAGGTACAACCCTGACAAAGACCGGCAAAGGTCTGCTTAATCAGCCTGTCCTCAAGCGAATGAAAGGTGATGACGCAAAGTCTTCCGCCCTTATGTAAGCTTTCAAACATATCCTCGGCCGCCTCGGAAAGGCGGTCAAGTTCTCCGTTGACCTCGATCCGCAACGCCTGGAACGTTCTTCTTGCCGGGTGACCGCCGGTTCTTCTTGCGGCGGCGGGAATCGCCGATTTGACGATTTCGGCAAGCTCGAGCGTCGTTTCGATGTTCTTTTTTTCTCTTTCTCTTACAATGGCTTTTGCTATACTTGCGGCGAATTTTTCTTCGCCGTATTTTTTGAAGATGAACGAAAGCTGTCTTTCGTCGTAGGTGTTGACAATATCCGCCGCCGTCTTTCCCTCTTTTGACATTCTCATGTCAAGCGGCGCATCGTTATGAAACGAAAAGCCTCGTTCGGCGTTGTCAAGCTGAAACGAGCTTACGCCGAGGTCGGCAAGAATTCCGTCCGCCCCGTCAAGTCCGAGGTCGGAAAGAATCGTTTTGATGTTGAAAAAATTGTCTTTGACAATGGTGACGTTCGGATATCCGCCGAGCCTTTCGTGAAGGACGCTGATTGCGTCGGGGTCACGGTCAACGGCAATCAGCCGACCCGTACCGTCAAGGGCTTCCAGAATCTTCCGACTGTGTCCGCCGCCACCGGCTGTGCAGTCCACATAAACGCCGCCGGGCTTAATCGCAAGCGCCCGGATGCACTCGTCAAGAAGCACGCTTTTATGAGAAAAATCCATAGGCTTGTCCTCTTAGTTCTTAAGCTCGATAAAGCGTCCGTCCGCCTTGAACTCACGGCGTTTTTCGGCTTCCTTGAGCGAAGCCTCTTCGTCCTTGGCGATTTCGTCGTTGATCTGCATGAAGTATTCGTCGTATTTTTCGGGGTTCCAGATCTGTACGTGGTCACCCATGCCGACGAAAAGTCCCGTTTTTTCAAGGCAGGAATACTTGAGAATCGTGGCGTTGACGCTGATTCTTCCCTGTGAGTCGACCGTAACGACATTCGCATTCGAACGGGAAGCGAAAAGCAGCTTTTCCCGGGTGTATTCGTCCGAAGCGTGGCTAAGCTCACGCTCAACCCTTTTTTCAAATTCTTCTTCGGTAAAGCACTCGATATGAGGATGTCTTGACGGCTTGACACGGATAACGAAGCTGTCGCCTAATCGTTCCCGGAATTTAGCCGGAACAAAAAGTCTGTTTTTCGAATCGAGATTATGCTCGAAGCTTCCCGTAAAGCCAAACATCGCTCACACCTGCCTTTCATTTTTCATCCCCGGTGAGATTCAACACTTTATTGAACTATTCCCCCACAATTCACCACAAAAATATTATAAAGTTGCCTGTCCGTTTTGTCAAGGTTAAAGTGCAAAAAGGACATTAAAAAAACACACAAAAAAACGCCCCGAAATAGGACGTTTTTAACAACGAATTTTTGTTCGACACAAGTTATAGTGGTTCACCCTTTTGCGTCATACCACGTTTTACCGACGTTGACTTCGGACAGGAGTTTCACCTTCATTTTGCAGGCGTTTTCCATCTCTTCTTTCAAAATTTCCGCCGCCTTTTTGCTGTCTTTTTCCGAGCTTTCAACAATCAGCTCATCGTGCACCTGCATAATCAGGGCAGCGTCAAGCTTTTCCTCTTTCAGTCTTTCATAAACCCGCACCATAGCGATTTTGATGATGTCCGCCGCCGTTCCCTGAACGGGCATATTTTTGGCGACCCGTTCGCCGAACGCCTGAAGCATTTTATTCGAAGCGGTAAGCTCAGGCAGATAGCGGCGTCTTTTGAAAAGCGTTTCGGCATAACCGTTTTCTCTTGCCAGCTCGACCTCGTGCGTTAAGTAGCGGTTAATTCCGCTGTAATGATGCAAATAGCCTTTGATATAATTGTCGGCTTCTTTTCTTGTAACGCCGATATCCTTCGCAAGCGAAAAGGCGCCGATGCCGTAAACGATTCCGAAGTTGACGGCCTTCGCCCGGCTTCTCATTAAGGGCGTCACCATTTCAAGCGGCATATTGAACACCTGCGAAGCCGTGATAGCATGGATATCGTCGCCGTTATTGAAAGCGGCAATCATCGTTTCGTCCTCAGCGATATCGGCAAGTACACGAAGCTCAATCTGCGAATAGTCGGCGTCAATCAGCACGCTTCCCTCGCCCGCCGTAAAGAAGCGGCGGATTTTTCTGCCCTCATCGTAGCGGACGGGAATATTCTGAAGATTCGGCTCAAGCGACGAAATTCGTCCCGTTCTCGTTTCGGTCTGATTTAAGGTCGAGCGGATTCGTCCGTCGTCCTCAATCTCTTTCAAAAGACCGTCGCAATAGGTTGATTTGAGTTTCGACAGCGTGCGGTACCGCAGAATATCCGCAACGACCGGGTAATCGTACGAAAGTTCTTCGAGCACCTCTGCGTTAGTGGAATAGCCCGACTTGGTTTTCTTCTTCGCCGGAAGTCCCATTTTTTCAAACAGGGCTTCGCCGAGCTGTTTTGGGGAATTCAGATTAAACTCAAAACCGACCTGAGAAAAGATTTTCTCTTTCAGCTCGTCAATGCTTCGTTCAAGCTCCGTTCCGTACGAAGCGATTGCATCTTTATCGACCAAAAAGCCGTGAAGCTCCATGGAAGCTAAAACCTTGGCAAGCGGCAATTCGATTTCATAAAACAGCTCCTGCTGTCCGTTTTCTTCAATCTCGTCCGCCGCCTTTTTGCTGACCGCACGAAGCACGGACGCAAACGAGCACGCCTCCCGAAGCACTTCGGGGCAGTCAAATTCGGGCTCGGTTATCGAAAAGCCTTGCGCAAGGCGAAGCGGGTCATAGCTGCTTGCGGAGGGGTTGAGAATATAACCGGCAAGGCTTGTATCCATTTTGACGTTCCTAAGGTCGATTCCCTTTGACAGTGCGGCTTTATAAAGCGGCTTGACGTCGCAGGTATATTTTTCCCATTCGCCGGAAAGGAAAGCTTCCAGAAAGCTGTCAAAGTCAAAGCAGGTGCTTTCCACTAATTTCAGTTCTTTTTCGAACGAGAAAACAAAGCCCGAAATATCTTTTCCTTTATACAGCGTCACAAAGTAAGCCTTACCCTCGTTTTTAAGCCGTCCCAAAAGTCCCGGCAAATCCCGTTCTTCCGAAAAAGTGACAGTATCCTTGCTTTCTTCCGCCGCTTTAATCTCCGCTTTTTCGGCGGTAAGACCGAGCTTTTCAATCATGGCGAACATCTCAAGGCTGACAAGAAGCTTAATTGCCTCGGCATTGTTGACAGGCTTCGGGATATAGGACGAAAGGTCGCAGTCAATCGGTGCGTCAAGGCAGATCGTACCGAGTGTCCGGCTCAAAAAAGCGTTATCCTTATCGGTAAGAAGCTTATCGTGCACGCCCTTTCTGATGTCGAGCGAGTCGAGATTTTCATAAATATAGTCGATACTTCCGTATTTTGCAATCAGGTCGCCTGCGGTTTTCGGTCCGATACCGGCAACACCGGGAATATTGTCGGACGAGTCGCCCATGAGTGCCTTGATTTCAATCATCTGCCGGGGTGAAACGCCGTAATCCTCTTTGATTTTCGCCGTATCGTAAACGGTCGTGACGGGCTTGCCCATCTTCGTCGCCGCAAGAAGCACGGTTGTGTTATCGCTTACAAGCTGTAAGGAATCCCGGTCGCCCGTTGCGATAAAGCACTTATCCTCACCCGTACAGTGAGCGGAAAGCGTACCGAGAATGTCGTCGGCTTCAAAGCCCTCTTTTTCGACGATTTTGTAGCCTAAAAGCGTCAAGAGGTTCTTTAAAATCGGCATCTGGCTGCGAAGCTCGGGCGGCATACCCTTTCGCCCTGCCTTATAGCCGTCATACATTTTATGACGGAACGTCGGCGCTTTCAGGTCGAAAGCTACCGCCACGCCGTCGGGTGAACATTCCTCTTTTAAGCGGATCAGAATATTCAGAAAGCCGTAAATACCGTTCGTGAACTGACCGTCTTTCGTACTTAATAGCTTGATGCCGTAAAACGCACGGTTGACGATGCTGTTTCCGTCGATTACAAGAAGTCTCATCAAAAAGCCCCCGTTAAAACATATTGTATTGATTATAGCATAACCGAATACAAAGGTCAAACGGGGAAAGAAAAACTCAAAAAAGGTTTACGCATTGACATATCCGGCAAATTTTGCTACTCTATATCAAAAAGGAGGTTGACATAATGATTTGTCATAAATGCGGAAATGAAATCAGCGATACTGTTGATTTTTGTCCTTTTTGCGGGGGAAAATTCAATACAGATACCCAAGCTTCGATAAAAACGAAAAACAAAAATGAAAAGAAAAAGATATCCAAATCTAAAAAAGCTATGATTTCCTTTCTTGTCGTACTCATTGTGTGTGTTGCGTCAGCAGCAGGCATAGGTATTCCATATCTTTCAAGCAACGAGTATAAAATCAATCAGGCGATGAATCAAGGCGATTACGACGAAGCCCTTTCCGTATATCAAGATAAGGCAGACGGAAAGCCAAGTAAACTGCTTGACCGTGTTCTGAAGAAACGGCTTTCAAAGCTGAAAACAAACTTTGAGAACGAATCCGTTGATTACAGCATGGCCTGCAAGGAACTTGATACAATCGAAAAAATGAAGTTAACTTCCGTTTCGCAGGACTTAAGCAACGTCAAAGACTATATTATAAAACTCAACAAGTCAAGAACTTCGTTCCAATCGGCTGAAGAAATGTTTTCAAAAGGCGACTACGAGGGTGCCGTTTCAAAATACATGCAGGTTATCGAAACGGACAGAAACTTTGCAGCCGCGCAGGAAAGACTTTCGGAATCAAAAGCAAAGTTCAAAGAAGCAGTCTTAAGTAAATCCGCCGATTTTGCAAAAGAGGGGCGTTACATCGATGCGGTGGAAAAACTTGAAGCCGCCCTGAATATTCTTCCGGATGATGAAAGAATCACCGACCGACTGGCCGATTATCGAAAAAGCTACCGAACACAGGTCACAGAAAGAATCAAAGAAGAATTTCATGATAATACAGCATTCTTGAAAATAGAGGACTATGATTGTAACGGTCGTTATGAAGCCTTTGTCATTACAGGCGTTCCGGGTGCAGTATTAGACAGTTATGATTCCTGCAAAATCTGGTTTGTTGATGATTCATTGAATTCTGTATTACTATCTGAGAGCAACGGCGTGATTCCGCACGAAATCATAACAGCTGAAAGCTATTCTTTTTTCAAATATGAAGTTTCAGCCGGTGGATCAGGCAGTGCTTCCTATCTGTTCGGTGTAAAAAATAATAAGCCTTATGAATTGGTGATATCGGGAAAGTTTATGGACTTTACAAACGAAGGCAACAAATATACGGCAATGACGAATGATTTCAGCAACGGCTATCATGATTATATAACACACCATTTTGTTTTTGATAAAAAAGCATGTGAGTTTTATATCGAAGGCTATATCAACATCGGTGATTATTTAACCGATGACGGATTTACGATAAAAGGAAAACAATTAGCGGATAAACTTTCCGGCATGACCTTCATCAAAGAAATCTGGAATTGTTACACTGATTCCAAAGCCACTTCAATCGAAGCAGAGAATAACGACGAAATTTTTCGAATGGAATGGGGTGGATACAATATCCTTTTATACAATCTTTCGGTAGGCAGCACCTATGCACAAGCTAAAAAAACCTTATCCGAAAAAGGATATCGTTATGATGAAAGTAATAGCAGACTGAGCACCAGAAGATTTACAAAAGGCAATATTTCTATTTGGATATACTTTCATTATGATATTCAATCCGTAAACGATGACACCCATATAGTCGAGTTTCAAATTGATCTGACTGAAAATTGAACCTTTGCCTTCACTTAGAAAACAATAAAGCATTAACCCTTGACACAGCCCGTTCTTTATGCTAAAATCACAAGGATAAAACAAAACGGCGCTGAACAAGAGGAGTAACACTTCGATTTCTTACAGAGAAAAGGCGGTCGGTGCAAGCCTTGAAGAAATGATGTGTGAAGGTCGCTTGGAAGTCTCGGGAAGAACGGCTTTTGTGCCTATTAGACCCCGGAATAAAAGAGTGCGAAGCGAAAGCTTCGAATTCAGGTGGTACCGCGAAGTAACGCTTCGTCCTGATTACAGGGCGGAGCGTTTTTGTGTTTTGATTATAACTTAAAAGGAGTGTATAAAGCATGGCAAAAGAACTTGCAAAACAGTACGATCCGAAAAACGTTGAAGATCGTATTTATCAGACCTGGCTTGACGGAAACTACTTCCACGCCGAGCCGGACCCCGAAAAGAAACCGTATACCATCGTGATTCCCCCACCGAACATCACCGGTCAGCTTCACATGGGTCACGCCCTTGACAACACGCTTCAGGATATCCTGATCCGCTTCAGAAGAATGCAAGGCTACGACACCCTCTGGCTTCCCGGAACCGACCACGCTTCGATTGCAACCGAAGCAAAAATCGTTGCCGCCATGAAAGAAGAAGGCATCACGAAAGAGGACATCGGCCGTGAGGGCTTCTTAAAAAGAGCGTGGGAATGGAAAGCACAGTACGGCGGAAGAATTATCGAGCAGCTTAAGAAAATGGGCTCCTCCTGCGACTGGGAAAGAGAACGCTTTACGCTTGACGAGGGCTGTTCGAAGGCCGTCCGTGAGGTTTTCTGTAACCTCTATGAAAAGGGTCTGATTTACCGGGGCGAACGGATCATCAACTGGTGTACCCACTGTAAGACCTCCATTTCCGACGCCGAGGTTGAATACGAGGAGCACGACGGTAACTTCTGGCACTTCAAATATCCGTTCAAGGACGGAAGCGGCTCTATCGAGGTCGCAACCACCCGCCCCGAAACGATTCCCGGCGATACCGCCGTTGCCGTTCATCCCGACGACGAACGCTATAAGGACGTTATCGGAAAGACTGTTGTGATTCCCGTCATCGGACGTGAAATCCCGGTTGTTGCCGACACGTACGCTAAAATGGATAAGGGAACCGGTGCGGTTAAAATTACCCCGGCGCACGACCCGAACGACTTTGAAGTAGGACTCAGAAACAACCTGCCGGTTATCAACGTCATGACCGACGACGGCTTCATGAACGAAAAAGCGGGCAAGTATGCCGGTATGAATCTCATGGAGTGCCGCAAGGCGATTGTCAAAGACCTGACGGACGCCGGTGCCCTCGTAAAAATCGAACCAACCAAGCATGAGGTAGGCTCGTGCTACCGCTGTCACACGGTTGTTGAACCGAGAGTTTCCAAGCAGTGGTTCGTGAAGATGAAGCCGCTTGCCGAACCGGCCATCAAGGCGGTCAAGGACGGCAAGACGAAATTTATCCCCGAACGCTTCGACAAGATTTATTTCAACTGGATGGAAAACATCCGTGACTGGTGTATCTCCCGTCAGCTTTGGTGGGGTCACCGGATTCCTGCCTGGTACTGCGAGGACTGCGGCGAAATCACCGTCAGCCGTGAAGACCCGACAAAGTGCTGTAAGTGCGGCAGTACCCACATCACGCAGGATCCCGATACACTCGACACCTGGTTTTCGTCCGCACTCTGGCCGTTTTCAACCCTCGGCTGGCCGGACAAGACCCCCGAGCTTGCGCATTATTACCCGACAAGCACGCTTGTAACGGGCTATGACATCATCTTCTTCTGGGTTGCGAGAATGATTTTCTCCGCCTGCGAGCAGATGGGCGAGGTTCCGTTTGACACGGTCTTCATTCACGGTATCGTCCGTGACGAATTAGGCAGAAAGATGTCGAAGTCCTTGGGTAACGGTATTGATCCGCTGATCGTGATCGACAAATACGGCGCAGACGCTCTTCGTCTGACGCTTGCGACGGGCAACAGCCCCGGAAACGATATGCGTTATTCCGAAAAGAAGGTTGAGGCAAGCCGCAACTTTGCCAACAAGATCTGGAACGCCGCACGTTTCATCCTGATGAACCTTGACGAAAACGAGCCGGCGCCGCATATCCCCGTCGAGCTTGCGCTCGAGGACAAGTGGGTACTGTCACTGTTCAACAAGCTCACGAAAGAGGTTACGGATAACCTCGAAAAGTTTGAACTCGGCATCGCCGTTTCGAAGCTTTACGACTTTATCTGGGATATTTTCTGCGACTGGTATATCGAGCTTGCGAAAATCAGACTTCAGCAAGGCGGAGAAAAGGCGGCACAGGTCAAGGCAGTTTTAGTTTACGTCATGAGCGAAACGCTCAAGCTTCTTCACCCGTTCATGCCGTTTATTACCGAAGAAATCTGGCAGACGCTTCCGCACGAGGGCGAAACGATTATGAAAGCTCCGTGGCCGGTTTATAGCGAGAAGCTGATTTTTGACGAAGACGAAGCGAAGATGGAAATCATCATGGAGGCAATCCGTGCCATCCGTAACCGCAGAGGTGAAATGAACGTTCCGCCGTCAAGAAAGGCGCACGTTTATATCGCAACCGACAAGACGGAGGAATTTGAGACGGCAACGGTCTTCATGCAGCGTCTTGCTTCCGCTTCCGATGTCACGGTCGGCGAAAGCTTCGACATTCCGAACGCCGTCAGCATCGTCACCGCCCACGCCAAGATTTATATCCCGATGGGCGACCTTGTTGACTTCGAAGCGGAAAGAAAAAGACTGACCAAGGAGAAGGAAAACGCCGAAAAGAAGCTTGCGCAGATTAACAACAAGCTTTCGAACCCGGGATTTTTGAGCAAGGCACCGCAGCAGGTCGTTGACGGTCAGAAAGCCGAAGCGGAAAAGCTCAGCGAAAAAATCAAGATGATTGACGAAAGCCTTTCGCAGTTAGGTTAATCGTCAACTTGCACAAACACCCCGACGGATTATTGTGTCGGGGTGTTATTTATTTTAATAGATTGTTAATTCTCAGTTCTTCATTTAATTATATCATAGTTAGGAAAAAGTTGTTTTCCGACATGATATTTTAAGGAGAAGAGAAGAAAATGAACGATTTATTCAGCTTGATTGCCAAGAAATTTTTTGTGATTACCTCTGCGCTGATACTTGCCTTGAGCTTCACGGGAGCTCCGAGAATCGCCGAGAACGGTACGGTCTCGGCCGACCTCAGTCAAACGAGCGTCATCGAAAGCAAACGACCGTACGATATCGGATTAAAGGATTTTTACAAAAAATCCGAGGACGCCTTTGTCATTCCTGGACTCAACGAGGGATTTATCCCGCAGGGTCTGTTTTATGACGCAGCGCATGACGTTTTCCTGATTTCGGGCTATTACGAAAACAAGGTCTTACCGTCTAAGGTCATTTTGCTTGACGGTGAGGGCAAATTTATAAAGTCCGTCTGTGCGGTTTATGCCAACAACGGCAAAAACTCCTTCGGTCATTTCGGCGGCGTTGCGGCTTTCGAGGACAATGTATATGTCGCAACAACGGGGGTAACGCTTGTGCTGTCTCTTTCAGACATTATGAACGCCGAAAACAATGCGAACGTTACAATAAAGAAAAGCCTTTATACCGACGTCACCTGCTCATATGTCAACGTCTGTGACGGCGTACTTTATATCGGAGAATACAAGGATAAAACGGTTGACGGAGCGCTGAAATCGCCGCATATCGAGCGGTCAAAGGCCGGCGAAATCTTTTATGCCCGCTGTAATGCATTCCGGCTTGAAAGCGGCAGTGCGTTCGGAATCCGAGCCGATAGGATTGATGAAAAGGGGAATATTACCCCTGACTTTGCGTTCACTTCGCCCCTCAAGGCGCAGGGTATGGCAAGGCTTTCGGACGGCAGAATCGTTTACACCTGCTCAGCGACGAACATCACCAATTCGAACGTTTATGTTTTTGATGATTGCGCAAAAGGAGAGCCGGACAAAACGCTTGTCATCAACGGAAAAGACGTTCCGCTTTATTACTGTACGCTCTGCGACCGACAGGCTTTATTGAAAGCCCCCGTTTTGCTTGAGGAAATCACGGTTCACCCCGACGGTAATGTATATATCCTTTGCGAATCGGCAGCGATGAAATACCGTCACGAAAACAAAAATCCGATTGATTGCGTCATGCGTTGGGAGATTTTATGAAAAAATAGGTTGATTTTATCCTAAGTTTTGCGTATAATAATCACGAGGTGATGATTATGGTCGTAAATACCGATTTACTTGTACCGATGACCGATGCCAATCAGAATTTTTCAAAGGTTGTACGGTTGGTCGATGAAAACGGAATGGCGGTAATTCTCAAAAATAATAAGCCGAGATATGTCATCGTTGATTTTGAAGAATACGATGATATTGCTTCCGCCTTGCAAATGAGGAACAGCAAAATCATGAAAACCGCCGATGAAATCATTGACAGCAACATGCAGGCGTTTCTGGAGTTGGCGAAATGATACTTCTTACGACAGATGAAATCATACAACTGCATTCACGCCTTATTGAGCGTACCGGCGGCTGTGACGGACTGCGTGACCGGGGGTTATTGGAATCTGCGGTTTTCAGTGTCGAAAGTTGTTTCGACGGTGTAGAAGCCTATCCGACCGTTGAGGAAAAAGCCGCAAGAGTCTTGTTTTCGCTCGTAAATAATCACACTTTTGTTGACGGAAACAAACGAATCGGTATTCTTGCGATGCTGATGACGTTATCTCTGAATGATGTACCACTACAATATACGCAGGAGGAATTGATTCTTCTTGGCTTATCGGTTGCCGACGGCTCTTATGATTATCCGGCGATATGGGAATGGATTCAGACTCATAAAAAATGAACAATGCACCGCCGAAAAAGCGGTGCATCATTTATATCCGATCAATCTCTTTTATCAGCCTTTTCGCCCGGAAAGCAAAATATCAATATTGTCGAGTATAGCTTTTTCAATCATTTTTTCTGTTCCCTATTTTCTCCTGATGGTTCGTTTCAATTCCCTGCTTTTCGAGCAGCCCTGATAGTTTTTGTCGTGCTTTCTGAAGTCTCGTGCGAACGGCTGAAGCCGATATGCCGAGAACACTTCCGATTTCCCGGCTTGTCAAATGTTCGGCAAGAGAAAGCAGTTCTCTTTCATCTTTCGAAAGCCCCTCAAGCGCTTTGGTAATCGCAATTGACGTTTCGAAATCCGGCTGATATGTCGATTCTACACGGGAGTTTTCCGGGTCAGCAAAACACAGCGGACGTAACTTTGTATATCGCAGATAATCGTTCGCCGTGTTTTTTGCAATCGCAAACAGCCACGACTTTTTGTTTTTTATACCCGAAAATCCGTAACTGAATATATACTGCCACGCCCGAAGAAAAGTCTGCTGACAAAGGTCGTCAGCGGTGTCCTTGTCAAACCGGCGGCAGAAGTAGCCGTAAATCCGCTTTCCGTATTCCGTATACAAGCCTTCAAAAAATTCCGCTCTTTCGTGTATCATATCCGTTTACTTTTTGCGTCCGAAGAAGCGGCGGCTTTTCTTTTGCTGTCCGAGGTCGGCAAGGATTTCTTCTTTCCGGCTCGGGTGTTTCGTATACTCCTCTGCCTCGACAATACTGAATCCGACGGTGGAGCGTGCCTTGACACAGCCGATGATTTTTTTCGGGGCAATGATTTTGTACCCGGCAAAAAAACGGATATCTTTTTCTTCAATCAGCTTTTCGCTGACATTTTCGTCAAGAAAAAGCTTGTTGCCGCAGACAATCAGCGTTTTATCCTTGAGATGACGGAGCATATCTTCATCAACCGTTACCGAGTCTCCCCATATACTGCATTCAAAATCGTCGTCGGGCATCGTCATGGTGATTCCGTTGCAGGAATGAATTTTAGCGGCGCAGTTCTTCGACTTGACAAGAAACCCGTTGACATAAAAACCGCTGTCACCCTTGTAGTTGTCAAAACCCTTGAGAACAATGATACCGTTTGCGATGACAACGGCGTTGTCCGGAATGTCAAGGGCACTGATGACCGTTGTGCCGTTAATATGTAACGGTACGGCGTCGGCCGGAATTTTGATGGTGTTTGCCACGTTTGTCATTTTGATATCTGTTAACGTCTCATAATACTCCGACGGTGCGTCCGCAGGAATCATCAGAATTGCGACATTGGTTATCGATTTGATTTTGGAAAGTGCTTTTGCGTCGTACTGTGTCAGATCTGCCAAAGCTTGATTTTTTATTTCTGCCATAAATATTTCGTCCTTTCGTTTTGCAGACATCAGGTACCCCGTCCGCATTTTTCAACCGGTTTCATATAGTAAGACGTAAGTCATTTAGAAAGTGTCTGTGCTTTTTCAAAAAACAGACCTGCTGACCGTTTTATCAGCAGGTCTTTTCAATTATTGAAACAGTGAAAGGAACAAATTGAGAAAGGTTTAAGGAACCTTCGCAAGGTACTTTTTGATCAATCATGAACAAAGCCTTACGCTTGTTTCTTTTCAATTTCGTGAACCATATCCTTGAACATGGTGCCCCGCTGCTGATAATTTTTGAACATACCCCAGCTTGCGCAGGCAGGCGAAAGCAGTACGCAGTCACCGCTTTCGGCGTTTTCAAACGCAACATCAACAGCCTCCTGCATCGACTCGACGAACCGGTAAGCCTTGAAGCCGGCTTCATCGCAGGCGGCGGCAATCTTTTCTCGTGTCTGACCCATCAGAAGTAAAAGCTTACACTTACCGATCAGGTGAGAAATCCAGTCGCCGTAGTCGGAGTGCTTATCGTAGCCGCCGGCAATCAGAATGGTGCTTGACGGCATTGCGTCAATCGCCTTGATAGCGGCGTCAGTGTTCGTACCCTTTGAATCGTTATAATACTTGACGCCGTTGATTTCGGCGGTGAACTCGATTCTGTGCTCAACGGCGACAAACCGTTTAACGACCTCACGGATTTTCTCCATCGGTACGCCGAAGCTGTCGGTGATGGCAACGGCAGCCATGATGTTTTCGAAATTGTGCAGCCCGACAAGGTTGATTTCGTCGGTGCGGCAGACGAGAATGTCCTCGCCGTTTTTGTTGTAGATAATCTTGCCGTCGGCGTAGTACAGACCGTTTTCAAGTTTCTGCGTGCTTGAGAAGAAAACAACCTTGCACTTAAGCTCTTTTGCAAAATCACGAAGCACCGCATCGTCGTAATTGAGAACGCAGGTGTCGTTTTCGTCCTGATTTTTCGCAATCGACTTCTTGACTGCTATGTAGTTTTCCATCGATCCGTGGCGGTCAAGATGGTCGGGGGTGATGTTGAGAATGGCGCTGACCTTCGGCTTGAATGTAATCATGGTTTCAAGCTGGAAGGAGCTGATTTCGGCTACGGTCACACTGTCGGGCGACGAGGAAAGCGCAAGGCCGGTATACGGAATTTCGATGTTGCCGACAAGAAGCGTTTTGTCGTTGACGCTTTTCATAATTTCGTATGTAAGAGAAGTTGTCGTCGTCTTTCCGTTTGTGCCGGTAATGGCGAGCACCTGACCCTTATCGTAACGGTAACCAAGCTCAATTTCGCTGTAAACGGTGATGCCCTCGCTTATAACAGTTTGCATAACCGGCGTTGAAAGCGATACGCCGGGGCTGACAACACAGATCTTGATATCGGAAAGCTGACCCTTTGCGTCGCCGCCCAAGATAAACGGAATGTCCGTTTCGCCGATTCTTTCGCAAACGGCGGCGGTGTCAAGATTTTCGTTTGCGTCGTAAATGAC
Organism: uncultured Clostridia bacterium; assembly: GCA_945863885.1. GTDB lineage: Bacteria > Bacillota > Clostridia > Oscillospirales > Acutalibacteraceae > UBA6857. Next base: position 19,565 of record CAMAZY010000029.1, read on the forward strand.
ATATTCTTCGCCAAGCTGAGAAAGCATTTTCGCCGCATCGATTCCGCTTCTTCCGGCTCCGACGATGAGATATTTATTTTTTTCCATGAGATTTCCCTCCTGTACGGTTTTTCCTTAGGGATTATAGCACTCAAAAAGTGTAAATGCAAGGGGGTAGCGGCGGATACCGCATAAATCGAACGTCTCACAAAGCTTCGCCGATCGCCCTTTCCCGATCACGGCGCAAGGCTGCGGCAGTTTTTTGCCGCAGCCCGTTTTTTCGTCGTGTGAAAAAGAAAAAAGCAAGCCTACTTTTCGCAAAGCGCAAGACATTTCACAAAGCAGGCGGTATTCGTAACCGTCAGCGAGAAAAACGCAATCAGCAAGCCGCCCAAAATAGCCGACAGTACCGTCCATTTGATACAGCCGAGCCCCAAAAGAAGAGCGGAGGACAAAATCGTCCCCAGAATTCCGGCAAGAAGCGTATTGAGAATCGTGCATTTGCACTCCCGCAAGTGATTTCCGTAAGTCAGAGCGGCAATCAGCACGGCAAGGTACGTAAGGGACACAACGAGCAGCACCCAAAGGAAAGCCGGTTGAAACGCAACAAGTCCGCACAAGTGTAAAATGACGGCAACGATTCCGAATATCACGCTTGAAAGAATCGAATAAAGCGTACAGGCACATCTGCGTTTGCCGCCGCAGTCAATCAAAGCCATTCTTTCACCTCCCTTTTTCACTATATGCCGAAGTTCAAAAACGGTGTGAGTGCGGCGGACCGCCATACCGAATCAGTATACGGGAGCGCAACGGCAAAGAAGCGCAAATACCTTGTACAGCCGAATGACCCATTCAAAAAAATCCGATTTTCCTATTGACATCTTCCTTGTGCGGTGCTATATTATGCATAGAGTTCCGATGTATAGAAGCTCTATGCCGTGGGCAGACAAAGCAGTACCCCCTGCTTTTCCCCTGCCCCCGGCCTCAGACAAAAAATTTTTTATGAGGTGATTGTATGAATATCAAAAAAGAACTCTCCAAGGGCAGTACCTCTTTGCTTGTACTTTCGGTGCTTGAAAGCGGCGATATGTACGGCTATCAGATCATCAAGGAAATCGAAGCCCGATCGGAATTTGTCTTTTCACTGAAAGAGGGCACGCTCTACCCGATTCTGCACGCATTCGAAAAGGACGGCTATGTGACCTCGTACTGGATTGAAAACGAGTCCGCCCGCAAGAGAAAGTACTACCGCATCACCGACAAGGGCATCAAGGCGCTTTCCAAAAACAAGGAGGAATGGACGTCCTATTCCTCGGCGGTCAACAAGGTCATCGGCAAGGTGTCCCACGCCAAGGCGTAAAAGCGGAGGATAACATCATGAGCAAACCGAAAATCGTTTCGGACTACCTTGAGGCCGCCGTGCCGAAAGGGCTTACGGCGTCCCGACGGAAGCTGCTTTCGGACGAGCTTGAAAGCCACATCTATGACAAAGCCGAGCACTATATCGAAATCGGCTATTCCGAAGAAGACAGCTTTGAAAAGGCAGTCGCCGAAATGGGCGATGCTGAAGCGGTCAACATACAGCTTGATGAGATTTACAAAGAGAACGGCAAACTTAAATTCACTCTTACAGCGGTCATTTTTCTTTCGTGTCTTCTGTTTACGCTGTGCACACCGATAGGTGCTGTCGCTCCTATTAAGACCTATGCGCCGCCGTTTTACGCTCTGCTTTCATTCGTTCTATATTTTGCCCTCATCACATGGATCGTTGTCTGCTACCGAAGAAAAGCGGAAAAAACGCTCAAAGCTGTCGGGATAATCACCTCGGTAACAGCCATTCCCTGTATGCCGCTACTTCTTAAGCCGTTTGCCGATGCCGTTCAGTATAATATTTCGTTTCTGATTGAAAAAATTTTTCACACGCCGTTTGAAAGCTTCCGGGTTTTCGACACAGTCGGTACCGTTTCCCTCATTTTTTATTTTGCGGCCATTCTTTCAATACCGGTTTTAAGCTTCGTCCTGCTGTTACACCTGAGAAGCGGAAAAAGCGCCGGGCATAAACCGAAAACAGCAAGAATGATTTACGTTTTTGCCGCCATTACGGTTCTCATGACCGCCGTGTACTGGCAGGCAACGGATTATTACGGATATCAGAAGATTGTCAGCATCGACCAGTTATATACATATTATGACGGTCAGGACAGCAATTGGGAAAAAGAAAAAGAGAAAATGATCGGCGTGCTTGATGATTACCGAAAAATCCGCCCGGGTCAGGATGCCGATGAAATCAACCGGACATTACTCGAAAAGGGATATAAGTCCGTCAGCTATGACGATTTCGAAGAAAATTACAGCGACAATTTTTTCAGCACTGAATCGAAAAATGTCATTGAATACTACAAAAGCGACAACGGAATGGTACGGGAAACAATCCGTTTTCCCGACACCCCGAACCCTATGCGAAAAAGTCTGGATACCGTTACGCCCGATTACATGATCTGTTATGTTGACAACTGCTTTGAATATATCAAATCTCTCCGGATCGGTGCAAACGAAGAGGAGACCGTCAACCGTCTTTTTGATTTTGACTGTGTACTTAGTTCTGTCAAAACCCGGTGTTCGGAACATGGTGAACAATCCGAATACACCTTCTTTGCTAGCAAGGCGGCTGTGAAAAAGCCGAAGCCGCTGTCAAGATTCTTCATTTTAGATGTTGGACGTGATGTATCAACACACCTGACGGTCCGTTTCGAATTTAAGAACGAAAAACTGACCGATGCTTCGGTCAGCGGTGACAACTACTATCTCTACGAACTGACATCTCCCAAAAGTTAAGGAGTGAAACAAATGCCAAAACCGAAAATCGTTTCGAACTATCTTGAAGCCGCCGTCCCGAAAGGGCTGTCAGCGTCTAGACGGAAACTGCTCATGGACGAGCTTGAAAGCCACATCTTCGACAAAGCCGGGCACTATATCGAAATCGGCTATTCGGAGGAAGAAAGCTTCCTAAAAGCGGTTGCCGAAATGGGCGACGCCGAAGCGGTAAGCGAAAGCTTCCGCAAGCTCTATAAGGAGAGCCACGCCGTCAATATTCTTATCATGGTTCTTCTTCTCGGTATCAATGCCGTCACCTCATACTACAACCTTGGCGGCAATATGGCAGAATCCATGCCCGACCCGAACTTTTTGATTGTCATGCTCAGTCTCAGCTATTTCTCCGCCACGGTGCTTCTGATGAAATACGCCTACGGGAAAAAACAGACAAACAAGCTTGCCGCTGTCGGGGCTTCGATGCTGATAATCAGCATACCGTCGTTTTTCATCGGTACGGTTTTCGTGCCCGGCGGTTACGCTGTAACAGAAAATCTGCTTTTCATGCTCGAAAAACTCACCGGGACGGATTGTATGAATCGGTTTGAAAACCATTTCACGATTCCGTATATCCTTTTCACCCTCGGGACGCCCGTTATTCTGTCCGTCATCAGCTTTATCCTGTCAGTTAAAAGCATCTGCTATGAATCGGAAAAGCGTTTTTGGCTCCCCTCTTTGGGACTTACCGCCACAGCGGTCATTCTCGTCCTATTTACGTTCACCAATGCCGTTATTTATCCCTTTGCAAGAGAATATCAATATGATCGTATTCTTTCCGATCAGTATGAAATCAATCAGAAAGAATCCGAGCAAAGGACTCTGTATAAAATCTTTTCGAAAATCCAAAAAGGCGACAGCCGGAACAGCGTCGAGCCGCTTTTCAAAAAAGCTGAAATGCTTGCTTCCGATAAATTTCTGGATATGCTTGAGCAGGAATATACCGATTATGTCCGCAATACGGTCGAAAAAAGAATCAACAAACAACTTCAGGGCAAGCGGAACGCACAGATATACTTTTTCATAACCGATGACAAATATAGCTATTTTCAAGAACCGCCTGAGAATTTTATCCTCGTTGAATTTGACAAAAACGGCAAGGTTATCGGAAAAGAAATCAGCGTGGAAGCCATAGCCGGAGAAACCGACCCCGACGGTCTTGCTTTTTACTGTGAACGGCTGAAGCCCGGCATGACGAAACAGGAAGCCGCCGACATTCTGTCCTCCCCCGCCTGCGAAAAAGTTTTTGAGGCGATATACTACAAGGGCGATACCGTCACCGAAGTGCAAAGCTATTTTGCCCAAGTAGAAAAGCATAACAGAACCGTTTTCGGCGTACCTCTTCCTTATGATTTAGGCGGTGAAAGTCGCCGGGAAACCTTTCAGGCGACACTTGTTTTCGAAAACGGTATTCTGAAAGAGCCGCCCGAAACCAAAGACACGGACGATATAGCAAACGAAATGTCCGAATACGATTCCGACTGAAAAAAGATAACCGAAAGCGGCGAAGGAGCAATTCCCTCGCCGCTTTCGGTTTGTTGGTTTGTAAGTTTTTTTATAACACACGGTCGCCCGTGGATTATACTTATACGGTGACTCTCCAGCCTCTTTTGTCTTCTCTTTCGCCCCACTGAATACCCGTCAGCTCGTCGTAAAGCTTCTGGGTAAGCTCGCCGATGGAGCCGTCGCCGATATTCATCACGTCGTCCTCATAGCGAAGCTTGTTGACCGGGGAAACAACGGCGGCCGTACCGGTTCCGAATACTTCCTCAAGTGTACCGTCCTTGGCGGCGGCAACAAGCTCGTCAACGGAAATTCTTCTTTCCTCGACCTCGTAGCCCCAGTCACGGCAAACCTGTAAAATAGAGTTTCTTGTGATACCCGGGAGAATACTGCCGTTAAGCATCGGGGTGACAACCTTGCCGGAAATCTTGAAGCAGATGTTCATCGCGCCGACTTCCTCGATGTACTTTCTTTCGACACCGTCAAGCCAGAGTACCTGAGAATAGCCGCTGTCGTGCGCCTTAACCTGTGCAATCAGGCTTGCGGCATAGTTGCCACCGGTTTTCGCAAAACCCATTCCGCCCTTTACGGCACGGACATATTCGTCCTCAATCCAGATACCGACCGGCTCAAGTCCGCTTTCGTAGTATGCGCCCGACGGGGAAAGGATAACCATGAAAAGATACGTCTTGGACGGCGCAACGCCTAAGAAAGCGTCGGTTGCGATAACGAACGGACGGATATAAAGCGAGGTGCCGGGGTCGGAAGGTACCCAGTCACGATCCACGTCAACGACCGCCTTGACCGCTTCGACAAACATGTCCTCGGGAATTTCGGGAATACAAAGTCTCTGATTCGACTGATTGGCTCTTTTGGCGTTCATGTCGGGACGGAAAAGATAAATCGTGTCGTCCTTTCCTCTGTATGCCTTCATGCCCTCGAACATGGACTGACCGTAATGGAAAACCATGGCGCTCGGCTCGATGGAGATTTCGCCGTAGGGTACGATTCTCGGGTCATGCCAGCCCTTGCCCTCGGTGTAGTTCATGACAAACATATGGTCGGTAAAAATGTGACCGAAGCCTAAAGGCTGACCTTTTTCGGGCTTCTTCTTGGGATTGGTCGTTTTGGTGATTTTGATATCCATATCATTAACCTCCGTTATATTATTCGAAATTGTATCCGGCTTCAACCGCCTTGAGGTTCACGTCGAAAAGCTCAGCCTTTCTCGGCGGAATCACCTTTTTAAGCGACTGCTCGGCGTTTTTTATGCCCATGTCCTCATAAACGGCAATCAGCTTACCCATGAGAATCATGTTCGCAAGACTGCCGAAGCCGCCGTCTCTTGCCATTTTGGTAGCCGGGACGTAGTAAACCGTTACGTCGTCACGGTCAACCGTTTCGTCAATCAGCGTGGAGTCAAGAATGATGACACCGCCGGGGACGACATCGTATTCGTACTTTCTAAGCGACGGAAGATTCATCGCAACAAGACAGTCGGGCTTATCAATAATCGGGGAACCGATCGGCTCATCGCTTAAAATGACGTTGCAGTTCGCCGTACCGCCTCTCATTTCCGGGCCGTAGGACGGAAGCCAGCTGACCTGACGGTCTTCGATAAGCCCTTTATTTGCAAGAAACTTTCCGGCGAAAAGGACACCCTGTCCGCCGAAGCCGGCAATCAGAATCTGTGTTGTGCTCATGCCTCTTCCTCCTTTTTCGCCGAACGGTCTTTATACACGCCCAAGGGATAATAAGGAAGCATATTGTCCTCGAGCCATTTCATCGCCTTGTCAGGCGTCAAGCCCCAGTTTGTCGGGCAGGTCGAAACAACCTCGACAAGTGAAAAGCCCTTATTGTCAAGTTGATTCTGAAAAGCCTTTTTGATTGCTTTTTTTGCGTTTCGGACGTTCTTGACGTTGTTGACCGTAACTCTTTCGAGATATTCCGGGCCGTCAAGCGTTGAGAGAAGCTCACAGATACGGATCGGAAAACCGCACTGCTTGACATCTCTGCCGTAAGGAGAGGTCTGCGTAATCTGACCGGGAAGAGACGTCGGCGCCATCTGACCGCCCGTCATGCCGTAGATGGCATTGTTGACAAAAATGACGGTGATGTTTTCGTTTCTTGTTGCGGCGTGAACGGTTTCCGCCATACCGATCGAAGCAAGGTCGCCGTCACCCTGATAGGTGAAAACAACGTTTTCGGGGTCGGAGCGCTTGATGCCGGTTGCGACGGCGGGTGCTCTTCCGTGAGCGGCTTCGACCATATCAAACGTAAAATAATTGTACGCCATAACCGAGCAGCCGACCGGCGCAATACCGATTGTCTTGCCCTCAATTCCGAGCTCGTCTACGACCTCGGCGACAAGGCGGTGAATGATACCGTGCGTACAGCCGGGGCAGTAATGAAGCGGCACATCAACAAGTGATTTCGGTCTGTCAAATACTACCATTATTTGTCGCCTCCTTCGTTTGCCTTTTTAATTGCGTCAAGCACTTCGGCCGGGGACGGAATCATACCGCCGACACGGTTACAGAGCGTGACGGGTCTTGTGCAGCGGATGGCAAGCTCAACATCCTCAATAAGCTGACCCATGGAAAGCTCAACGGAGATGAAGTGCTTTGCGGTTTTCGCCGCTTCAAAAAAGTCCTTTTTCGGGAACGGCCAAAGAGTGATCGGTCTTATCATACCGACCTTGATGTCCTGCTTTCTCGCTTCGACAATCGCATTTTTTGCAACTCTTGCGGCGATACCGAAAGCGGCGACGATAATGTCCGCATCCTCGGTCATGAACTTTTCGCACATCGGCTCGTTTTCTTCTATGATTTTATACTTTTCGTACCGTGCAAAATTCTGCTTTTCCAATTCATCGGGAACAAGCGTCAGGGAATTGATAATGTTATGTTCTCTTTGCATTTTCGTGCCCGTAACCGCCCACGACTTGTCGTAGTCGGGTGTTTTGACTTCGGACAGCTCAACCGGCTCCATCATCTGACCCATCGTACCGTCGGCAAGAATCATCGACGTGATTCTGTACTTGTCGGCAAGGTCGAAGCCCTTGATCGTAAGGCTTGCCATTTCCTGAACGGAGGCCGGAGCCAACACAATCATGTGATAGTCACCGTGTCCGCCGCCTCTTGTCGCCTGGAAGTAATCCGACTGGCTCGGCTGAATACCGCCAAGTCCCGGACCGCCTCTTTCGACATTGACCACAAAAGCGGGCAAATCACAGCCGGCAAGATAGGAAAGTCCCTCGCTCTTAAGTGAAATTCCCGGGCTTGACGAGGAGGTCATGACCCTCTTACCGGTCGCAGCGACGCCGTAAACCATATTGATTGCGGCGACCTCGCTTTCCGCCTGTAAAAATGTTCCGCCGATTTTCGGCATTCTTTTCGCCATATAGGCGGCAATTTCTGTCTGCGGTGTTATCGGATAGCCGAAGTAATGGCGGCAGCCGGCAAGAATAGCGGCTTCGGCGATTGCTTCGTTTCCTTTCATCAGTACCTTTTCAGCCATTTTTTCAGCTCCTTATTTTTCAACTTTAATCACACAGTCGGGACACATCGTTGCGCAGAAAGCGCAGGCGATACATTGACTTTCATCGCTCATCGCCGCCGGGGAATGTCCCTTTTCGTTAAGCCTGTCCTTATCGATATATAACAAATGCTTCGGGCAGGCACTTACGCAAAGACCGCAGCCCTTGCATAATTCCGTTCTGAACGTAACTTTTGCCATAGTTTTTGCGTCACCGTCAGGCTGTCAAGCCTTCGGTGAAGCCTCCTTTCTTTTCGTATAAACTACGCATTGAAATCGTAGTATTTCTTCTGAAGCGTCAGTGGAAAAATCTCGCCCTGACAACCGTCAAGTTCTTCGCACAGGCTTTCGACTGCGCTCGTCATAATAACCGGAAGACCGCAAAGAGCCGAAAGCTCCCTTGCTTTTTCGTCCGATTTCATGATGTCTTCGGCGGTCGTTTCGTTTCCGAGGTTCGAGTTGTTGGCGATTGCGGTAAACGGAAGTCCGCTCGCCTTTTCAATCTCTAATAGTATATTGTAAGCCTCTTTTGCCGCTCTTGTCAACGGTCTGAAGAAATTTGCGACAAAAAACATCTGGAAATTATTCTCTTCCCGGATTTTTTCGCTGAGTCTACCGAGTGCTACCGCTCCGCTGTCGTCGCCGCCGACATCAATCACGGCATAGGTGCTTTTGTCCTCGACCGTGCGGTACATACTCGCCGGAAGAGCCGGGATATCAAGGTTCGAGTTCGCATACGGGGAGCAGATCAGCCCGATACCGAGGTCTTTTAGCTCCTGCTCGCTGTCCTTAGTGCGAAAATAGGGGTTGACGATATCGAGGTCGGCAATCACAACGCTTTTGCCTTCTTGTTTCAGCTTCTTTGCGTAGTTTACCGCAAGGTTCGTTTTGCCGCTGCCGTAATGGCCGCAAAAAAGCGTAATTCGTTTTGTCTCTTTCATATTAAAGCTTGTTTCTCATAATCTTGCCGCTGATGGTCTTCGGAAGCTCATCACGGAATTCAACAATTCTCGGGTATTTATACGGAGCGGTGTGCTTTTTGACGTAGGTCTGGATTTCCTTTTTCAGCTCCTCCGTACCCTCGGTGCCCTTGGTCAGCACGATGCTCGCCTTGACAACCTGTCCTCTGACCTCATCGGGAGCCGCAGAAACGCCGCACTCGAGAACATAGGGAAGCTCCATGATAACGTTTTCAATCTCGAACGGTCCGATGCGGTAGCCTGAGGACTTGATAACGTCGTCAATACGGCTGACGTACCAGAAATAGCCGTCCTCGTCACGGTAGGCGACGTCGCCCGTGTGATACATACCATCGTGGTGCGCTTCGTATGTCTTTTCTTCGTCACGGTAGTAGCCCATGAACAGTCCGCACGGGTCACCCTTGTCGGTTCTGACGACGATTTCGCCCGACTCACCCGTTGCAACGGGATTGCCGGCGGTGTCAACAAGGTCGATATCGTAGGTCGGTACCGCCTTGCCCATGGCGCCCGGCTTCGGTGTTGTGCCGACAAGGTTCGCAATCGTCAGCGTGGTTTCGGTCTGACCGAAGCCCTCCATGATCGTAAGGCCGGTCGCCTTTTTGAACTGATAGAATACTTCGGGATTCAGCGCCTCACCGGCGGTTGTTGCGTACTTGATCGAAGAAAGATCATAAGCGGAAAGATCTTCTTTGATGAACATTCTGTACATCGTCGGCGGTGCGCAGAAGGTGGTGATGTTGTATTTCTTGAACATCGGAAGAATCTTATCGGCGTGGAAGCGGTCAAAGTCATAGGTGAAGACAGCGCCCTCACACATCCACTGACCGTACAGCTTGCCCCAGAGAGCCTTGCCCCAGCCGGTGTCGGAAATCGTGAAGTGAAGTCCGTCGGAATGGACGCAGTGCCAGTACTTGGCGGTGATATAGTGACCGAGTGCGTATTTATAGTTGTGCTCGGCAATTTTCGGGTAGCCGGTTGTGCCGGAGGTAAAGAACATCAGCATCGGGTCGCTTCCGCAGGCGGTGTCCTCCGTTCTCGGGAAGATGCTCCGGAAAAGCTTGTATTCTTCGTCGAAGTTGTGCCAGCCCTCACGATCGGCACCAACCATAATTTTCACCTGAAGCGTTTCGCTCTTTTCGGCGGCAAGGTCAACCTGATGAGCGGTGTCGTCAGCCGATGTGCAGACGATTGCCTTAACGCCGGCGGCGTTGAAGCGGTATTCGAAGTCATGCTCCAAAAGCTGATGCGTGGCGGGAATCGCAACGGCTCCGAGCTTATGAAGCGCAAGAATCGTAAACCAGAACTGATAATGACGCTTTAAAACGACCATAACACGGTCACCTTTAGAAATGCCAAGGGATTTGAAGTAGTTCGCCGCTCTTGCGGATTCCTTTTTCATGTCCTCGAAGCTGAAACGCCGCTCGGTCATATCATCGGAAATATGAAGCATTGCGAGCTTGTTCGGCTCCTTTTCGGCGATAGCGTCAACAACGTCATAAGCGAAGTTGAACTGTTCAACGTTCTTGAAGTCGAGGGACAGCAGTCTTCCCTGCTCGTCCTCTTTTGCGTCGATGAACTTCTTGATAACGAAATCGTCAACCTTTCTTGCCGAAACGATGCTTTCCTTGATTTCCTTTTCGTCAACTTTTTCGTCACCGGGAATAACAACAGCAAGGAAAAGACAGTCCTTTTCGCCGACAGCAATCATACCGTGAGGAGTTGAACTCTTATAATAGATACTGTCGCCCTCGTGAAGCACTTCGGTGTGGTCGCCGACTCTTACTTTCAAAGAGCCCTCCAAAACAAGGTCAAATTCCTGACCGCTGTGCGTCGTAGTATGAATCGGCTTATTCTGAAGCTCATCGGAGTATTCATATTTAACCCAGTAAGGCTCGGCAAGTTTGTTGCGGAAAAGCGGAGCAAGGTTGCTGATTTCGATACCGGTCTCCTTGGCGGTACGGATACCCTCGCCCTTTCTTGTAACAGCATAGGACGAAAGCGATGCACTGTGACCCTCAAGAATATCGGTAATACCGATTCCGAAAGCGAGGGCGCATTTATGGATAAACGTGAACGGAAGATCGACCGTGCCCGACTCATACGCCTTGTATTCGTCAACGGTCAGGTTCGTTTTTTCTGCCATTTCTTCGGCATGAAGTCCGGCAATTTCACGCATTTCACGGATTCTTGCCGCAACCTCCATAACTTCATTGGGAACATTTTTGTTGTTCATTGTTGTTACCTCCGACATTATTATTGACAACCGATAAAAAGAAAAACCCGTCTCAAGTAATCTTGAGACGAGCAGTTATAAACTTACCCGCGGTACCACTCAAATTGCAACAGAAACTGTTGCCGCTCTCGGACTCCGACAAGCCCTATGCATTAACGCAGCAGTCACGGAAGGCATCTACTAAGCAAACAGCTTTTCGAACCTCCGGCTCGGAAGTGATAGGAACTGAAGCTCATTTCTGCCGGGCTTACACCAAATTCCCGACTCGCTGAAAGACTGTCCGCTTCGTCCGTCTTCGTCATCGCCTTTTTCATATTCGATTGTCTGATTGTTATTACTCTATCACTTAAAAGGACGGTTGTCAACCCTTTTTTGACTTATTTCAAAAATCTTTTCGCCGCCTCGACCATACTGATTCCTGAATTCATGCTATACCGCTGTAGAAGTTTATGGGCATCCCCCTCGGGGATTTCTCTTTCTGCCATAATTTTCCTCTTAGCCTTTTCAATAAGCTCGGTTTCCTCTTTCGGGCGGACACCTTTTGCGGTCGTTTTGGCGGCAAAGGTGCTGTTCATACTGCCCGCAACGGAAACAACGGTTTCACAAAGCTCAAGCCTTGTCACGGGAAGATTGACGGGGGTGACGTTACTGACATAATACGGAAACGGCTGTTCACTCGTCAGAAGCAGAATCATATCCCAGCTATCCGGCATGATTTTCGAAAGGTAAATCGACGGCAAGTCCCTGAGCGTGGCACAAATCAGCACTGCGTCCTCAATATCCGACCAGAGAGACTGTACCTCACTTGCACTTGTGCAGCTTGCACAAGCCGAAAGTCCGGAAGATTCCAGCATTTTTTCAAGCGTCGCCGTAAGCTTTTTGCTGCTTGAGGCAATCACAATATTTCTCAATGCCGTCACCTCCCGATATAAAATGAAATGAAAAAAGGCACATCGAAAACGATGTGCCGATGAGGACAGAGTTGATTACTCGGCAAAGCCGGATTCAACAAGTTTCACGAGTTCTTCAACAGCGGCTTTTTCATCCGAACCGCCGGCGATAATACGAATTTCGGTACCGCCCATGATGCCGAGAGAGAGAACGCCGAGAAGGCTTTTTGCGTTGACTCTTCTTTCGTCCTTTTCGACCCAAATCGACGATTTGAATTCGTTCGCTTTCTGAATAAAGAAAGTCGCCGGACGTGCATGAAGACCAACCTGATTCTGTACTACTACTTCTTTAACATACATAATATGATATCTCCCACACACAAATTATCATTTATCTGACGCTACATATTATATCACAAAACCGAACTTCGTCAATAGATTCTTCACGAGGAAACGAGATTTCGTTTGCAAGCCTAAACATCAGCTAAATTAAAACTTAAAATTTGTGCATTTTCACTATAATTTTTGCGCATAAAAAAGCAGTCTGCACAATGGGGTTGTATCACTTTTCAAAAAGTAATGCTGATATCGGTTCCGCTTCCGGTTTCAATCAATAGGCGTTTTAAAGACAGAAAGCCGAGGACGATCAACGAAAAGTGTATTTACGCTGTAAGGGATAAATTTTAGTTTGGTCGCATGGCGACTCCAATGCCGGGGTACATGGTGCTTGATTGAAAACTGACAGCCCGAGCCGTGGGATTTTAATGAATAATGAATAGTGAATAATGAATAGTTGTGGTCGCGGGTCAACTCGGTTCCGAAGTAAAGTCGCTGTCCACAGAGTTTGATTTTTCTTGAAGGGAAGTTTGTAGATTAAAAATGACGGAAAGTCGGGTGCCTTCGAGAAAGTATTTCGATAAATTTTAGTTTGTCGCATGGCGACACCAATGCCGGGTTTCACTGTACTTGATTGAAAGCTGGGTGTCCGAGCCGTGAGCCGAGTTGTAAATTTTAGTTTAGCGGTGTAAACTCGGCTCCACCTTTGGGGGAGCTGTCACGAAGTGACTGAGGGGGTTACATGCTGACCTTTACCGCTCGGCTTGTTTTATCTACCAGTCAGTTTGTTCTCTTATACTATAGCTTCCTCTATATCTTTACCTTGTGCTAATGCCGCACGGGCACTTACTTTCTTTCAGTTACGAAAGAAAGTAAGCAAAGAAGCGCTCTTTCGTAGCAGGACAACACTAAGTGTGGTCGCACTGTTGTGTGGAGGGTGATTTGTTCTCTCT
>CAMAZY010000030.1 GCA_945863885.1 uncultured Clostridia bacterium
TTCTGATTGCAGATAGCAATGGTTTTACAGTTTGGCATTGGCTTTCCTCCTTTCGTTTGATTTGAATCTTTCGATCCACTTAAAAGCAAAGAGTAGTTATCCCTTTGCGCTTAAGTCGTTGCATTTAATTCGATCTCATCCCCCAAATGCATAAAAGGAAATCAACAAGCGTTCAGTTGCTAACCGAACTCATAGGAATTTCACCTCCGCCGGGTACTCCGCCAGCTCCGTAGAGAAGTATCATTATCCCTGAATCGTTTCATCGCCTTATCCGTAGCAATCGGATATTTCAGAATAGTTCGGAATCGCTTGCCACCTTGTTTTCCGTAATAACCCTTACGGGCAGGAGGTTCTTGGCGCACCTTCATCCAGCTGAGACTTCCGTCTCCGATCAGGAATGTACTTGTTGAATGTATATTCAATTGTCAAGGTTCGTGAGGGTGAAGTATTTTGCCCTCACTTGGTAGGCAACGAAAACGAGCAAAAATTAACCCCCTTCTGAAAAATTGTTCAAAAAATTACTGAGATCGCAGATTTGCAAATCTACTCGGTGGTCTGAGATAATAAAAAAAGCACCCTTGACGGGTGCGAATATGCAAAATGGAGGTTATCTATATTGATTTACTACACAGGAGATATTCATGGTTCGCCAGCCAACATAGTGAATTTCTGCAAAAAAAACGAACTCGGAAAAAACAATACTATTGTCATACTTGGTGATGTAGGTGCAAACTATTTTTGTGATAAAAGGGACAACTATATTAAAGATACTCTTTCAAAGTTGTTGCCAACGATATTTTGTATTCACGGGAATCACGAAGCACGCCCGGCAATTATTTCTTCTTATATTGCAAAAGAATGGAATGGTGGAAGCGTGTGGTATGAGGAAAAATACCCAAATGTGTTATTCGCAAAAGATGGAGATATATATGAAATTGAAAGTATAAAGCATCTTGTAATCGGCGGAGCTTACAGCGTGGACAAGTTCTATCGCCTGTCTCGAGGATACAACTGGTGGAAGGATGAGCAACCATCTGAGGAAATCAAAAGGTATGTTGAGTCTCAGATAGAGTCAAAGACATTTGATATAGTTCTTTCACATACTTGTCCGTTCAAATATGAGCCGGTCGAGATGTTCCTTCCCGGAATAGATCAAAACTCGGTAGATACAAGTACCGAGAAATGGCTTGATAGAATCGAAGATGCTATCGACTACAAGGCTTGGTTTTGCGGACATTGGCACATAAACAAGAGGATAAATAAAATGCACTTTCTGTTTCACGGCTTCGAGTCATCAGCGCAATTCAAGGGTGGTGAGTAAAGTCGAATGAAAAATACACTTCAATTAACCGACCAATTAAAAGACAATAATAATGGATCTGCTCCTGAAACTATCTATCGTCTTCTGCTGGATGACTATTCCACAGCTTCATTTGTAAGTGGTGTAAAAACCTACTTTGGTACCTTTAAAGATATTGATGGATTGTTCGGGTATTTACGTTCTGATAAGAACCTTGCTGAAGATTATGAAAATGTCCTGAAAGCATACTATAAATCTCTCAGCGTAGAAAACCGCATTGCAAAAAATGTGACACATCACGAAGTGCCATTTCTTGCTCAAGCAAAGGTGTTAAAAACCGAAGCCGCTTCACTGACCAATTATGAGTGGGAACATCGTAACACTTGGAGATGGCCGTACATCATGCGATGCGACGAAGCCAATACTATTCACTTATGGCTTTCCTGTCAGGGAAAATACTATCGCTGTATCAGGGCGAACTTTACAAATCTGCAATACCGGACAGAATCTGACGAGTACAGACAAATCGGTGATATGTTTTGGGGATACCCCGGACAGATCATTGTCAAAAACGGGAATATAGAAAACCGTCTGTTTGTAATTGAAAAGCAGTTCACGAGCAAGACGGAGGCTCTTACAGACCACATTGGCTTTTCCGTGAAAGCCAATCCGATATTCAACAGTGTGCTTGAGGATATTTTCGGCAACGGATAAATAACAGGCAGTTGATGTAACAAACCGGTTTTACAAAGGAGGCAGATTTGCTTGCACAGCGCAAAAAACGAGAAAATCGAGATAATATATCGAACTATGTTTTCGGAGTATCCTGATATGGTAAATGTAAAGCAACTAAGACAGATGCTTGGAATAAGTCGTGCTGTTGCTTATGATCTTCTTTCAAAGAAACTGATAAAAGGAATAAAGGTTGCTAACGCATATAGAATCCCGAAAATTAGTATAATTGACTTCATCTTTGAGGGTAGCGGATTGGAAGAATAGGCTTTGGACAAGAAAGAAACGCATTAAAATCAAAGGAAGAGCCACCCCATCAGGATAGCTCTTCCTTATTTCATTTGGACGACCTTTGAATAGTAGAATACTTCCAGCGTCGGTAGTTCTCAAGAATGCTGATATGCCACTCGCTTTTTCGGCAAATCTTCCTAAATTGAAGTGAACAGAAAAAGTCTATAAGATATATCTTGGGGATCAGATTTCTCGATCCGACCACAAAATGTTTCAGCTTTCCATTGTTGCACCATCGATTGACCACTGACAGTGAGTATCCAGTGATCTCGCTGATTTTCTTGGCTTCCAGCACATCTGGATATTCTCTGAGAAGATACTGATAATATTCGTGCAGATCCTCGTCATCGAGTTTTACCATTGATGAATACTGACGCCGAATTGTTGTTCCGGTACTGCCGTACCATCCATCGGGAACAGCATAAAACTCCGGACTTTTCTCCCGATCTTCAATGAAAGCCATTAGGTCTTCCTTCCTAATCTTGTAGCAGCGAGTCTTCTTGCCGGAATAGACGCAAGGCAATTTTCCGCTTTTCAGGTAGTACAGTGCCGTACGCTTACTACAATGACAAATCAGACGAACCTGCTCCTTTGTAAGAATATCCGGGACTTCTGCCCAGTTGATGTCGTTAATCTTCATAGCATACACCTCAGTAAATTTTCGGTAGGAGACTGCCTGTGTATGCAGTGTTGTTCTAATTTTGTTCTAACATTTCTAACACAATTTCTAACATAAGTGCCGAAAGTGGCGTATTTTCGCCATTTATTAGAACCCATTGGAAAATCAGCGTTTTTTAAAGTTGAACGCCAAAAAGCCTTGATGTGACTGGTTTTTTTACGGGGACAATACGACCTGAAAGTTACAGAAAAAACCGATAAAGTTATGTTTGTCGAAAAGACTCGAAATGCTGTGTACGAAAGTACCTAGGGTTCGAATCCCTAACTCTCCGCCAAATGTCCACGGTAATTTTGATAGAATTATCGTGGGCTTTTTTTCATGCCTGAAAACCGCTTGAAATCAAGGTTTTTCCTATTTCAGAGTATAAACGAACCCCGCTGCAGAGCATTTATGCAGCGGGGTTTTCTACTTTTTCCGGTTCTTACGACTTACGATGCCGTTGTAATCGTTAAACTTATGGGTATTCGTTAAATTATTGGGTAATCGTTAAACTAATGGATATGGGCTAAACTCCCATATTTAATACAATGAATTTTGATTAAAGTTCCCAATATCAATATTGCCAAACAAAACTTCATATCCTGAATAAACAGTCTGCTTACGAAAAGGAGAAGCGGAACGGGTTGTAAAAATACAAAGCAAAATATTGAACTTCAGTTGCAAAAAGATGAATTAAATGTTAACAAACAGCTTTTTTGTTAAAAAAATGTTTATAATTCCAAGTGATCATATTTGCGCATTTCTTTTGTGCTACAATGCTTTCAGCTGACGGTGTAAACCGTTAAAATAAAAATCCAGGAGGTAATTTTATGAAAGTGTTCAAAAAATCGCTTAGCGTGCTTTTGTCTGTTCTGATGGTCATCAGCTGCATAAGCGTCAGCTTCAGTCCGATTATGGCTCAAGCTGCAACCCCTACCAACGCTCAGCTTAAATCGGCATTCCAGGCTATTACCAACACCACCGATTTGACAAACGGCGACGGTTCGCTGCTTTCGGCGGCCGAGGTTCTTTATCAGTATATCATGGGAAACTATAAAGCCCAGACCAATAGTCTCGGCGGAAGCTATAATGCCCATACGCTGACTACGATAAAGAATAACTCGATTGTTGACCTGAACTCTACGGTAAAAAGCGCCGTCGGCTCGACCTACAACACGCTCGTCAACACCTTGCTTCCGACCTCAGGCGTCTACGACGACTCCTCGTTCAACGGAAGCGGTAAAAAGACCGGCAGCTATACCGTGTATCTCAAAGAAGATTTCGATACAAGCAAGTTAAGCTATGTTGTTACGTCAGCGGCGAATAAATCCGTTACGGTCGGCGCCAACCTTGAAAAGACGCTTCTTTCCTATAAGAGTCTTAGCGACGTTCCGTCTACGATTCTTCTTTCCGTTACTTATTCAATCAACCACGCAGTCAAAAACGGATACAAGACCTCTGTAAGCTATACCAAAAGATTTGGTGTTGTAACAAAATCAAACTGGTCCTGGTCCACAAGCTCGTGGCACTATATCTCCGGCGCTCCGTCAAGAAGCGTGAAAAAGAGCGATACCGCTGCTTATAAGAATCTTCACGCCTTTGCGGATTATTTCACGGCTTCAAGACTTGCGACTCCCGTCAAGACCCTTGCAAGCATGAGCGCAAGCGAGATTAACGCCGTTATCAACGCAAACAATACCGCTTACGCAAAGTTGAATTCTTACAGCGATGCCGTCAAGACCCATTTCTTCGACATGGCCGCTGTCAAGACCTATATGGATAACTGTCTGTTTGCGCAGAAGGTTATCAACGCAAAGCCTGCTATCACTGCTCTCAACAATGCGATGACCGCCGGCTATGACGCAAACAATCTTGAACAGATGAATTCGATTTATTCGGCGCAGAAGCCGAATCTCGATTTTCTGACATCGGTTGATTCGTCAGTCATTACTTATGTTGCCGAAACCTTTGACGGCTATGATACTTTCTCCCTTTCCGCCGCACAGGCTTTCATGGCACAGCTTAATAAAGACATCGAGCTTTACAAATTAAGAGAAATCAAGGGTAAAATTGATGCGCTTCGTGCGCAGTTCCCCGACGCCGATTCGATTTCGGCTATCGACAAGGACGAAAACGGAAATTATATCAACAATAACCTCAATCTCTGGACCTACTATGACATCATGGCTGGTTATATCAACACCATCAAGAGCTTTGAGCCGGCAAATGTCGCCGCCGTATTTACCGACGGAACGGCTTACGCCGAAACGCTCAGAGATGAATTCAAGTTCGAATATGATTACCGTGACGCAGAGGGTCAGTACGAATCTTATTACGCATGGTTTCTGCCGCTTATCTACGACGATCTGACCGCATACACCACCGAGCAGATTATCGGCTCAGGCATTGCGGCGAAGATTCCGAACATTCCGAACGCACTTTCCAAAAAGACTGCTTATACCAATATGTATAATAAGTATACCGGTCTTATCGGGAAGGACAGCATGGAAGAAATCTTCGGAAAAGGCGAAGACTCACTCGGATATATCATTGACGACTATATTGCAAGACTTTATGACGTTATCCTTGCAAGACTGACGTCCGAGGTCAATACCGCTGTCGGCTACTACGACGCTTACGGCGAAGTGAACCTGAGCAACTATGTTGCCATCAAGGAAGCCATCGGCAGAGTCGAGAATAATATCTGGGATTTCATCAACAGCAAGAACCCCTCGATTATTTCTTCCTCTCTTCGAAACGACTACAACAGACTCTCCACGCTTCTTTCCAAGTATAACGCTTTCATCGCCTCCGACGGTCTGAATAACTTCGAAAGAAAGCATCTTCACGACGCAAACGGTGTTTATATCAACCGTGAGCCGACCGAAGCCGATCAGGCAAGAATCACCGGCGAAAACTATACCGTCAACGAAAAGGTTGTCAACGCAACCATTAAAAAGCTTGATGCATTCCTGATCAGCAACGACTTTACAAAGCTCGTTGATATCGATAAAGACCCGGATAAGACGATTCTTCTTGACGATTATCTCAAAGAGGTTGTCGCCGAAAATCTTTATACGAACGACATGGTCAATATGCTGATGAACATCATCTATCCCGAGCTTGCGAAAGCACTTGAGGATCTTTATCGAAATCTCCCGTCATCGGTAAACGTCAATGTCGTAGGTTCGATTTCTTTAAGCTATAACGACCTTCCGACAATCATCAATAAGCTCGGTGTCGGTGTTTATCCGAATCAGGTAGCTCCCTACATTGCTTCGGGCTACGGCACCGCAAAGAGTCAGCTTGCTGCGGCTTCAACCTGGTCACAGCTTCAGAAGGACGGCGACCTTGTCCTCGATTGGGGCGTTGATTCCATTAAGCCGGAAAACTATTCGTCAACCGACGCTTATCTTACCGCTAAGAAGAACAAATTCTTAGGCGCTATGGCGGAATCCTTAGACGCTGTTCTCCCGTTGGTACGGGTCATTTTCGGTGACTGGGCCGACATGAACCTCTATGCCGAAGAAGTAGGTAAGGCAAGCAAGTGGGGTATTTCTCTCAAGGGTGACCTCACTCTTACGGCTACGGGAATAGCCGGATATTCCGACATTATTGTGCCCATTCTTGAGGCGCTCGGCTGCAGCGGCATCAAGAGTTACAGCACCGTCAAAGGCTATACGACCTCAAGACAGTTTGTTGACGCCATCTTCCTGCCGATCGTAGATTTTGTTGAAAACAAATTTGCGAAAGCTCCCGTAAGCACACTTTGCTCGATTCTGCCGAATCTTTCTTATGCCATTTCGTTTGACAAGCTTTGGGATCTTTTCACCGGAAAAACGATTCGACTTAATTATCTTGTTGAAGACTCGATCTTAGGTGTCAATGTTCTTGACGATTTTTATGACTTTGATTTAGGTTCTCTTATTTCAAAGGATTCACTCGATCTTGACTTTGATATTTCCTCCGTCAGCTCGATTATGACCTATCTTCTCTCGATGTTCACCGAGGGACTTACCGCCCAAACGCTTCCGATTATGAATACGGGCGAGCTTATCACTTACTCTTCTCTTAACAAAAACGCTTCGACGCTTCGCCATACCGGAAGCCGTATCAACTTCACCGCAGATAAAGCCGATATATTCATGTGGCTTTTAAACTATCTCGTTTCCTGTCTCGGCAATGAGGACTTCCTTAAGTTCCTTGAAAACGACCTTCTGGACGGCGAGATGGACGATACCGTTAAGGATATCATTCAGAACATCTATGCAGAACCCGACCTTGCGATTGCCGCCGTTATCGAGCTTCTCAACCAGCAGGGCTACGGTCTTGATAGCTATAACTGGTACGACGGCTCTGTCGGCGGAACCGTTGAGGGAATCACCCCCGCCGCTCTTGTTTACTTAAGCGGCACCAACAACTGGAACAAGGAAACGGCGGACTATGTAGAAGCGAATATCAACGAAATCGTTTCCTCGATTCTGACCGCTTCGGGAAGCGATATTGATCTGACAAACGAAATCACAACCGCTGTCAACGGGGTGTTCAAGAATGCCACGGTGACCTCTCTTGCCGGCTCGCTTGCGTCGATTTCGGATATGAGCGAAAAGCTTCTTGATATGATTAAGAACGAGCTCGGCGTTGATCTTACCGCTTTCAGTGTATACGCCGATCTCCCGGATGATTACAGCTGGGGCTTTGAGGACGGAGACCGTGATGGCTTTGTCAATGCACTGATTACGGTTCTCAAGCCGCTTGAACCGCTTTACGGCTTCCTGCTTGCCGGCGAAAATCTGACGCTCTTCAAGGACGTCAACAACGCCGATCTTGTCACCTTCTACGGAAACGAAGGCTACGACAATGCCGTTATTCCGCTTCTTGAGGCACTCGGCTGCAAGACGATGACGAAAAATGAATTCAAATCGGTCAACAAGTCCGATATGCTTAAGACGATACTCGATTCCGTCTTTGATCGTCTTGACGAAATTGCCGCCGATCCGATTTACGGTGTTCTCGACGTTCTTCCCGGACTGTTCTACTACATCACAAGCGGTGCGGTTTCGACATCAATCAGAAATCTGCTTCATCCGCTTTATGTCATTCTCGACACAATCCGTCCCGTATACAATGTTGATGTTGACTCACTTCTCAATTCGATTGACATTATTTCGGAATATGACATCACCTTTGATATCGACAAGATTGACCTTGAATGGGTTGTCGGCGTTCTCGAAAAGGTGACAGGACTGAACCTTAACAGACTTCAGGTCATCATTGAAGATATCTGCTCGGTAATCGCAACGGATTATGCTTCAACGAGCTCCTTCGTCGGCACCGGCAAGAAAGGTGCTTACACCGAGGGTGTATTCGACAGAGCAGACATGATTACGGTCATCGTAAGCTATCTTTTAGAAATGCTGTCGTATGACGGAAACGCCGCCAAGTTTGACGAAATGCTCGGAACCGAGAACTTCACCGGCGCTCTGCTTGCGTTCTTTGAGGGCGTTGACCCCGAAACGAAGCCCATCGACTGGATGTATTACTTCGGTGAGGACGCCGACCTTTCGGACTATGACTTCTCAACAGGCGTCAATATTGAGCCGACACTCAATTCTTTGACCTATCCGAACTACTGGACGAAGGAAACCGCTGCTTACATCAACGATAACCTTTCCGAAATCGTTACAGAGATCGTAAAGGCGGCTGATGAAAAATACAGCAATCTTTCCGATTTGCTGAAAGATCAGGTTGTAATCTATTCGACCGAAAACGTTCAGGCAATCGCCGACGCTCTCAAGGAACTTCTCAAGGACGTTGACAAAACGCTTCTTGACACAGCCGGCGTTGTATTCGGTGCTGACTTTACGGCGCTTGAAAACTACACCGCTCCCGAGGGAATCTCAACCGCGGACGAATTTACCGCCGCTCTCGAGGACGTACTCTCGACCGTTTCAGGTATTGTCAACTGGCTTCTCTTCGGCAAGGATTACCGGTTCTTCACCGGCACTTCGGTTGACGAAAACGGTAACTATATCTATAACGACCTTATCACAATTAAGGGTGGCGAAGGCTACAAGAAGGGTCTTGCTCCGATCCTTGAAGCGCTCGGCTGTAAGAACATTCCGACCGGCGACGAGGACAACGCTTTGTCCCTTGCCCTGACCTCGCTGTTTGCAAGAGTCGACGAAATTTTTGCCGATCCCGAAAACGAAATTCTCGCCGTATTGCCGAATGTGATCTACTTCCTGAATGCAGACGGACTTACCACCTGCCTGTATAACGTTCTGAGCGCCGCTTATACGCTCGTGGAATCCATCAACGGCATGGGCGCCGATCTTGACGTCAATGAGCTTCTCGGAGAAGAGCTCAGCGATCTTTCGTTCGAAGCGTTAATTAAGCTTGCCGAAAAGGAAACGGGTCTTGACCTTACTCCCGTTGCGGAGATTTTCGACGGACTTTGCATCGGAACAATCAAACAGTACGAATCCGTCAGCGGCGAATACGCTTATAAGATGTCCTACACCGGCGATGCTGACCGGAAGGACATGATCACGCTTCTCATCACGACCGTGCTTCGGGTTATCAAGATTGACGGCAACGAGAAAAAGCTTCGTGAGCTTCTCGGAGAAGACGTTTACACTGCTGTTCTCAATGTTCTGAACCTCAAGGAATTCGAGATGCAGGAATTCTCCTATCTTTACACCGAATACGCCGACACCGACAAGGTCTTCTCGGCGATGGAAACTTCAGAACTTTACGCCGGTCATAAGTACGGCCCGCTTTATACGCAGGATAAGGCTCAGTACATCGCTGATCATATCGACAACTTCATCGACAACATGATTTACCTGTTGGGTATCGAAATCAACGGAACCAACGTTGACAGTCTCAAGGATTTACTCAACAGCGCCGTCAACGGTTCGCTTTACAACTCCGAAAATGCCCGGAAGCTTCTTGAGGCAGTACAAAAAGCAGTCGCCAAGGTTGATGAACTCAAGGGCAGTGAGCACATCAAGGCGCTTATCAGGACTTCGCTCGGTGTTGATCTTGACGCATGGGATAACTTCAATGTTCCCGAATTTGAAAATGACCGCACGAAGTTTACCGAGACAGTATGCGATATCCTTGCTCCTCTCGACCCGGTTCTTAAATGGGCTTTGTGCAACAAGGATTTCTCGTTCTTCGTTGACGAAGAAGGTAAGAACATCGTAACGCTTCTCGGCGGTGAGGGCTACGCATACGGCGTTATCCCCATTCTCGAAGTTCTCGGCTGCGACAACATTCTGACAAAAGAGGAATACTACGCAGCGGCGGATAATGACAGCAAGGCGATGCTTACCAACATTCTCAATCCGCTCTTTGACCGTCTTGATGAAATCATGGCAAAGCCGGCTGATGGAATTCTTGAAATGCTTCCGGCGGTCATCTACTTCATCAATTCCAACGGTCTTGATACCTGCTTCAAGAATGCGCTTCACGCCGTTTACGGACTTCTTAATGCCATCGAGCCGCTTGTTGAGGTTGACCTTTACTCGCTTATCAACGTAAGACTTGACGAAATTACGTTTGACTCTCTCTTTGACTACGCTCTTGATCTGATAGCCGAAAAGACCGGCTATGAGTTCTCGGCGATGGACGGCAACGCAATCGTCGAGCTGACCGTCGGCAAGCTTGTCAGCTACACCTCAAAGAATGGTGAAAAGGCCTACACAATGGTCTACCAGTCCGAAAAGGCAAAAGCTGAGATGGTAACGATTGTCGAGCGTCTTCTTATCACCTTTATCATGAAAGAAGACAACCGTGAGAAATTCATCGGACTTCTCAGAGATGAGCTCAACATGAGTCCGGACGCCGAAAAGTATGTCAGAGTGCTTCTTGACTGTATTGCAGAATGTACCGTCAACACCTATCTCGGTATGGATAAGGCTCTTGCGGAAGTTTACTATGTATTCTACGGTGTGGATATCGGCGCCGACAAAACAGCCGGAGCTGTCAAAAATATCAACAAGAAGTGGCAGGAGATCATTAAAAAGCTCGGCGCTTCCAACGACAGCAACGAGGCATCTTTGGGTAATGCACTTGCCATTCTTCTTGACGGAACTCTCGGCGGAATCTTCGATTCCAACGGACTTGCCTCCGGAGGCTTTATCAAATTCTTCGAAAGACTCAGAGAGATCTTCATGAAAATTATCGAGTTTTTCAGGAACATCGGCAAGTAAGTGATTCTCAATAAACAGCAACACGTAACAATAGAAAAGGGGCTGTAAAAAAACAGTCCGAAAAAGTCCGAGATTTGCGGTTAAAGTGAGTCTCGGACAATTTTTATGGTGAAAATTTAGGAATTGAAGGAAAGAACAGAATTTATGGTACACCAAATGTAACCCCCAAATAACCCCTCGTCACAGCAAATAGAATGAACCCCCGAAGAAATTGCTCTCTCAAACGAGCGACATTCTCCGGGGGATGTTTTATTCGGATTTCAGCGGCAATCGCCTTTCGCCGGTACGGAAGATGTTCGTCAGATATTCTCTGACATCAATGCCGTTTGCTTGTGCGGTGTTGATGATTGAATAGGCTGTCGCACTGGCGTCGGCTCCTTTCGGAGAGGTGGAAAACAGCCAGTTCTTCCTGCCGATGACAAAAGGTTTTACTGCTCTTTCGGCTAAATTGTTGTCTATCGGAATCTGCGGATCTTCAAGAAAAGCGTAAAGATAGCTCTTCTCGTTCCGTGCATACTGAACCGCTTTGGCAAGACCGGTTCCCTGTGAAGGATTTACTGTTTCAAGCCATGCGTAAAAATCGTCAAGAACCTTTCTGGAGTGCTCCTGCCGTTGTATATATCGTTCTTCCGGACTAAGTTACTGTTTTATCGTTTATTGATTTCTCTGTATACTCGCCGCATTCGGGACATTTGACCACTTCCACATAATGCTTGCGTCTGAACATTTTAGCCGGCACATACACCAGCTTTTCGTGTACATATTCCTTACCGATGATCTGCATCGGTGATTGACATTCCGGGCAGACAGTGAAATCAGCTTTATGAATCACTTCCTCTAACGGTGAGAGAGGATACCTCCGTGATATCACAGGCAACCGTCGTTTTTGGATCATCAAGCTGCATCAGAAGAAGCAGAAAAAGACCTGGGACTTCACACCGGAATATCGTGCGCAGTTCTGGGCGGAGGCGAAGGAGATCTGGAAGTCCGGCGAAAAGCTGTACCTCGAAGGTGAAATTCTGGAAGCCGCAGAGGAAGCACAGCAGTCTGCCATGGAGGTGGATGAGCGTGTTGGTATGGTCGAAGAGTATCTCAATACCAAACTGCCGGTTGACTGGGCGGACATGGATCTGTTCCAGAGACGCAATTTCCTCCAGGGCAGTGAGTTTGGTATGCCTGACCACAAGGGTATTATTCTGCGTACCGAGGTGTCAAACGCTGAAATCTGGTGTGAGTGCTTTGGAAAGACACTGCAGGAGTTGAAGCCTTCTGACAGTTATAACATCGCAACGCTCATGGCTCAGATTCCCGGATGGAAGCGAACCGCCTCAATCAAGCGTCAGCCGATCTACGGCAGGCAGCGACTCTACCAGTATACCAGACAGGACTAAACACAAGACTGCGACACAGACACAACTTTTCTCCTTATATTACGAATGCTTTTTTCAAGGTATTGGGATATGTAACCCGTGATATACGCGCGTAGTAAATATAAGGGAATGGTTGTGCATCTGTGTTTCCTGTGTCACGGAGGAAATGATATGAACGAGAAATTTATAGAGAAAAAACTTGTGGAGACAGTGAAGAAGCTGGGAGGTATCGCACCCAAGTTTGTAAGTCCCGGTTTTGACGGTGTGCCTGACCGTATCGTCCTTCTGCCCCATGGAGTGCTTGCTTTCATTGAAGTGAAAGCCCCCGGAAAGAAAATGCGACCTCTGCAGGTAAGGCGAAAAAGACAGCTGGAAAGGCTCGGCTTTTCGGTATACTGCATTGACTGCATAGAACAGATTGGAGTGATACTCGATGAAATACAGTCCTCATAGCTATCAAACTTATGCGACCAACTTCATACTGAATCATCCCATCTCTGCTGTGTTTTTGGACATGGGTCTTGGTAAAAGTGTGATTACGCTTTCCGCAATCTTCGACCTGTGTCTCGATAGCTTCCTGGTTCGCAAAGTGATGGTGATTGCTCCGCTGCGTGTTGCAAGAGACACATGGCCGACTGAAATACAGAAGTGGGATCATCTGCGTGGACTGACCTACTCGGTGGCTGTCGGCACAGAAGCTGAGCGCAAGGCGGCACTTCGGCAAAAGGTCAGCGTGTACATCATCAACCGGGAAAATGTGCAGTGGCTGATTGACGAAAGCGGTATTCCTTTTGACTATGACCTGGTGGTTATCGATGAATTGTCCTCCTTCAAAAGCTGTCAGGCAAAACGCTTCCGAAGTCTGCTCAAGGTTCGACCGACCGTCAAACGCATCGTAGGTCTGACCGGCACGCCAAGCAGCAACGGTCTAATGGATCTTTGGGCGGAGTTTCGTATCCTCGATATGGGCAAACGTCTCGGACGGTTCATTACCCATTACCGTAATGCCTACTTCCGGCCTGACAAGCGCAACGGACAGGTCGTATTCAGCTACAAGCCCCTTCCCGGTGCAGAGGAACAAATCTACGAAGCCATCTCCGATATCACCATCTCCATGAGAGCGGCAGACCATCTGCAAATGCCCGAATGCGTGATGAACGAGGTCAAGGTAACGCTATGCGAAAAAGAGCGCAAAACCTATGTCAAAAAATATTCTTTCGTCCTTTGATGATCTGAACCAGGATCTTGTTACCACCGTACCCACCGGGATTTCCGCCAAAACAAGTACCCCGGTCTATGATTTCCCGAAGAACAGTACACCGCAGTTTACAATTGAACTGAACATCTCAAACTTTAACAACTACGGGGTTGAAGATATCAGACAGCTGACAAACGAAGTTATGGAAACAGCCAACAGCTTTATGTTAAGGAGAGGAGTTGCCTTTGGATGAATTTCTTTGAATACAACGGAAAAAAATCCAGTCAGTTCGGCTTACATATTCAGTCAAAGCGAATCTTTGATTCACCGACAATAGACCTGTCTTTTCAGACGATACCGGGTCGTGACGGGGATCTGATTTTACCGGACAACAGACTGGGAAACGTTACGGTTTCATACACTTGCTTTTTCAAAGAGAAAAACATAACAGACATGGCAGACACAGTCAGGCAGATGAAAGCCTGGCTTTTCTCATGCCGTGGAAATTATGCGAAATTAACGGACAGCTATGACCCGGAATACTTCCGGTATGCCGTGTTAACCGGGTCGCTCTCCATTGACGAGCAATTAAACCGGCTTGGCAGTTTCACGGTTACCTTCTCGTGCAAGCCATACAAATACAGCCTGCTCGGAAACATCGCTTCTTCCTATACGCAAACAGAAATCGAGCTAACAAACCCTGAACCCTTTGAATCACTTCCCGTAATTAAAGTTGCCGCAACTACGGATTTTGAAGTGAAAGTTTCAAGCAGCGGTTATGAAACAAAAGTCAGCTTCACCGTTCCCGATTCTGTCGCAAGGTATTACATCATCGATTCGGAAAATTTGAACATCTACGGTTCTGCCGGAAGGCTCTTAAACAGATATGCAGTCGTCAGCAACGGATTTCCCATATTCTTTCCCGGTGACAACACGGTAACCGTTACAGGCGGCAACATCGTAAAAACAGTGATCACACCGTTATGGAGGTCATTATGATTCCACAACTTTATGAAACCGATATATCCAAAGACAAGCAGATATTTCTTGCCAATCTTACCGATTGTCTCTCTTGTGAAGTCACAGAAGAACGAAACGGCAGCTTTGAGTGCATTCTCACTTATCCGGTATCCGGCATAGCTTTTTCAAGCATTTCAAGGGATCGGGTGATTCTTGCAAAACCCAATCATTCCATGGAAGATCAGTTTTTCCGCATTTACCGAATCACGAAACCTTTGCATGGCGTGATTTCCGTTTATGCTCAGCATATCAGCTATGATCTTTCGGATAAATATGTGATGCCGTTTAAGCTGACAAAGGCATCGCCTGTGACAGTCATGACGAAGCTGTTTGAAAACAGCGGATACACCTTTTCTACTGATTACTCATCAGGCAAAGACTTTTCTGTTGATGTACCGAAGTCCGTCCGTGCCTGTCTCGGCGGAAGTGAAGGTTCCATGCTTTCTTTATGGCATGGAGAGTTCACTTTTGATAACTTCAATGTCAGGCTCAATACCCATCGAGGTACCGACAACGGGGTATCGATCCGGTATGGTAAAAATCTGACTGAGCTGAACTACGATGAAGACAACACCACGCTCTATACGGAGGTTCTTCCGTATGCTGTCCGTGACGCAGTGACATACACGCTCAAAGCGGAAACGATTTCTGTTGCAAGCGATCAAATGAGCCGGAAGAAAACGCTCATCGTTGACTTGAGTTCAGAGTTTGACAATGACGAAGAAATATCGGAAACAAAACTGAAAGCCAAGGCAGATGAGTATATCACAAACAATGCCGTGGGAACGCTTGTTCCATCCATTTCTGTTTCCTTTGAGCCGTTCACCAGCTATGATTCTGACCTCGATTCGGTTTCTCTCTGCGATACCGTTTCCATTGAGTATGAGGATTACGGTATCCACGCAACAGCCAGGGTGACCAAAACGATTTATACCACAACGCTGGAGGACGGCGTTCACACCATCACTGTAGGTGGCGCAGACCGGGATGGAAACGCTGCTGAAACAGCATCGGTCACCTTTACGGTTGACACAGTCAAGCCGGAACTTACCAACATTCAGCTGAACGGTTCATCGGGCGAAAGCTATGAAACGAACCGGGCAAGCATTGTTGTCAGCGGTGTGACGAATGACAGCACCTCAAAGCCTGTCAGCGTATCCATTACCGTCAACGGCTCGGACACGGGTGATATTACCATCGGCTCTGACGGAACGTTTTCCAAGACCGTTACGCTTGAAAAGGACGGCACCTACACCGTGCTCATCAAGGCAACCGACACCGCCGGAAACAGCACAAGCATCAGCCGTACCGTCATCTACAACACCACCGCGCCCAAGTTCAAGAGTATTACCATCTCACCGAATCCCGCCTTTGCCGGCAAGACCTATACCATCAGCGTTGAGGTGGAATAAATGGCAAAACCCGACATCATTCGAGTGTGGGGCTTGGCAGACGGTTTTGACATAGAGTTTACACGCACGGGAGGTACTTCATGGAAATGTGAAGTGCCTCCCGACACTTCTGACGGTGTCTATGCCGTAACGCTGTATGCGATGAACAGGAGTCGTGAAACCGCCTGCTGGGTCGGGGAACTTTTCATGTGCAACGGTATCTGCCATTTGAAATTAAAGCCGAGACGAGTCCTATGCTTTTTTGCCCCTTCGCATCTTGGCTTTACGGTATCTTCCCGGAAACTCATCATATCGAAAGGGTGTGAACACCAATGAATCTATCCTTCTATGCCGGTGAAGAAAAGTATGTAACGGCGACTCTTTCTTCAATTGACCCTGATGAAATCGTTGTGATAAAGGAAGCCGGTTTTGAACTGACGGATTGCAAAGGCACTCTGGTTTCCAGTGGTGTTTGCGAGATTCGAGGTCAAGAGATTTCTGTCCTTTTACCCATAGAAAGACCCGGTTCATACACTCTGAAACTGACCGTCAAAGTCGGCAGAGAGACGATTATCGAAAAGGTCGCCATTTTTGCCGGTGCTTAATACGACAAGGAGGTATCAAAATGGCCGTTACAACCACTCTTTATTCGGGCAGTCCGCAATACTATGACGGAAACATTTCCGGCTGTGTGGGCGGAGGCGCTGATTACCGAACAGTCGGAAAAGGAGAAACAGCCAACACCTATCTTTTTTGTCCGGGCGACATGACCGGGCTTTCCTCTGCGTGCCGGATCAGCAATGTATCAATATCATTCAAATCAAGATACACGCTCACAACCAACACAGCCGGCTGGGGCAATTACAATGTCAAAGCCAATGCAATGATCTATACGTCCATGCCTTCTGTCAGCGGTACATCTGCCAATGCCGGAACCGGCTCTCACGGTTCGGTTTTTGCGGCATATTCCAAAAACAATGTCTCCAGCAGCAGTTCTTATGCTTCCTACTCTTTCGGCGGAAGTCCGGCCAACGCAGCCGGCGAGACGATATACGGCGGCAGTAAAGGTCTTGTCTGCGCCGGCTTTCCGCTTTCTCACAACGGCAATCTTGACTGCAGAATCTGGCTGAGCGAATGCACCTTTACCGTCACACGAACAAGAGCCTGCTATATCACTTTTACAGGCGAAGGAATCCCCACAACGAAAAAGATGTATGACTACAACACAGTACCGTCCTTTGGTTCTGCACCAACAAGAGACGGATACACCTTCAAAGGCTGGAAGAGTTCGGCAAACGGCAATGTCTATTAAGGCACGCTACCGACCGCATACGAATCAGACGTCACCTACACGGCACAATGGGAGCGAACATATCCTGTATTTCAGTCTATCTCCATGATTTATTCGGGAGAACCTATTTCCCAAACAAACAAAGTGCTGATTGCACAGAGTTTTATTATCTCTGCTTCGGTCAGCTGATTTTTAACAAAACGGAGGAATTAATATGAGCAAAGTTTCAAATTTAATTTTCGGCGGTGCAAAACACACCGTTTCTTCACCGTACGGAAACCGCAAACAGATCCATACTTCAGCCGGAGACACTTCTTCTTTTCATTCCGGCACGGATTATGCGACCTACGGCAAGAAGCTGCCGCAGTATGCCATCGCAGAGGGCACGATCCTTTCCTGCGGCACAGCGGCTGACGGAGCGAAATATGTATGGGTATCCTATCCGTCACTCAATGTCAAAATGCTTCACTATCATCTTGACCGGTTTGTTGTTCATTCCGGTCAGTCCGTCAAGAAAGGGACACTGTTGGGCTACACAGGCATGACGGGGAAAGCTACCGGCATTCATCTTCACCTGGGAATCAAGTCTCTTTCCGGCGGTTCGTTTATTGATCCGGAAGCATGGTCGGAAAACGAATATGAAAAGCTGACAAAGCCGAAGTATTCACCCGGCAACTACAAGGTAAACACTTCGGTTCTGAATGTGCGTGAAGGCCCCGGCACAAAGTACAAAGTCAAACCTTTCACAAAGCTTACCAAGTCTGCTCAGTCCAAAATCAAGAAATTAAGCGGCAAGGCAGTTAACGGTTATGTGAAAGGTCTTACTTTTACCTGCTATGAAGTGAAGCCGGACGGCAAATATGTCTGGGGCAGAACACCGTCAGGCTGGGTCGCTCTTGACTATTGTGAAAGGGTGTAAGCGATGAATACATATCAAATCTTATCTATCATCGGCGTTCCTTCTTTGATTTCAACGATCATAGGTTTTCTTTTTGGTTATATCATGAAACTCAAGAGAAGCGATGATGCGGTGAAAGCCGGAATCCGGGGACTTCTCATGTGCCGGCTTCTTGAAATCTACAACGATTGTATTGAACTCGGTTTCGCCGACTACGATACAAAACAGTTATTTGAATCCCTTTACACCCAGTACCATGCGCTCGGCGGCAACGGAACCATGACAGGCTATTATGCCAGAATCCTCGAACTGCCGGACGGGAAAGGAGGAGAAAACACATGAACTACAAAGATATTGCTATCCGTGCAATCAAGACTTTCATCCAAGCGTTCATTCCGGTTGTTATCGCAGCTTTTCAGGTAGCTGATTTTACCAACTGGGATCAGATCAAATCGATCGGCTACTCAGCCGTCATTTCGGCGGCAGCGGCAGGACTTAGTGCCGTGTGGAATTTTGTGCTCGGCATCTTGCCGGAAGGAAAAAGTGAATAGAATGTTATATGAGTAGTAGCCCACTGAGGAGTTTTCCTTGGTGGGCTGTTTTTTGTTTTAAAAAGTACAGCCCGAAAGCATTGTACTCTCGGGCTGTGTGGGTTATTTGATTTTTGCGTATTTGACGGACGAGAACGAACCGTAGATGTTCTTTCCGCCAACGGTTTCATAAGCCGCAACCTTGAAGTAGTAAGTTTTACCCTTGGTTAACCCCGTCTTGGTATAGCTGACCTTTGTGTTGCCTTTAATCGTGGCAATCTTCGTGTACTTACCGTTCTTTGAGGTCGCCATGTAGACAACATAACCGGTGGCACCCGTTTGCTTGTTCCACTTGAGCGTGGCTTTTTTGGTGCCGGCTGTGGCGGAAAGCGTAGGTGTTCCGGGCTTTGTGGCGGTTGTCAGCTGTGTGTAGGTACTCGCATACAGCTTATCTTTTCCGACTGTCTTGTATGCGGTCACTCTGACTTTATAGGTCGTGCCCTTTGACAGCTTTGAGAACGAAGCCGTCGTTTTGGTGGTGTAAATGGTCTTGATGGCTTTGTTCTTTGCCGAGTAAAGCGTTACCTTGTATCCGCTTGCACCGGTGACCGCTTTCCATGTTGCTTTGATGGAACTTTCGGTCTGTGTGAAGGTGAGGCTGCTTGTTTTGCCCGGAAGAATGGTGAAAGTCAAGGGCTTGTTTCCGGTGTAATTGCCTTTAAAAATAACTGTGACAACATACTTGCCCGGATTCACGCAACCGGAGGAATAAGTAACGGTGTAATCCGTACCGTTTTTGAGCGTTGTGCCTTTGCTGTTCTTTACGGTTACAGTCGGCTTCTGAACCTTGCCGTTATAAGTGAATGACACAGCGGAAAGCTTGATTGATGACGCTTTGTAAATCGGGGTCGTTTTGGAAACCTTGCCGCAGACCGTGCAGGCGGTGACGATTTTGCCGTCTTTTTCGGTTATGGCTTTGGTTGTGGTGGTCGTTTTATAGGTGTTCTTGCCTGTTGCGGCAACTTCTTGGTAACCCGAAATCCATGTTTTGCAGTCAGGGCAATACTTGCCGGCGGTATAGCCTCTGGCTGTGCAGGTTGCGGCTTTGGTGATTTTTGAAGTGTAGGAGTGGGTGTGTGTAAGGTCTACATTTCCAGGTTTCCGTATGCGGCCCATCACAAAAGGCTCTGAAACCATCAAAATCCCGAAGCTCTTTCACAAAGTTCCGGGATTTTAAATCAGCCTATAATATCATGAAAATCGGGTTTCAGTATATTTTTTATTCTTTCTTTTTCTATCACAAATTCGGGAGTACCCATTGAGCCGGGACCGACCTCATATTTATCAAATACAATAACAAGGTCTCCGTCCTCATTCCAATAAAAATTACTGTCGGCTTTTACGCAAGAAAACTCCTCTCCGATTTCACTGTCATTGACCCAATACACAGCATTCTTGTCCTGCGCCATACGTTCTTTCATCTGCTTTTTGATTTGCATTGCAAGAACATCGGTATACGCATCCGTTTTAAACAAATCTCCGAGTTCGACAATCTTTCCGAGCTTCTTATCAATGTGATAGAACACATAATAGCTGTTACTGCTTGCCGCAATTTCCGTAACATGAAGCTTCAGGGTAAACCAACGCTGCGTATTTGAAACAACCTCATAATCCACATTAACCGAACCGTAACCGCTGTTGTTTGAAAGCTCCAGATCTTTATAAAACTGATTTACCAAAGCCGTAGTCAACGCACTTACGTCTTTATTGATATAATCGGCGCTGCTGTCATCACCCTCGACCTTCGGCACGTCGATATCCATTTCATGTTTGCCGTCGGAATAAAAATAGTTGCGGACGGTAACTACCCTGACAATCTCACCGATTACGGGAATCTGCTCTAACGCCTTTGCATATGTGACGCTGACATTCGGAAGCAGGAAAAGCATCACAAACACCAGACAGGCAGCTGCTGCCGCAATCCGGGGAAAGACTCTGATATGCTTTATCGTGCTTTCTTTTTCCGGTAACAATGTAAGCGTCTGTTCAATTTTTCTGTGTACCGATTCCGGAACCTCTGTATTTTCATTTTGCGCTTGCTTTTTCAGGTACTTATCAAAATCATTCATTGACTGAAATCCTCCTTCAATGTCTCTCGCAGCATTTTTCTTGCACGGGAAAGCTGCTTTCTCACCGTGACAGCATTTGTTCCCGTGATCTGTGCAATTTTTGATACCGAAAGATTTTCATAATAAAACAGTACAACAACGGTTCTGTACGGCTGTTTAAGCCGGTCTACGGCGTTTTTTAAAGTCAGCCTTGTTGCCGTTTCATTTTCACAGCTGTCCTCGCACACATCCTCAAGCTCGTCCATCGGTACGATTTTCGAATTTTTCCGGATAAGCTCAACCGCCGTGTTATGAACGATACGAAGAATCCACGGCTTGAATGAGTTCTTATTCTGAAGCGTATGCAAATTTTTATAGGCACGGTACACGGCCTCGCTGATCACTTCCGCGGCGTCGGATTCATTTTTGACAACAGAAAAAGCCAAAGCATACATCGCTTTTTCGCAGGCTCTGACATTTTCGCAAAATTCCTCTTTCTCTGTCAAAATCACCCCTCCTCAACGAGTGCCGTCTGATTGATAATCCATTTGCCCCATTGCATATAATACTTGCCGTAAGGATGGGCGCTGTCTCCTGTTTTATCGGCAGAGAGATTTCCGTTTGCATCGTCAAAAAGCGTATTGGCATCAAGATAGTAAATATGTTTGCCGTCGGCAAAGGTTTTCAGCTTCTCATTCAGCTTATTAATCGCAGGGTTGTTGATCACCTTGTCCTTGTCGGAACGCGCCTTTGTAACATGAAGGTTTGCCTGAATGAAAATTTCTGCTCCGGGCTGTTTTTCGCTGACAAAGTCAAGAAGCTCTTTATATTTTGCAATAAGACTGTCGAACGGATACCCGATCTCATTAATACCGAGCATAATATAGATTTTACCATATTTTTTGTTCGTAAGCAATTGTGTCAGCGTTACCTTGCCGACAGTCGGAACAGAAACGGTTTTTTTATAAATATTGAACACATTCATGCCGACATCGGCAAAAAAGTCCGCCCCGGGAATTTCGCTGTATTCACAAAGTCCGACCGTTCTTGAATCCCCGATAAACAGCGCATCGTCCATGGAAACCGTTTTCAGCGAAGATGTATCGGTTTCATCCGGCTTTGTTTCATCGGAAGGAGATGACGCGCTTTCCTGCGGCTTTTCATTTTGTGTTGTACTGCTTTTTTCGCCTTCGGGCGTTATCGGTACGGCCGTTTGCAAAGCAGCCGACGAAGCATCTTCTGACAGCTTTTCAGACGGTGATCTCCATATTACCATAACGAGAACAACTACCGCAATCAGCAAAATAAAAGATATGCATGTAATTAAATTTGACTTTTTCATAGACTTTTACCTCTCAGAATCTGAAATATAAGAACGGATCATCAAATCCCCGGTACATACAGTACACACTGGCAAGGAATATGACGGCGATGACAGACCGTCTGACGGCAGGCTTTTTGATTTTTGCCATCATACAGTACGGCAGTCTTGTTGAAAAGAGAACCCCTGCGATGAAGAACGGGTAATACAGCTTGAGATATTTCAAAAAATCAAGCCGGAACGTCTGAAATGCGCCCTGACCGAAAAACGGAAACAACCTTGTAAAGAAGATACCGAGCTGACCGATATCGTCAACGGCGAAGATTGCCCAAGTCAGCGGAATCAGCAAAATCATATACAAGTGGCCCAAAACAGGGTGTCTGTTCAGGTATTTCGCAAGAAACAGCTTTTCAATCGTGAGAATCAGAAACAGCACCACACCCCAAAGAATAAAATTATAGCCTGCTCCGTGCCATATTCCCGTCAGAAGCCACACGACAAGCAGATTTCTTGCCGTAGCAAGACTTCCGTTCCGGTTTCCGCCCAAGGGAATATAAACGTATTCTCTGAACCATGAGCCGAGCGTAATGTGCCACCGCCGCCAGAATTCCGTCATCGTAAGGCTTATGTACGGATGGTTAAAATTCTTCGGCAGCTTGAAGCCGAGCATTTTGCCAAGGCCGATCGCCATCAGGGAATAGCCGAAGAAATCGAAATAAATCTGAAACGAATAAGCGGCAATCGCCATCCATGCAAGTGGAGTCGATATGCTTTCAAAGCCGATTGCGCAAACTTGCGTCCAAAGCTTTCCGACGGGATTTGCCAAAAGCACCTTAAGACCCAGACCGAAAACAAAAATACCGACGCCTTTAAGAACGACGCTTTTTTTGATTTTTCGTCGGTGAAGTCTCATCCGTACCTTATCGTATGTGACAATCGGTCCGGCTATAAGCTGTTCGAACATTGAAATATAGACTGCAAAATCAAGCAGACTCTTTTCCGCCCTGACCGTACCTTTATACACATCGGCAAGATAGGATATACCTTGAAATGTATAAAAGGAAATTCCGATCGGCAAAGCAAGATCCGACACAAGATTTAAGTCAGGAACAAGCCGGTTGACTTCTCCGATAACAAATCCCGCGTATTTAAAAACCGAAATACAGATTAGATGATACAAAACCCCGAAAAACAGAAACACCTTTTTATGTTTAGGATATCTTTCAATTGCAAGCCCTATTGCGAAGTCCGCCATAATACTGACAAGAAGCAAGACAAAATGCCCTGGATTATGAATCGTGCCGGCAAGGTAGAAGCCCATGCTTCCGATAAGAAGAACAACATTTTTAAATCGATCCGGCACCGAATAATAACATCCGAAAAATATCGGTACAAATATCAAAACAAATTGAAGACTGCTGAATACCATTTACACACCGCCGTTTTTTTCGTTCTGTTATATAGATGAACGACACATAGAAAATGTGACAACAAATCAGTACCGTTTTTCAACCCATTTTTTACCGTGTGGCTTAGTGAAAGCAAAGTCGGAACAACATATAAAGGAAAAGCTGCAGGCAACCAAAATCACAGGTAAAGAGCATAAGAGTTGCCCGGATATGGAATTATCACCGTATAACAAGGAAAAGGAGCTGTCGCAAATCGGTAATACGAAGAGCGGCAGCCCCGTTTTTAATGACTTGGTTCAAAAAAATAAAAACCGTCATCAGAATTCGACGGCGGAGAGTATAGCAATGCAGAGGTCGGTGAAAAATCGAGTTCTGAATGAATCGTTTTCCCGCACCTGACAGTTTTAGGGGATTTTCCGACTGTACTTTTCTTGACATTTCCACTATCAGTTGAATCAAGACTTCCATTCAAGCTAAAATTTCATCAGCCGCAGCCGGTCTTCCACTGTATGGAATTATATTATCGGTATGATGCCGAAGCAAGAAAGTGAATAACGCATTTAGTTTTGCAGCCCACTGAGGCGTTTTTCCTTGATGGGCTGAATTTTTTTGTAATTGACCGTCCCGTTTTCGCTCTGCCGTGGCCTACCTATGAGAGACTATCTTATTCTCTCAGAAAGAGGTGTATTTATGACAGTCAACGAACGCAACCGTGTCATTGAACTACAACACAAAGGCTACGGATATAAGAGGATTGCTTCTGTAATAGGACTTCCTGTGAATACTGTGAAATCGTTCTGTTTCCGTCATCCGATTCGTGATGATGAAATTCTGGAATTGAAAGGACTATGCCGTAATTGCAGAACCCCAATTGAGCAAACTCCCCATAAACGAAAAAAGCTTTTTTGCTCGGATTCCTGTCGCATGGCATGGTGGAATGCTCATCCGGAAAAGGTGAAGCGCAAAGCGTACTATACACTGACTTGTCGGTGTTGCGGAAAACAGTTTGAAAGCTATGGGAATGTCCATCGTCAATTTTGCTCTCGCTCGTGCTATGCACAGTTTCGCA
The DNA here is from genome assembly GCA_945863885.1 of uncultured Clostridia bacterium. Classification (GTDB taxonomy): domain Bacteria; phylum Bacillota; class Clostridia; order Oscillospirales; family Acutalibacteraceae; genus UBA6857. Next base: position 24,806 of record CAMAZY010000030.1, read on the forward strand.
AGAAGGAGGAAGCCGATGAGTGATTATGATAAACGGCTTTTTGCTTATCAAGTGACGATGTCGCTTGCAAGGAGTATGCGTTCCAAAGGTATTATATCCGACAAAGAGTACGCTAAAATTGATACAATTATCGCCAAAAAATATGGGATATCTTCGTATAGTATATTTCGCTGAATTGCTGGATATATCGTGTCCTCAGAGTTAATATGTCACATACCATGAGGAGGTGAAAAGCATGGAAAGAATTGTAGAACGGGTTGATTTCAGCATTCCTGCACAGCCAAGAGTGCTGCGCGTATGTGCCTATGCTCGTGTTTCCACAGGTAAGGATGCTATGCTGCATTCACTGTCAGCGCAAGTCAGCTATTACAGCAAAATAATCCAAAGCCATGCCGGCTGGCAATACTACGGTGTCTACAGTGATGAAGCCATGACCGGTACCAAGAACCGGCGGAGTGGTTTTCAGCAGATGCTTGAGGAATGCCGCAAAGGGAAGATCGACCTGATTATTACTAAGAGCATTTCCCGCTTTGCAAGGAACACGGTGACACTGCTTCAAACCGTCCGGGAACTGAAAAGCCTGGGTGTTGATGTTTTCTTTGAAGAACAGCACATTCACACCTTAAGTTCTGACGGTGAATTGATGATGACCATTCTGGCATCTTACGCACAGGAAGAAAGCCTTTCTGCCAGTGAAAACCAAAAGTGGCGTGTGCGAAAAGCCTTTGAAAATGGAGAGATCATGAATCTTCGTTTTCTGTTCGGCTACGATATTACACCCGATGGTATTAAAGTAAACGAAAAAGAAGCTGCCATTGTCCGTGAAACATTCGAACGGTTTAACAGCGGTGAAAGTATGAGTTCTATCAGTCGAGACCTTAACGCAAGAGGAATAAAAGGTGTGCTGGGCGGAACATGGTATCCGATGCGGATTCGCAGAATTTTATCAAACGAAAAGTACCTCGGCAATGCGTTACTCCAAAAGCGATACCGAAACAACCACATAGATAAAAAGCTCGTAACGAACAAGGGTGAGCTGCCGATGTACTATGCCGAGGGAACGCATGAGCCAATCATCGACCAGGCAACATTTGATAAGGCACAGGAGCGGCTCAGAATGCTGGCGCAGCAGGCTGCCAACCGCAAGAAACCGACTCGTTCAGTTTTTTCGGGGCTGATTCACTGCGGACTGTGCGGCAACACATATAAGCGCGTCACTTACCGCAAAAAGTATTACTGGAATTGCACTACATTCCAAACCAAAGGTAAATCTGAATGTGCCGCTAAGCGGATTCCAGAAGAAACGCTCGAAGTCCTCACCTGCGAGGTGTTGGGCGCAGTAAGCTTTGACCCCGATATGGTCAGAAGCAAAATAACGGCAATCAGAGCAGAAAAAAGCAATATGGTGGTGTTCTGCATGGACGACGGTTCTGAAATCGTTAAACGGTGGACAGACCGCTCCAGAGCAGAAAGCTGGACGCCTGAAATGAAGGAAAAAGCACGACAGCGGGCACTGCAGGCAAGGAGGAAAAAGAAATGAGCAGAACAGCAGCACGGTCGGTCACAGTCATTCCGCCGACCATCAATCCGCTGACGCACCTTTCCAAGGTGGCTGTACAAAAACGGCGGGTCGCAGGATACGCAAGAGTGTCCACAGACAGCGATGAGCAGTTCACCAGCTACGAGGCACAGGTGGATTACTACACGCAATACATCAAACGCAATCCCGAATGGGAGTTTGTTAAGGTTTACACCGACGAGGGCATTTCCGGCACGAATACCAAGCATCGCATCGGCTTTAATGAAATGATCGCCGATGCCATGTCCGGTAAAATCGACCTCATCGTCACAAAGTCGGTCAGCCGCTTCGCCCGAAACACGGTTGACAGCCTGGTTACCATCCGCAAACTGAAAGAAAAAGGCGTAGAAGTCTACTTCGAAAAAGAGAACATCTACACCTTTGACGGCAAGGGCGAACTGCTGCTCACCATCATGTCGAGCTTGGCACAGGAAGAAAGCCGCTCCATATCCGAGAATGTTACCTGGGGACAGAGAAAACGGTTTGCCGATGGAAAGGTCAACCTCCCATACAAACAGTTCCTCGGCTATCGCAAAGGAGCGGACGGTTTTCCAGAAGTCGTTCCGGAGGAGGCAATCGTTGTCCACCGGATTTATACTCGATTCATGGAGGGGTTGACGCCGGGGGCCATTGCAAAGGAACTGACAGCAGATGGGATTCCGACTCCATCGAGAAAACAACGCTGGCAGACCAGTACAGTGGAAAGCATCCTTCAAAACGAGAAATACAAGGGCGCTGCACTCCTTCAGAAATGCTTCACGGTCGATTTCCTCACAAAAAAGAGGAAGGTCAATGAGGGCGAGGTGCCGCAGTATTATGTGGAACACAGCCATGAGCCGATAATTACGCCGGAAGAGTTCGACAAAGTTCAGACGGAGCTTGCGCGGCGCAAGCAGATCAGCCGCCAGTACAGCGGAAAGAGCATTTTTTCTTCCCGCATCGTCTGCGGAGACTGCGGCTCCTACTTTGGCTCGAAAGTCTGGAACTCGACCTCAAAATACCGCAGGGTCATCTGGCAATGCAACGGCAAATTCAAGGGTGAGCACAAATGCGAAACGCCGCATCTGGACGAGGAAACCATTAAAGCGCGGTTCGTGACCGTCCTTAACGCTATCATCGAAAGCAAAGACAACATCCTTGAGGATTGCCGATTGATGCAAGCCACCCTGACAGACTGTACAGGCATTGATACAGAAATCGAGAGCCTGCTTGAGGATATCGATGTGGTGACCGAACTGACAAAGCGTTGCATTGCGGAGAATTCGCAGATGGCACAGAACCAGGAAGAATACGCCGCCCGGTACAATGGGTTTGTAGAGCGGTATGAAAAAGCCAAGGCACAGCTTGAGCAGCTCCGCGCCACAAAGGCGGCACGGGAAGCCCAAGCAGAAGCCATCGGAGCATTTATGTTCGAGGTGCAGGAATTGGATGCCCTCACCGAGTTTGACGAAAAGCTCTGGTTGACAGTCATTGACACAGTGACCGTTCACGCCGACGGACGAATGACCTTCAAATTCCAGGGTGGTAAAACGCTCACTTCTTATTGACAATTCTCTAATCACGTTGTATAATCGGTATATACCGGAAATAAAGGAGGATGTGTTCATGCCAAGACCGCCACGGTGCCGTCGGATTTGTGGCGCACCGCAAGTTGATACCTTCTGCCCCAACGGGTGCGAGAATACCGAGCCGATCCTGCTGACGCTGGACGAGTACGAGGTCATTCGGCTGGTTGACCTGGAGCAGCAAACCCACGAGCAGTGTGCCGTGCAAATGGATATTTCCCGTTCTAC
>CAMAZY010000031.1 GCA_945863885.1 uncultured Clostridia bacterium
TAACGCAGACATTTCCCCTGACAGGGGAATAACCCAAAGGTGGAGCCGAGTTTACCCCGCTAAACTAAAAATTACCGCTCTACCAGCGACTATGATATATGAAAAAGGAGGAATCAAAAATGCAGCTTAGTAACGCCGAACGTGCGGCAACTCTTGTCGAGGCTATGCCGCATATCCAGAAATATACAAACCGTGTCGTCGTTATCAAATACGGTGGCAGTGCCATGATTGATGAAAAACTCAAGGACGCCGTCATGGGTGATATCGTCCTGCTTTCCCTTGTCGGCGTCAAGCCCGTGCTTGTTCACGGCGGCGGTCCCGAAATCAACGAAATGCTTTCTCGGGTCGGCAAAAAGAGCGAATTTCTTGACGGACTTCGTGTCACCGATAAGGAAACGATGGATATCGTACAGATGATTCTTGCCGGTAAGGTCAATAAAGACCTTGTCAAGCTGATTCAGAGTAAGGGCGGCAACGCCATCGGTATCTGCGGTGCGGACGGTAAGATGATTCACGCAAAGCCGCTGGATACCGCTCACGGCTATGTCGGTGAAATTGTGGATATCGATCCCGACCCGATTATCGGAATTCTCGACTATAACTACATTCCCGTCGTGTCCACCGTCGGAATCGACGACAGCGGAAATTCCTATAACATCAACGCCGATACAGCGGCGGCGGCGATCGCTGCAAAGCTCGGCGCCGAATGTCTAATTACGCTTACCGATACCAAGGGGATTCTCGGCGATAAGGACGACCCGAGCACACTGATTCACCGTATAAAAATTGATGAAGCGCCGAAGCTTGTTGCCGACGGCGTTATCAGCGGCGGTATGATTCCGAAGCTTGAGGGATGCGTTAAAGCGGTTAAAAGCGGCGTACGAAAGGTGTTCGTCATTGACGGACGGGTTCCCCATTCGATTCTCATGGAGCTTTTCACCGACGAAGGTATGGGAACAATGATCAGAGAGTAAGGAGACAGAAAGAATGAATACAAAACAGCTTGATTCGGATTTTGTTGCGCATACCTACGCCCGCTTTCCCGTTGAAATCGTCAGCGGAGAAGGTGCCGTTGTGACGGATAGTGACGGCAAACAGTATCTTGACTTCGGAAGCGGTATTGCTGTCAATACATTCGGAACGGCGGACAGCGAATGGATAGCCTCCGTAACGAAGCAGCTTTCCCTGTTTCAGCATACCTCAAACCTTTATTATTCGAAGCCGTGTGCCGAGCTTGCCAAACTGCTTTGCGAAAAAACGCAGATGAAAAAGGTTTTCTTCTGTAATTCCGGAGCGGAGGCGAACGAGTGCGCAATTAAGCTTGCGAGAGCCTACGGCGAAAAGAAAGGAGATGGCTATTATAATATAATCGCTCTGAAAAACAGCTTCCACGGCCGTACACTTGCAACTCTTGCGGCGACGGGGCAGGACGTTTTTCATGAAAAGTTTCAGCCTTTGCCCGGTGGCTTTGTGTTTGCCGAGGCGAACGACACCGAATCGCTTTATGCGGTCGCCGAAAACAATAAATGCTGTGCCGTGATGCTCGAAACCGTGCAGGGTGAGGGCGGCATCAACGTGCTGACCGACGATTTTATCCGTGCGGTAAGAGAGATTGCCGAAAAGCACGACCTGCTTATCATCGTTGACGAGGTTCAGACCGGAAACGGCAGAACGGGCAAGCTTTATTCCTATATGCATTACGGCTTTACGCCCGACGTCTTTACAACGGCAAAAGGCCTTGGCGGCGGACTTCCGATCGGCGCGTGCGTGATGGGCGAAAAGGCGGAAAATCTCTTCTCACCGGGCGACAACGGCTCAACATTCGGCGGAAATCCCGTTGTGTGCGCCGGGGCGGTGAATATCCTTTCACGACTCACGAATGAGTTTATCGGTGAGGTCGCCGAAAAGGGTGAATACTTAAAAAAACAGCTTGAAAATATCAGCGGTGTAACTTCTGTTACGGGAAGAGGGCTGATGCTCGGCTTGCTTGCTAAAAAGGAAAGTGCCGACATCATCGCAGAAGCAAGAGAAAAAGGACTTTTGCTTCTCAAGGCCAAAAACAAGGTAAGACTGCTTCCTCCGCTTACGGTCACCAAGCAACAGATTGATACGGCGGTTAAAATCTTATCGGAATGTATGAACGGATAATCCGATGAGAGTCGGATTGCTGAAAAGACGCAGAAAAGCCGAAACCCGATGGTTGGGTTTCGGCCTTTCTGTTTATGAATCCGTAATTGTCAAGAACGAATTGACAATGGAGCTGTTGCGCTTATTTGCTCTTATTCTTTGCAATGGAACGCTGAACTGCTTTGATGATTTCGACGATCGGAATAATCGAGAACGCAAGAGCGATGGAAATCAGGTAAGCTTCTGCGTTGAGTTTGGCAAAACCGAAAGCGTTTGCAAGGAACGGAACCTCGATAATAGCCGTCGTCAGAACGAGCGAAGCCGCCATTGCCATATAAAGGAACTTGTTGTGTGACTTTTCGGAAATTGCCATCTTCAGCACAGAGCCTCTTTGCGATCTCATGTTGAACGAATGGAAGATTTCGCACATCGACATCGTAAGGAATGCCATCGTCATGCCCTCGTTGCTGTCGGCGATGCCGTAGAACTGCCAATGTCCGGTTTCAAGAAATTCGCCGATGAAGAAAGCGGTAAGCGTCAAGAGTGTGACGAGGACGCCCTGATAGGCGCAGTCGATTCCTAAGCCGCCCGAGAAAATGCCGTCTTTGCTGTTTCTCGGCTTACGTCTCATGATATCGCTTTCGGGCTTTTCAAAGCCTAAGGCAAGCGCCGGGAAGCAGTCGGTGATGAGGTTGATGAAAAGAAGATGAACGGGTTTTAAAATCGTAAAGCTTAAAAGCGAAGCAATGAAGATCGAAAGCACCTCGGAAAGGTTGGAGCCCAAAAGGAACTGAATCGCCTTTCTGATGTTGTCGTAGATTCTTCTGCCCTCGGAAACCGCACCGACGATCGTCGCAAAGTTGTCGTCTGCAAGTACCATATCCGCAACGTTCTTCGTAACGTCTGTGCCGGTGATGCCCATGCCGACGCCGATGTCTGCACTCTTGATGGACGGAGCGTCGTTGACTCCGTCACCGGTCATGGCGGTAATCATGCCCTTGGCTTTCCATGCGTTGACGATACGGGTCTTATGCTCGGGCTGAACACGGGCATAAACCTGAAATTCGGTGACTCTTTCTTTGAAGTCCTCGTCGCTGATTTTGTCAAGCTCTGCGCCGGTGATGGCGTGCGACGGGTCGGTGATAATACCAAGCTCCATCGCAATCGCAACGGCGGTATCCTTATGGTCGCCGGTAATCATAATCGGGGTGATACCGGCGGCTTTACATTCGATGATAGCGTCCTTGACCTCGGGGCGTACCGGGTCAATCATGCCGGTAAGACCGATAAAGATCAGGTCATTTTCGAGCGCTTCGGGAGCGAAGTCGGTCGGAGCAGTATCATATTTCTTCATCGAAACGGCAAGCACACGAAGCGCCTTGTCTGCCATTCGCTTGTTGTCCTTGAGCGCAGCGGCTTTGATTTCTTCGGAGAACGGAACAACCTTTCCGTCAACGAGAGCGTGCGTGCATTTTCCGAGAATGACGTCGGGTGCGCCTTTGGTATACTGAACGAAGCCGTCGTCCGTCTTATGAACGGTGGACATCATCTTTCTGCCTGAATCGAACGGAGCTTCTCCGATTCTCGGGTAAGCCTTGACAAGGTCGTTTTTGTTAAGGCCGAGCGAATTTGCGAAAGCGACAAGCGCCGCTTCGGTCGGCTCGCCGTTGACCTCGCCGTTTTCGTCGATGCCGGCGTCACAGCAAAGAGCCATCGCCGTCGCAATCAGGTTTTCGTCGTCGCCGTAATGGTCAACAACGGTCATTTTGTTCTGCGTGAGCGTGCCGGTCTTGTCCGAGCAGATGATCTGGGCACAGCCGAGTGTTTCAACAGCGGTAAGCTTCCGGATAATGGCGTTTTTCTTCGACATATTTGTAACGCCGATGGAAAGAACAACCGTAACAACGGCGGCAAGTCCCTCCGGAATCGCCGCAACGGCAAGCGAAACCGCTGTCATGAAGCTTGCAAGAACAAGGTCAAAGCTGATTGCGTTTCCGCCGAGCTTTGTGGTGATAACCTGAAAAGCGAAAATGAAGATGCAGATTCCGAGAACGATAAAGGTAAGCACCTTCGAAAGCTGATTGAGCTTTTTCTGAAGCGGGGTTTCGCCGTCCTCGGCTTTAGCGAGCGCATCGGCAATTTTACCCATTTCGGTGTCCATACCGGTCGCAACAACAACCGCTTTGCCTCTTCCGTAAACAACGGTCGAACCCATATACGCCATGTTCTTGCGGTCACCCAAGGCAACCTCGTCGTTGGTTCCGCCGTTGAGAGCGGCAATCAGCTTGTTGACGGGTACGGATTCGCCCGTCAGCGCCGCCTCTTCAATTTTCATGCTGGCACATTCGAAGATACGGCAGTCAGCCGGAACAGCGTCGCCGGCTTCGAGAACAACAACGTCGCCGACAACAAGATCTTCGCTCTTTACGGAAACAAGCTTTCCGTCTCTTATGACCTTGCTTGTCGCCGCCGCCATTTCCTGAAGCGCTTCGATAGCGGCCTCCGCCTTACTTTCCTGAACAACACCTAAAACGGCGTTAATCAGAACGACAACAAGAATGATGATTGTGTCGGTCGGAACAAAAGGCTTGCCGGCTTCTTTTGCTTCAAAAAAGCCCGTGATTGCCGAGATGACGGCGGCAACAATTAGGATAATAATCATCGGATCCTTCAGCTGCGCCATGAATCTCGAAAAAATTGAGATTTTTTTCGCTTCCTGAAGCTTGTTCTTTCCGTTTTTCTCAAGCCTTGAAGCCGCTTCGTTTTCGGATATACCGTCGGGCGTGCTTTTGACTTCGCCGAATACTTCTTCGGCTGTTGACAGATAGTACTTCAATTTTTTCAACCCTTTCTAAAAGAAGTTTTTTAAAAAGTAAAGACCCTTAGCAGAATATGCGTCACGAAAAATAACACAAACTCTGATAAAGGTCTTGCTACCATATACGGCCTGCAAACCAGCCTTGAATTATCAAGGCGAGATTGGTGATTTACAGCGAAAGCTACTCCCCTTTAAAAGGAACCTTACTCTATGCTGATACTACCATATTCCGAGTCAAATGTCAACAATTTCCGTTTAAAATTTTGTATTTGTGTTCTTAAGAATTATTATAAACTAAAGGCAACCTCTAAAAACGTCCTGACATTCGTCATAGTCGCGGCTGTCGCTGATTTTGGGTAACTATATGAGGGCGATCTCTACGAAATCGAAAGATTTCCTGCTGTGGAAAAGTCGATTTTGCGGGAAGAGGTTTTCGACAACCCGTAACCTTAACGATTATCTGTTATATGTTGCCTCCTTTTTGCCGGAAAAATCCAAAAGCAGAAGAAGCCATCGCTCTCCTGCTTTTTTTCGTTAATTCATTTCGAACGCACCGGTATAAAGCTGATAATACTTTCCGCCGAGGTCGATCAGATCCTTGTGGCTTCCTCGTTCGATAACCTCTCCGCTTTCTACAACAACGATTTCGTCCGAGTTTCTGACGGTTGAAAGGCGGTGCGCAATAACGAATACCGTCTTGTCCTGCATGAGTTTGTCCATGCCGATTTCAATCAGCCGTTCGGTTCGGGTGTCAACGGAGCTTGTCGCTTCGTCAAGGACAAGAAGCGGTCTGCCCGAAACGGCGGCTCTTGCAATCGTAATCAGCTGGGCCTGTCCGATGCTGATGTTGGTACCGTCGGACCGGATCATCGTGTCGTAGCCGTCAGGAAGCTTTTCAATAAACGAATGGGCGTTGGAAAGCTTGGCCGCTTCGATGATTTCTTCGTCTGTTGCGTCAAGCTTGCCGTAGCGGATGTTATCTTTTATCGTGCCGACAAACAGCTTGCTGTCCTGAAGGACAAACGCCATGCTTGAACGAAGATCATTTTTTCTGATGTCTTTGATGTTGATTCCGTCAATCGTGATTTCACCCTGCTCAATTTCGTAGAAGCGATTGATAAGGTTCGTAATGGTCGTTTTGCCGGCACCGGTTGAGCCGACAAACGCAAGCTTTTCGCCGCTGTTTGCGTGGGCGCTGACGTCTTTGAGAACCGTTTTATCTTCCACATAAGAGAAAGTGACATCCTTGACGTTTACATCGCACTTGACGGGAACATAGCTGACCGTTCCGTCCTCATTCGGCACTTTCCAGGAAAGCTCGCCGTTTTCGTCCTCTTCATCGTAGCCCATGATATTTTTAATTGTCCTGACAAGCGTGACCTTTCCTTCGTCGGTTTCAGTCGGCGTGTCAAGGACGGCAAACACTCTTTCGGCGCCCGCAAGGGCGGAAATCAGCGTACTGTAACTGCTTGCGATCGAAGCGACGGGGGAGCCATATTGGCTTACATACTGAAGATAGGTAATAAGCTTCGGGATTTCCATCTTCTTTTTGACAACAAGCGAAGCGCCGATAGCAAGAGCAACCGCATAATTGATTCTCATAATCATCGACATAATCGGGCTCATCAGTCCGCTGATGATATTGGCCTTGACGCCGATCCGTCTGTATTCCTCGTTGATTTCGGCAAATTCCTTTTTTGTTCTTTCCTCGTGACAAAAGATTTTGACAATCTTGATACCGCGGACGTATTCTTCAATATAGCCGTTGCTTTTTGCCATGGTTTCCTGCTGCTTTTTGAACAGCGGCTGGCATTTTTTGGTGATCAGCATGACGGTCATCATCATCAGGAAGATGGCCACAGTGATGGTAAGAGTAATCTGCCAGCTGTAAATGACCATAATCGTAATCGTGACGATGGCCTGAATGGTTGAGGATATCAGATTGACAAACGTGCTTTGGACAAGGTCGCTGACTCTGCCGATATCACTGGTAAAGTGGCTCATGATTTCGCCGGTCTTGTGTTTGTCAAAGTAGCTGATCGGAAGTCCCTGCATATGATTGAACAGCTCCCGGCGCATATTGGTAAGCGTTTTGATGGAAACAGAGAGCATGATTCTTGTATAAGCGTAATTCATCAGGGACGAAATGATATATGCAAGCGTCATGGCAAAAAGTGCTTTGGTGATTTTTGAGAACGCTGCGTTTGCCTCTCCGCCTTTCAGAACACTTTCAATTGCCTCATAAACGGGCTTCATAATAAGAGACGAGCAGACCGTAACGACCGTTGCAAGAACAACCAGCAAGGCAACCACAATCAGCCATGACTTTTGCTTCGTGATATAGCCGATCAACCTTTTTGCCGAGCCTTTGGCGTCCTTAGGCTTGTTTCGTTTTTTTCTTTCGGCTTCCTTTTTTTCTTCTTCGGTCATTTCGCTTTCGGGCTTTTCGCCCTTTTTGCTTTTTCTGCCCTTGGAGGAATGGGCTTCCTTTCTCTTTTCTGTCGATTTGGTTTTTGCCGTTTCTTCGTTTCCGGCGGCGTTTTGTTCCGTCTTGTTTTCTTTATCCTTTTCGGTTAAAGGAGTTTTGTTTTCGCTCACTGTGCCAACACTCCTTCCTGCTGTGAAACAAAGATCTCACGGTAAATTTCATTACTGTTTTTCAGCTCGTCATGCGTTCCGACGCCGCTGATTTTGCCGTCATCAATGACGATGATACGGTCGCAGTCCATAATGGACGTGATTCGCTGGGCGATGATGATTTTCGTGATGCCGTCAAACTCGTCTTCCCTTAAAGCCGCTTTGATTTTGCTGTCGGTTGCGGTATCGACTGCGCTTGTCGAGTCATCAAGAACAAGAATCTTCGGCTTTTTCAAAAGTGCTCTTGCAATACAAAGACGCTGTCTCTGACCGCCGGACACGGTGTTTCCGCCGTGGCCAAGCTCGGTGTCGTAGCCATTTTCCTTTTCCATGATGAATTCATGAGCCTGCGCACATTTGGCGGCATGAACAATCTCTTCGTCCGTTGCGTCGAGCTTACCCCAGCGGATATTGTCTTTAATCGAGCCGGAGAAGAGGATGTTTTGCTGCATGACGATGGAAACTTCGTTCCTGAGATTTTCGAACTTGTAGTCCTTGACGTTTCTTCCGCTGACAAAAACCTCGCCGTCCGTCACGTCATAAAGACGGGGAATCAGCTGAATCAGCGTCGATTTAGCACTACCCGTCGCACCGATGATGCCGACGGTTTCGCCGCTTTCGATTGTGAAGCTGACATTGTCAAGAATATTCTTTTCGGCGGCAAGGTCATATTTAAACGAGACATTTTTAAATTCGATGCTGCCGTTTTCGACTGTTGCATTTTCGTCGCCCTCATCGTCCTTGACGGTCGGCTCGGCGTTGAAGATCTCACCGACACGCTTGATGGACGCTCTTGCCATGACCATCTGAACAAACGCCATCAGAACGGTCATAAGAGACGTGATAACCTGACTGATATAGGTCGTAAATGCGGAAAGCTCGCCGATGGTGAGGCCACTTTCCGGATCGAAAATTATAAGCTTACTGCCGCGGTAAAGCGTCATGACCATACATCCGTAAATAATGAACATCAGCGCCGGCGAAAGCATGAGCACCATTCTTTGCGCCTTTAAGTTTGCCTTGGCGAGTCCCGTGTTGGCGTCCTCGAATTTTTCCTTTTCGTACTCCTCACGAACGAAGGACTTGACCACACGGATACCGTTGACGTTGCCGCGGATCGTACCGTTGAACTTGTCCGTTTTTTCAAGCATGGTCTTGAACATCGGAACGAGCATAAAGCCCATTACGACCAGAACGACGATAATCGTAGGAACAACAACATAAAAAACGTGAGAAAGCTTTGAGCTGATTCTTACGGCGTTTATTAGCGCAAGAATCAGAATATACGGTCCTTTTATGAACTGAACAAGGAAGCTGCTGAACATAGACTGAATCATGGAAACATCGCTTGTCATTCTCGTAATGAGCGACGAAATCTTGATTTTGTCGATATTTTCAAAAGAAAGATCCTGCACCTTGTTGAAAAGGGCACCTCGCAAATTCGCACTGAATCCCATGCTTGCTATGGCACTGCACCGTGCGGCGACATAGCCGATCAGAAGCGTCAGCAGGCAAAGGCCGAGCATTTCAAGAAGCTTCAGATACAGCGGACCTCGCCCCTGTTGATCGACGACATAAAGCAAGTCCGTGACATTACCCATCAGTTTCGGGAGCTCGATTTCGATGATGGCATCGACAAACACGAGTATAGGTGTCAGTATCGTCAGAATCCAGTACCCCTTGATAAACGAACATAATTTTTTAAACAACAGTCAATTCCTCCATGCGGATTAGATTCCGTTAAAACGGTATAATGGCATTGGCAAGAGTAAAATAAATCAAAAGCGAGATTGCGTCGACAACCGTGCTGATCATGGGACCTGTCATCATCGCCGGGTCAAGCTTTAAAAGCTTGGCAATAATCGGGAGTGTACAGCCCATGATTTTGGCAACGATAACAACGCACCAGACGGAAAGACTGACAACAAGGATAACGCTGTTGGAAGCGTCGTTGCCGATGGTTGACCTTAAGATGAACATTCGTAATGCGTTGACTACCCCTAAAACAAAGCCGACCATGATAGAAACACGGATTTCTTTCCAAAGAACTTTGAAATAGTCCTTGACCTTGATTTCGCCGAGGGCAAGACCGCGGATAATCAGGGTTGAAACCTGACTGCCGGAGTTACCGCCCGTACCCATCAGCATCGGGATACAAGCTGTAAGCCCCGCAACGGCGGCAAGCTTCGATTCGAAGCCCTCAATGATCTGACCGGTGAGTGTTGACGAAATCATCAACACCATAAGCCACGGGATACGGTTTTTCGCAAGCTTCAAAACCTTGGTCTTCAGATATTCATCGTCGGACGGACGAAGGTTCGCCATCTTTTCAAAGTCCTCGGTGGCCTCTTCGTCGATGATGTCAACGATATCGTCGATCGTGATGATACCGACAAGACGGTTTTCCCGGTCAACAACGGGAACAGACAGAAGGTCGTACTTTTTTGCAAGCGCGGCAACCTCTTCCTGGTCGTCCATAGTTGTGACGCTGATAAGCTGTTCATCGTCGGACATGATATCCGTCAGATATTCGTCTTCATCGTTTAAAATCAGGCGCCGAAGCGGAATCGTTCCGACAAGATGCCGCTTGTCGTCGATAACGTAGCAGGTATAAATTGTTTCCTTGTCCACGCCGGTACGCCGGATATTTTTGATGGCTTCGCCGACGGTCAGCCGGTCGTGAAGCTCCACCATTTCGATGGTCATTACGCTTCCGGCACAGTTTTCGGGATACTTCAGAAAGCGGTTGATGATTTCTCTGGTTTCCCTGTCCGTGTTTGCAAGAACTCTTCGTACAACATTCGCCGGAACCTCTTCAAGAAAGTCAACGGCGTCGTCGACGTAAAGGTCGTCCATAAGCCGTTCGATTTCCCGGTCGGTAATCAGCCGTACGATGATTTCCTGACTGTCGGAATCAAGGTAAGCGAAAACATCGGCGGAAATATCCTTCGGTAAAATGCGGAACACCTTGACGACGGTTTTTTCGTCCTCGATGCTCATGATGAACTCAGCGATATCGGGATAAGCCATTTCGGTGAGTTCATTTTTCAGCTGTTTGAGCTGATTGGTTTCGATGAGAGAATAAAACCTCTCAAAATCTTTTTCTTCCATTTTTACACCGACTTTCTATCGGTGAGTGACCCTCTCAGAAAAGCGGACTAAAGCTACCAAGAGCGCAGCCTTCACCCCGGCGGGTCACCATCGATTGAATTTTGCATAATCGCCCCTTAGGGCTACTGTCGCCGTTATCCAATTCGGACCCACCTCCTGTAATGATTTTCCGGTGTCGGGAAAACGCCTGTCTGCCCGAACCGGAATTCCTCTGAAAACGGTCACAGAGAATTACTATATATTGTACAATATTTTTTACCTCAAAGTCAACATATCAGCTCTTAAATTGTTTTAAAAATGTGTGGCAGAAACCGTAAGCATGAATTCTGCCGTCAGACCGGCAAAAAAGAAAACCGCATCAAAGCTGAAGCGGTCAAAATCGGTATTTACTGTCTGACAAGCTCTTTCGGAATCAGATCATAGTCGAACATGACCTCGGAATGATTGTCAAGAATCAGCTTTTTATCAACGGTTTTTCCCGTTGCTTTTTCGACGGTGGTTTTATAAATCTTCGAAACCCGGTAATACTTGCCGTACTCTTTTTCAAAATGATGATCTTCTTCGACAAGTGCATAGTCAAAATCGACGGCTCTTTCGCTTCTCAGTTCGGCAATCAGCTTTTTATCCTTACAGTAAGCAACAAGCTGAAAATTCTGGTCGGTGTTGTTTTGGAAACGGAAATCGAGATAGTTATAGCTGATCGAGGTGCCGGCACTGAGCGGAACCCGTTCCCCGTGATCGGGTGCTAAGGCGTCGGAATGGCTGTGAAATTCCGTAACATCAAGAGGACTATGCAGCACAAGCAGATGGAGGGTGTTGCCGAGATTGCAAAGACCGCCGCCGATGCCCGGTTTGATCTTGTTCTTTTCGATCACACGGCCGTCTTTATATCCTTTGCGCTTTGTGATTTTTCCGACCGTTTTCCAGAACGAAAACTCCTCGCCCGGGCGGATAAGAAGACCGTCGAGCTTACGGCAGGCGATTTCAATATTGATGGCCTTGTTTTCCTGAAGCACGGGGTCGATTCCTTTTCCGGTTTTGATCATACCGCCCTCGTAGCGTGAAACCACGTTGCCGAGCCTTTCGGTCTGATAATCTTTCGCATAGTTTATGTTGCTCGTCAGGTTTTTGATATGACGCCTGAGGATTTCTTTCTTAATTGAAATCGCATAGCACGTCGGACTGATTTCGCAAAACAGTTTTCTTTTCATTTTTGTTTTCCTTCTTTTTCTCTCTCAAAAAGGTACTTATTCTTCGGCTTCGATTTCACCTAAACGGTGCTGATACCGTTTGCTTTTCCGGTATCGCTGCAAAACGGTCTTTTCAAGCTTTCTGCGCTTGCCGAAATCAACCTCACCGTCAAGCCGTATGAATTTTACGAGTATGCTTGCAATACCGCTGCAGTTTGCGCCGAATGTATCGGTGAAAATCTGGTCGCCGATAAAAACAACCTCGTCTTTCGTAAGACCCATTTTTTTGACCGCTTTGATATAATTGCTTCTGAGCGGTTTTTTTGCGTTGGCGATATACAGCGAATCAATGTTTTTCAAAAACCGCTGCACTCTCTTCTCGCTGTTGTTCGAAAGCAAAAGCGTCCGAAATCCGATTGCATGAAGCGACGCAAACAAAGCGTCGACCTTTTCGTTCGAATCGTCTCCGTGATGAACAAGGGTGTTGTCAATATCAAAAATCAATCCCCGGTAGCCCATTTCGTACAGCTTTTTAAAATCAATCGTAAAAACGCTTTCGACATATTCAAAAGGATAAAGCAGTCTGAACATGGCTTCCTCCTGCTTGTTTATTTCTTGATATAATCACAGACGGTGTCAATCTGCGAAGCGAAGTCATCACCGAACGTGTTTTCGAAAAACGCCGAGCCGACCGTGAAAAACTTCGGCGATGTTTTTTTCAGCTCGTCGAGCTTTCCAAGGCTGTCAACACTTCCCGCAACACAGACGGGAGCCTTTATTTCACCGACAAACCGTTCAATCAGTCCGCTTTGGTCACCCGTAAAGCGGTAGCCGAGAAGATCGAAGCCGTAAACGCCTTTTTTGAGCAATTCACTTGCCTGTCCGACCATCTCCTGAGCCGTCCCGTCAAGCACGGACGGACGCTCGGTCACCTTGCCGACAAAGGGCAT
The DNA here is from genome assembly GCA_945863885.1 of uncultured Clostridia bacterium. Taxonomy (GTDB): domain Bacteria; phylum Bacillota; class Clostridia; order Oscillospirales; family Acutalibacteraceae; genus UBA6857. Next base: position 12,834 of record CAMAZY010000031.1, read on the forward strand.
ATACCGAAGACCGTTTTCCTTGCAAAAATCGTTGATCGCATCGGAATAGACCGTACCCATGAGGATGTCACAGCCGAATTCCGCCGCCGCTTTTGCCCCGGCAAGTCCTTCATCTTCTGTGTATTCGACGACTTCAAGAACCGTTGTTTTTCCGCATTTTTTCATCTCGGCAAAGAGCTTTTTCATTTCTTCGTGCGGTAACGGCTTTTCTTTAAAGCCCCAATATGTTGCTTTTGAATTTTTGCACTGTTCGAAAATCTCCGATGCATTCTTCACCGTTTTATCGTTGTAAGTCAGCATCACGATAAGCGACGGAACTTCCTTCATAGTATACATCCCCTTTATTTCGGAATTCAGTTTATCACATAGGTCTCTTGTTGTCAAGAAAACCCGCAAAGCACAGGGAAGCCGAAAAAAAGAAAAAGGTTCGCCCGACGCAAACCTTTATTTCAACAGCCACGAATAATCCTGACGGCAGTCGAGTATGTAGTCGATGAAGACGGTATTGTCCACGACTTCAAAAAGGATCAGATATCGTTTTTCGAAAACCATTTTTCGATACGGAATATGCGGCTCGATTTCACTGTCGACCGGATATCTCAGCGGCATCGTTTCAAGAGGTTTTGCCGCTTTTTCGAAAGCCTCTATCAATCTGTCAGCAGCATTTATACTGACTCTGCTTAAAAAACGTGCGTGTTCGACAAGCATTAAGTTTGCCGCTTCGGATACAATCACTTTATATTCAGGCTGACACATTGTTTTCTTCCTCCTTGACGGCCTGACGCATCATTTCCACGGTTTCATCAACGGTAAAACCGCACTCTCTGCTTTCTCTTGCGTCAAGGAGTCTGTTTCTCAGATCCAGCATTTTCATCTTTCTTTCGAACGCATCAATATCCATCACCACGAGGTCGCCCTCGCCGTTTTTGGTAAGATAGACCGGCTCGCCCGTTCTTTTGCAAAGCTCAGAAATTTCGTTATAGTTGTTGCGGATAGCAGCTGACGGCTTGATATACATAAAAATCGTCTCCTTGATTCATAATTTTATTCTTATTATATCTGAATTATATCATTATTATGCTATTCCGTCAACCGTTTCCTTTTCTTTATGCAGATTGTATAAAAATTACAGCAGCGGTTAGAATAAATTTTAAGAGAAAATAATTCATACCCACTTGCTATGAATTAGAAGTTGTGATATACTACCAACGCAGTAGGATTTCTGAAAGGAAGTGAGCAGATGAAAATCTCGACAAAAGGGCGTTACGGACTGCGGATCATGACCGATATCGCAATCCACGGCAAGGACTGCTGTGTATCCCTCAAGGATATCGCCGAACGGGAACAGCTTTCCGAAAAGTATCTTGAACAGATTATCAATCTGCTATCCAAAAGCGGCCTTGTCCGCTCCGTCAGAGGAGCCAAGGGCGGCTATCATCTGACAAGAAGCGCACAGGAAATCACAGTCGAGGATATCCTCAACGCCACCGAGGGCAGTCTTGCTCCTGTTGCCTGCGCCGCCGACAGCGACTGCTGCGAATACTATTGCGACTGCGTTACGTCTTTTATCTGGACGGAAATTTATAAGTCCGTGATCGACGTCGTGAGCAAAATCACCCTGAAAGATCTTGTTGAGAAAAGCTCAACAGTTGACAAATCAATAGAATTGGAGTGTAAAAAATGAGAACTGTATACGCAGACAACGCCGCCACGACCCCGGTGTCACAGCACGTTGTTGATGAAATTCTCCCTTATTTCACCGAACATTTCGGAAATCCGTCTAGCCTTTACACTATCGGTCAGACCGCTCATCGGGCTGTCACCAAGGCAAGACAGCAGGTGGCCGACGCTCTCGGTGCCGAGCAAAGCGAAATCTATTTCACCTCCGGCGGTTCGGAGGCTGATAACTGGGCAATCCGGGGCGCGGCGGCTTTAGGTGCCAAGAAAGGCAAGAAGCACATCATCACTTCGAAAATTGAGCACCACGCCGTACTTCACACCTGTGCCGCACTTGAAAAGCAGGGCTTCACCGTCACCTACCTTGACGTTTACGAAAACGGCATTGTCAAGGTTGAAGATGTTGAAAAGGCCATCACCGATGATACCTGCCTTGTAACCATTATGTATGCCAACAACGAAATCGGCACCATTCAGCCGATTGCCGAAATCGGAAAGCTCTGCCACGAAAAAGGCGTGTTGTTCCACACCGATGCCGTTCAGGCGGTCGGTCACGTTAAAATCAACGTCAAAGAGCAAAACATTGATATGCTCTCTCTTTCCGGTCATAAATTCCACGCACCGAAAGGAATCGGCGCACTGTACTGCAAAAAGGGTCTGAGACTGCCGAACCTCATCGAGGGCGGCGCACAGGAAAGCGGCAGACGTGCCGGCACGGAAAACGTACCGGGTATCGTCGGCTTAGGTGTTGCGATTACCGACATGGTAAGCCATATCGACGAAAACGCAAAAAAGGTTTCCGCACTTCGTGATCGTCTTTTTGAGGGGGCAAGCAAGATTTCCCATTCAAGAATCAACGGCGACAGAGAACGCCGTCTGCCCGGCAACTTCAGTATGTGCTTCGAGGGCGTTGAGGGCGAAAGCCTGCTTCTGATGCTTGACGCAAAGGGAATCAGTGCTTCGAGCGGTTCGGCATGTACGTCCGGCTCACTTGACCCGAGCCACGTTCTTTTAGCGATCGGACTTCCGCACGAGGTTGCCCACGGTTCGCTTCGTCTTTCAATCAGCGAAAACAACACCGAAGAGGATATCGACTATATTCTTGAGGTTCTTCCCCCGATTATCAAACGGCTTCGTGATATGTCGCCGTTATGGGATCACATCATGGAACGAGAAAACAACAAAGCGTAAAGGAGTAGGTATCATGGAATATTCAAAGAAAGTAATGGAACACTTCGAGTCTCCGCACAATGTCGGCACGATTGAGGATGCAAACGGCATCGGTGAAATCGGCAACGCCAAATGCGGCGACATCATGAAGATGTATCTTAAGATTGAAAACGACATTATCGTTGACGCAAAATTCAAGACCTACGGCTGTGCTTCGGCAATCGCAACCAGCTCAATCGCAACCGACATGATTAAAGGTCAACCGCTCAAAGAGGCTTTGAAGCTTACCAATAAAGCTGTTGTTGAAGCACTCGACGGACTTCCGGCGGTCAAGATTCACTGCTCCGTTCTTGCCGAGCAGGCCATCAAAGCAGCCATCGCCGATTACTACAAGCGACAGGGTATCGACCCCGAGCCGATTGTCGGAAAGATAGAGGATTGCGACGATCACGCATCGTGCTCAATCTGAGAAAAAGCAGAAATGCAAAAATTCCCCGGCTTTTAGCTGCGTGTGGCGAAAGATCGTATGGGTGAAAGAGGGGGACTGTCGCACTAAGCGAAGCCTCTAAGAAGCAAAAAAATCAACCGGGCAGCCCGCAAATGGTTGCCCGGTTGCCGCTTCCTTAACTCAGAATGAACCGATATCTATTCAGGGGAGGGCGCGGTCGGCGTAATCAAACGGGATTTTCGCTTCAAAAGGTTTTTGACAAGAGGAAAAATGAAAACACAGCTTTTTCTTACAAGTTTTGCATACAACGTGGAAAAACTCTGCAACAAAATCCAATTCCAACCATTTCGTATACTCTTTATTTGAAAACAGGGCTGTCGCTCTTCGCTTTACTGATTTGCGACAGTCCGTCCCGTACATGACAAAAATACATTTCAAGTTCTGCTTTCAGCAAAAAAAATTGAGTATTCACAGGTCAAATTCCTTATGAATACTCAAAATGGTGCGAGAGAAGGGACTTGACTCTCGCCTGCGGGCTCGGTCATTCGCGGCTCTGACAGTCCACCGGACTGTCATTCACTACCGCTCCTACTTCAAGTCCCGGAAAGTTTGCTGATAAACAAAAAAGAAGCGAAAACCTGAATCGCTTCTTTTCTGTTGGTGCGAGAGACGGGACTTGAACCCGTACGAGTCGCCCCACACGCCCCTCAAACGTGCGCGTCTGCCGATTCCGCCACTCTCGCATATTCCTATTCAATTGTATTGGTATATTGGTTTTACCGTCTGCCTTAAGGGTGAAGCAGACGCACATGCGCGGTACCGCTTGCGGTTCCCAAAATTTTCTGCGGCTTGGAGCGCCGCAAAATTTTGACCGCTACGCCATTTCGAACTCGCTTTATCCGCCACAGGCGGCGCTTCGTCCGGAATGCTGCCGATTCCGCCACTCTCGCATATTCCTATTCAATTGTATTGGTATATTGGTTTTACCGTCTGCCTTAAGGGTGAAGCAGGGAAGATAAAAAAGCCAAAGCACTCAACAGGTGCCTGTATAATATATCATTACCCGGGCGGTTTGTCAAGTGCTTTTTGAATTTTTTGTCGGTTGCCTGAGATTTTTCTTGATGGAATCTCCGTTCACATCATTGAATCGTTTCAATCTTAATCAGGCTCGTGTTGCCTGAAACACCGTTTGTTGTACCGCCGGTGATGATGATTGTATCCCCGTTTTCAAGACTCATTACCTGCTTGGCAAGCTTTGCGGCGTGGTAAAACAGTACGTCCGTTGACGGGTAGACCTCACACATAACAGGGGTGACACCCCAGCTGAGAGCAAGCTGTCGCCATGTCTTTTCGTTGACCGTCATGCCGATGATGTCAACAGGACCCCGGAAGCGGGAAACCATTCTTGCCGTTCTTCCCGAAAGGGAGCAGACGACAATCGCTTTTGCCGAAATATCGATTGACATGCCGCAGGTGGAGTGGGAAATGGCGTCGACAGTGTTCTTGATCTTGAATTCCGAAGTCAGGAATCTCTTTTTGTAGTTGATGTTCTTTTCTGTCTGCTCGGCAATTCTTGACATGGTCTCCACCGTCAAAACCGGGTATTTGCCCATAGCGGTTTCGCCCGACAGCATAATTGCACTTGTACCGTCGTAAACGGCGTTCGCAACATCGGTGATTTCCGCTCTTGTCGGACGGGGATTGTGAATCATACTTTCGAGCATTTCCGTCGCCGTAATAACACGCTTGCCCAAGAGGCGGCACTTGGTAATAATCTGCTTCTGGATTGCCGGAAGCTCTTCAAAGGGGATCTCAACGCCCATGTCTCCACGGGCTACCATGACACCGTCACAAGAGGCGCAGATTTCTTCGATATTGTCAACGCCCGAGCGGTTTTCGATTTTGGCGATGATGCTGACCTCTCCCGGACAGTTGCTGTCGATATAATTTCTGACGTCAAGTACGTCCTGCGCTCTTGAAACAAAAGAGCAGGCGATAAAATCAACGTCGTTTTCCATGCCGAATCTGATGTCGCTCTTGTCCTGCTCGCTTAAATAGACGCAGTTGAGCACCTTGTTCGGAAAGCTCATGCTTTTGCGGTCGGAAATTTCACCGCCGGCGATAACTTTGGTAATGATGTCGCCGCCGTTGATGTCGGTCACTTCAAAAATCGAAAGTCCGTTGTTGACAAGGATTCTGTCGCCCTTGGCAAGTTCCTCGGAAAGCTTGTCGTAGCTTACGGCAACTCTTGTTTCGTCCCCGACAACGTCGCCTGTCGTAAACGTGAACGTGTCGCCGTCTTTGAGGGTGACTCTGCCGTTTTTGAAGGTCTTGATTCTATACTCGGGACCTTTCGTGTCGAGCATAATCGCAATCGGAAGTCCGAGCTTTTTTCTGACTTTTTTTATCAGCTTGATTTTTTCAAGATGGTCCTCGTGCGTGCCGTGGGAAAAGTTCAGTCTTGCCACATTCATTCCGGCGAGGCAAAGCTGCTCGAGTGTTTTTTCGTCCGAGCAGGCAGGACCGATTGTGCATACGATTTTTGTCTTTCTCATAATTTCACCGCCTGTAAAACTAATTCGAATATATTATAGCTGAAAATGGAGAATTTTCCATATCTTCTCCGTTTTTCTCCGTTTTATATAAAAAGCAGAGGTTTCCCCCTGCTTTTTTTATGCTCGATTCTTATCGGATTATTTCTTGAATCCGCCGTTTCTCACTGCCTGTGCAAGAAGATTGAACAAAGCGGTAAAGAAGTTGAATATTGCCTTGAACAGGTTCGGATTCCAACGGCTGTCGGTACCCATGTTGTCTGATGTCATCGGCTCGATGGTCGTCCCTTCAATCTGAACCATATACTGCGGATAGCTTGCGTTGTCATTGACTGTCATATCGCCGTCAAAGCGGAGAATTGTCAGCATCAGCTCATCAATTGCTTTGATAAAGTCCAGATGTTTGCTGTCTTTGATAAACCATGTTCTGTCAGGGAAAAGGCAGGTTGACGCATCTACCTGCTTATCCGGTGAAAGATAGCGTTCAAGACCTTTTTCAGTCTGAGATGCGATGTAATCCTTAGAGAGGGTCGAGTTGACCTTTGCACAGGTTGCACCGAACGAAGAGCTCGTCAGTTCGACTGTATCGTCGCCCAAGCAATCGGCTTCTTTGATAACCGGCACCATCTGTTTACCGTATTTGGCAACAACATAAACCGGAAGACCGTTTTCCGCAAGTGTCTTGAGGGTGTCGTGAAGCGGAAGAAGAACATTGTAATGATAATTGTCAATCTGAGCGATAAAGCCGGCGTATTCTGCTTCCTTGCCGGCAAAGGCAAACTCTTTTGCCGCCTCGTAATGAGCCGGGTCAACCATTTCCCAATAGGACGGGAACGAAGCATAGGTGGACATAAGCAGTCTCGGGACAAGATTTTCGTAAATTTTGTTGTAAATAAACGTAACCATTCCGACAGGAAGCTTCATACCGGTTGATTCGTTGTACAGGTCAAGAGCGGTGCGGATAAATTCGTTCAGGCAATCGTCGCCGAGAATGTCGCTTGCATATCTTGCCAGAGCGTCGCCGTTTACTTCGAGCTGACCGGAAAACGGTCCGCCGCATTCAGCGGTACCATTCGCCGTTGTTGCGTAAAAGATACATTTATTGATCTTGTCCGCTCCGTACTTGGTGAGATAAGCGGCAACGATATTGCCGCCCATGCAGCGACCGACAAGATTGACTTTTGAGCTACCGGTCACATCGATAACGTCGTTTATGTAAGTGTTCAGGTCATCTGCAACGCTCCACATATCGATACGCCAGTCATAATAGAACGCAAAATCGTAAAGACGGTAGGGGTCGCTGTCTTTTCTGACCTTCTTGGTAAGCCCTTGCTTCGTCCATGAAAACGGTGAATGCGATCCGTTTTCCGGCACGCCGCTCGGCGGAAGCACAACTTCCTCATAAACAGCGGCAACCTTTTCATAAAACGCATCGCAGTATTTGTCGTAATTGTTCGTCAGAACAGCCGTACCGAGAAGCGGCAGAATTTCCTTGCACGCATCAAGGATATACTGCTTTTTGTCAAAGTCCATCGGATAAATCTGGTTGCAGTCCTTGTCGTGAAGCGTAGTACCTCTTCCACCAACGAAAACAATCGGTATGTTCTTTTCTTCTGCCGCCGACACCGCCGGAACAAATACCGAAAGTATCAGGACAGCGCAAAGAATGATGCTGAAAACTTTTTTTGCTGATTTCATGGCTACTTCCTCCTTTGTGGTTTCATTATATCGGATTTCGTTTACAATTTCAACAGACTATGTCACAATTTTCACACAAAATCCGTCCAAAGTAACAAACCGGAAACAGGAACAACCGTTTTATCCGAGAAGATATCTCTTTGCATTCTCAAACGAGATGCCCCTGATGATTTTTTCAAGAGCCTTTTCGTCATACGGATACAAACCGCTTTCTACCCACGAGCCGACAAGGGCACAGAGAATCCGGCGGAAATATTCGTGTCTCGGGTAGGAGAGGAACGAGCGGGAGTCGGTAACCATGCCGACAAAGCCGCCGAGCACACCGAGATTGGCGAGGGATTTCATCTGTGTTCTCATGCCGTCAATGTTGTCGTTGAACCACCATGCGGAACCGAACTGAAGCTTGCCGACAGCCTCGCTCGACTGGAAGTTTCCGAGCATCGTACCGAGTACATAGTTATCCTTCGGGTTCAGGCAGAACAAAACCGTTTTCGGCAAAAGTCCGTCCTTATCAAGTTCGTCAAGAAAGCGGGACAGACCGAAAGCAATCTGTGGATCATCAACCGAGTCGAAGCCGGTGTCGGGGCCTATCGACTTGAACATTCTTGTACTGTTGTTTCTCATCGCACCGAGATGAAGCTCCATGACAAAGCCTCGCTTTGCATATTCTCTTCCGAAGAAGCAAAGTGTTTCGTATTTGTATTTATCAAGCTCGTCTTTTGTAAGCGGCTGCCCGGAAGCCGCCTTTTTGAAGATTTCCTCAAGCTCGGCCTCCGTTGCCGGTGCATACACGACGCTTGCCACCGCTTGATCGCTTGCTGCACAGCCGTTCTCTTTAAAGAAGTCCATCCGCTGAATCAAAGCGGCTTTCATTTCCGTATAAGTGGAAACAGAAAGTCCGCTGACCGACGATAAAGCGGAAATCCAAGACGGAAAATCGTGCGTTTCGATATTGATTGCCTTATCGGGACGGAAAGCAGGGAGAACCTTGACGGAAAAATCGGTTTCACGAAGCTTTTGATGATAAAGAAGATCGTCGCACGGATCGTCTGTTGTGCAAAGAGCAAAAACATTCGACTTTTTTATAATCTCACGGGGCGTAAAGCCGCCTTCGTCAATCTTTCTTTTCGTTTCGTTCCAGATTTCTTCGGCGGTATCTTCGTTTAAAACGGTGTCAATACCGAAATAACGCTGAAGCTCAAGATGGCTCCAATGGAAAAGCGGATTGCCGATTGCAAGGGTCAGTGTCTTGGCAAAAGAAATGAATTTCTCTTTCGGGTCGCCGTCGCCCGTGATATATTTTTCGTCGATGCCTGCGCTTCTCATGGCACGCCATTTATAATGGTCGCCCGAAAGCCACAAGTCATAGATGTTATCGGGCTGTTTGTTTTCGTATATCTCCTTTGCCGTCAGATGGCAATGCCAGTCGAAAATCGGTTCAGCTTCGGCGAAAGAATGAAAAAGCATTTTCGCCGCTTCGGTATCGAGCAAGAAGTCTTTATCCATGAATTTTTTCATATGACTGCCTCCATAAAAATCATTTCTTTGATATTGTATCACAAAAAATTCGTTCACAAAACAGTTTTTCCATATGTTTTTGAGTTTTACCCGACAAAAACAAAAAACATATGCCTGAATCCGAAAAAAAAACAGAGAGGTACTGCAAATTTGCAACAGCAGCTTTTTCTTGGGAACCTCTGAATAAATCACAGCACAGGCTTTGGATGCACAGCTTTTGCACTTTTCTGACGAAAAATTTGACTGCGTAATCTGTACATCAGATTGAATCAGAGCTTCCCTTGCCCTCAAGGGAGAAAAAACCCGGCTGAGAAAATGCGCACGAAAAGCGCTTCTTTGTTTACTTTCTTTTGTTACTGAAAAGCCGTTGGACGGCTTCGTTCTGAAATCTGACCTCTGTATTCTGAATTCTCACCGGGCTGAAAGACTGACCCGGCAGCCGCACAATCCGACAGCTGCAGAAAAGCGACACCTTTCAAGTGAAGTGCCGCCTCTGTTTTTTATACCGTCGCCATAAAGCGATCAAAGCCTGAAAAGCCGTTTTCGTCGCGCTTAAAAACGCCGGCGTGCTCGAGAACTTTCGCAAATACTTTTCCGACCTCGTTTTGTAAAATCTCTTTTGTGTTTTCGGCGGTAAAGGCGTACTTGTCTTTGAAGGACTCAACCCAGTCGGCATGCTTGGCAATCGTTTCGTTCGCCCGGATATCACTGCCGCTCAGAATCGCTTTTTCCAGTTCGCTAAGTTCCGTTTTGAGTCTCGCCGGAAGAACTGCAAGTCCCATTACCTCGATAAGCCCGATGTTCTCTTTCTTGATGTTGTGCAATTCCTTGTGCGGATGGAAAACACCGAGGGGATGCTCATCTGTTGTGATGTTGTTGCGAAGAACAAGATCCATCTCGAACTTGTCGCCTCTTTTTCTTGCAATCGGCGTGATCGTGCTGTGCTTTTCGCCGTCGGTTTCGGCAAAAATAAAGCAGCTTTCGTCTGTGTAAGCTCTCCATTTACCGAGAATCCGGTCGGCAAGCTCAACGAGTCTGTCCGTGTCTTTGCCGCTGATGCGGACAACCGACATCGGCCATTTTACCCGACCGACTTCGATATCCTCAAAGCCCTTGACGGTATACGTCTTTTCAATCGGCGCTTTTGCCATAGCAAATTCATAGTTGCCGCCCTGAAAATGCTCGTGGGAAAGAATGGAGCCGCCGACAATCGGCAAATCTGCGTTCGAACCGATGAAGTAATGCGGGAAAAGCTTGACAAAGTCAAACAGCTTGCAAAAAGCGGAACGGTCGATCTTCATCGGAATATGCTTTTTGTTAAAAACAATGCAGTGCTCGTTATAGTAGACATAAGGAGAATACTGAAAACCCCATTCACTGCCGTCAATGGTGATCGGGATAATTCTGTGATTTTGTCTTGCCGGGTGATTCATTCTGCCGGCGTAGCCCTCGTTTTCGGGACAGAGAAGGCATTTCGGATAGCCGCTCTGCTTCGCCTTTTTCGCCGCCGCTATTTCTTCGGGCGTCTTTTCCGGCTTTGAAAGGTTAACGGTGATGTCAAGCTCTCCGTAGGCACTTTCACTTTTCCATTTAAGGTCCCTTGAAACGCGGTAACGGCGTATGTAATCGGTGTCACGGCTGAACTGATAGTAAAAGTCCGTTGCTGCTTTCGCAGATTCTTTGTAAAGAGAGTAAAACTTATTGATGATGTAAGACGGTCTCGGAACAAAAACGCTCATCAGCTTTGTGTCAAAAAGATCACGGCTTGTCACATCATTTTTGATGATTCCCTTTTCGGCGGCATAGTCAAGAAGCGCTTTTAAATTTTCTTCCAATCCGACCTTTTCGGTGATTTCGCCGGGATCGGTGTACTCATCAATGCAGAGACATTCGAGCAGTCGGTTGGTACAATAGGTTTCGTCCTCTTTTTCGATAAGACCGCAGTCGAGGGCGTAGGAAACGAGTTGCTTTATACTGTTATCAATCATTGAAATTACCTCCATAATATCCTGATTCTATCATAAACGAAAAGCTTCGGAAAATCAAGGCTGTTTTCGAACTTCCTGATTCTTTTGCTGTATTACACGCCGAAATCAACAGGCGAAAAGCAGCTGCCGGGCATCAAAACGTCTTATCCGTGCATCGATTCGGACTTTTGAAGCTTATCGAGGAAAACAATACCCGAAAAAATCGACAAACACCTCAAAAACTTCGATAAATCATAATAAATTTTGTTGAAACACTTGAAAATACTCAAGCATTAGGTTAAAATGTATCTGTACTAATGTATAATGCGTTAAAGCAGGGGGTATTATTTTATGAGTCAGAACAGAGAAAATTTTAAACGCGGCTGTGCAGAAATCCTTGCGCTCCATCTTTTGAGCAAAGAGGATCTTTACGGTTACCAGATCACACAGCTTTTCAACGAGAAAAGCGAAGGCAGATTTACCATGCTCGAAGGTACCCTTTACCTCATTCTTTACAGAATGGTTGATGCAGGCTATCTTACAACCTATTCACAGCTTGTCGGCAAGAGAAGAACCAGAAAGTATTATCATCTTGAGCCCGCAGGCAAGGAATATCTTGAAAAAGCTCTTCACGAGTATGATGAAGTCGCCAAGGGCTTCAACCTTATCCTTGACAGATAACGTTGTTTCAAAAACAAAATCCGCCGTTTTATGTTTGTCATGATACGGCGGATTTTTCTGCATTTTCCTGTTCAACAGTTATTTTGACGAATAATGTTTTATTAACACTACCGGATACCAATGTCGAAAAGACGCAGAATTTATTTTATTATCCGCCGCTATAATTCTGAAAAAGGCTTGCAATCTTCCGCTGTATCAATATACTTGATATATTGGCTTTTGCGGTTTGTCCGTTCGATCCGCAAAGGAAAGGCTATGAATGCCTTAAATACACGGAAAGGATTGCTGCAGTTGGGCAGCACTGAAAAAAATGAGTGATTACCGCTTCGTAAAAATCGATACCGCATCCATTATGTTTTCCGCTCTGTCAAGCAAAAAATGGGGCAGAACCTTCCGCTTTGCGGCTGTGTTAAAGGATGAGGTCGATCCCGACATACTGAAAAACGCTGCCGAGGACTTACGACCGTTTTTTCCTTGTATGTACAGCAGCTTAAGAAAAGGTTTTTTCTGGAATTATCAAGAGCTTACCGATGAATTGCCGGAAATCCGTCAGGAATGGGCAAGACCGCTTCTTCCGATCACTAAGAGAAACGATTCAAAGCCGGATTTCAGACTTGTTTATTTAAAAAACCGCCTTGCCATCGAATGCTCTCATTCACTCGGCGACGGAAAAGGTGTCATGATCTATTTTAAACGGCTTCTTGAACGATACACTGATTTAAAAAACGGCGAAACAAAGGCTTTTTCTTCGAGCGTCACAGCCGAAGAAAGAAGCGCAAACGCTTTTTCGGATTACTTCGTAAAGGGCGGGGAAAAAGCAAAGGACACGCTGAAAAAAGCGTATCACTTCAGCGAAAAATACGAGGACGATTATCTGAAGCTGATTTTCGCCATGATGCCCGCAGAAGAAATCAAGAGCCGGGCACATCAGCACGCAATGACCGTCACCGAATACCTGTCGTGTGTGCTGATTCTCGGCGTGATCCGGGCGGCAAAAAAGCCGATCAAAGAGCCTGTCACGATTGCTGTTCCCGTCAACCTCAGACGCTTTTTCGAAACCCACAGCGCACGGAATTTTACGGTTCAGACCCATATCACCTTTGAGCCGGACGGCCGACAGGATATTACCCTTGACGAAATCTGCGAAAAAACAAGAAACGAGCTGAAATCACAGTTGAAAAGAGACGAGCTTCAGAAGACGCTGAACAAATTCGGCTCTCTTGCAGCAAATCCCGTTTTGAAAATCGTACCGAATGTTATCAAGCTTCCGGCACTTCGGAAAATCCAAAAGAATACACACAACAAGTTCACAACGATTTTTACCAATTACGGCGAATGTGTGCTTGACGAAAAGCTTTCGGAAAACGTAAAACGGCTTGAATTTATAAACGGAGACACAAGAAACTACGGTCTTGCCGTCACCTGTTCATGCATAAGCTATAACGGAATGCTGTCGCTTTGCTTCTCGATGGCGAACCGTGACACAAGTTTCGCTACCGAATGTATCAGGATTCTTACCGAAAACGGGACGAAGGTCAGAGTCGAAAGCACCGACGGAAACGGAGAATAAAAGATGAGATGTAAAAAATGCGGCGTTGATCTGCCGGAAAGCTATAAAACCTGCCCTTTGTGCGGCGAAAAAGCGGTAAACGAGCCGCTGAAGCTCAGTGTTACCGACTATGTGCCCTATTCAAAAGAGCCTGTGCGTGAACAGGAGACTTTTGCGAAAGAAAAAACGGGCTTCAGCCTGGAAAAACTCAAGGCTTATTTTAATCTTTAATGAATTACAGGCGGTACAGCGACGGACTGTATCGTCTGTTTTATACTTTGCGTTCTATATTTTTTTCAGTATATCATAAGAGCGGTCAGCCGGGTGGCTTTGATTGAAATTCGTCTGACAGCGGGAAGGTGGCTGACAAAACCTGCGGTTTTGTTTCACCGTTGCCACAGGCAACAGAGAATGTGCGGAGAATCCGCACACAGCCGTCTTGTGCGGATAGTGATAAATTTTAGTTTGTCGGTCGCCGGGCGACGACAATCCCGGTCGCAAGGCGACTCCAATGCCGGGGTACATGGTGCTTGATTGAAAGATGGGTGCCCGAGCCGTGAGCTGGCGGTGAGCACTCCCTCAGTCACTTCGTGACAGCTCCCTCACCAGGGAGCCAAATAGCATCGACCTAAAAGAAAGGCAATACAGCCTCCCTCGTGAGGGAGGTGGCGGCGTCAGCCGTCGGAGGGAGTAAGCTAAGC
>CAMAZY010000032.1 GCA_945863885.1 uncultured Clostridia bacterium
TCAGAAAGTATGTGCCCGCGCGGCATTAGCGCAAAGGTAAAGATATAGAAGAAGTCAACTCCAAAAAAGAACAACCAACTGTTAGACATATAAACTAAAATTTACCGTCTGTCTCACGGCTTCGGACTTTCATGCCCTGACAGCGCATTACCCGGTAATCAGCCCCCAAATCACAGCAACAAGAACCGCCGGCAGCATATTGGCGACCTTGAATTTCTTGTCGAAAACAAGATTGACGCCGACGCAGAAAATCAGAACCGAGCCGATCAGCGACAGATTGTTTAAGGCCGGTTCGGTTAATAGCGGTCTGATAAGCCCTGCAAGAGCCGTCACCGAGCCTTGCAGAAGCCCGACGGGAATCGCCGAAAAAATACATCCCTTACCGAGCGAAGCGGTCATAATGCAGATAATGAGCATATCGAGAATCGCCTTTAAAATCAGCGTGGAGGGGTCACGGCTGATGCCGTCCTCAATGGCGCCGACAATCGCCATCGCACCGATACAGACCGTAAACGAGGCGGTGACAAACGCATTGACAAAGGATTTTTCCTTGCTGTTGCCCGTCTTGACCTTCAGCCATTCGCCGAATTTTTCGAACAGCCGTTCAAAATTTATGAGCTCGCCGATGATAGAGCCGATTGCAAGGCAGGCAATCATCATCAATGTTCCGTCGGCGGTGATGGCTCCGTTCTCAACGGTCAGCATTTTGGTAAGTGTTCCTGCGATTCCGACGAAGATGACACATACACCGCATGACTTCATTAGCGTGTCCTGAAACCGCGGCTTCATGAATTTTCCGAAAAGTAAGCCGATGAGACCGCCTGTGACTATGGCGGCGACGTTTATGATGGTTCCGAGTCCGGGCATTTTGTAACTCCTTGTATAGTGAAAATCAGCTTATTATACTACCAAAAGCCGGGAATATCAACCGCTCTGCGTCATGAAACCGTAATACTGTTTAAGAAAACTTTAAAAATATAAAATTGATACAATCTGTTAAATATGTTATAATAATAAACAGACAAATTACCAAAATATGACAGATGTCTATAATTGCTTTAAACTTCGTTTGATATAGTATACCTATAAATAGTCAGAAAAGGAGATGATACTGTGGGAAGATCATTTTCGGATATTACGCCGTACATCAGAGAGCTTGCCGAAAAATCAAAGGAGAATAACTGCATACAGCCGCAAATGTACACGCAGCATCATGTCAACCGAGGACTTCGTGACATGAACGGAAAAGGCGTTGTCACGGGACTGACCGAGATTTCGGAAATCAAGGCGAAAAACGTGCTTGAAGACGGTAGCGAAGTGCCGTGCAAAGGGGAACTTTATTTCAGAGGAATCAACATCAACGATCTTGTCAATGGCTTTATGAACGACGACCGCTTCGGGTTTGAGGAGACTGTGTATCTGCTCTTATTCTCCAAGCTGCCCGACAAAAAGGAGCTTTCTCGTTTTAGTCAGACCTTGGGTGAATACCGCAGTCTGCCGCCGTCATTTGTGCGGGATATGATTTTAAAGGCACCGGGCAAGGATATGATGAACATTCTGTCGAGAAGCGTGCTTGCGCTTTACGCCTACGACGACAACCCCGACGATATCTCGGTCGAAAACGTTTTGCGCCAGTGCTTACAGCTGATTGCCGTTTTGCCGATGCTTTCCGCTTACGGCTATCATTCGTTCCGCCATTATCATCAAGGCGACAGCCTTTTTATCCATAATCCGAGACCGGAATTATCGACCGCCGAAAACTTTTTGCATATTCTGCGTGAGGACGGCAGGTTTACGCACTCGGAAGCGAAAATGCTTGACCTTGCGATGGTGCTTCACGCTGAGCACGGCGGCGGAAACAACTCGACCTTTACCACGCACGTTGTCACCTCGTCGGGCACGGACACCTATTCGGCGATTGCTTCGGCTTTAGGTTCACTCAAAGGACCGCGGCACGGCGGTGCGAACATCAAGGTTGTCAAAATGTTCGACGACATGAAGCAGAGCATCAACACGAAAGACGAGGGCGAGGTCAAGGACTATCTTGTCCGGCTTCTGAATAGGGAAGCGTTTGACCGTGCCGGGCTGATTTACGGAATGGGTCATGCGGTTTACTCGCTTTCCGACCCGAGAGCGGATATTCTCATGAGGTGCGCCAAGAGCCTTGCTTATGAAAAGGGCTTTGAGCAGGAGTATGCGCTTTATGAAACCGTGGCAAGAATTGCGCCGGAGATTATCGCAGAAAAGCGTAAAATGTACAAGGGCGTCAGCGCAAACGTGGACTTTTATTCGGGACTTATCTACCGGATGCTGGAATTGCCGTATGAGCTTTACACACCGCTGTTTGCGATGGCAAGAATCGCCGGCTGGAGTGCGCACCGAATCGAGGAGATTCAGAACAACGGAAAAATTATCCGCCCGGCGTATATCAATGTAAAAGAACACGAGACCTACGTTCCGTTTTCGGACAGATAAATATTTTAGTGAATAGATAATAGATAACAGATAATAGATAATAGTTGCGGTCGCGGGGAAACTCTGTGCCGGAGGAAAGCCGCTGACCGCACAGGAGTCTTTCGGAAAACGGAAAACCGGTCAATTGTATGCGCCCTTGTGCGGGTGCAGGATAAAACCCATAGATTTATCCGGGAAACCCTTCATGGGAATCCCGGACTTTTTGTCTCTTTATTTAGATTTACTCAAACAGCGGCGTAGAGAAGTACCGCTCCGCTGTGTCGGGCAGTACCGTGACAACGGTTTTGCCCTTGCCGAGCTTCTTGGCAAGCTTCAAAGCCGCCGCAACATTGGTGCCGCTGCTGATGCCGCACATGATGCCCTCTTCGGAGGCTAAAAGCTTTGATGTCTTCAAGGCTTCCTCGTCCTTGATGATGCAGACATCGTCGTAGATTTCCTGATTGAGAATAGCGGGAATCAGTCCGTCACCGATGCCCATCTGAACGTGTGTGCCGATCGAGCCGCCCGACAAGATCGCCGCATTCTCCGGCTCAACCGCCCAGATTGTCATATCCGGGTTCTCTTTTTTGAGCGTTTCGCCGATACCGGTAATGGTGCCGCCCGTGCCGATGCCGGAGCAGAAGCCGTCAATCGGGCCGTCCACCTGTGACAGGATTTCCATACCCGTTGCGCTTCGCTGAATTTCGGGATTGGCGGGATTTTCAAACTGCTGGGGTACGAAAACGTTCGGGTTTTCGCTCTTGATTTTCATTGCAAGTGCAACGCAGTCTTCGATACACTTACCGATGTTGCCGTCGTCGTGAACAAGCAAAACTTCGGCTCCGTAATGCATGACCAGCTTTCTGCGTTCCTCGCTGACGGAGTCGGGCATGATAATTTTTACCTTGTAGCCTTTGACGGCTCCGACAAGAGCCAGACCGATGCCCTGATTGCCGCTTGTCGGCTCGACAATTACGGTGTCTTTGTTGAGCAGTTCTTTTTCCTCTGCGTCACGGATCATGTTGAACGCCGTTCTTGTTTTGATGGAGCCGCCGACGTTCAGCCCTTCAAATTTGACAAGAATCTGTGCGCTGTCGGGGTCGGTCATGCGGTTTAAGCGGATCATCGGCGTGTTGCCGATAGCGTCTAAAATGGTATCATATATCATCTCAAAAACCTCAAAAAAACGAATTTCATCTATAATACCATACTATGGCCGGCTTTGCAAGCTTGATACAAAACGGTTTCTTTTACGCTCTTGAATTTTTTTCTGATTTGTGCTATTCTTAATTAAGAATAATCGATAGGAAAGGGAGTGTAAGAATGAAACGGTTCAAGCGTATCGTTGCGGCTGTTCTTGTGCTGTGTCTTCTTTGCTCTTTTGCCTTTGCCGTCGGCTTTGCCAACCACCCCGGTCATCAGTGCCACGAAAAAAACTGTATGATTTGCAGTCAGTTAAAGGCCGCCGGAGAACTTCTTGACGGCATGAGCCGGCTTGCAGTTATCGGGTTTCTTTTAGGCTGTCTTGCCGTTTGCGGGAGGACGGTCATCTTCCTCTGCGCCGAAAAGCTGAAAAGCCAATATGAAACCCCCGTTTCCCTTAAAGTGAAAATCCTGAGCTGAAAATGCTGACAGCAGAAAACAGGCGGAGTAATGTCCGCAAAATTTCTGCTGTCTGTTTTTATATCTATATATTCTAAATAAGAATATTTAAATTTTCAGAAAGGATTTGCGCCGCCATTCGGTGCCTTTATAAAAATGATGAAGAAAATAATTTCGGTAATGCTTACCCTGACATTGATTCTGACGATTTTCTGTGCCTGCTCAAAAAGTACGGAAAATCCTGAAACGAGCGAAAACACATCGGTTTCACAGACCGAACCGGACAGCAAAAAGCTCAACGTCGTTTGCACGATTTTTCCGCAGTACGACTTCTGCCGTGAAATTGCGGGAGACAAAATCGACCTGACGCTTCTTCTCGACTCCAAGACGGATTTACATTCCTTTGAGCCGACAAGCGAGGATATTTTAAAAATTTCGAAATGCGATTTGTTTATCAATATCGGCGGTGAGTCCGATGACTGGGCGCAAGATGTTATCAAGTCCGCTCAGAATGATTCTCTTACCGTGCTTTCTTTGATGGATACCGTTGAAACGCACGAGGAGGAAGCCTTAGAGGGTCAGCAGGCGGAAGAAGACGAGGAAAAGGAACACGAGCACGAGCAGGACGAGCACATCTGGACCTCATTAAAAAATGCAAATTTAATGGCACAGGCAATCACAGACAAGCTTTGTGCGCTTGATAAGGATAATGCTGAAGCCTATAAGGCGAGCTGCGAAGCCTACACGAAAAAGCTTTCCGACCTTGAAAAGCAGTACGCCGATACCATTAGCGCCGCAAAAACAAAAACGCTCCTTTTTGCCGACCGTTTCCCGTTCCGCTATCTTGCCGAGGATTACGGCTTGACCTGCTACGCCGCCTTTTCGGGCTGTTCGGCACAAACGGAAGCAAGCTTTGAGACGATGGCGTTTCTGGTTAACAAGGTAAAAGAAGAAAACCTCAACTATATCTTGATGATTGACGGTTCGGACGGTTCTGTTGCCGAATCGGTCAGCCGTCAAAGCGGTGCCGCAATTAAAACGCTCAATTCCTGCCAGAGCGTACCGCCCGAGGATATTGAAAACGGGGTCAGCTACCTTTCTATTATGCTCGACAACCTTGCAGTGCTTCGGGAGGTGCTTTCCTGATGGCTGTTGTTTCCTTTCAGAATGTCAGCGTCGGCTATGACGGAAAGACCGTCAGCGAGGGACTCAGCTTTTCGGTTCCCGACGGCGCTTATCTTTCAATAGTCGGTGAAAACGGAGCCGGTAAAAGCACCACGATGAAAACGCTTTTGGGACTTCTCAAGCCGACCGGCGGAAAAATCGTTTTCGGGGACGGACTGAAACCGAACGAAATCGGTTATCTGCCGCAGCAGACGCAGGTTCAGCGTGACTTTCCGGCAACGGTATCGGAGGTTGTGCTTTCCGGTTGTTTAAATCAGCTCGGCTTTAAACCGTTTTATACAAAAGATCAAAAAGAGACGGCGAAAAAGTGGATGGACAGGCTCGAAATTTGCGACCTTGCCAAACGAAGCTACAAACAGCTTTCCGGCGGTCAGCAGCAGCGTGTTCTTCTTGCCCGTGCGTTGTGCGCCACGAAAAAGCTGATTGTTCTTGACGAACCGGTATCGGGACTTGACCCGGTTGTAACGGAAAAGCTGTACGAGCTGATTTGTCAGATAAACCGTGAGGATAAAATCACCGTTGTCATGGTTTCGCATGACCTTGCGGCGGCACTGCGGTATTCAACGCACATTCTTCAGCTCAGCGACAAAATGCTCTTTTACGGAACCACCGATGAATATAAAGAAAGCGACGTCGGCCGCTGCTTTATCGGAAAGGCGGGTGAGGGTGATGCTTGAAAAGCTTCAGATGTATCTTGAATATGATTTTGTCAGATACGCTCTGACTGTCGGTGTCCTGAGTGCACTTTGTGCGGCGTTACTCGGCGTAAGTCTTGTCTTGAAACGGTACTCGATGATCGGTGACGGACTTTCAAGAGTTGCTTTTGCCGCTACGACCGTTGCGATGGTGCTGTCCGTCGCTCCGCTTTACCTGAGTCTGCCCGTGACGGTGCTTGTTGCCGTTCTTCTGCTTCGAAACGGCAACAAGAAAACAGCCGGTGACAGTGCCGTGGCGCTGATTTCGGTTTCGTCTTTAGCCCTCGGCTATCTGATTCTGAATCTCTTCGCTTCGAAGTCGTCGAATCTTTCGGGCGACGTGTGCAGTATTTTGTTCGGCTCAACGTCAATTCTGACGCTGAAGAAATCCGATGTCCGGCTTTGTACCGTTCTTGCGGTTGCGGTGATTCTGATTTTTGTTTTCTTTTACAACCGCATTTTCGCCGTGACATTTGACGGGGATTTTTCGACCGCAACCGGTACGAAAACCTCTGCTTATAATATGCTTCTTGCGGTCATCACCGCTGTGGTGATCGTGCTTGCGATGAATCTTGTCGGAGCTTTGCTGATTTCGGCGCTCATCATTTTCCCCGCTCTTTCGTCGATGCGGCTTTTCAAAAGCTTCAAGGGTGTTATCATCAGCTCGGCGGTGATTTCCGTCGTCTGTGCTCTGTCGGGGATTCTGATTGCTATTTTTGCGGACACCCCCGTCGGCTCGACGATCGTTGCCGCTGACCTTGCGGTATTTATTATTTGTAACATCATCGGTCTGATGAAGAAAGGAAAAGTATCATGAAAAAAATAATTTGTCTTCTTCTCACTCTTTCGGTTGTTTTTGCGTTCTTTGCCGCCTGTTCAAAGGGAAACGAAAACACCGGCACACAAACGACCGCTTCCTCGGCTTCACCGTCGGGAAACACGGATTCCACGGCAAAACAGGACGACAACACCACCGTTTCCGCTCTTGCGGTAACGATCGACACAAGTGTTGACGCAGATAAGCAAAAACGGCTTGAAGACCTGAAGCAATATGACGTTGACATCGACCTGACAACGCTCAACACGACCATGCTTCAGGCAAGAGTCAACGAGATTCTTGAAAATCCGAACGACTACAAGGGAAAAACCGTCCGTGTGACCGGCTCGTACAACAAGTCCTATTACGATCAGACCGATAAGTATTACGATTATGTACTCGGCTATGACCAGACGATGTGCTGTGCGGCGTGGGGAATCGAGTTTATGGGCGATTGTGTGCCCGAGGATATTGAACAGTACACGACCATCGGGCTTGTCGGAACGTTCGATTTTTACGAGGAGCTCGGACAGACGTACTTTTATATCAACGTTGAGCACTGTGTGGTATAAAAAAGAAAAACACTTCAGTGACAAATCCGGCAGCGTTTTTACTACTACAAGGGCTGTTCTGTGTAAACAGAACAGCCCTTGTGTTTGGTGTGACTTTTGGATAAGGCGAAATCTGCACAAGGCGGCCGAGTGCGGCGAAGCCGCACTTTTGCCGCTGCCTATAGCAGCGACAAACACAAAACCGCAGGTTTTGGCGGCCGCCGTCCCACCGACGGATGAAATTTCCTCGAAGCCGCCCGGCTGACCGTCACTTATAATCGACAGACTGCCCGACACAGACAAGTCGCTTCTGCGGACAGGGAGGTTCCCTTTGGTACCGGGCGCACCCGCGACCACAATTTTTCATTTTTCATTCTTCATTATTCATTATTCATTAAAAAATCCCGGCGCTTCGACGCCGGGATTTTTTTCACCACTGCATTGTGATTTCTTCTTTTTCGTATTTGCTCGGGTACTTGTCCTGATAATAGTTTTCAAGTGAAACCGAAAGCTCTCCGTCCTGCGTAAGGTTGATGACCGTACAGCCTCTCTGGGCCCCTTCGTTGTTTAAATTGGTGTAAGCGAGATAGTCAATGCTCATGCCGTAGGTCAGCAGGATTCCCTTGTATTCGAGAACTGCGTTATTGACGTGATCGTGACCGCAGAAGATACCTTTAGTTGAGCCAAGCTCAAGCATGGTTTCAAAAAGGTTTTCCGGATAAATACCGCAGTAGGATTTTTCGTCGCCCTCGTGGAACCAGCCGTCATAATACTTGACGTCTTCGGTGTCCTGATAGCCGTTTGCCTTGAATTCGTTCCAAGCAATGCCGTATTCTTCAAGCGGAATATGGAAGAAAGCAAGGGATGTGAACATCGGACAAGCGGGATCGATCGCTTTGTTCTTGGCGTCGATGGAAAGAACGTTGTCCTTGTACCACTGAATCTGATTTTCGTGGATATTGTCGTACTTCCACTGGATACCGAGGATGTCACCGTCGGTGTAATCGTGAGAGTCGAACATGAAGTAAGCGTTTTTGACGATACCCTGTGAATTCTTGACCTTGATTACATGGTTGCCGTAGCCGTCAACATCTTCGGGTCCTTCCTGATAAAGGGAATACTTGAGACTCGGGTCAGCCCAGAGGTCGGAAATCTGCTCTCTTGTGTGTGTGCCGTAGAATTCGGAATCGTGGTTGCCGAAGCATACGGTGTAGTAAACGCCGAGCGTTTCCATAAGGGTGATGAGCATCTTTGTGGAAATCTCGTTGTTAAAGGTGCCGGCCTGGAACGGTACGGGATAAACCATGTCGCCTGTCAGAACAACAAGGTCGGGCTTTTCGGCGGTAAGCATAGCAGCAACTGCGTTCATAGCCTTAGCGTCCTTCTTGACGGAAAGAGCACCGCCGCCGATATGGATATCGGTAAGCTGAACGACTTTCAGGTCACGGTCGGTTGTGAAAGTCCAGCAGCCGTCCTCGTCAAGCTCGGGAACAAGCTGATTTTCATAAACGACCTTGTCGAAAGATGCGGCTTTTTCGAAATTGCCGCTGTCAATGGCCATCGTCAGGGATGAAAAGGCAAGAGCAACAGCGGTAATGACGCCCATGATCTTTGTAAGAAGTTTGAGTAAAAATGTTGACATAATGCATCTCCTTTCGACCGGACAAATGTACCGTTTGTTGGTCTTTTGTCGGTCTTTTTGTTACACAATCTTAACATATTCCCCAAAAATAGTCAAGAATTTGTCGGGCTGTTTTTTTTGAAATTGTCGGGCTGTTTTTTTGAAATAACGTTTGGGTGACGCATGATCTGAACGGACTCGGATGATATGCGTTGCCATTGCCGGGAAAGGCGAAAGCTTTATTATTCCCGGATTTAAAATCAGCGGTTGCTGTTGACAATTCGGGGGGATTTTAGTAGAATTGTATTTAGTAAACTATGCCCTTTTATCTTACGCATAAAGAAAGGAAGAAAATATGAAGTATATCTGGGAAAACCCCGAAATCATCAAGGAAAACAAAGAGGACGGTCATGTGCTTGCTCTTTGCTACGATACGGCGGATTCTGCTGTAAAAAGAGAAGCTTCCCCGTATAAAATTTCCCTTAACGGAACGTGGAAGTTCCTTTGGCAAACCAGCATACCGAATGTAAGTGAGGAATATACCTACGCAAAGTTCGACGACAGCGCATGGGAGGATATCACCGTTCCCGGCGTGTGGCAGTTCCAGAAGGACTACACAAAGCCGTGGTATTATGCAAACTCTTTCCCGAACTGCATCTGTGTGGACGAAAAGAAGATTCCGACCATTGACGTCAAGGGTCAGGAAATCGGCGTTCACAGAACTTTCTTCACTGTACCCGAAAATTGGGACGGTAGAGAAATCTTCCTGCACTTTGGCGCCGTCAAGTCCGGTCTTGAGGTTTTCGTCAACGGTCAGCGTGTCGGCTATTCGCAAGGCTCGTTTACACCGCATGAGTTTGACGTGACAAAATTTGTAAGAGCCGGCGAAAATCAGCTTACGGCGATTGTTTACCGCTACACGGACGGAACGTATCTCGAGGATCAGGATATGTGGTCGCTTTGCGGTATTTACCGTGAGGTTTACCTCTATTCCGAGCCGAAAGCCGCCGCTCTTCGTGACCTTTACGTTGTTACCGACCTTGTCAACGACTATACCGACTCCGACCTTACCGTCGAAGCGTTTATCCGGGACTATACCGACGCCGGAAAGGGTGCCGAAATTGAAGCAAGTCTTTTGAGAGACGGCGAAACGATCGAAATCGGCAAGACCGATATCCTTACAAGAAACGGCGAAAACAAGGTCGTTTTCAAAAAGCGCATTGAAAAGCCCGCACTCTGGTCAAGCGAAAAGCCGAACCTGTATTCGCTTCTTATTAAAATCACCTGCGAGGGCAGAACGACCTATAAGTCCATCCGCATCGGCTTCAAGCAGGTCGAAATCGTCGGCGAAAAAATCCTCGTCAACGGTCAGCCGCTTCTGATAAGAGGTACAAACCGTCACGACTTTGACCCCGACACCGGCTGGGCGGTTCCCGATGAGCGGTATATTCAGGACTTCGACATCATGAAACAGCATAACATCAACTCGATCCGTACGAGCCACTACCCGAACGACCCGAGATTTTATGACCTTTGCGACGAGTACGGCTTCTGGGTCATGGACGAATGTGACCTCGAAACCCACGGCGTCAGAAGAAAGAACGTGCCGGGCGACAACCCGATGTGGACAAAAGCGGTCGTTGACCGTATGGAAAGAATGGTGCTTCGTGACCGCAACCATGCCTGCGTCTTTATGTGGAGTCTCGGAAACGAAGCCGGCGACGGAAGCAACTTCATGAAGATGAAGCAGGCGGCGTTAGCGCTCGACAGAACGAGACAGTTCCACTATGAGGGCGACTTCGATTTTACCAAGAGCGACGTCATCAGCCGTATGTACCCGACCGAGGATATGGTTGAAAAGCTCGGCAAGAGAGAGCCGATTACGATTACCTGGTTTGATAATATTGCAAACGCTCTCGCCGCCGACAGCAAGCCCATCAAAAAAGAATGGTACACAAAGCCCGTTGTTTTCTGTGAATACGCACACGCTATGGAAAACAGCCTCGGCAACTTCCAGGAGTACATGGACGCTTTTGAAAAGTACGACAATCTTTGCGGCGGATACATCTGGGACTTTGTTGACCAGGCAATTCATAAAAAGGGCGACAAAGGCGAGGATATCTGGCTTTACGGTACGGACTACAACGAAAAAGAGCATTGGTTCGTTCCTCCTTACAACACCTGCGCCATCGTCGGAAGCAACACCTACTTCAACGCAAACGGTATCATCGCCGCCGACCGAAAGGTTCACCCGTCGATTTACGAGGTGAAAAAGGTCTATGCCGAAATGAAAGTTGAGGCAAGAGATGCGGCAAAGGGTGAATTCACCGTCAAGAATAAACAGCTTTTCTCTGACCTTTCGGCATTTGATCTGGTTTACGATATCAAGGAAGACGGCGTGACGATCAAGACCGGCAAGGTTGCGGCAAAGGAATATAAAAAGACCGCTCCGCTTTCGCAAAACGACTTTACCGTTGATTACGGTTTCGAAACAATGCCCGAGGGCGAAGTCACGATTCTTTTCTCGTTCCTTAGAAAAGAGGACTGCCGTTTTGCCAAGAAAGGCTTCGAGCAGGCCTGGGATCAGTACATCATCAAATCCGCCGACAAAAGGGCTGAAACCGTCGACGAGGGCAGTGTCGCTATCGCAGGCACCGAAAAGTTCTTCACCGTAAGCGGCGAAAACTTCAGCTATACGTTCCGTGACGGCATGCCCGTATCGCTTCAGAAGGACGGCACGGAGTACCTCAAAGCTTCCTTTAAGCCGAACTTCTACCGTGCGCTGACGGACAACGATATTGACTTTTTGAACTTTGTTCCGCCGCTGATTCCCGTTCATCCGCTTTATCAGTGGAAGCGGTCGACGGATATGGCGAAAACCAAGGCAACCCTTGTTCACAAATACAGAAAGAGCGCCTACATTGAAACAAAGGTTTCAACAATCGGTGTAAAAGACGCAAAAATCACCTTCACCGTTCACCCCGACGGAAAAATCGACGTCACCTACAAATGCAAGGCGACGCTTGATATGCTTCGTTTCGGTCTGAAGTTCACGATGCCGAAGAAGTTCGACACCGTTGCCTGGTACGGAAGAGGACCGCACGAAACCTACTGCGACAGAAAGACCGGCGGAAAACTTGCCGTTCACTCGATGAGCGTCAGTGACCTCGAGCACCACTATATGCGTCCGCAGGAAAACGGACAGAGAACCGACGTGCGCACGCTTGAAATTCTCGACAAGGACGGCAAAGGTCTGGTTCTTACGGCAACCGGCGACAAGCCGTTCTGCTTCACCTGTCACCACTACACGGTGGACGAGCTGGACAGAGCCGAGCATATCCATGAGCTTCACGAAAGAGACATCACCGAGGTTTGCGTTGACCTGATGCAAAGAGGCGTCGGCGGAGACACCCCGGGCAACGCCTGCTTACGGGATCCGTACATCATGCACAAGGGCACGGAGTACAAGTTCAGCTTTACGGTCGAAGCAAAATAAAACGAATGAATATGCCTGACGGCATATGATGAATGATTTGCTGCAAAGCCGCATGAAATGTGCCCGGTGAGATTTCGGAGTTCAGAAGTCAGGCGGCAGAAATTGAACCGGGATAAAACGGAAACATTTTGCTTCGGGCACATTGCGGTCGCATCTTGACAATTCAATAACAAAAAGCTGTTCCCCGCGGAGCAGCTTTTTTCGTGGAGGAAAGCTTGTAGATTATAAGTGACGGGAAGCTTTGGCGGCTTCGGGCGGGGTTCAGCCGGAGGCGGGACGGCGGCCGACAAAACCTGAGGTTTTGTATTTGCCGTTTCTTCGAAACGGCAAATGTGCGGCTTCGCCGCACCCGGCCGCCTTTTCTGCCCTTTTTCTGTCGGTCTTTTCTATGCTTTTCAATTATGTTCGGTATAAAATAAGAAACGCCCCGAAAAAGGCGTTTCTTATTTTATATAGATTTTTCCTCCCTGAAGGTTAAACCTCGTTGGTAGCAATAATGTCCACGCCTGTGTCGCAGATGTTGCAGATGATCACGTCGCCGATTTTAATCGGGGCGTCGACCACTTCGTTGTTGATGACCTTCATGCAGTCGAACATCTTTCCCTTCGGAATCGGTGCGCTCGTCTTGACGGGAACAACGGGAAGCTTGCCGCCGTTGACCTTGACGGTCGAGGTGAGCATTCTGACTGGGTTTGTACATTCGTCCTCGGCGTACTTTTTTCCTCTCGGGCAGGTGTTTCCCGTAACGGAAAGCACGTCGCCGTTTTCGCCGAGTTCAACGCTGAGCGGACAGCCGAGCGGACAGGATACGCAAACTAATTCTCTTTTCATTCTCTTACGCCTCCACTCTTACGATAATATCCTGCTTGTCGATTTTCTTGATGTCTTCAAGCTTGATCGGCACACTTTCCATTTCACCGGGAGCAAGCTTTTTCTTTTTCTTTGAATAAAGCACCTTATCCCCGGCGGTAACAACGATTTTTGCGTTCTTGAAAATGTCGGTAACACGGAAATAAATCTTCACGTCGCCGTCGGTCGTGCAGTTGATGTTCTGCGGTACAACGTAGCGTACGCCGTTTTGCGCTTTGACGTGAATGCATTTTCCGCTGCGGCTTCTCGACTTGGACTTGCTTTGTATGTATTTGGCGGCACCCTCACCG
Source organism: uncultured Clostridia bacterium (assembly GCA_945863885.1). Classification (GTDB taxonomy): domain Bacteria; phylum Bacillota; class Clostridia; order Oscillospirales; family Acutalibacteraceae; genus UBA6857. The sequence continues at coordinate 13,582 of CAMAZY010000032.1, forward strand.
GCGATCTGGCTTTCCTGGGTAACGTAGTCAACAAGGTCATGCACCTGAAGAACGTTACCGCAGGCGAAAACGCCGGGACGGCTTGTCTGACGGTATTCGTCAACAATGGCGCCGTTCGTGACGGGGTCAATGATGATACCCGCCATTCTTGTCAGCTCGTTTTCGGGAATCAGACCGACAGAAAGCAGAAGCGTATCACATTCAACAAACTGTTCCGTTCCGGGAATCGGCTTTCTGTGCTCGTCTACGTTGGCAATCGTGACGCCCTCAAGACGCTCGATACCGTGCGTTTTGATAACAGTGCACGAAAGCTTGAGCGGGATCCCGAGGTCGTCAAGACACTGCACGATATTACGGGTCAGACCGCCCGAATACGGCATCAGCTCGCAGACCATTTCGACCTTTGCGCCCTCGAGGGTCATACGTCTTGCCATAATAAGGCCGATATCGCCCGAACCTAAAATGACAATCTTCTTGCCGGGCATATAGCCGTCAATGTTGACGTACTTCTGTGCGGTTCCGGCGGTCATGATACCTGACGCACGGGAGCCGGGAATATCGAGCGCACCTCTCGGCCGCTCACGGCAGCCCATGGCAAGAATAATCGCCGTAGCGTTGATTTCAAGAAGTCCGTCGGTGTTGTTCGTGGCAACAACGACGTTTCCGGGCAAAATATCAATGACCATGGTATCGACCTTGACGTCGATGTCGGTCTTTTCAACCTGTTCAATAAAGCGGTGCGCATATTCGGGGCCGGAAAGCTCTTCACCGAAATAGTGAAGTCCGAAGCCCGTGTGAATACACTGCTCGAGAATACCGCCCAAGGTCTCGGCTCTTTCGAGAATAATAATTTTTGCAACGCCGCATTCTCTGGCTTTGAGTGCGGCGGCCATGCCGGCGGGACCTCCGCCGATTACTGCAAGATCATATTTAAGCATCGAACCCACCTCACTTTGTCTTGTTGAATACTATCTTCGAACGGTTGCCGAACTTGGTTACCTGATTCATCGGGATATCAAGCTCACGGGAAAGAATTTCAACGACCTTCGAGCCGCAGAAGCCGCCCTGGCATCTTCCCATGCCCGCTCTTGTTCTTCTTTTTACGCCGTCGACATCTCTTGCACCGCAGGGAGCCTTGATGGCGTCGATGATTTCGCCCTCGGTGATTCCCTCGCAGCGGCAGATGATTTTACCGTAGCGGCTGTCCTTTTTGATGAGTTCTTCTCTTTCCTCCTTGGAAAGCTCGTTGACCCGTATCGGCGCCGGACGTCTTGAAATGAACTGCTCTTTCTTCTGATATTCGGGAGCCATCTTGCGGAAGATTTCGCCGACATACCGTGCGATTGCGGGTGCGGCGGTAAGACCGGGTGATTCGATTCCGGCGACGTTGACAAAGCGTTCGTTCGCCTTGCTTTGGGCAATGATGAAATCGCTGTTGTCGCCTGCGATATGGGCACGAAGTCCGGCAAAGGAGGTGATAGCGTTTCTTGTCGTCAGTTGAGGAATGACGTTCCGGACGTCGGACTTCACCTTGTCAAGTCCCTCGATTGTTGTATCGACGTCAAGCTTCGAGTCAAAGTCAAGGTCAATCGCCGTCGGTCCCATCAGCACGTTGCCGTGAGCGGTCGGGGTGATGAGAATTCCCTTACCCATGGCGGACGGACAGTGGAATAAAACGTGGTTGACCATTTTCTTTTCGGTTTTGTCGAGAAGATAATATTCTCCCTTTCTCGGGATAATCTTAAACGATTCGTCGCCGATCATTTTGGCAATCTGGTCGGCGAAAACACCGGCGCAGTTGATGACGTATTTTGCCTTGATAACGCCGGAAGCGGTGGACAAGAAGAACATATCGTTCTTGTATTCGATGTCGAATACACCGCTGTTTCTCTTGACCCTTGCGCCGTTCATAATGGCGTTTTCCGTGGCGGCGATGGCAAGCTCATAGGGGCTGACAACGCCGGCGGTCGGCGCCCAGAGAGCACCGATGGCTTCTTCGCTGATGTACGGCTCCATTTCACGAAGCTGTTCCTGACTGATGATTTCCATGTTGGGAACGCCGTTGTTGAAACCTCTTTCGAAAAGCGTTTCGAGGGTCTGCATATCGTCCCACGAATACGCAACGACAAGCGAGCCGATATTTTTGTAGGGGACGGAAAGCTTGTTGCAGTAATACGCCATCAGGGACGCGCCCTGCACGTTGAGTTTCGCTTTGAGCGAGCCGTTTTCGGCGTCAAAGCCTGCATGAACGATTGCGCTGTTGGCCTTTGATGTGCCCATGGCGATATCGTTGCATTTTTCGAGCATAACAAGATTCAGGTCAAGCTTGCTCAGTTCTCTTGTGATCATGGCGCCGCATACACCGGCACCGATCACGGCAACATCGTATTGCATAATTTTTCCTCCGTTTGATTTTGTGGCTTTGTCTTCTAAAACTCAGATTCTCCTCAAGCAGACCAAAACTTTACATTCTTAATTTTAACACCAAATCTGTGAATAGTCAACAAAATCAAATCGATAATTTAATACTTTATTCACGAAATGAACAACCGGCAGTAAATATCCGACAATAAGATAAATACTGATGACAATCAGGCTGCTTTGTGGTATAATCAGGAAAAGGCAAAGGAGGATTTTCAGGAGATATGGCTGATTTTATTGAGTACCTTGAATCCGCTTTTAACGGCGAAAAAGACGACGGTACGCTCTACCGCTTCAAGCGACAGACGCTTGAAAAAATGAACGAGCGGGCAAACGAAATTACACATACGGGACTGCGGGACGACAAGGTGCTTTATGACCTCGTTGTCAGCGAGTTTTCGGATTTGAAAAAGGCGTATGCGGAATTCTGTGAAAAGGACAGGCTCCGGAAAAGAGACAGCCTTGTGAATAAAATTATGCTAATCGGCACACCTGCCGTGGCTTTGCTGTCTGTTACGATTTTTCTTGCGGTCGGCTTTCTTACCGATCTGTGGTCGCCGGCGTGGGTGTTTGTTCCGGATATGATTCTTCTTTGGACGGTGTTCCTTTTAAGCGAGGGAATCCGGCGGATAACGAGACTTCGCCGTTTATATCATCCGATTGCAAGAGTCATGCTGGCTCTTGCCGTGATGTGCGTCACGGTGCCGATTTTCCTGATTCTGCTGTCGGTGCTGGAGGTACCGAAGGCATGGACGTTCGTACCGTTCGGCGTTATCTGTATTTACGTCGCCGACGCTGTATATGCTTTTGTCACGAAACAGAAGCTGAGAATCATCAACTATCTGATTTATCTTCCTGCCGTCGCACCGATGGTATATGTCATTCTCGGCGGACTCGAGGTTGTCCCGTGGGATCCGGGCTGGCTGATCGTGATTTTTGCGGTCATCGCCGACCTGATTATCGTTCTTGCAAAGGCTATCAGCAATTCGAGATATAAATACAGACCGGAGGTGGACGCAGCATGGAGCGAAAGTTAAACGCCGAATTATGGGACAAGATGCACTATCTTTTCCGTGACTATAACGACCGTATGGTGCATGTAAGACTCGATTACGATTTCGTGATAGACGCTGAGAAACTGAAAACGGTGCTCATCTGTTTTTTTGAAAAGGCACCCGTGCTTCATTCAAGCTTCAAGGACAACAAAGTCGCACCCTACTGGACAGTCAAACCGTACCGGATTGACGACGTGTTTACGGTGAGCACGCCCGACGACATTGACGAAGCGGCGGACGAATTTCTGACCGGCTACATTCCGCCTGACAGTGACATTCAGATGAAAGCCGCCCTGTTCATAAAGGACGGCAAAAGCACGCTGTGCATCATCGAAAACCACATGTGCATGGACGGCGGCGACTTCAAGTATTTCATGAACGCCCTTTGCGAAAACTACAACAACTACGTCGAAAAGGGCATCAGCCCGATTGATGTCCGTGAAGGTTCACGCTCGTACGAGCAGGTGTACAATGATTTTTCCCGCACGGAACAGCGAATGGCGAAAAATCTTTATAAAAACATCAACGCCAAGGACGACCACTGTTTTCCGCTGACCCCCGACAGTATCCGGGACAAATCATTCATTGCAAAGCGGAAAATCGGTCGGGAAAAGCTCTCTGAAATCAAGACGCAGGGCAAAAGGCTCGGGGCTACGGTCAATGATATGCTTCTGACGGCGTATTTTTACTCGCTTTACGAGATTGCGAACTACAAAGAAAGCGAAAGCGTCTGTATCTCCTGCGCGATTGACCTGCGCCGCCATTTGAAGGACGTAAGCGACGAGGGACTGACCAACCACACCGCATGGATGCAGTGCCGTGTGCCCGAAAGAGGTGCGGATATTTTTCAGACGCTCAAGTATGTCATCCGTTCGTCCAATCAGTTCAAAAACGACAAATTCATGGGTCTTTACGGACTGCCGCTTTTGAAGCTCGGATATTCCATCATGCCGCACGCCGTGTCGGAGGAGATTATCAAAATCGGCTACTCCAATCCGCTTGTTGCGATGAGCAATATCGGCATTCTGAAAGCCGACAAATTAGCTCTCAGCGGTCATGAGCCGGTGGACGGCTTTATGACGGGCGCAGTCAAATATAAGCCGTTTGTGCTACTGTCAGCAACAACATTAAACGGCGAAACAACGCTTTCGATGTGCGTGAGAGGAAACGACGAGGACAAAAAAATTGTGGAACATTTCTTTGATTTGATGGAAAAGAATCTGGACGAGCTTGCGGCGCAGCAAGCCTGATACACTTTTGCAGATGAGAATCCGAAACACAGGAGTATTTATGAGCAGAAATATGTTTGAGCCGGTCTATCAAAAAATATTCCCCTTCTGGAAAGAAATCTCAGAAGAGGAAAAAAACTATATCTGTGACCATTCCCTTGCTCTGACGTATCCGAAAGGGACGGTCATTAAGGACGGCGACGGCTGTTCGGGCGTGATCTTCGTAAGAAGCGGCTGCCTGCGGCTTTATATGCTGTCCGATGAGGGAAAGGAAATCACGCTTTACCGTCTGCACGGCGGGGATATGTGTATGCTTTCGGCTTCGTGCGTTTTAAAGTCAGTCACGTTTGACGTCTTCGTTGATGCGGAAGAAAACAGCGAATGCTATATCATAAACGGGCAGGCGTTTTCGGCCGTCTCCGAGCGCAATCCGCAAATCAAGATTTTCGCCCTGGAAACGGCGGTCAGCCGCTTTTCGGACGTGATGTGGGTCATGCAACAGATTCTGTTCATGAGTATGGATAAGCGGCTTGCCATTTTTCTTGCGGACGAAACGGCAAGAACGGGGAGCGACACCGTAACGCTCACGCACGAACAGATTGCAAAATACATCGGCTCCGCCCGTGAGGTCGTCTCCCGCACGCTCAAATATTTTGCCGCCGAGGGTATTGTTGCGCTTAAACGGGGCGGCGTGAAAATACTTGACCGGAAAAAGCTGAAAAAAATCTGCGGGACGTGAGTCTTTTGACCCGACGCCCCGCTTCTTTTTGCCTTGTTATTTCAGCATGTCAAGAATCTGATTTTTCGGTCTTGCTCCTGCGGACTGACTGACAACTTCTCCGCCTTTCATGACAACGAGAGTCGGGATACTCGTCACACCGAAAGCGGCGGCAAGCTCGCCCTCTTCGTCAACGTTGATTTTTCCGACAAGATACTCGGGGTGCTCCTCGGCGATTTCGTCTACGAGCGGCGACACCATACGGCACGGACCGCACCAGTCTGCATAAAAATCGAGAAGAACGGTTTTTTCGCTTGCTTTCACGGATTCAAAATTATCTTTGGTTACATTCACTACTGACATAGGTCAACTTCCTTTCTTGTTTTTTACAAGTATAGTATATCCCTTTTTTCGTAGAATTTCCGTGATTCAGTCACAAAAGCGGCTGTCGGGTTTCTGACAGCCGCTTTCAGACATTTTTTTAAGTCAGACCGCTTCCTGTGCAACAAAACCGATCTTGCCGGAAAGGCTGTCGGAAAAGCCGAGCGATTCACAGCTTACGGCGAAATCCTCCGTTAATGCCTCGGCGGCGTTCAGTGCTTCCTCTTCGGTTTCGTACTGTTCGTCAAGCGTTTCGATTACTTCGCCTGTCTGATTGCAAATCATCTGAATCAAATAAATATTGTTTGTCATTTTTCTTTCTCCTGCTTCTTGAATTCTATTTATGTTGGTACCGATTCCGATTATTTGTTTCTTACCGTTTTCGTTTTGCCGCTTTCCCCCTGAGCGAGCATTCAGCTTTTTTGAGCATCTTTCTCCCGCCTTTCTTTGTTGTTTTGCAATTTCCTGATTGCGCCTATATCATACGGGAAAAGGCGAAAAGAATAAATTATATTCCAAGCAAAATAACCGTTCTTATTTTCACAAAATCCGCAAAATAGAAAAGCACTTTGTCTCTCGTCCTTTCCGGAAGATAAAGCGCTGTTGTTTTATTTTGATGTCAGATATTGTTTTTGTGATAGCTTTCGTTGTCAATGGCTCCCGTGGCAAGCATTTTTTCGACCCAGAGCTGCAGGGTTTCGACTGTCACGGAAATATGCTCTAGCTCCTTTTGGATTTTGATGAAATCTTCAATTTCATCGTTTGCGATTTTTCCGTCGGCGGTAATTTCAATCAGCCGGTCTTTTTTTCGGTTCATCGAATTCAAGCAGGCAAGCATTTCAAGCACAATCTGCGACAAATCCTTGATTTTGACCTCCGGAACGTAATGCCGTCCGATCGGGCATTGCTTGGAGCAATAGAAATTGCAAAGGTCGGGCGATTTATACTTTTCTGCCATTGTCAGAATATCCTCGGGGTAGGGTACGACTCGTTCGTTTTCGATTTTTTCGATTCTTTCCGGCGAGATCGTTTCGAGCAGATCGCTCGCTTTTTCCCTTGAAAGCCCTAAGCTCTCTCTTGTAAGCTGATAGATGTTTTTGTTTTCCTTAACTGAATTTCTGCCCATTTATTTTGTCCTGCGCAAAAATGCGCACTGTTTCCTTTCGAGTCATTGTAACTGCTTTAATTATAACATACACTTTTGTGAAAATAAACAGGTTTATCAAATATATCCGTTCTTGTCGGCAATAAAATTGATGTTTGCCTTTTTCGCCTGAGAACAAAGATCTTTGACCTGAAGCTGATACCGGACGCCGTCTTTTACAAAATGCGTGGCGCACTGCCGGAACTCAAATGATACATTCTTCCTGATGCACTGTTTTCTCAGGTCAAGAACCCATGCGAAATCCAATTCTCTACCGAACCGGTCGGATTCGCCGCCGGCGACTACCAATTCGGTAAAACCGAGATATGGCTCGAGCTTCATCGGCGACAGCATCGGCTGACAGATAATGTTGCGGTGTTTTATCGGAAGAGAGCAAAAAACCGGAAGCCGCTCGTCGGCTCTTTTTTGATTTTCAACCGTACAGCCGACCGTTACGTTGTCGTAGCCGTCGCCCCAGTCATCGGGCAGACACGAGCCGAGACGCACGATGCGCTTCGTCAGAAAGATAAAATGAAGGTCGCTTCGCTCCTTTATCATTTTCCAGCATTCGTTTCTCCATTCGTCCGCTTCGGGGATCAGAAAGTCCGACGAAAAGCAAAGATACACCGTACCCGACTTCATTTTGTATTCGCCGTTTTTCTTCTTTTCAACCGGCGCATAAAACTTTTCGGTTTTTACGATGTTTTTGGTATTGACGCCTCTTTTTGCGTCGCCTTTATGAATATAACAAAACGTACAGCCTTCACTGTATTTGTGACAGCCTCTCCACGGATTCCACATCGGCATTTTCTCACCTCAGGTTCATTATACATAATCATAAGAGAAAGTCAAAATATTCTTGCATTTTCGAAAAAATTGAACTATACTGTTTGTGCGGACTTTTGTCTGAATTTATATTTATTGGAGAATGCTGTTTGAAAATGAACAACACCTTGGAGATTGTACGGTAACCGGGAGGCTATCAGACAATCTCAAAAAGCCTCCCGATTTTGCAGTCAACAATTTTAGGAGGATTTAAAAATGAAACTTGACTACACAATTCGTTTGGAAAGAAAAGAAGAACAAAGGGAAATCGAAGCCCTTACCCGGGAAGCATTCTGGAACGTTTACCGTCCGGGCTGTTTAGAGCATTTTGTTTTGCACGAATACCGGGACAGACCCGACTTTGTAAAAGAGCTGAATTTCGTCATGGAAAAGGACGGAAAGCCCATCGGTCATGTCATGTATGCAAAATCAAAAATCGTTACCGACGACAAGCGGGAAATTCCGATTATGACGTTCGGTCCGATCAGCATTTCGCCCGAATTCAAAAAGCAGGGCTACGGCACGGCTTTGCTGCGGTATTCGATGGAAAAGGCGAAGCAGATGGGAGCCGGTGCACTTGCCATTACGGGCAACATCGGCTTTTACGGAAAAAGCGGATTTGTTCCGGCTCTCACGAAAGGGATCCGTTATGCGGACGACCCCGAAGCGGAATACTTTCTCATAAAAGAACTCACCCCCGGTTTTCTTAACGGTATCACGGGAACCTACAAGGATCCCGACGGATATTTTGTTGACGAAAAGAAAGCCGAAGAGTTTGACAAAGGCTTTTTGCCGAAAGAGAAAAAAGTTCTTCCCGGTCAGATTTTTTAAAAACGAACAAGGCGGCCGCCCCCTCGGGGCGGCTTTGCTTTTTAAGAACGCAGAAAAAAGCAGAAGTCACTTCCGGTTATGTCCCGTCTGACTTCTGCTTTCTGTTTTCTGTTTTTCTGCCCCGGTCAGCCGACCTTTACAAAATCCCTTGCGCCGACCGTGACGCCGTTGACCGTAACGTCCGTGTCGCCGTAGTTGACGTAAACGCTGATGTTTCCGCCGTATTCGGTGCAGTAGACCTTGCTCTTGACCTTGTAGTGGTCGGTGATCGTCTTTCCGCTAAGTCCCGATAAAACCGCACTCATGCGTTCATAGGCGATCTGCGCATTGGCGGCACTGTTCATATAGTGGTAGGAATCGCTCTTTTTGCCGTCGGAACAGTCGGCGTAATAAAGCGAAAACGAGGGGACCTCTCCATATTCGACCGCCTTTAACAGCCCTGTCTCAAAGTTCTTGTAAAGGTTCAGGGGCTTTCCCGAATAGTCACAGATTCCGTGAAGAAGAAGCTGTAAAAACGGAACCGACGTTGCGTTTTCGAGCTTTCCGACCTCGCTTTCGTCGGGAAGATTGACGGCCGCCGAAGCGTACTTAAGCGTGTATACCGCCGGTGAATCCACCATCAGCGAAAGGCTTGAGGAAACCGCATCCGACTGCGAGGCGATAACGGAACGGACGGACTGACGGTCACGGCTGTTCCCGTCGCAAAAGTCGGAATAAAGAAGCTTGCCTGCGTCCGAAAGGGAAATTCCGTCAAGCTTCATCTCTCTTCCGAACGAAATCACACGGTTTGCGGCGGCTTCAATCTCGCCGGGCGAAACAAGAAGAGACTGCGTACCGCTTGAAGCGGAAAAGGACGTAAGACCGCTGTAAGAAGCCGGGGACGCATCGCCGGAAAGGGAGACGGCGGCTTTGCTCTTTTTGATGTCTTTGCCGGAAACGAGATTGGCGTCGGCGAAAATTTTGATGTTCTGGGACGACGCATAGTCAAGAAGATTTTTGAAATCCGACGGCGAACCGAGAGCGGAGGAAAGCTTCAGCTTCTTGAGCGAGGACTGAAGCGGTCCGTCTTGGAAGATCCCGCAGTAACGGACGGATATATTGCCGATTCCCTTGCCTCTTAAAAGCGAAAGAATTTCCTGCGCTTCGTTGAAGCTTGTAAGAGCGGTCAGCTTTCCGCCTTCAGAGGAGTAGTCGCTTCCCGCAAGCTGAAGAACAAGCGGCATTTCCGTTTGTTTGGAGTCGGAACTGAAGCTGAGAACGCCGTTTCTTGTCAGCGCTTCCCGGCAGGCGGCGGCAATTCCCGGATAATCCGCCGCATCACCGGAAAGAAAGCGGTAGGAAATCTTGATTTCACCGCTGTAAGAGGTGTCGGACGCAAAAAGTGTTTTCGTTTCCTTGTCGGTTTCGGTTTCCGTAAGATTGAAAACGGCACCGATGCGGTTGTAGCCGTCCTTTTCTTCTGCACGGTCAACCGAAAGACTGCTGATTGCGTCGCCGCTTTCAATAACGGCGGCAAAGGCGCTGTTTCCGGATTTTACCGCAAAGCACGGAACCTTTGCGGTGTATTTTCCGCCGTCGGACGAATAAACGGGCACCGTCAGCGGGGTAAACTTTTCTGTCGTTTTGCTTGTGTCAAGCACGGCACCGCAGCCGTCGGGGACAAGGATGAAATCGCCGTCCTCTCCGCTTCCCGAAGAGCCGAAGTAGTTCAAAAGGGAAAGCGAGCGGACAAAAACATCGGCGGAATTGTCGTCGTTTTTGATTTTTCCGCAGTCAACGCTGACCGAAAGCACACCCTGCTCAATCGTAAAGACCACGGGAACGGTCAGGCTGATGCGTGTGCTGTTGTCAATCGCCTTGCGGAAGCTGTAAGTAACCGTAAGGCTGTTTTCGCTCGTTTCGTACAGGGCGCCTTTCTGAGCGACGCAGTCGGTCTGGGAAGAAAGCGTGTAGCTTTTTCCGTTCGCGACAACGTCAAGGCTTACGACGGACGGCTGCTCGGAGCGGTAAGTGTCGGGAAGACTGCTCCAAAGCTTTTTGCTGTTGAGGTCATAAACGCTTACGGCATAGGTCGTTTTATCAAAATAGATAAGACTCGTGCCGGCGGATGTGATTTTTTCAAGCGACTTTAACTTGCTTTGAGAAATATAATATTCTTCGCCGACCGCTTTTGAGACCGAAGCTTTTAAGGTCTCATAGGAATAGGAAGTCACGCCCGCTTTTTTTGACGAACAGGCGCAAAGGCTTGTTATGACGGCAACGGTAAGAAAAAGTACGCAAAACGTCTTGAGCTTTTTCACGCTGATTCTCCTAACATTCGTGTTTTTAAACAGTATAGCACACTTTTCAAAAAATTTCCACTGTGCCGTGTCAGGATTCTTTATGCCGCTATATCATGCTTTCCCGCATCTTACTGAGGATAGCTTTTTCCCTCCTTGAAACCTGTACCTGTGACATACCCAGGCGGTCTGCCGTTTTCGCCTGGGTAAGACCTCCGAAATAGCGAAGCTCAATCAGGGTGCGATCTTTTTCTTCAAGCGAGTCGAGAACCGCCCGCAAGGCAAGCTTGTCCGAAACCTCCTGCTCGTGGGACTCGGTTGGAATATCGAACTGCTGTTCGTCCCGGTCCTCAAAACAGCTTGTCAGCGAAACCGTCGGCATCGACACGGTAATCAGCTGCGCCGCCTGAGAAATATCAACGCCGAGCTCGTTTGCAAGCTCGCTGATTGTCGCTTCTCTTCCGAGCTTTACCGAAAGCTCTTCTTTGACCTTCAGGGCGGCACGGGAGCGTTCTTTCAGTGTCCGTCCGATTTTGACCGGACCGCAGTCACGGAAAATTCTTCTGATTTCGCCGAGAATGACCGGCACGGCATAGGTTGAAAAGGCGAAGCCGCGGCTTTCGTCGAAATTGTCCGCCGCTTTGATCAGCCCGACACAGCCGGCTTGAAAAAGATCGTCGTAATCGGTTCCCCGTCCCCTGAATTTGTTGGCGCAGGAATGAACAAGACCTAAATTTTCGCTGATCAGCTTCTGCTTGTTTTCTTTTCTTTCTTTCAAGGCAAAGCCCTCCCGTTACTCTTTGCCGCCGATATGCTTGTACAGTGTTACGGTTGTTCCTTTTCCGGGAGCGGAGCTGACCTTCACCTTGTCCGTAAAGCTTTCCATTACGGCGAAGCCCAGGCCGGCCCGTTCGCCTCCCGCTGTTGTGAAAAGCGGTGTCATTGCCTGCTTGATATCCTCGATTCCGCAGCCCTTGTCCCGGATTTTGATTCTGACAAGCCGGTTTTCGCATATA
>CAMAZY010000033.1 GCA_945863885.1 uncultured Clostridia bacterium
AGGGGAGATGTCGCAAGGCGACAGAGGGGTCTTACACCGCTAAACTAAAATTTACAACTCAACTCACGGCTCGGGCACCCTGCTTTCAATCAAGTACCATGTGCCCCGGGATTGCCGTCGTCACACGACAAACTAAAATTCATCTGAATCTTCCTCGAAGTCACTTAACTTTCCGTCGCTTATAATCTACGAATTTCCCGACACAGAAAAGCCGACTTTGCGGGAAACAGCTTTCTGATGGAGTAAGTCTCCCCGCGACCTTAATGTGCCCGAAGATGGATTTTTCCATTTTATCCCAACTTCGTTTCAGATATCCGGTTTCTGATATCTGAAATCTGTCCGGGCACACTTCATACGGCTTTGCCGTACTTCATGGCGTTCTGCGCCACTTCATGCACCAAAGGTGTATTTCATTTTTTGTTCGGTGGCCGTAAAAACCGCCGGTATATACAGAATTTATCAGCTGTTATGCGGTTGACTTTAGTCTTGCTGTTATGGTATCATATAATGAATAAGTATTCCGATTTGATTGGAGTGAAGATTATGAACATAGAAAAGCTTCGGAATTTTGAACCGCTTTTTGGCTCTTGGTATGTGGATAAAAAGCTTGCCGAGGGAAGAAGCAGCGTTTTTTATCGTGTTTACCGTGAAAGTGACAACGGAACGGAATTTTCAGGCTTGAAAACCATTCGTTTTCCCCGGACGGAAAACGATTTTAACCGTGTTATGCAGTCCGGAAAATACAGTACGGCTGAGCAGTATCTCACCGCTCTTGAAGGTGAACTTCGCCGCAATATGGAAAAAATGATGAGCCTTCGGGCAAACTCCAATATTGTCCGTTTCGATAATTACATGATCGTAAGAGAACTCAATTGTTTTCATGTGATTATTCTTATGGAAATGCTCAAGCCTTTAAGCGAATATCTGACCGAAAGTGTTGCAACCTCCAAGGAGATCGCCAAGATGGGCTGTGACCTTGCGCTTGCTCTCGAGGGCTTTCGTAAGATCGGAATCATGCATAAGGAAATCAAGCCCGAAAATATTTTTGTCGACGATATCGGAACCTATAAGCTCGGAGATTTCGGAATCTCCGAAACCGGTCAGCTCACCGATAAACAGGAGCAGATGTCAAATTATCTTGCTCCCGAAATTGTCTATTCGACGGGAGTTGATACCTGCTCGGATATCTATTCTCTCGGTATCCTGATGTATAAGCTTGCCAACAATAACCGGATTCCGTTCCTCCCCGAATATCCGAATCCGATTTCGGTTGACGACAGAAAGCGGGCTTTCGAAAGAAGAATGAGCGGTGAACGGCTTGTAAAACCCGCCAAAGCCGATCTCGGGCTTTCGAAGATCATTTTTAAGGCCGCCGCTTTCCGGATCGAAGAACGATATCAGACGCCTGAACAGCTGGAAAACGATCTGAATACCTATCTTTTCGGCTCGGCTGACCCGGACGCAACGCAGGTTTTGCCGAAGATCAATGAGCCGAAGGAATACAAGACGGCAAACCAAAACGATATTTATTTCGATAAGTATGCGCCGACGAAAACGACCTATACCGCCGAAGACAGAGCAAAAGATGAGTTTAACGACGCTTTTGACGATTCCGAGGAGGACGAAAAGCCGACCAGTAAGAAATGGTATGCCTTTATTGCCGTTCTTGTGCTGATTCTCGGCGTGGTTGTGTTCTTTGTTGTAAAAGGTCTGAATCCGAAGCCGGAGGAAACGACAACCGCTTTGGATGAGACGAGTATTTCTACCGTTACCGAAGCGACAACCGAAGCGCCGACGACCGAGGCACCTACGACACGGGAGCCGACAACCGAGGAAACAACGACCGAAGTGCCGACAACACAGGAACCGACAACCGAGGAAACAACAACCGAAGCGCCGACAACCGAAGCACCCACAACCGAGGCACCCACAACCGAGCCGCCGACCGCTCCGGTAGCTGCCAATGTTGTGCTGACAAGTCCGACGAATCATAAAAACGGAGAAAAAACCGATGACGGTCTGGTGTATACCGCAATCAAGGCCGAAAGTGCCGAAATGACGCTTTCAGATGAGGAAATCATCGTCGGCGCAACCGTCTCGCTCAAGCCGTTCGGCTCCAATCCGCAAAGAAAGGGCAGGGCCTATATTTATCAGGTAGATAAAAACGGAACCGTTCTTGTAAAAGAACAGGTGAATTTCGGTATCATCTATGACGATGATGACCCGGGAGCCGCTCTTGCGTGTGATGTGGTTGTTGATAATGAAATCTATTATGAGGACAACACCGACTTTTATCTCGTGTTTGATGAAGGCTCAATCGTGACGGATACGGCCGTCAATCTTCCGTTTCAGGTTAAACTGAAATAAAAACGAACAGGAAAAGCGGAAATCCGGTCGGCTTGCCGGAAATCCGCTTTTTTGATCCGAAAACCTCTTCGGGCTGTTGCTGCCGAATGTCGAGGTATGGTATAATCAAAAAAGAGAGGAGTGGCAGGGATGAAAAACAACCGAAAAGCCGACGGGTTTCCGGCGACCTGTGCACTCGGCCTTTTTATTCTTGCCGGATTGCTCCGCACGATACAGCCGGAGAATACCTATCTCAACATGGCGTTTTTTTATTTGTGCAGCTTTATCTATTTCGGACTGATCATCTGCTGGATCGCCTTTATTCAAAAGCGTTTTATTTCGAACCGTATGCGGCTTCTCCTTGTGACAATGGCGTTCTTTTTGCTTCTTTATATTCTTTTCCGAACCCAGCGGTATAGCCTTGTTTCACAAAATACGCCGAGGCTCAGCCGCTTTTTGTGGTACCTTTATTATGTACCGCAGATATTCGCTCCGCTACTTTCGTTTGTTGCCGCCTTTTCCGTAGGCAGGGCGGAGGACGAAAAGCTTCCGAAACAGTGGCTGATCGCTTTTCTTGCTGCGACCGTGTTGTCCGTCGGTATTTTAACCAATGATTTTCACGAGCTGGCGTTTCGTTTTCGGGAGGGTTTTTACAACTGGAAAACCGATTATTCTTACGGCTTTCTGTTTTACACCGTGACGGTCTGGATCTATTTCTGGCTTCTGGCAAGTATCATCATGCTGTATCACAAATGCAGAATATCCAGTATCCGTCATCGTGTCTGGCTTCCGTTTATATGGCTTCCGGTCGGCACGCTGCTTGTTATCCTGCTTGCGCTCGAAGATGTCATCAGGATTCCGTCTCTTTTCCGACTGCCTGAAATTCACTGCTTTATCCTGATTGCCATCTGGGAAAGTTGCATCAAAATCGGTCTTGTTCCCTCCAACATCGAATATAACGATTTCTTTTCTCATTCAAGTCTTGACGTTCAGATTACCAACGCCGATTATGATGTGATATACCGCTCCGAAAAAGCGGAAACGCTTTCCGGAAAGCAGATGCGGTCAGCTGCTAAAAGCCCGGTTCTGATCCGGAAAAATACACTTTTGCGTTCCCATAAGGTGCTCGGCGGAAACGTGTTCTGGACGGAGGATCTCACCGCTGTGAATTCGCTCAATGAACAGCTCAGAGAGATCGGTGAAAATCTTTCGCAGGAAAGCGATTTGCTTCAGGCGGAAAACGAAATGAAAGAGCAAAAGGCGAGAATTGAGGAACAAAACCGCCTTTACGACAGTATTGCCGTTTTGGTCAAGCCGTATCTTGACAGAATTGACAGTCTTATTACGGACGATAAAAGCTTTAAGGACAATCTGAAAATCGCCATGGTGCTCAATTGCTATATCAAGCGTCGTGCCAATCTGATTCTTATCGGGGACACGAAAGAAAGCCTTTTCGCAAACGAGCTTTACCTTGGAATAAAAGAATCGTGCGAGTATCTGAAGCTTTGCGGTGTTTCAAGCTTAGTCAGCTTGTCGTCAGAGGACTTTTCTGCGCCGAAAGAGGAAATCTGTTTTGCGTTTGACTTCTGGCAGTTGTGGATTGACGAGGGACTCGGTACGATTACGGCGATCACCGCCGATATCTCGCTTCGGGACAAAGGCCTTTATCTCAAGCTATGTGCGGACGGAATGGACAGCTTGGTCAGCGAGGAAAAATACGCACAGATGCTTTCGGCGCTCGGCGGAAATGTTACCGTTGAACGGGAGGACGAAACGGTTTTCGTTTGCCTTCGTTTTCGAAAGGACGGTGATACAGCATGACCGCTTTTTCATCTCTTCCCGACTTCTGTCAGACAGCGGTGCTTACCGTCTATATTCTGATTGCCTTAGCGGAGCTTTGGGGCATTCTGAATTTTGTGATTTATAAAAGCAAAAGCCGTGATGTTTTCCTTGGTATAGTTCTTTTCTTGTTTACAGCGTTTCATCTTGCGGTGTTGACTATTGCGCTTGACGAAACTTCCTCCAATGCCGTTATTGAAACAATTGCGGACGCTCCGATGGCTTTTACCGCCATTTTGATGCTTCTTCAGATTGCAGCAACTGCCGCCCTGTTTTACAGAATGTACCGACGGTATCAAACGAGCGTGACCGAAATGTCGATAAAAGACGGGGCGGATAAGCTGCCGACCGGACTCTGCTGCTTTGATTCGGACGGACGGCCGAGGCTTACCAATTATTGTATGCAAAATCTTTGCCGTAGCTTAACGGGCGAGTATCTGCTCAATGCCAAGGAGTTCTGGCAACGGCTTGAAAACGGCGAAATCAGTCCCGGCAATACGGCGGTTCAAACAGGTCAGGAGCCCATCATTATTCTTGAAAGCGGAGAGGTCCGCCGCTTTGTCTGTCGGGAAATTATTGCGGGGAAAAAGCCGATTTACGAGATTTCGGCGGCGGATATCACCGAACAGTATGCGCTCAGCCGACATCTGATGGCTTACAACGAAGAGCTTGAGGAGATGAAAAAAAGACTTCTTCGCTACAGCGAAAACGTCACCGATATCACAAGAGAAAAAGAGGTGCTCGCCGCAAAAATCAGAATTCATAACAGACTCGGCAAGATTCTGCTGATTTCGAAGCGGTACCTATTGGACGAAGAGTCGGAAATCTTCAGTGATGAGCTTTCACAGATGTGGAAAAGCAACATTTCCTTTTTGCACGGTGAAGCCGAACAGCCCGACCGTGACGATACGGCTGAGGAACTCAATGACGCCGCAAAAGCGATGGGTATTTCTTTAAGCGTAAGGGGAAGTTTTCCCGAAAACGACAATACGGCGACAAGTCTTATCCTCATCGGTGCACGGGAATGCCTTACCAATGCCGTTCATCACGCAAAGGCCGAAAGGCTTGATATCCGTATTGACAGACAAAACGGGAAAACGATTGTTGAATACACAAACGACGGAATACCGCCCGAAAAAGATATTGTTGAAGGCGGCGGGCTTTCTTCTCTTCGGAAAAAAGCCGAAGATTCGGGCGCCCGGATGACAGTCGTGTCAAAGCCGCAGTTTGTGTTACGGCTGAAAATTCCCGACAGAGGAGACTGACAGAGTACGACAAAGGCTTTTGCCTTTTGAAAAGGAGACGGTTCAATCGTGGTCAATGTTATGGTGGTTGAGGATCAGGTGATGCCGAGACAGCTTTTTGAAGCTTTCATCAATGCAAGCCAGGACTACTGCCTTGTCCGCTCAATAAAAAACGCTGATATGGCCGAGCTTTACTGTGAAAGCGACGAAATCGATTTGATACTGATGGATATCTGCACCGCCATGAATGCAAGCGGACTGGAAGCGGCGGAAGTGATTAAACGGAAGTTCCCACAAATAAAAATTATCATTGTCACGTCGCTGCCCGAGGTGTCTTATCTTAAGCGGGCAAGAGGGGCCGGTGTAGACAGCTTTTGGTATAAAGAAATAAGTCCGGAGCCGATTCTTGAACTAATGGACAGAACCATGGCGGGGGAGTCCGTTTATCCCGACAATACGCCGGTGGTTCCGTTCGGACTGACCGACAGCAGCCGCTTTACGGAACGGGAGTTCGAAGTGCTTCGTGAGCTTACAAGCGGCGATACCAATGCGGCAATCGGAGACAGGCTCGGTATGTCAAAGCACACCGTCCGCGACTATATCCAGACGATGCTTGAAAAAACGGGCTTTCGCTCCCGGACGGAGCTTGCCGTAAAAGCGAGAGAGAGCGGACTTGTTATTCTCGATAAAACAAAAGAGCCAAAAAAATAATCCCTTCCGAAGAGGGGATTATTTTTGTATCAATCGCCGTTTACAGATGAAGTGTGAAGCCGAGCAGAACATAGTCGGTTTTCTGGTTCTCTTTACCCGAAAGATAGGACTGAATAATCGCCTGCATAGCGTTTACGTCCGGGGCGTCGGTAAGAATATAAGCGTTCAGTCCGCTTTCTTCGGCGTTGACAAGATACTTGTATTCGCCCTTATCGGTGACCTCGCCGCTTTTATCCCTTTTGAAAAGGTGATACTTGCCGTCGGTGAAATACAGATCATCAAATTCGACGGATTTTCCGCTGTACGATGCAACTCGTACAAAAGCGTCTTTTCCTTTTTGGCTTTTTGAAAGGAAGCTTTCCCACGGCTTGGTCTTGCCTGTCGGCTTGTTATCGGTCAGGACAAGAACGCCGTCTTTTTCGGCTTTTTCGGCGGTATAGTCCGAGGAAACCGACGAAAAACCGGTGTAGTTTCCGTCTTCGTCAAACGTCGGCACTGTTACGGTGTCTTTTGAGCAGGCACAGAAAGAGAGGGCGAAAAAAGCGACAGTGAAAAGCAGAAAAACAGCTTTGAATAATCTTTGTTTCATGAATTGGTTTCTCCTTTGGTGTTTTTACTCCTTAATAGTATCACCTCGGGTTTTCGCTGTCAAGTTTAATTTCGCCGCCGCTTTTTCGCCCTTTACAATATCCGGGAAAGAGGGGGTAAGACCCGGACAGTATCAGCCTGCCTTCTTGAGGCTTGCTTCGGCGGTTTTTGTGCCGTCCGAAAGGGTGAACCGATATATTGCGGTATCAACAACAGTGTAGAAATTCTCTCCGATATAGGCGCCGGTAAAGATATCGTAGCTTGCGTGGTCTGTGTCAAATTTTTTCGGTACGGTATAGGAGGTAAGAACGGAAAGGGTACCGTTTTCGGCGCTGATATGCAGATACGTCAGCGTATAGGTTGATTTGTACCACTCTCCGAGAATATCGTAATGCTCTTTTTCCTTGCTTGTCGGAATATAGAAGTCACTTCCGTTTTGACCCATGATAAAGGACTTCGGCTCGTAGAGAACACGGCTTGACGTGTTTTCATAAACAAGCGAGTCTTTCACGGCCGGGTTCAACGGGTCGCTGATGTCAAAGAGCGTGATTTTCAGCGACTGAAAGTCGGCGCTGTCGTCGTCGCCGTCATAGCCGATTCCGACAAGAAGATTGTCGCCTAACGGGTGCAGATATTCCGAAAAACCGGGAAGCTTGACCTGACCTAAGATTGTCGGATTCTTCGGGTCGCTCAGGTCGACCGCAAACAGCGGATCGGTGTTGCGGAACGTAACAATGTAGGCAATGTTTCCGATAAACCGCACGCTTTTTACCTGCTCGTCCGGTGCAATGTCGGTGAGCTTTCCGACGATATCAAGCTTTTCGTCAAGAACGTAGACACTGCTGATATCCTTATCGGTTTTATAGTTATAGTCGGTCGTGGCGACACGAAGACAGCCGTCTTTTTCGTCGACACAGTAATTGTCATTGACGCTGCCCGGTACGTTTCCGGTAGCTTTTTTCTCGATTTTGCCGTCTTTCAGGCTGAACGAATAAATGTCCATACCGCCGCTCTCTTTATACCAGTTGCTGCTTAAGAGATAAAGTGTATTCTTCGAACAGTAAATCTCGTTTGTATATCCGACGACGCTGACCTTGCTGACGGTCGGGTCGTTCTCGGAAACGCTGAAGCCGCTGATGACGGTCTGACCGGTATAGTCATTGCAGTTTCTTTCGGCATAAAGGCGGTCGCAGGTGATTTTTTCGTTCTTGACCGACGGAACGGCGCCTTTTTCTATACCGCCCGGACTGTTGATATTGTAGTGGGTAATGATATAGGCATAGCCGTCGACAAGTCTGCTGTCCGAATAAGTACCGTCCTGTGTAAACGAGGTAACAAGCGAGATGTTGTTTTTGTCGGAAAGGTCGAAAATACGGATAACCGTTTCATAGTTAAACGGGAAGTAACGAGCCGTGCTGAAAACGGTGTTGCCGGCCTGTGTGGTTTCGCTTTCTTTGACTTCAATCTGTTCGAATTTTTTGTTCTGACTGCCTAAAACGATCAGACGGTTTCCGGTCAGGTACATTTCATTCGCCATGTAATTGGTGCCGTCGTTTATGGCGGTAAGTTCCTGTGAAAAGACGGTTTTCATGCTCTCGGTGTCAACAACGGAAAGTCTTGTGTCGTCTGTTATGACATAAATATACCGCCCGTCATTTTTGATGATGTCCGCCTCGTCAACACCGTCAACCTGTGTGTTGGTCTGAGAGCTTGTTGCTGCGCCGGATGCGATACTTTCCTGCACAACTGCGCCGTCCGCCGTATCGCCGGGCGCCATCGGTGCGGCTGCATAATTCTTGATGGTGCCTGAGCCGGTGCCTCCCATATTTGATTCGGCATTTGAAACTGTTGTTTGCACACCGGTCTTGATTTTGGAGTTCAGGAACTTAATGAATTCCTCCTCGCTTTGAAAGCTTATCAGACCGCTGTCGTCGGGCGCTTCCGGTTCCTCGTTTGATGTTTCTTTCCGTGTCGTAGTTGGTTTGGAACCGGTTGTTGCCTGCGCTTGCGTATCGGCGGTTGTCTCGCTTCCTGCCGGAGATGCCACCGTGTTTTCCGGAATAGTCGGGGCTTCCGAGACCGAAGGCTTACCTGTTCTTGAAGAGACGGCGACCGCTGTCACGATCAGGGCCAAAACCGCCGCTGCAGAGAGAATGGCGGCCGCTTTTCGTTTCGGCTTGAGTGGTCGCACCGAAGAAGCCGGATTGCTTTCTCTTTCCTTGATTTTCCCAACCATGTTTTCTTTGTACAGTGCTTCGGGAAGTGTTACACCGTCAGAATCAAACATGGTTTTTATATCGTCGTAATTTTCATTTTTCATGACTTGCACCACCTTTTATGTAAGATGCTTCCGAAGCTTTGCCGCCGCTCTCGAAAGCCTTGAACGGATTGTCGTATCCTTTTCGCCCGTTATCTTGCTGATTTCACGGCTTGTATAGCCCGAAACAAACGCAAGAAGCACCGTCTCTCTTTCCTCTTCGGAAAGCTCAAGCATGGCATGCATGATGCCGACTTTTACGCTCATGTCGTGTTCTTGCGCAGGGGTTTCGGTAAGATCGTTCAGCGAAACCAGCCGGGAGGCGAGCGCCTTTTCCTTTTGCGTTTTTTTACAGCAGTTTAAAAGAATTTTGAAAAGCCACTGCTTGAACCGGTCGGTTTTCCGAAGCGACGAAAGATTTTCAAAAGCCGACAGCACCGCTTCGCTGACGGCGTCCTGGGCAAGCGTCGGCGAGCCGGTATAGTACAGGGCAAAGCGGTACAGATCTCTTGCGAAAAGAGCATAAAGCTCCCCGAAAGCGTCCGCATCGCCGTTTTTGGCTTGCGTTACTAAATTTTCGACTGTTAATGAGCTCATATTTATCACATCCGTTCGCTATATAAGAGGAAGAAAATGGGTAAAGTGTTGCAGAATTTTTACAAATTTTTTCTTTGCGCTTTTTTGAAAAACTGAGCAGAATAAAAATGAAAACAGAATGAAAGGAAAAGAGAAATGGAAAAACGTAAATTCAGCCGCAAAAAAACCAACCATCCAAAGGTACTGAAGGCCGTCGCCGCTTACCGGAACGAAGCGAACGAAAACTCGGATGTCTTAGGGTGGTATACGGGAAAACCGTCGAAAGAAAAAGAACTGATTCCCGAACAGGATCAGGACGATATATAGGCTATTCCTTTTTATATATGCCTAAAACAAATTCGGTCTGTGTCATAAGTTTATCAAGCGCCAAAAGCTTCGCCTTGTCGGCGGGGCTTGTTTTGTAGGAATACGGCGTCATGCCGAAAAGTGCGGCGATATCGTCCTGACAGGTGAGGGTGACTTCATTTTTGATTTTGATTGTTTCCGAAAGAAGCAGACTTTCGGTTTCGGGAAGCTTTTCGTCGTTCTTGTACGGCTTTTCGTAGACCGCTTCTTTCAGCTCAAAAAGGTGGTTTTCGCCGGGTACGGCGGTGATAAGGGTACCGCCTTTTTTCAGCACTCTTGCAAATTCCTTTTCGTGAAACGGAGCGAAAAGGTGAAAGGCAATATCAATACTTTCGTCTTTGACCGGAATATGCGACAGGTTGGCAACAAAAAATGTGCCGCCTGTCTTTCTTTTTGCCGCAAGACGCACCATGCTTTTCGAAAGGTCGAAGCCGAACACAACAGCGTCTGTATTTTCCGTGACTTTTTGGCTGTAATAGCCTTCGCCGCAGCAGATATCAAGCACGGTCGGTTGGTTAATGCCGGCTTTTTTTATTTGTTCAACAACCGCATCGGACAGAGAAACGAAATATTCTTTGTTTAAAAAGTCACGCCGTAAGGCCGCCATGCTTTTGTTGTCTCCGGTTTTGTCGCCGCTTTTATGAGAGCCTGAGAGCAAATTGACATAGCCCTCTTTCGCCTTGTCAAAGCTGTGTCCGTTCGGACAGCAGAAAGCTTTTTCGTTTTCCGTAAGCGCCTCACCGCAGACGGGGCAGACAATTATTCTTATATTCAATTTTTTTCACCTTGCTGTTGCAATATTTTTGTTCTTATGGTATTATACTTAAAAAGTCGACAACAGTCAAATTCTGTCGATGCTTTTGGCAATCTCTAAAAACTCAAGGCGTTTGGCATATTGCACAAATGATGTCGGCTTGAAGCGGACAAAAGTCAAAGCCGATACGGTTTTAAACGATAAATTTCCGCCGATACTGCGTTAGAAATGCTCGAAATGTGACGTATGGCAAGGTTGAAAGCATAGCAAGGTGCGTAAAATATTTGTTTTCAGGCGTATCGGATTTGGCTTTCGTCTGCTTCGGCAAAAATCCGTAGGAATACTTTGTGTATTTCAAGGATTTGGGGCGGCAAAGACGGCATTAGTCGGGCATTATGACGAATGCCGGGAGTTTTTTAGAGGTTGCCATTTATGAAAGGAAGCGCAAAAAGTCTTGTCCAAAGAGAAAACCCCGAAAACGAACGCCATGCGGATACTCGATAAAATGAAAATCCCGTACCGCGCAAATTTTTATGACTGTGACGAATTTATTGACGGTATGCATATCGCCGATAAGCTTTCTCAGCCGTATGAAATCTCCTTCAAGACGCTGATGACCGTCGGACGTTCCGGCGAACACTTCGTTTTTGTGATTCCCGTTGATAAGGAGCTGAATATGAAAAAGGCGGCTTCGTCGGTCGGTGAAAAAAGCATTGAAATGCTCCACGTCAAGGACATTAAAACCGTTACGGGATATATAAGAGGCGGCTGTACTTCAATCGGCATGAAAAAGCAGTTTAAGACCGTAGTCGATAAAAGCGCAGAAGAAAAGGAAGAAATTATCATCAGCGGAGGCGCCCTCGGCGTTCAGCTTTTTATTACACCGCAGAATCTTCAGAAAGCCAACGGGGCTTCATTTTGTGATATCATAAAATAACGGACATAGAGTGCCGTAGAAAGAGGAAGAAATGAAAAAAGGAATCATACTGATTATCACTGTTTTTGCCGTGCTTCTTTGTTTTTCGGCGTGCAATCAGTCCGTGCTTGACAGCGACATTTATATTTCCGAGGTCATGTCGGATAACGTCAGCACCTTTGCGGACGAAAACGGTGATATGTGCGACTGGATCGAGCTGCACAATCCGACGGACAAGTCAATCAATCTTGACGGCTATATCCTTTCCGACGGTTCGGAAAAGTTTACATTCCCGAAAATGTCGATGAAACCCGGAGAATACCTGGTCGTATTTGCCGACGGCACCGAAAAAGTCGACAGCGGCAGAAAGATCGTTCATGTTCCGTTTTCCTTAAGCTCTTCTTCGGGCGAAAGCATTCTTTTGTACAATGCTAAGGGGCGGCTTGTCAACAGTATCAATCTTTCCAAGCTCGGCGAGGATCAGAGCATGGGTATTAACGAAAACAACAAGGTGGTCGTTTTGCCGAGTCCGACGCCCGGAAAAGCAAACTTTACACCGGATAACAACGAAACGGACGGAGAAACCGAGTATAAAAATTCCGCCGAGGGAAAAACAATTCTTATCAATGAATATGCTACCTCTTCAACCTGCACCGTCATGGACGAGGACGGCGAATTTGTCGGGTTTGTCGAATTGCATAATGCCGGAACCGGCGATGTGTCGCTGAAAGGATATTATCTTTCCGACGATGAAACCGATAAACAGAAATGGGCGTTCCCGGACGTGACAATCGAAAGCGGAACGTATCTTGTTGTTTATCTTTCCGGAAAGACAAAGACATATAAAAAGGGCGGGGCTCTTCACTGCGACTTCAAGCTCAAGGGAGACGAAGACTATCTTAGTATTTTTGACTCGGTCGGAAATACCGTGGATTCATGTCAGGTGTATGACCTTGTTTCCAACATCACCTGCGGACGCCCGTCAAAGGATAACGCTCATTTTGCCTTTTTCTCAAAGGCGACTCCCGGTAAAGCGAATACCCTCAAAGCCTTTGACAGCGTTGATTCGGCAAGAAAAACCGGAAACAAGGCGGTTGCGATTACGGAGGTTGCGGCGGTCAACACGACCGCACCGCAGTCGTCGCTCGACGAATACTTCGATTATGTTGAGCTTCGCAACAACACCAAGAAAACCATCAATCTGAAAAACTACAAGCTCTCCGATTCCAAAAAGTCAGAGAGCTTTAAAACGCTTCCGGATAAAGAACTCGAACCGGGCGCCTATATTGCAATCTACTGCGGCGACAGCGACAGAGTGAGTCCGACGACGGGCAATATCTATGTCAGCTACGGTCTTAACCGCTACGGTGAAACGGTTTACCTGCTTGACAAAAACAACGTTGTGGTTGACACGCTGAAATATTCGAGGCTTTCAAGCGGCTATTCGGCGGGACGGGTTATCGACGGTTCGGACGATGTTGTTTATTTCAATAAGCTGACGCCGGCGGCGGCGAATCCCGAAAAGAAGCTTATGTCAGCGCTTGCGAACCCCGTGCTGTCTAAGGAAAGCACCTATGTCAAAAAGGGTAGCACCGTCACGATTGAAGCTTCGGTGGGAAAGGTGCATTACACCCTCGACGGAAGCGAGCCGACCCAAAAGTCCCCGGTTTATTCCGAACCGATTACCGTAAACAAAACGACGGTCTTGCGGGCGAAAGCGTTTTCGGATTCCGCCGTGCCCTCGGATACCGTTACGGCAACGTATCTTGTCGGAAGAAAACACAGTCTGCCCGTTGTCTTTCTGACGACCGATAACAAGAATCTTTACGATTACAATACGGGAATTTGGGCGGACGGCCCGGGTAAAAGCAGTGAATTTCCGTATGTCGGCGCAAATTACTGGAAAGATTGGGAACGACCCGTCAATTTTGAATTCATGACCGAGGACGGCGTTTCTCAGCTGAATTTTGATGCCGGCATCAAAGTTTTCGGTCAGTACAGCCGTGCTTTACCGCAAAAAAGCGTTTCGATCAATTTACGGGACAAGTACGGACCGACCGAGGTTTGTTATCCGTTTTTTGAAGACTGCGATGTCAACGTCTTTTCTTCCTTTATCTTACGAAACAGCGGTCAGGACTTCACGAAAAGCCATATCCGGGATGCGTTTTGCGCTATGGTGTTAAAGGGAAGTGTTGATGTTGACTTTATGGATTATCAGCCGGTCGTCACATATGTCAACGGTAAGTACCACGGCATCTATGACCTTCGGGAAAAGATTGACGAGGATTATTTTGACAACCACAGGGGCGTTGACCCGGACAATATCGACTTCATCAAGGGTAACAGCATTGTGCAAAGAGGTACGATCGACGACTATAACGCACTGCTTGACTACATAAAGACGCACGACATGAGAGACGAAAAATGTTATCAGTATGTCTGCTCTCAGATCGATATCGATGAACTCATCAGCTATTGGATGTGCGAATCGTTCTTTACGAATACGGACACGGGCAATATCCGCTTTTACCGGGAAAAAACCGACAGCGGAAAATGGCGGTGGGTATTCTTCGATGTGGACTGGGCCTTGTATCCGTCAACATATCAGCTTAACTATATCGAAAACTATCTTGACCCGAGAGGGCACGGCGTCGGCGACTCGTTCAGAACGACGATTATGGTGGGGCTTATCAAGAATCCCGATTTTCGCAAGAGGCTTCTTGAGATTCATTCCGAACACCTGAAAACGACGTTTGACACCGACCGGATGCTGAAAATTTACGATGAGCTTGTGAAAGAGATTGAGCCGGAAATGCCGTATCATTGTGAGCGGTGGAGCGACAGCCTCAGTATGACCAAATGGGAAACGAGTGTTAAGGAGCTTCGGGAAATCATCGAAAAGAAGAAAGCAATTTTCATTGACGATATGATTGAAACGTTCAATATGTCAAAGGCGGAAATAGAAAAATATCTGAAATAATGAATTTATTGGGAATTTTCCTTGAATTTTCGTTTACAACCGTGTATAATGTTACTATCAATATAAAGGAGGAATATGGTATGGCTGAATTTTTCAGAAAGATTGAAGTTTTTCTTATCGATATGTGGAATTATCTTTATAGATTCCTCGCACACATCACCGGTGAAGAGGTTGACGAGGGTCTGATCGTTGATCCGCCGCTTGAATAAGAATGACTGAAATTTTAAGACAGGGTAGATTCGGCTTTTACCGGGTCTGTCCTGTTTTTACTTTACGGAAGGTTATTTTATGATAAAACAGTATCTTGAAATCGGACAGATCGTTTCGACTCACGGAATCAAAGGCGAGCTTCGGGTTCAGCCCTGGTGCGACAGCCCCGAATTTATGAAAAAGTTTAAGACGCTGTATTTCGACAAGGACGGAAAAACATCGAAAAAGGTACTCGCCTGCCGTCCGCACGGAAATATTGTCATTCTTTCGCTTGAGGGAGTCGACAATGTAGAAAAGGCACAGGCACTTCGCAATAAGATTCTTTTTATGAACCGGAATGATGCAGGGCTGAAGAAAGGGCAGTACTATATTCAGGATCTTCTTGACTGTACAGTCATCGACGCCGATGACGAAGAAAAGGTGTACGGTGTGCTCTCCGACGTCAGTCAGACCGGGGCCAACGATGTGTGGCATATTACGGACAAGGACAAAAACGAATATCTGATACCGGCGATTCCCCCGGTTGTCATCGACACGGACGTGGTGTCGGGTGTTATCAGAATCAGACCGCTGAAAGGTATTTTTGACGATGAGGATTGATATACTGACCCTTTTTCCCGAAATGTGCGAAAGCGTGCTGTCCGAAAGCATCATCGGACGGGCGAGAGAAAACAACTGTGTGGAAATTCATTGCCGTCAGATACGCAGCTTTTCCACCGACAAGCACAATCGGGTTGACGATACGCCCTACGGCGGCGGAATGGGCATGATCATGCAGCCGCAGCCGATTTACGACTGCTTTACGACACTTTGCGAAGAAATCGGCGAACGGCCGTATCTCGTCTATATGTCTCCGCAGGGCAAGACGCTCACGCAGGAAAAGGTGAAAGAGCTGTCAAAGCTTTCGAATCTTGCGATTTTGTGCGGCCACTATGAGGGCGTCGACGAAAGAGTGCTTGAAGAAATTGTTGACGAGGAAATCTCGGTCGGCGATTACGTTCTGACGGGCGGCGAACTGCCGGCGCTGATTGTTGCCGACAGTGTTTCGAGAATGCTTCCGGGCGTGCTGTCGGACGAGGCGTGCTTTACGGACGAAAGCCATTTTTCGGGGCTTCTGGAATATCCGCAGTACACAAGACCGCCCGTGTGGCACGAAAGAGCGGTGCCTGAGGTACTGCTTTCGGGCAACCACGCTAAAATCGAGCGGTTCCGAAGAAAAAAAGCGTTTGAACGGACACTCAAAAAGCGCCCCGAAATGCTCGACTGCTTTGTGCCGACAAAAGAGGACGAAAAACTGCTCGAAGAGATGTGTGCGGAAATATCGCAAAAGCAGGAATAAAAAACAGACGGCTGTAAGGCACAACACAGAAATCGTGTTTGCTTCTTACAGCCGTTTTTTTCGTTGTCTTTATGCTTCGGCAGCTGTTACCGCGTCCGCCTTTTCTTCCGCTTCCCGTTTCAGCTTCAGCTGACGCTCTACCTCAGCCATATGCTCTCTGTCGTCGGAAAGGAAAAGGATCACGATCAGATAGAGTACCGAACCGACAACGGGACCGAGCATGAACTGATGCCAACGGTATTTCATGAACCGTCCGGTCTGATAGCCGATCGGGTTTTTTCCCTCGGGACGGGCAACATTGTTGTCGAAATGAAGGAATTTCAGAAGATAGCCCTGAATGAACTTGCTGACTGCGCTCGTCAGCTTTGAGATAAAGTTCTGCATCGAAAACGAGATGCCCTCGGTGCGTTCGCCGGTTTTCAGTTCAACCTCGTCAATTGAGTCGCTGATGAGTGAACGGTGGGCAATATCCTTCATGTTGATCGGGATGTTCATAATCGAAACCAGCACCATAATGGAAATAAGAATGCCGACGTTGAGAAAACGGTCATTGTTTCCGAGGAAGAAAGCGATGGTCCGGATGACGATCTGTCCGATTTCGGAAATGACAAGAACCCTCTTCATGCCGCCAATCTTATTGGCGAATTTTGCGGCGAAAAACATCGCAAAAGCACCGGGAATACCGGGAAGCATTCCGTAAATTACCTGCATGGTGCCGCCGGAAAGCTCGAGTCCGAAGATCTTATAGGACACGCCTGCGGATTCAAAAAAGTATTCCCACGGGAGCGTCAGCGTAATGCCGCCCAGGAGTCTTGCAAGACAGATGATGATAAGTGTTTTGTTGTACCGGAGCGTGGAAAGTGTTTTCAGCACGCCTTCTCTTTTTTCGCTTTGCGCATGAACCTTTTCTTTCATGCGGTAGGCGAGCATAGAGATAATCATACCGCCGAAGCCGAATACGACCGCACCGATAAAATAGGCGTTCTTTTCGGTTGCGAGTCCCGAGTTGATAATCATGTCCTTGATTGTCGGAAAAAGACCGGCAATGGTGGCACCGGCGCCCGCACCGATTGCAACCCATTGCGACACTCTTGCCCGTTCCTCGGAATGGGGGCTTGAAAGCGGAAGCATTCCCCAAAGAGCAACGTCCTGAATGGAGTAGAAAATATCAACCGACAGATAGACGGCGATGACCATGACGATTGTCTGCGTTTCGTTCATTCCGAAATCAAAGAACATCAGGGCCGTCAGAATGCCGATGATCGGCGGAAGATACAGCAGGAACGGTCGCAGCTTTCTTCCGGGCTTGAATTTCCGGCTGTCGATCAGCGTGCCAATGATCGGGTCATTTATGGCGTCCCAAAGGGTGCTGACGCTTGTGATCCAACCGGTTTTTTCGGGCTTGATACCCATCACCGCGTTCAAAAATACGAAAAGCCTTTGGGAAACAAAGTTGTAGTTCATGTTCTGTCCGGCAAGACCGACCGCATATGACAAGAGCCGGTTATTGGCTACCTTGGTATCGGTTTCTTCGCCCGAAAACAGAAATTTTATCGGATTTTTCATCGGTGTTCTCCTCTCTTTTCTCCTTGGCACCGTGTGCTTGTTTCATTATATATCCAAAATACATAAAAATCAACAAAAATCCACGAAAAAGTCCGCGGATTTTGTTGAACGTTCATAAATCAAAATAGGGAGAAAAGCTCGTTGAGATACTCTTTTCCTTCAGGAATCAGTTCTTCCACGGTCTTTTTCTTTGTGGTTGTTTCCCGGCGCTTTTTCTTGGAAATTGAGAAGTCGGCTCCTACGCCCGCCGCAAGGGAAAACGGACTGCCGTTTTCGGGATCCCAGATGTGCAGATAGCAAATGGCGGTCTGTGTTCCGAACCAGGATTTATAAGGATGAACGATATAAAACAAACCGTCACCGACATACGTCATGCCCTTTTGTCCGTAGCTTGTATTCCAACCGTAAATATCGTGTTTCTTGTCGTATTCGCCGTCCTGATAAAGAGAAAGCACATAGCCGAGTGTCGGTGTTGGCTGACCCTTGAGCAGCTGAATTTCGGGCTTGACGTCTGCATCGACTGCAAAAAGAGTGTAGTTTTTATAGCTTGACTTGCTTCCTTTGTAGCAATTGAGAAGCCAGATGTTCATTTCGTCAAAGTACGAAATTGTCTGGACACCGTAGGAGGTATTACCGGTATAAACGAAATACTTACCGCTGCATTTTTCGGGGCCGCTTTTGTGAAATTCGGTTTTTGAAAACGGCTTTGCATATGTCTTCCACCAGTCAGTCACATCGTACTGCAAGAGTACCTGATAATTGTTATCCTTGCGTTTCGTGTTGCCGTAAATGCCGTACGCAACGGTCAGCAGGTTTTTCTTTGACGGGTCGGAAAACGAGGGCCCGAATTCAATGCCGTCTATGCCCGAACAGCCGAAGCGGTGGTCAGGGGAGCTGACGCCGCCGCTGATTTTTCCGTCGTCGTTGAGGTCGGTATAGTAATCTTTCCAGACCTCCTGAAGATGAACGGTGCGGACGATGTTTTTATCGGTGGCTTTCATGTTTTTCTTTGTGATTTTGTCGGCGTTGAAAATGACGGTGTAAAAGCCTTTTCGCCCTTCGGCATAATAGCCGCAGTAAAGCTTGCGGTCTTTTTTGTTGAACGCAATATCCCCCAGATGACCGGTAAAGCTGGTGACCGTTCCGACGATATTGCCTTCTAAGTCGCACTTGACGAGAATGGTCGTATACGAGTAATAAACATAGCCTTTGTCGGTGTCGATGGCGATTCCCTGACAGTGCTTGACGTCCCAGTTACCGCCGGCAAGCGAAAGGGGAAACAGATCAATAATCGTCAGGTTGTTGATGTCAATAACAGTTTCGGCTTCGGTCTGTTTTTCGGTTGTCGTGGTCTTCTTTTTGGTTGTGGTGGGCTTTTTTGTTGTTGGAGCGGCTGTCGTCGTTTCTTTTTCGGTCGTTGTCTGCGCTTCGGTTTGTGTAGTACTTTGCACTTCGTTCGCTTTCGGTATCAGATCAAACCGATTGATACAAAATGCCGCCGCAAGGACAGCAATCAGAATCAGAAAGACCGCCGCCGTAATCTGAATACGCTTTTTCAAAAAAACACCTCCGCATAAAAAGTCAAAAGGGGAGCCGGAAAGCTCCCCTCAAAAAACAAGATAAATGTCAGGCAAGAATCTCGCCGAAAAGACCGGGCGTACAGCCGGCGGCGTTCGATTCGTCCGTATCAATATGCATCGCAAGCGCATAAGACGGGCTGACTCTTACGACGACGTCGCCGAAAATCAGCGAACGGCCGTCGGAGTCGATCTTGACGGATACGACCTGCTTGTCGGAAAGCGAATAGTTTTCGGCATCCTCGGGCGTCATGTGAATGTGACGCTTTGCGACGATAACGCCGTCTTGAAGCTCAACTTCACCTTTCGGTCCGACGATTTTACAGCCGGCACTGCCCTCAAGGTCACCCGATTCACGCACGGGAGCCTTTACGCCGATGGAACGGGCGTCTCCTGCGGAAAGCTCAACCTGCGTTTCGGGTCTTACGGGGCCGAGAATCGAAACAGCGGGGAAGCTGCTCTTCGGTCCGATAACGGCGACTCTTTCTTCACAGGCATACTGTCCCGGCTGAGAAAGATCCTTTTTCTTGGTAAGTTCATAGCCTTCACCGAAAAGAATGTCAAGAACTCTTCGGCTGACGTGTACATGGCGGGCAGAAGTTTCAACAAGAACTTTTTTATCCATAATAAGTACCTCCGGATTTTTACGGCAAGGCAGGATTCCGCCTACCGCATATTAAAACCATTCTACACCGTTTTTATGAATTTTTCAATAATGAGCGCAAAAAAACGTGAAAATCGGAGAAATTTATGGTAAGATAAAAAAGGTGATGATTTTGAAAGATATGAAAGAACTGAACAAGGAATGTCAAAGCTGTGAAAAGTGTCCGCTCGGAAAAACAAGAACGAATCTTGTCTTTGGCTGCGGCAACCCCAAAGCGAAAATTATGTTTATCGGGGAAGGACCGGGAGAACAGGAGGATTTGCAGGGAGAGCCGTTTGTCGGAAGAAGCGGTCAGCTTCTTGATAAGTATCTTCAGGTGATCGACCTTGACCGGAAGAAAAATATTTATATTGCCAACATGGTCAAATGCCGCCCGAAAAACAACCGTGACCCGAAGCCGGAGGAAGTCGAAATGTGCATCGGCTGGCTGAGAAGTCAGGTCAGAATCATAAGACCGAAAATCATTGTCTGTCTCGGACGGATTGCGGCGCAAAGGCTGATTTCACCGGACTTCAGAGTGACAAGACAGCACGGTGAATTTTATGAAAAAAACGGCGTATATATGATGGGCACGTTTCACCCGGCCGCCCTGTTACGCAATCCTGCACAGAAAAGCGAAGCCCTTGAGGACTTCCAAAGGCTTCGCGAGAAGATCAGGGAACTCGGTTTACCGGTTATTGATAATACGCAATCTTATACGCCGACGGGTAAACAGCCATAAGATCCGCAAGGGTTTTGCGCTTTGACGAGCCCGGATCGTTGATCGTAAACGACGACGCAGTAAGCGATTTTCCGTTGAAACCGGTTACGACGACCCAATGCTGAGAGCCGCTTTTGTTCTTGACGGCAGCGATGACGGGCTTGTTCTGTTTCAAAACGGAGTAAATGTCGTTGAAAAAGCTGCTTTGATTTGACAGCGTCGTAACGTAATTTTTCGGCCAGTAAAGCTGACCGCTCGCAGAGTAACGAAGCTCGGAGCGCATGGCGGATACGTCAACGATTTTACCCCGCCGGAACGATTCTGTCATCGCAAGCGCTGTCGTTGTACAACCGGAAGTGCCGATGGTGTCGCCCTGCGTGCCGATTTTTATATTTTTCCAGCGGCTGTCATACTGCTTATAGGACGGAACAGAAAGGCTGATTGCCTTGAGAACCGGCTTCTTTGAAGAAAGATAGCGACTGGCGACATAGCCGGTCTTGGTTCCGTTATAGAGTATCTTGCTCCATTCGCCCGAGGTTTTCAGCACGACGACGGCTTTTTGAAAGTCAAGTGTTGCCTTGACCTCATACTGCGTGCCGGCTCCCCGCCGGACGTTCAGCTTGGTTGCGGTTACGAACATGGCACGGCTTGAATCGATTTTATTGATATAGGACGGGTGACAGTAGCCGTATTTGCCGGCTGCATATTCGACCTTATAACGCCCGTTCTCTGAAGAAATCAGCGTGATATGTGTCCCGCTTTTCAGTCCTCCTAATACCTTCGCATCAGGCGCCGATGTTTGTCTTACGTTCAGCTTTCCCGATGTTGTTTTTACTATTCCGGCGGTTGACGATGCATTTGCCGCAGCGGCGTTGGCCGAAAAAAGGGCGAGACAGACAAGAACGGCCGAAAAGCAAAAAAAGATTTTCAATAGATTTTTCATAAGTGTACCTCCTGCCGATTGCGAGGCACCGGTGCATTTAATATCGGCTTTCAAAATTATAACACAAAAGAGAAAAAATGAAGCCGTCCAAATAATGGAATAAGAAAAAAGAGGAGAATTTGCATTTTTTTGTTGCACATTGGGCGCAAATATGATAATATCAACAAAGTGAGATGTTTATATACGAAGGGAGTTTCCTATATGCTAAGCCAGGTTGAAAACAAAGTACAGGAATTAAATGAGCAGAAAAAACAGGATTATAAAGTACGCAAGCAGGCGTTTCTTGAGGAGCTTGAACTTGTCGCCGGAAAGAAAAACAGACCCGACCCGGTTATTACCGATGAGGAGTATGAAGAGCTTTTAAAGGCGTCTTTCGGTACGAAAACCGGCGGAATGAACAAGACCGCAAAGCTGATGAAGGTTTGCTCGGGCTTGGTGCTTACTTTAGGAATTGTGGCTGCTATTGCGACGGCGGCGTTTTCCGAATCTCTCGGATTTGTATATTTTTCCGTGATCGTTTTTGCCGCTATACTGGTGTCGTTTCTTTTTAAGGGAATCGGAGAAAGTATCAGACTTCAGCAGCAGCTTATTGATATGAAGCTTTTAGAAAGCAACAAAAAATCGAAACCCGTTCCCGATGCAAGACGGGCTTTTCCCGATACACAGCCGACGGTTGATCAGCAGTTTGCCAACGCTCCGCCGGTACAGCAGGCATATTCGACGTACATTATCAATCAGTAACTAAGGGCAAAAGAAAAAGCAAGGGACTGTCGGTGACAGTCCCTTAGTTGTTTTAAACTTATGCAGCAGCTTCATCAGTGGAATCTTCGGGTTTGACCGGCTTCAATGACTCAAAAGCCTGCTTGATCGCATCAAGTATTTTTGCAACAAAATCAGAAATATTCTTTAAGAGAGCGAGAAGGTCTTCAAACATGGGTATTCTCCTTTCCGGCAAAAGCCTTTTGTTAACTGAATATTAACATTTTTCACCCGGAATGTCAACAGATTTTAAAATTATTTTGACCGGAAAGAGCGGAAAAGAGGATTGGTCATCTGAACAGTCTGACAACCCAATAACCGATGTAGAAAAATTCTTCTCTTAAAAGAAACGGTATTTTTGTTCTGAGACTTTTATACATAGATGTCCGGGTTGGGGAAGAATAAGCCGTTAACTCGTAATCTTCTGCCATCAACATCGCTCTTTTCATGTGCAAAGGATCGCTTACGATGAGAGCGGTGTCAAGACCGTGTTCGTCCATGATCTTCTTCGCATATTCAAGATTTTCCTCCGTTATGGTCGACTGATCCTCAACTAAAACACTGCTTTCGGGTATGCCCTGCGATACGGCGTAGTTTTTTGCGGCGAGTGCGTCGGAAACGGTATTGCCGTCCGCCGTGCCGCCGGTCATGATGATGTACCTGACAAGGCCGCTTTCATAAAGCCCGATTGCGTGATTGATTCGTTCCCGATAAACAGGGGAGACCGTACCGTTCGGTGCGGCTGCACCCAGAACAACGGCGGCGTCTGCCGGGCGTGCTTCGTCGACCCGTGAAAAGCGCACAATCGAAAGGGCGGTTGAAATCAGACAGACAGCCACAAGCAAAACGGCAAATATGGCGGCGAGACATACGGATCTTTTCGCTTTTTTCGGCTTTTTTTCGTGATTCTTCATAACAAATACTATCTTGTCTGAGCGCAGGCTCTTCTCTGAGAAAGCTCGGCTGAAATTTTTTCGGTGAGCTCAGGCTTTAATCTGAATTTCGACTTGTGTACCACAAACGCAAGAACAAGAAAAACGACAGGGGCGGCGAACAGGAGAAGCTTGAAGGAAGTGAGCGCCTGAGCGGTCGGAAGAATATCGGAATCGGCGTCGAACTTCACTAAGGCAAACACGCCGAAAATGATGGCCTGACTTAAGCCGTTGGCGATCTTGCTTAAGAAGGTGAGCATCGAAAAGATTGTGCCTTCGTTTCTTTCGCCCGTCTTCCATTCGCCGTAATCAACCGCATCGGCAAGCATGACTGTCTGCATGACGCTCATGGCGCCGTAGCCGAGGAAGGGAGGAATGCAGGAAAGGATAAACAAAACAACGTTTACGTTGGAGCCGCTTCCGACGGCGGCCATCAGCGCATAGCCGGCGACGGGTAGAATATAGGCAATAAGATAAGCTTTGTTCCGGTCAATCTTTTTGGCAAGAAGCGGAAAGCCGAGGGTGCCGACACCCTGAATGGCACCGGTGACAATGCCGATAATTCCGTAAATACTGTCTTTTTCGAGCACATACATAAAGTAATACATCAGAACACCCGTTGTGATGCAGTTGGCTGTGTTGAACAGCGTCATGATGACAACGACCGTCAGCGCCTGATCGTTGCCGAAAAGAATCTTGACGGCTTTTTTGAGAGAGAATCGTTCATCCGAAACCTTGACGGAGACGACCCGTTCCTTGACTTTTGCCGCACACAGAGCCGAAGTGGCAATATAAACGACAGCGGCAATCAGCGCATAACGGATAAATCCGGCATTTGAGCCTCTTCCGCCGAGCTTATCGACAATGTTAAGCGTAAAGGAGCTGACAATACCGCCCACGGCACCCGTAATTCTCGGGATCACAGCGAGCTGGTCTCTTTCGTTCCGGTCAAATGTCATAGCCGGCACAAGCGCCCAATAGGAAACATCGATCATCGTGTATGTCATGTCGCACAGAACATACAGAACCGTCGCCCAGATATAGACGCCGACGCCCCGGAATCCCGGGTCAAAATAAATCAGGATTGTGCAGGCCGCATTCGTCAGTGCACCGGCGACGATCCACGGCTTGAACTTGCCGAAGCGAGAATGGACGGCGTCGATGATGGCACCCATGAAAAGGTCATTGAGTCCGTCCCACACCCGGCAAAGAAGGAACATGATGGACAGATATGCCGGGCTGATATCGAGCACCTGCATAAAATACAGACTTAAAAATGAGCCGTAGACAAGGCTTGACGCCATGTTTTTACCGATCGGGCCGACGCCAAATCCGATTTTTTCACTGAGAGCCATTGCGTTCCCTTTTTGTTCTTTCTTCATGAATCTGATACGCTCCTTTGTTTTCTTCAAGGCTATTATATCAGACAAAGCCGGACATGGCAAGGATAAAAAAGTGTCTCTGATGTGCCGAGGAGAGAGAAATGTAAAAAAAGAAAAAGCCGCTGTTACGACTTTTCAAAGATATAAAATTATGAATGTTCGTATTGGATAAAGCTTTCTTTGCGGCGTCAACCTGACCGTCTGCACTATGTTCCCCGCGACCGCACTTATTCACTATTTCCTCTTACCTCTTACTTCAAAAAATCCCGTCCGAAGGAAGGAAGGAAGAACGAAAAGTGAATAGTGAAGAGGTAAGAAGTAAAAATCCCGCCCGCAAAATGCGAACGGGATTTTTGGTGGGCAGGGATGGATTCGAACCATCGAAGTCACTGACGGCAGATTTACAGTCTGCTCCCTTTGGCCACTCGGGAACCTACCCATATTCAGTTTGGCTATTGGTGGAGCTGGTGGACGGACTCGAACCCCCGACCTGCTGATTACAAATCAGCTGCTC
>CAMAZY010000034.1 GCA_945863885.1 uncultured Clostridia bacterium
ATACGACAGCACCGCCGATGAATATATCTGCCCGAACAACAAGAAACTAAAATACCTCTACCACATAATGTTGCCGTAGAAATATGAGCACGCAGAACAGTCAACGTAAACAGAAAGGAGCTCATCGGCTCAAAGTAAAAAATCCGGGAGGTAAAAGACATGGATTTAATTTATGAGCGGTGTTGTGGGATTGACGTACATAAAAATATGCTCATGGTGTGTATTTTTATGGGAGTCAGAAAAAAAGAGATCCGTCAATTTGGAACGGTGACAGATGACATCATGGAAATTGTAAAGTGGTTGAGAGAAACAAAATGCAGTATAGCAGCAATGGAGAGTACCGGTGTATATTGGAAACCGGTATACAACATTCTTGAAAGCGAGGGAATAGAAACAATAGTTGTAAACGCACAGCACATTAAATCTGTTCCCGGACGAAAAACCGATGTAAAAGATGCCTAGTGGATTGCTGATTTAGTAAGACACGGACTGGTCAAACCTAGTTTTATTCCAAGCAGAGAACAACGGGAATTAAGAGAAATGGTGCGATATCGTAATGAAATTGTAAATTAACGAGCAAGGGAATTGAACCGAATTCAAGCTGTTCTTGAAGGAGCGAACATTAAATTAGCCAGTGTTATTTCTGACATTTCCGGTGCTTCCGGAATGGCAATTCTTCATGCCTTAATTGACGGAAAGACAGCTCCTGAATACTTGAGCAGTTTAGCGAAAGGAAAGTTAACCGAAAAATTGAAATTCTCCAAAAAGCTTTAAAAGGAAGCGTCGGAGCACATCAGATGCAAATGCTGAAACTGCAAATTCAACACATAGATTTTTTATCTCAATCAATAAAAGAAATGGACAATGATATTAAAAAAACAGAAGATTGCGAAGAATATTTAGATCTGCTTGACGAAATTCCCGGAATTGGTCGAAGAAGTGCAGAAAGAATTCTTACCGAAACAGGAATCGAAATGAAACAATTTCGAAACGCAGATCACTTTGCCTCTTGGGCAGGTCTTGTTCCCGGTTGTAACGAAAGTGCAGGAAAAAAGAAGAGCTCTCGGATACGAAAAGGAAATCTTTTTTTAAAATCAACTCTCGTTGAGTGTGCTCATTCAGCTATCCGACACAAAGAAAGTTATTTTTATGCAAAATATTGTAAAATATCGGCTCGACGAGGTGGCAAAAGAGCCATTGTCGCCATTGCTCACAGCATGGCATTAGCGATTTATCATATCCTGTTAAACAAAGAACATTTCAATGATTTAGGTTCTGACTATTTTAACACCATTTATGCTGAAAAAATTAAAAAGCAAACATCAAATTCCTTGAAAAATTAGGATTCTCTGTTTCGCTTTCATAATATTATTTTTACTTTTTCATGTTACTCTTTCAAGCCGTTTTTTTATGGCTTGTGTTTTGTTATGCCTTTTTTCATGCTTGCTTCCGTGTTTTCAGAACAGCCCCCTGATATCTGATTTTTTTCGCCGCTTGGTTCCTGTCAAACTTTCTTTCGTCTTGTTGGACGCGAACCTGCGACCTTACAACTTAATATACATATCTATGACCGAATTTCAAAAATTCAAACGAATCATGAAGTTCGGTCTTTTTTTATTGCAAAAAGCTAATAGTTCAGTACATAGCCGTTGCCGAAAAGCAGCGGCAATATATTTTAAAAGGAAAGGAGAAGAAATAAATGTTCAAACTTATTACCGGACTTTAGACGTTGAAATCATCTTCAATGCAAAACAATCTGAAGGAGGAATAGGCTATGCTTCACGGTGTACATGTCCTGACCGGACTATATACCTCAACTCTTCTGCACATAATTACGCAGTTATCCTATATTTTTGGGAGGTTGATGTATGAAAGGTGAAAAAGTTGTTGAAATCCCGATTTCTCAAATTCGTGATTTTCCCGATCATCCGTATCAGGTGAATGATGATGAATCTATGATGGATCTTGTCGAAAGCATCAAAACCCGTGGCTTGATTCAGCCCGTGCTCATCAGACCCGTTGAGGACGGTATGTATGAAATGGTTTCGGGACATAGACGAAGGAGAGCGTTTGAGCTTGCGGGAATTGATATAATCCCTGCACAAATCCTGGAACTTACGAGAGATGAAGCGATTCTGGCAATGGTGGATTCTAATCTTCAACGGGAAAGAATCCTGCCAAGTGAAAAAGCGAAGGCATACAAGATGAGACTTGAAGCGATGAATCGGCAGGGGCAGCGTACGGATTTAACTTCCAACCCGGTGGGTGGGAAGTTGAAAGGGAGAGAGTCGGCTGATATTATCGGAGAACTTTCGGGAGATAGTCAAACGCAGGTTCGCAGATATATCCGTTTGACAAATCTGATCCCCGAGTTGATGAATATGGTGGACGAAGGAAAGGTTGCAATGCGACCGGCTGTTGAAATCTCTTTTCTCCCAAAAGAATCTCAGGAACAGCTTTTTCAGGCAATGGAATACGCAGATGCAACCCCTTCACATTATCAAACCATCCGCATGAGGAAATATCAGCAGGAAGGAAAACTCACACAAGAGGTTATAGAGACAATCATGGATGAAGAAAAGCCTAATCAAAAAGAAAAGTCGCCGTTCAGGGACAGTCGTATTGAAAGCTTAATTCCGAAATCCGTGCCGAAAGAAAAGCAGTGTGACTATGTATTAAAAGCACTTGAGTTCTATAACCGATACAGACAAAGAGCAAGAGAAAGCCGGGAACGGTAAAATCTTGCTCTATTTTTATACGAAAGGATAATAGAATTATGAATCTTAAAGTTAAAATTAAAACCATTCTGGACGGTGAAAAGCCCGTCAAAGCCTTTGCTTCGGTCGTAATCGACGATGCTATTGCGATTCATGACATCGCCGTTATCGAAACGGAAAAAGGCAGACACATTTCCATGCCGCGTTCTCAGTGGAAGAACAAGGACGGAGAGGAAAGACATAAAGACATCTGTCATCCGATTTCTTCTTCGGCCCGTAAAGAGCTTGAAGAGGCAATACTTCAGGCGTATGACGAAAGAAATTCGGAAAACAACTGATTTTAGGAGGTAAAAAATGAGAAACAAGATCAAAAAATTCTTTCAGGACGTAACCGAAAAAGTAAAGTCTTTTTTCTCGGCAAAGGAAACCGAGATTGCGGAAAAGGCTCATGAGGTCCTTGACGGCACGGTTGCCGAAGCGTATGTGGATACCGGTGTTAAGATTCTGATCGCCGTCGTTATCGGCGCACTGCTTCTTGCCGGTCTTTATGCACTTTTCAACACAACGATCATGCCCACGGTTACAACCAAGATCCAGGGTCTCTTTAACTACGCAGGTTAAAGAGAAGCAATATGCCATTCAACATTCCAAAAACGGAAAGAGCATCCGAAACGGGTGCTCTTGATATTTTAAAGAAAGAGGTAAGTTTTAATGTTCAAGAAAATCAAAGCAATGGCAGCAGGTGTTGCCAACAAGATAAAAGGTTTCATTTCGGCTAAGGAAACTGAAATTGTTGCAAAAGCTCACACGGTTCTCGACGGTACGGTAGCCGAAGCGTATGTTGACACAGGCGTAAAGATTCTCATTGCCGTTGTCATCGGCGCTCTTCTTCTCGGCGGGCTTTATGCTCTGTTCAATTCGACCATCATGCCGACGGTTACAGCCAAAATTCAGGAACTCTTCAACTACGCAGGTTAAGAGTCAACACAAAAAATCAAGAAAGAACGAGGTAAAGAATATGTTTAAGAAAATCAAAGCAATGGCATCAGGTATTGCCAACAAGGTTAAAGGTTTTGTTTCGGCAAAGGAAACGGAAATGATCGCAAAGGCTCACGCAGCTCTTGACGGCACGGTAGCCGAAGCGTATGTTGACACCGGCGTAAAGATTCTCATCGCCGTTGTTATCGGCGCACTGCTTCTTGCAGGGCTTTATGCTCTCTTCAACACAACCATCATGCCGACGGTAACCGAGAAAATCGAGGGACTCTTTAACTACGCAGGTTAATCTGAAATCGGGCGGAGCAGACAAACTGCTTCGCCCATATTTGTGAGGACTGATAATATGACAAGCTTAATACAACCAATAGGACCGATAATGCCGATTTCACCTGACAGATTATCAGAATCTGATGCCGGAGTTGTTTTGGCAACCATGATGAAGTTCGCTTGCATCTTTCTCTTTTACTTGCTCGTGTACAAGATAACAAAGGTGATTGTAAGTAAAACGCCTGGGTTTCAAAAAGAAAGCAAAAAAATCCCAATATATCATTGCATCAGTATTGTTCTTGTGTCAAGTCTGCTGATTGCGTTTGGCCGGTCAATGGAGCTTCTCAAAGGCATCATCTTTTTGCAAATTCTCCTATACGCTTCGGCGTCAGACATACAGACGCACGAGGTGAAAGATTTTGTATCTGTCTGTATCTTCATCACAGGCTTTATCGGAGTCACATTTTCAGAGATTCCGGGAATGCTTTTAAGCGGTTTGGCAATAGGAGGAGTCCTGCTTTTTTGTGCGATAGCAAGCGGAAACCGATTGGGCGGCGCAGATGTGAAGCTCTCTGCTGCCTGTGCCTTTCTTCTCGGCTTTCAAAAGAGCGTCGCCGGTCTCATTATCGGTCTGCTTGTTTCTGTAATAGCGAACCTGATTATTCAGAAACGAAACAAAACAAAGGATCAACCTTTTCCACTCGTTCCATATTTAAGCATTGGCTTTATGCTGATGTATTTCTGCTAAAGGAGGGATTGCGATGAAAAAGGAACCTGATTTTCTCACCGATTGGATAATAATCGATGAAAACAAAGTAAGACTTATCTACTCAAACGGTAAAGAGCTTACGGTATCAAAGAAAGATTTTGACAGGACATTTATAACTTTTGTCACTTCACCTCCCGAAGTAATAGAACGGGATTTTTG
Source organism: uncultured Clostridia bacterium (assembly GCA_945863885.1). Taxonomy (GTDB): domain Bacteria; phylum Bacillota; class Clostridia; order Oscillospirales; family Acutalibacteraceae; genus UBA6857. Next base: position 4,912 of record CAMAZY010000034.1, read on the forward strand.
TAATAAAGGAGTTGAAAACAAATGAAAAACAGAACAGCGATAGGAATCGTCTGTATCATTCTTGCGGTGGCAGTAACATTTGTTGTGTCACCTCTTGTCAATAAGGTTTCCGATAAGAAAACGGAAGTTGTTCGCTTTGCAAACGATGTGTCGCATGGAACAGAAATCAAGGATAGTGACGTTGAAGTTGTAAAGATTTCAACATCGTCACTCCCGACAAAGGTCATCAAAGATAAAGCGGCAGTCGTCGGGAAATACGCTACGGCTGATGTTTTCAAAGGCGACTTTGTAACGGAAAGCAAGGTAACGGACAATGCCAATACGGCATCGGATGTCCTGTCATCCCTCAAAGGCGATAAAGTTGCAATGAGCGTTACCATCAATTCCTTTGCAGGCGGTCTTTCCGGTAAGCTTGAAAACGGAGACATTGTCAGTATTTATGTGACCGATAAGGACGATAACACAGAAGTTCCTGCGGCGTTGAAATATGTGAAAGTAATCACCACAACCACAGCCGGCGGCATCGATGAAAACGAAGTCGTAGAAAATGAGGACGGAAGTTTTGAACTGCCGACAACCATTACGGTGCTTGTTTCGGTTGAGCAGGCAAAGATTCTTGCCAACTACGAGAAAAGCGCTACCATGCATGTCGCTCTTGTTTACAGAGGCGATGACGCTTCGGCGGCTAAATTCCTGAAAGCACAGGACGAGTATCTGAAGAAACTGAATACAAGTGAGGCGAAACAGAATGGCTAAGATGATTGCGGTAATCGGTTCACCCGGCAGCGGAAAGACAACTGTAACACTGAAGCTGGCGCAGGAGCTTTATTGTTCCACGACCAACGGTGCGGTTATTTATCTTTCCCCGTCGCTGAAGGTTCCGGCGATAGGCGTTCTTTTCCCGAACTACACACCCGACAGTATCTTCTCTCTCGGAGAGATGCTTGATAAAACGGATATTTATGAAGAGGATATTCTGAACCATCTTGTAACCGTTAAGTCCATGAACAATTTCGGGTGCCTCGGATATAAGGCGGGAGAGAACAGATTCAGTTTCCCCGTCCTTACAGAAGACAAGGTCAAGTCGCTTTTTGATGTGCTTCATAAAATGGCAGGATATGTGTTCGTTGACTGCACCGAAGAAGAAAACGACCTCATTTCGCAGTATGCTTTGGGTATAGCGGACGAGGTAATACTGGTGCTTTCGCCCGACCTGAAAAGTATGGTCTATCTTTCGTCAAACGAGAGCGCTTTGGGCAGTCACGCAGAAAGAGCCGTGAGAGTGTTAAATATCAACGAGAACGAGCTTTATCCGCCCATTGATGATGTGAAAAGCAATATCAGGAATATCTCCTTTGTTCTGCCTTACAGCAAGCAGATAAGAGGTCAGCACCTTGACGGTCTGCTCTATGAAAGGGCAAAGGACAAAAAGTATCGCTCCGAGCTTTCAAAAATAGTAAACACGATTATGTAAGAGAGGAGTGTCGGAGAATAACTAATGCAGAAAAACATTGAGTTTGTGCCGCTGCTTTCAATGGTTCAGGAGTATATCTCATCTCGTTATGCGGCGGCACTGTCTGATAAAAACAAACTGCCACAGCTCAGGTCATATATTGACAAGTTTCTTCGTGACGGCGGTTATGTCGTTGACGGATTATCCCAAACTGAGCTGAGCAATAAGCTCTACTCCGAAATGGCAGAGTATTCCGTTCTGACAAAGTATCTCGGCAGAGACAATATAGAAGAAATCAATATCAATGCCTGGGACGATATTGCCGTTACCTACACTTCAGGCAGAACAATAAAGGCAAAGGAACACTTCTATTCTCCTGCTCACGCTGTCGATATTGTCAAGCGTTTGCTTCACCACTCCGGCATGATTATTGATAATTCCACGCCGATGTCACAGGGGCATTTGCCGAATAACACAAGAATCACAGCGCTGAAGGAGCCTATCGTTGATGAGGAAGCGGGCGTCAGTGTTTCTATCCGACTTTTGCATCCGTCAAGAGTCAACAAAAAACAGATTATCGCTTCGGGCAACGCAACGGAAAAGATGATAGATTTTCTTTGTATGTGTATGCGGTACGGTGTTTCAACCGTTATTGCCGGTGCAACAAGCTCCGGTAAAACCACGCTTCTGAATGCGCTTCTTTCAACCATTCCTGACGGAAAGCGGGTATTTACCATCGAAACAGGTTCAAGAGAGCTTTCACTTGTCCGAAAAAAGAAAGGCAAGGTCGTAAACAATGTGGTGCATACACTTTCACGACCGTCCGATAACCCTGCCTTTGATATATCGCAGGAAGATCTCGTTGTCGCTTCTCTTCGTTTTAATCCCGATATCGTATGCGTCGGTGAGATGCGAGATGTGGAGTGTTATTCAGCAGTTGAAGCAAGTCTGACGGGTCACACGGTTGTTTCGACGGTTCATGCTTCGGCGTCGGACGCGGCTCATATGAGAATTGCGCTCCTTTGTCAGAAGCGTTTTCCGATTGACTTCAAGACTTCGCTTATGCAGGCAGGACAGGCTTTTCCCATAGTTGTTTATGCGCATAAGCTTGAAAACAACGAAAGAAAGATTATGGACATTTCCGAGTGCGAAATTCTGCCGAGCGGTGACAGAGTTTATCATACTCTTTTCAGATTTCATATCACCAAAAATGAAATCGTAAACGGCAGATATGTAACGGAAGGATACTTTGAACAGCCGGAAATCATGTCTGACAATCTGAAAAAGAAACTTCTTCAGTTCGGTGTTCCCCAGCAGGAGCTGAACAAATTCTTAAGGAAGGGAGCTGATTACGAGTGTATCTCCCGTTGATTGCATCTATATTTTTAATCATAGCAATCGTATGTTTCCTGAATCTGACACCACAGCAGATTTCTCAGGACATCACATCTGCCCTTTCAAAGAAACCGAATCTTCGTGACAGAGCGAAAGCACTTCGAGCGAAAAAAAAGAAAAACGGTATAGGTGCAAAACTCGAATATCTGCAATCAGCTTTGGCATCTTGCGGGAAAGAGGGAAAATTTGCTTTTGTCTGTTCATCAGCATTGGTCCTTTTTGCCGTAGGTGCAGTCGTTGCCGTTTTGATAAACAATGTATTTCTGATTCCGGCATTATCGGTAGCCTTTTCCATGATACCGTTTGTGTATGTGAGAAATATCCTGACCCTATACGAGAAGCAGACAAAGGAAGAACTTGAAACCACGCTTTCTATTATCACCACCTCCTATTCAAGAGATAACAACATTGTAAAAGCGGTCGAGGAGAATCTACCGTATATCAAGCCGCCGCTTAAGGAATGCTTTGCAGCTTTTGTCGGCGATGCCTTGGCGGTATCCTCCAGCATGAAACAGGCGCTTTACAATCTCAAGCACAAGGTTGATGATGAAATCTTCCGTGAGTGGTGCGATACCCTGATTCAGTGTCAGGACAATCAGGAAATGAAAGATACCCTACAGCCCGTTGTATCAAAGCTTACCGATGTCCGTATTGTAAACAGCGAGCTGAATACAATGATGTCAGCCGTCAGAACAGAATACTATACGATGGTCGGTCTTGTCGTTGGCAACATTCCTCTGCTCTATGTGCTGAATAAGGATTGGTTTCATACGCTCATATTTGAAACACCGGGTAAAATTGTTCTCGGTATATGCGGTATCGTGATTGTTGTGACCTATTTCTTCATGCTGAAATTCACAAAACCCGTAGAATACAAACAATAAGGAGGCGGTCAGATGATAACGAAAATAGGTATCGGTGTTCTTGTCGGAATCGGATTGTTTATGATACTTGCTGACTGTTTCCGTATTCCGTATATGAGAACATCAAAGGCGGTTAATAACCTTGCAAAGCAACAGAAAGAGAAAACAAGCAGTATTGATGTTTGGCTTTCCTCTGTTGCTTCTTTTATTGCCCGTAAACTGAAATTGAATGAGTTTAAGAAGGCTCAGTTGGAATCTGATTTAAGAACGGCACAGATGGATATTACGCCGGAAATGTTTATGGCGAATGCTATTGTAAAATCACTTATTGTCGGCGTTCTTGCCGTTCCCGTGCTTTTCATTCTTCCTGTTCTCTCTCCGATTATTCTTTTCCTTGCTTTCATTCTGTATCGAATGAATATGAAAGGAATTGCAAACCGGATAAAGAAAAAGCGAGCCGGAATTGAATATGAACTGCCGAGATTTGTGTTTAAGATTGAAAAATCTCTTATGCACGATAAAGATGTTCTCGGAATGATAGAGTCCTTTGCCCGTAGCGCCGGACCGGAGCTCAAGCATGAGCTTGATATTACCGCCGCCGATATGCGTTCGGGCAATACGGAAATAGCGATTACAAGACTGGAAGCAAGAGTCGGTTCTCCTTTAATGAGCGATGTTTGCCGAGGTCTCATTTCCATCGACAGAGGCGATGTCAACACGGTATACTGGAAGTCCCTTTCTATGAAATTTGCCGACATTCAAAGACAACAGCTGAGACTGGAAGCACAGAAGATACCGAAGAAAGTCAAACGGCTTTCGATGTGTCTTCTGTTTTGTTTTATGCTCATCTATATCGTCGTAATTCTTGCGCAGATTATGAACTCCGTCGGTGTTCTTTTCGGTTAACGGAGGTGGTTGTATGAAAAAGATAATGACTTCCAAAAAAGCCGAGGGATATATTGATGTTGTTGTCGGCATCTTCGCTCTGATGATGGTACTTGTCGTGACCCTAAATATTTACTCTTTCTTCACCTTGAAGCAGGATATGGACGAAATCTGCGGTCAGCTTATTGAAACAGCAACCTTTAACGGCTGTTTTGACAGTGAATTTGAAGAAAGAGTCGGCTCTTTACAAGCTCAATTCTTTGACTTTGATGTCAGAACCGATGCGGAAGAATACTACAATGCTACCTATGAGCGAGTACAGCTCGGTGACAGAATGGATGTATATGTGTCTGTGAGGACTTATGTGCAGGGGCTCGGTATGTTCAGGATACCCGTAACCGTTACAAGTCACCGGTCGGGCATTTCGGAAAAGTATTGGAAGTAGGTGAAATGAATATGAAAGTGTTGAAATCGAACAAGGGCGATGGCTATGTCACTACCTGTGTTTTTGCCGTCATATTTGTATCCATTTTCTCTATTATCTTTACCTTTAGCGCTGCTGTTTCAAAGGTTGAGTTGATGAGGGAAAACACAAAGGTTGTGCTTGACAGCTTTGTTACGCAGAACGCAACTGAAATATACAGCAGTATTAAACAAGGTAATGACTATACTGAGTCGATTGATACCGAGGAATTTCGTACTTCCCTTATTTCTTTTTGCACATTGGAAAGCGATAACGGAAAGCTATATAGTATCAATGCGGACGGAAAAGAAAAGTTTCACATAACTGAGCCTGAGCTTAGATTTCGTGAAGCAAACGAGCTTGAACTTGTTGTAACCTACACGGTTTCACTCCCGATGTGGTTTGCGGGAAAACAGTTCACCGCCGCTTCCGTCCCCATTGAGGTCACATCAACATTAACTGAGAAATTCTAAATCACAGGAGGAAAGAAAATGATGATTGTAACAAAGAATCCTAACAAGAAGGGAAACAAACAAAACAGGATTATTGCGGCTCTTGTTGTGGCGATTGTTGCGGTGTTAATCTTCATCGCAGTTATGATATGCCACTTTACAGGAAATAACGCAAACGAACCTGTTACAGAGCAGACAACACAGACAGAAGAAACTGTCCCCGAAATCGTGATTGAAAATCACATCACAGAAAACACCGATGAAACAAAAGCAACCGAAAAAGAGGCAGAGGTTCTGAAGCTTCAGGAGCCGGAAACAACAAAAGCCTCCACACAGAAGCCGACACAGCAGCCTACAACAAGCAATGTTAAACCTGCTGAGCCCGTAAAACCGGCGAATCCCGGCAGTACAACGGCGAAAGCCAACGAAGTTATTGTTGACGGAAATGACAGAGTGAAAGAATACAGCTGCGGTGTCAAAGGGCATCATTGCGACAGCAAGGAAACGCACGACTTTATTGTGAGCCTTGAACAGAAAGGCTGTCCCTATTGCGGCTCTCATTCTTGCAAGAGCTTTTACACCTATGACGAATGGGGCAACGCCTGCTATGATCCGACAAAATGTGAAAGCTATTCTGTAAAGAATGACCCTTGTGAAACCTGTCAGGAATGCGGCAGGAAGGTTGGCGACGGTTCAAAAGGCACATGTGTCCGATTTAATGTCGATATGAAATGCCCTGTCTGCGGCAAAACGGTGAAAGCCAAAACTTGCCATTCACATTAAGAGATAAGAAAAAGCTCGGCAGAAATGTCGGGCTTTGTTTTTTTAGGAAAGGAAGATGATAGATATTAAGAAAGTAATTTCAATCCTCCTTGTAATCTGTACCTTGTTTTCCGCACTTCCGATTGCCGCCTTGGCATTGTCCTGGGACGGAAGCTCGGCAGGCGGAAGTACCAACGCCGTAAACGGCAGTTCAACGGGCTATGTTATCCGTTCTACCAATGATTCCAATTGCGTTGTCGGTTACCGATTCTCTGCTGTCACCTCATCAGGCACGATGAAGGTGACGAAGGTTATTGATGTTTACCGAAACACAACGAACGGTGACAACGCCTACTCAACATCAGCAAAGTTTTCAACAAAGTATAACAAAAAACAGGTAATCGCAAACAAAAATGCAAAGCTCACAACGACCTTGAATACTACCAACTGCTATAAAGAGAACGCAATGGGTTTCACAACAACTCTGCCAAACCCGAGCGGTGTCGAAACATGGCAGGCATACGAAGCAAATATCAATAAAGTGCTTTCAACAATCGGCGTTGGAAGTGTAGCCAATATGAATTACGGCGATAAGGTTATCATTGAACCGCTTTTTGATGTTTGTCTGGCAGGTGAGTATCAGGCATTGACAGTTTCGGAAATTGCTTACTGCGGACGAAGCGTTTTGGGAGGCAGTTCAAACGGCGGCACAAGCAACGGTACTTCTTCTACTTGGGGCTTTATTTCAAACTACACGAACCGTATCTGGCCGAATAAGCTGTATACGCCTGACGGACAGGGCTTGTGGACGGGTGTCAGTGCAATCGGCAGTTCAACAAAGGAAACCTTTGAAAACATTCTGACAAAAGGCTACGGAGCCGGTATTGCATATAACGAGACAACGAACAAAACCTATACCATCAAGTTCAGCGGAAACGGAAATACGGGCGGTTCTACTGCTTCCATGAGCATGACCTACGGTGTAGCAAAGAACCTTACCGCAAACGGTTTTACAAAGACCGGTCACTATTTCACCGGGTGGAATACCAAAGCCGACGGAAGCGGTACAAGCTACACAAATAAACAGTCGGTCAAGAATCTGACTGCAACGAACGGTGCAACTGTCACTTTGTATGCACAGTGGAAACCGTACACTCTAAAAGTCTTTTACAACGCAAACGGGGGAAAACTGGACTCGACAGCATATTATCTCAGCTCTGAGAATGTGTATAAGAGCGATGACGATACAAAGTATTACCAGAGCTGGACATTTAACAATACGAAATCTAACGGTCTTGTCAATGCTTCAAGCTTTGGTATGTATAAAACAGGTTATCGGTTTTCAAAATGGGGAACAGCTGCTTCCGGCGGCACTTTGTTTGCGCAGGATGACACTACGATTAAACCAACGGATTTGAAATCGTCAATCGCAAGCGGAAATCAGTCGATAACGCTTTATGCACAATGGACACCGAATACCTATACGATTAAGTTTAACGGTAACGGTAGTACAAGCGGTTCAACAGCCTCTATGGCAATGACCTATGATATCGCAAAACATCTGACCGCAAACGGCTTTAAGAAATCAGGCTATCATTTTGCCGGGTGGAACACCAAAACAGGCGGCAGCGGCACAAGCTATTATAACCAGCAGTCGGTAAAGAATCTGACTGCAACTAACGGCGGCACCGTCACTTTATATGCCCAATGGTCAACCAACTCCTATACCATTGCCTTTGTCGGTAACGGAAACACCGGCGGTACGACTTCAAGCATGACAATGAAGTTTGATGTCGCTAAAAATCTCAATGCTAACGGATACACAAAGACAGGCTATACCTTTAAAAGCTGGAACACCAAAGCAGACGGTAGCGGCACAAGCTATGCAAATCAGCAGTCTGTTAAAAATCTTACTACCGTAAACGGCGGCACTTTCTATCTCTATGCACAATGGAAGCCGAACACCTATACCATAAACTTCTACGGTAACGGAAGCACAGGTGGCTCGACAGCCTCTATGTCAATGACTTATGATGTGGCAAAGAATCTGACCGCAAACGGTTTTACGAAAACAGGCTATCTGTTTTCCGGGTGGAACACAAAAGCGGACGGCACAGGGACAAGCTATACGAATAAGCAATCCGTTAAGAATCTGACTACGGTCAACGGCGGAGTCATCAATCTGTATGCTCAGTGGAAACCGATCACCTATACGGTGAAGTTTGACGGAAACGGAGCAGACGGCGGCTCAACTGCGTCCATGACGATGACATACGACGAGCCGAAAAGACTGACGCCGAACGGTTATACGAGAAAGTCCCATGAGTTTATCGGTTGGAATACGAAAGCGGACGGTAGCGGTACCAACTACGGTGATAATGTCAATGTCAAGAACCTTACAACGGTAAACGGAGCAACCGTCACCTTGTATGCACAGTGGCGTTATTTGCCCGAACTCAAGGTAAAGGAATGTTATGTATATGACGGTACTAAGGGTACTCAAAACAAGCTTTACGGTATTGCTACAGGAGCAACCTTTGATGACTATTTATACAGAACGGATTATCCGACAATCGGCAATACCATCTGGCTGAATGTGAACTTCCTGCCCGAAGTAAAGAATACAAGAGTAAGACAGTATGTGAAGTTTGTCGGCGGCGATTGGGTGACAAGAGATGTCACATTAAGCAGTTCTGACACCTCATCACAGTGGTTTCCTGTTCAGTTTACGGAAAAATACAAAACGCTGACGGAGGACTTGAGCTGTATTACCATTTATGCAAGACAAAACTGGATTGACGAGAACGGAAATGTACTGAGAACCGGCGCGCAAAAGACCTTGTATATTCCGATTAAGCCTGTTGTTTATCGCACGCAGGTCAAGGCAACCGGATATGACGGCTCAGTGGTTGCATATAACGGAACGGGAGGTTCAAGCGGCAAGCTCTATTCCGGTCAGCATATTCGGACAGCATACCGATATACAGCTGACAACACATGGGGTGCTTTGGAATATCTGAGAGGTTCTATGTACACCTACAAAGACGGAACATGGACAACAGTATACGGCGAAAATGACGGATTTGATGCCGTGAAAAACAAGGTAACCATCATGAAATCACAGCCTGTTACGGTAAACAGCGCAATCGAAGCCTATACCGTTCCGGCAACAAGTCAGAACAGGCTGAGGTTTAAGCTTGAAACATGGTGGGCAAGTGATAAGTCACACACTGCACAGTCAACATGGCTTGATTTGCCGGTTGTGAAATCGGATATTGCTCTTTCAAAAATCGTTCTTGTTGATGCTTCAACAAAAGCGGTGCTTGACTCAAATAATCTTGAGGCAGGACAAAAAGTTCTTGTGCGATATGAGTACAAAAACAATACCGATACTAAGGTGTTTGTTGAGGGTTACAAGAATGACAAGTCAAAAATCAGCGGTGTGTATGCCATTCCCGCAAACTCCTCTGTAACCGTTGACGGATATACTTTTACCGTGCCGAATAAGAGAAGCATTGATATCTGGGGCGGTATTTATCTTGAAGGTATGGGCATCTATAACACCGAATATGAAACCAACGGTAATAACAACGAAAAAACGCTGACTTGCAAGGTCAAGCATCCGTTGACGCTTCAGCCGATTGCACAAAACGCCGATTACCGTGAAAACACGGAGGTAATTACAAGTTTCTGGGTAAACAACAATTACTCTGACGGTTACAGCAATGTCAACTCCGATATCAAGGTGAGATTTAAGGTGTATAACGGCAGTAATGTAATTGCAACCTATACCAGAAATTATGTTGTTGTGCCGGGTAACGAATACAACTTAGTGCATTTTAAGTGGAAAGTCCCGACGGGACTAAACTTTGCAAAGGTTAAAATTGTAGGTGAAATTATTGACGGCGGCGTGGCATATAACCCCAACAGTGCATATTACTCCACAACGCCATATGTAACCTCAACTACTCCGGATACGCAGTTTGAAAAGAAAGCTCCGTCAGATTTCAGTATCAAATCTACCCCTGCAACAACAAATCAAACGGCTGAATGGTGGCAATGGACTTGTGACAGTAACGGCAATTTTTCAAAGGTAACCTACGGTCTCGGAATTTCGAGTGCATCCGCTTCTGTTACCCCGGCGACGGGCAGTACGGCAAAACGGGAAGGCACAACTTGGTCTATGAAATCAGGCTATGGTTTAAGCCTTGATTTGAACTGCGGAGCAAGATTTATTTCAGGTAAAGCTTATGCCACTGCGGATGCGTTCACTTTCCCGCAGTATGCGGTTGCAAGTCTCCCCGAATATGGATATTCTCTCGCAGTCGGTGAATGCAAAACTCTTACCTTGGCATCAAAAAAGTGGTACTTCCCACAGAACGGCTCTTACGGCACCGTTCACTTTACGCCGATCTGGTATCCCAACGGCAACTATATTGTCAGTATTACTCAAAGCGATATGTGGACGCCGGCAGGTATGATTAGCAAAACAATGAACACGAACACAATTAAAATAACTGATTCTGCTTATGATGATTGGCATGTAGGCAGATAGAAACCAAAAACATTGCATTTTTTTCAAAATGGGTGTATACTAATACTAATGAAAGGAGGAATGGCAATGTGTGTTGAAAATCAACTTCAAAAAGTTCTGTCAATTGTGGCACAGCAAGCAAAGACTATATTTTCGGATAGACTTGATTGTGTAATTTTGTTCGGTTCTTATGCTCGTGGAGATTATGATGATGAATCTGATGTCGATATAATGATACTGGCAGATATTGATAATGCGGACATAAACGATTATACAAGACAGATTTATGACAAAATTTATGAGCTTGAATTAGAGTTTGACTGTGTGTTGTCTTTATGTATTGTACCACAGGATAGATTTTACAAGTTTAAAGATATTTTGCCATTCTATCGTAATGTGGACAGAGAGGGTGTAAAAATTGCAGTATGAAGATAAAGTATCTCTGTCAAAAGTAAGGTTAGATACGGCGAAAAACTGTCTTAGAGATTCGCAGATTTTAATAAACTCGGAAAGTTTCAAGGCATCTGCCAACCGTTCGTACTACGCTGTGTTTCATGCGATGAGAGCTGTTTTGGTTTTTGATGAATTTGACAGCAAAAAACATTCGGGAATAATCTCTGAGTTCAGAAAAAGGTATATTAAAACGGGGATTTTAAGCACTGAAATATCTAAAATTATAGATATTCAATTTAGCGTAAGATCCCATAGTGACTATGATGATTTTTATGTTATATCAAAAAATGAATCGATTAATCAACTTCATGAAGCTGAAAAAATGGTTAGCGAAGTTGAAAAATACTTGATAAAATTATACAACGAATAAAAGTAAATAGACACTCAGAGCTGTTTTTGTTTCAATACAAGAACAGCTCTTTTTATTTTGAAAGGAACAATTATGGTATGCAATTACAGTAACACGATTGCAATCAAATACGGCATCAACGCCGCCCTTATTACAGGCTTTATCAAATCACAGCTTGATGATATAAATTTTTGTTCAAGCGATAGTCTTTGGGTACGAATTACCGTCAAAGAATTGACAGGTACTTTCCCGTTCTTAGGCGAGAAAGCAGTACGGAATGCAATCAAAAGGCTCATAAAAGGAAATATTCTCGTATCAAAGCAGCTTGGCAAAGAACACTTTGACCATGCCCACCATTATAGCATTACAGCTCATGGGTATGCAGTATTAAGAGGAGATGAAAAAGATGACAGAAATAAATGTAACACCAATCACTGAAACCTTGGAAAAGTACACCTTCAGACAGAGTAATCAGTTGAATCAGCAGACAGGCTGTATCGGCTATCTTCGTGCAGACTTCGGCTCAAGCGGGAAAGAGTTCTATTCAACCTGGAATGACATCTGCACATTCTTCAAAACCGACGAATTCAAAAAGGAGTTTGATGATGTCATAAATGCGCTTCGATTTGACGAAAGCTACGGCAGACTGCTCAATGACCGTCCGAGACTGGGTCAGTATTGCCACAGTAAGGCGAAACAGTACAGCGGTGCAGATAATCAGTATTACGGAGTAAGAGTTGACACGGATAAGCACACATATCTTTTGTGACCTATCCACTCCGCATAACGACGGCAAGTTCAATGTTTATGACGACATCCGAAAGAAGCTGATAGCCAAGGGCGTGCCCGAAAGGGAAATTGCCTTTATCCACAATGCGGACAGCGAAGCGAAGAAAAAGGAACTCTTTGCCAAAGTCCGTTCCGGTCAGGTTCGTGTGCTCATAGGCAGTACAGCCAAAATGGGTGCCGGCACCAATGTGCAGCAAAAGCTCATCGCCATTCATCATACCGACTGTCCGTGGAGACCTGCTGACCTCCAACAGCGTGAGGGAAGAATTATCCGTCAGGGCAACGAAAATCCCGAGGTTGAGATTTACAGCTATGTTACGGAGCAGACCTTTGACGCCTACCTCTATCAGCTTGTAGAAAACAAACAAAAGTTCATCGGTCAGATTATGACCTCCAAATCGCCTGTGCGTTCAGCGGAAGATGTTGACGAGCAGGCGTTGTCTTATGCCGAAATCAAGGCACTTGCAACAGGTAATCCGCACATCAAAGAAAAGATGGATTTGGATGTTGCTGTGTCAAAACTCAAGCTATTAAAGCAGAACCATTTAAGTCAGAAATATGCGCTTGAGGACAAGATCATCAAGTTTTATCCTCAGGAGATTAAACGATATGAGGAGAGGATTGAGGGGTACAAATCTGACATTGAAAGAGCAAAAGAGAACACTTTCCCGAACGCCGATAACTTCTCTAAAATGGTTGTTGAAGATGAACCTTATGACGAAAAGAAAGGTGCAGGTTCGGCAATTCTTGAAGCTTGCAAGGCAATGACATCACCCGACCCGAAGCCTATCGGTTCATACCGTGGCTTCACAATGGAACTGTCTTTTGACAGCTTCAGCAAAGAATATGTACTGACTCTTGTCGGTTCGCTTCGTCATTCGACACCGCTGGGCGCAGACATATTCGGCAACATTACCCGTCTTGACAATCTGATTGCTTCTTTTCCTGAAAGGTTATCCGCTTGTGAAGAACGGCTTGCGGATACCAAAACTCAGCTTGAAAACGCAAAGACGGAGGTTGAAAGACCGTTTCCTCAGGAACAGGAGCTAAGCGACAAAACGGCACGGCTGGCAGAATTAAATGCTCTGCTGGATATGGATCATACAGAGAATGAGATAGTGGAGGGAGAACCGGAAAAGATTGATTGTGAAGAAAGAGCGGATAGGGGGATAGCCAGATAAAAAAAGCGGCATTGGGGTTAAGTTCCGATACCGCTTGAGGGATGAAACACTTGTACTTATGGTGTTTGAGTTGAAGCGTTTATGAGTTCTCTTTAAGAAGAGGTGACAGTACTATCTTCCAAACTGTGGAAATACTGGTTACACCTGCTGAAATTACAATGTCAATAAGTATATTTTTCAGGTTTTTACCTTCAATGAAGTGCATATTGGCAAATTGTACGATGAAGGATGTTACAAATGCCTGAATAAATGTCTGAATAAATACTTTCAAGGCACGAAGAAATAAGTCTTTGGTTTTTCCTTTGTTCATGATGAATTCTCCTTTTCTTAGTTGTAGGTCTTTTCGTTTGCATGATCATTTAGTTTTTTATGCTTGTTCAGTATGAATGATTTTTACCGATCTAAATATGAATCTTAAGCAATGACATCTCTTGTCAACGGTTTCTAAAAACACTTATTAAAAAAACATGTTTCACCCTTCCTGAAAGGCCTTTTTGGATCCTTTCACTATACACAGAAAAATCGACGTTTTGTCAGGGTATTTTTTCGTAAAATTTTTTAAATCTCTTCTTTGCTGCTTCGATAGACTCATGAACAGATTGAAAAGATGCTTTTTCTTGTTCGGCAATCTGTCTAAGTGTTTTACCGTCGGAGTACATTTTTAAACGTCTCTGCTGTGTTTCGGTTAACTTGGAAAAAGCCTCTTGTATATGAATTTTTTCTTTTGTGGTCATTGCTGTTTCTGATGTCGGCTCTTTTGCTGCGTACTCCAATCCTTCAAATATAATTGAGTCAAGAGAGTAACAGTGGACACGGTTCAATTCGTCATCGGCATGTTCTTTTCTTCTTGAAGCAATTATGATCTCCCCGATGTTATCGGGCACATCAAGTTCTGTTTTAATGCCGTCTGCAAATTTGTAGTGGATTTTCATAGTTATATGCTCCTTCGTGATTTCATTTTGAAATCCGCAGAAGCCATATAATTTCCGTAGAAATGCAAATAGACGGCCGAGATACACTTAATTGTTGAAGATCAAGTGTATCCTGGCCGTCATGCAACTCTGCGGATTTTTGTAAATGAGTTATGATATTTTTATTTTTATTGTATTAAATGTAGATTTGCTAATCCTAGTAACAATCGTTACGGCGTCATCACGTTGTATTGAAAATTCCGCACCGATTTCGAGATTGGTGCTTGTTCTGTAACCTTTATATGATGATTCAATATGACCGGTTTCACTATCGTATAGACAAGCAAGTCGGCCTTTGTAGTCTGTGATTCTTTCCTTCATATGTTCTCCTTCCGTTTTGAAAATCAAAAAAGCCATCACAAACACTCAGCGGTTAAATATAACCGTTTGAATGCTTGTGATGGCTAAACTCATAGTGGCTCAACTCACAGGGAAGCTGAAGAATTATTTTTGTGTCGCACCTCATGATCGGGCGGACTACTGTTTTTGAGAAGCACGGCGAGGCTGTATATATAATCTTCAATTGGAATATGTTCAAACTCGTTGCTTCCAGGTTTTTTAATTGTAATTGAGGGACTGTTTTTATTGTCAAATGTCAAATCTCCAATTGCAATATTGAATTCATTTGTTCGTATGCGTCCATTTCTATCAATATGAAAACGCATCTTCTCTTTGGACTTCATTGAAATCACGCTCCTTTCATTTGATTGTTGGGTAGTATTTTTATGTTTCTATCTATGTAAAAAAAGAGCAACAATCGGATAATCGATTGTTGCTCAATATTGCACACAACAAGTGGAATTAGGCGCAAAATAAAATGCTACAATGCAACAATCATAATATTTTAACAAGATATGCACAATAAAAATGGTTGGCATTGGCATTTGTCAGCAGGCCCTTTTCACGGATCGCAAACGCAAAAAAAGGAAGCCAAAAGTCCTACAAATATTCAGTTGTTATATAACGAGGTTCGCCTTTTTTTGTCTGAAGAACAACTTAATAGAAAACTTCAAACAGCTTCCTCAAAAATTGAAAATATCTAAGTTGGTTAACCAAAACTTAACTTTATGCTATGATTCTATCACTTTGATCTTGAAAAGTCAATGATAGTTTGTGAAAATAATGTAACAATTGCCCCTGCGTTATTGTGCAAAATTAACAGTATTTTTTTGAAACACATCGTTTTTATGGGGAAAATATAGTGATTTTGTCTAAAAAACCACAAGATATTGAGAATAAGAAGAACCGTTTAATAAAAGTGCACCATATGGTGAATTCTGTAATAATGCAAAGCGGCATGGGGGTCAACATCCAATGCCGATATGATATAAATATGGCCTGCAAAGATCCTGATTTTTGCAGTGGCTCTGTTTTTGGATATATAATGAATCAATACAGACTTTTAATACGGGGGATTTTGCAATGACAGAATTACAGAAAAACATATCCGATTTTTTGGATGATTGCCGATACATGAAGGGACTCAGCGACAAAACGCTTAAGGCATACACAATAGATTTAAGGCAGTTTTCAGAGTTTTGCCTTGATAAATCATGGAATGAGAGAGAGCCTTTAGATGAGTACATAAAAGCTCTATACATGAAGTACAAACCAAAAACAGCCAAAAGAAAGGTTGCTTGCCTAAAGACTTTTTTTCACTATTTGGAGAACAACGACTTGATACCGACAAGTCCGTTTCACAAAATAGTAATCAAGCGCCGTGAGCCTTTGGTGTTGCCGAAAGTTATCCCGGTTCCGACACTTACCAAAATATTGGAGGCTGCCTATATCAAACATAGTGAAGCCGGCCATTCTGCTTGTTTTTACAGATTTACCGTCAGGGATATTGCTGTTATGGAGCTGCTTTTTGCAACCGGGGTCAGGGTGTATGAATTGTGCAATTTGAAAATTAATGATGTGGATCTCAAGGACAAATGTATCAAGGTGTATGGAAAAGGCTCAAAGGAAAGGTACATTCAGCTGACAAACAAAGATGTTATTTCAGCTCTTAAGCAATATCAGAAAGAATATGCTAATGAAATTGTAAAAACCGGGTATTACTTTATAAACAACAGAGGAGACAAGATTTCCGAGCAGTCGGTACGGTTTATGGTTAACAAATATGCCAAACTGACTGATTCAGATTTACATATAACGCCGCACATGTTCAGACATACAGTGGCGACCCTTTTGCTAGAAGAAGATGTGGATATTCGTTACATACAGGAATTACTCGGTCACAGTTCTATTACAACAACGCAGATTTATACACATGTTAGCATGAATGCACAGAAGCGAATACTCCAAAAAAAGCATCCAAGAAACAAACTGAAGGTTAAAACTGATATATGAAAAATGAGGCGACTATCGAATGAAGATGGTCGCCTTGTTTGCAGGATAACTATAAATTATCA
>CAMAZY010000035.1 GCA_945863885.1 uncultured Clostridia bacterium
TAAAGAGCGCTTCTTTGCTTACTTTCTTTCGTAATTGAAAGAAAGTAAGTGCCCGCGCGGCATTAGCGCAAGGTAAAAGAGTAGAACAGGTTAAAGCAGAGAAGTACAGACTAACCTGTTAGACAGCTAACTTAAAAATAGCCGAGTGCTGACGGGTAGTCGGTAACCCCCTCAGTCACTTCGTGACAGCTCCCCCAAAGGTGGAGCCGAGTTTACACCGCTAAATTAAAATCTAACCGCTTATCTCACGGCTCGGGCTGTCGGGTAGAAGTATAGCACTCTCTGACCCGGCATTGGAGTCGCCATGCGACAGACAAACTAATATTTAACCGCTGTACTCGCACTCTTCATGGTTGTAACACTGCGGACAGGCTATCCATTCTCCGTCAAGATAATGACAGATAACTTCGCTCTTTTTTCCTCCTGCATAAAACGAAAATTCTGCCTTCCCCTTTGAACCGTTTCTTGATATATTGAAGGAAGATAAACGGATTTTTTTCTCGCTGACGCCGAGAGAAGAAAAAGCCTCGGTATTTATATAAAAATCGTAAGCCGCTTTGTATTCGGAAGTGGTTTCAATTATTCTCCTTCCGACAAAAGGTGCCAGTACGGTAACACCGGAAAAAACAACAAAAGCGGTAATCAGCAGACATATAACCGTGATCTTTTTCTTTTTTGTACTTCTCGGCGCTTGATAAGTATTAACCATATTGTTTTTTTCTTCTTCGGTTTTCTCAGAAAAAGAGATTCTATCCTCTTTTTTTGTCACAACCGTGCCGGCAACTCTGTCTCCGACGGAAAATCCGCTTGCAATTAAGACAACGGCGTCAATACCGCTGATAAAAAAGAAAAGGTCCAGCAGAAAGCATTGTTTTTTACTTGCACTTTCTCCGCTTTGTTTGTCAAGTACAATCAATCCCAAAATGCGCTTGCCGACACTCCGCCCGTTCAGAAGCACGTCCCGAAGAACAAAAACAACGGGAAAAAGCAAAATGATTGTCAGCATAAGATTAAACTTTCCTTGTACATCCGCATCCTGCGACTGAAAAAGCAGGATAAAAAGCAAGGAAGAAATCATCGCCGGCGTTCCGCATATCAGCCAATCAATCAGCCACGCAAAAAGGCGAAGAAAGCGAACCGAAATGCTTTGAGCTGAATCAACCTTTTGAAGACATTCATACCGTTTATAGATTTCATCAACGGTTTTTTCGTCAAGTATATTTTGGTCGATATACTCTCCCCGGATTATTTCTTCCGCCCGTACGTTCAAAATTTCCGCCAATTTGAACAGGGTATCCGTTCTCGGCTTGGATTCTCCGTTTTCCCATTTTGAAACTGCGGCAGGTGTAACGGAAAGCATCGACGCCAATTCCGCCTGTGTGAGTCCCTTTTTTTCACGAAGACTGCATATAAAATTACCGCTTTTATAATCGTTCATAAGCTTCCTCCTTCTTTTTTTGTAAAAAAATTATAGCGAAAAGAAGACCCATTTTCAATAAAAGCGGTATTGAATTTCAGTTGATATTATAAAT
The DNA here is from genome assembly GCA_945863885.1 of uncultured Clostridia bacterium. GTDB lineage: Bacteria > Bacillota > Clostridia > Oscillospirales > Acutalibacteraceae > UBA6857. The sequence goes on from CAMAZY010000035.1 coordinate 1,533, forward strand.
TGGTGAAAAAAAGGAAAAATTTCTACATATCTGTACCAAGGCGGCTGTGTGCGGCGAAGCCCAGTTCAGATTTCAGATGTCAGACATCAGATATCAGAAGTTTTTTAAAATAGCTGTCGTTTCTTCTGACCGCTGACTTCTGATTTCTGAAATCTGAATCGGTCAGCCGCCGTCCCGCCGTCGGAAGAATTTCGTCCCGAAGCCACCCGGCTTCCCATCACTTATAATCTACAGATTTCCCGATACGGAAAGAGCCGCTTCTGAGGGTAGAATCTTTCCTTAGGCACAAAGTAAACCTGCGACCACTTCTAATATCTAACATCTAACATCTGATATCTGACGTGCGCTCTTGCACACATCCTTCAGACAGCACTTATCGCACTGCGGCCTTCTTGCAACACAGACCGCCCGTCCGTGCAGAACCATTCTGTGGCAAAAGTCGTTGCTTTCCTCCGGCGCAAGAATTTTTTTAAGCTGAAGCTCCACCTTGTACGGATCTTTGCTGTCCGTAAGACCAATCAGATTCGTAATCCGTATCAGATGAGTGTCCGCCACAACCGCAGGCTGTTTGTAAATATCTCCCATAATGAGGTTTGCCGTTTTTCTTCCCACTCCGGGAAGCGTTGTCAGCTTTTCAATGCTGTCGGGCACTTCACCGCCGAAATCGTCTCTTATTTTGATTGCCATTCCGATAATGTCCGCCGCTTTTGTGTGGTAAAAACCGCAGGAACGGATGATTTCTTCAACGTCCGAAAGCTTCGCTTCGCAGTAATCGTCAATCGTTTTGTATTTTTCAAAAAGTGCAGGCGTAACAAGGTTCACCCTCGCGTCGGTGCACTGTGCCGAAAGTCTTGTCGCAATCAGCAATTCAAGCGGATTTCCCGCATTCAGAGAGCATAACGCATCAGGATATTCCTCTTTCAACCGTTCCACGCAAATTGCGGCTCTTTGTTTTTTTGTCATACTATATTTTTTACCTCCTTTTCGTCTATGTTTCTTCTCCAATGAAATAAATATTGCTGTGCGATTCCCTCAACGCCCCTTGTACATTCGGGAAGCCCGTCGGGATAAAGCTCTTCCATAATCCGGTTGACCCACACATCAACCGGAAACGCCTCTATGCGTCCGAAGCCGTAAAGAAGCGCACATTCTGCCACCTTTTTTCCGACTCCCTTTATCTTCATCAATTCTTCTCTTGCCTGTTCGATCGGAATTTTTTCAACCGTATCAAGCGAAATTTCGCCCCGTGAAAGCTTTTTGGCGGCGTCGAGGATATATTTGTTACGAAAACCCGCCCGCAGCGGTGCAAGGTCATTTTCATCGAGTTTTGCTATTTTTTCAAAAGAAGGAAAAGTAAAATCTTCTTCGCTGATCTGTTCTCCGAAAGAGGTGCAGAGTCTCTCAATGATTCCCTTTATTCTCGGAATATTGTTGTTTTGAGAAATAATGAAAGAGCAAATCGCTTCCCACGGCTCCTGACGAAGAATACGGATTCCGGGATAGGCTTTGATTGCCTCATTCAGATACCTGTCGTCAAATCCGGCAAGTATATTTTCATAATCTCTTTCAAGGTCAAAATAGGGAATCCAAATTGTTTCGAATGTCTCCTTGTCCGTATTTCTGAAGACCGTGACACCGTCTTTTTGTATGATCTCACCGACGGTATTTCTGACGACCGCCTTTTGATATCCGTCTTCTGTTTTTTTCCATCGGAAAGCCTGTCCGCAGTCGGCGCATAAATCAAGGTCAAAGCATTTTACATCGGTCAGAACAATATCATTTCCGATCGCTTCATATTTCATTTTATCCTTCCTCTTCGATTGCAAACAAATACCGCCAAACACTTGCACGATTTGTTTTTTTGTGGTACAATGATAAGTAGTATACTTTGAGTTTTTCTGCCCTCTATAAAATTAAGAATATATATAATATATAATATTACAATAAGGGCGAAAAATCTTTTCAATTCAATTTGTTTTTTACTTTTCGATTATACTCTGATAAAATAAAATTATTTTTCGATTCAGTCATTTTATTTTATCTTGATATTTCTAAATTCTGACGTCTGAAATCTGACATCTGATCCGGGGAGGTATTTATGGAATCATTTGATGAAATCTGGGAAATGATTTTGGAATACATGAAAACGCAGGTAACCGAAGTTGCCTTTAATGTCTGGCTGAGACCTCTTGAATTTGTAAAATTTGAAAACGACACGATTGTTCTTTCCATCGCTAATTTCAAAAAAAAGGTTGTTGAGGATAAATTTACCCCTCTCATTTTAAAAGCCTGTGAAATGACAATGGGCTTTCCCGTCAATCTTACGATTCTTTCCGCCGATTCCGTAAGCGACTCTTCTCCCGAAAGCGAAAGTACGGCGAGCGGCCTTTCATTAAACAAATACGAATATACGTTCGAAAATTTTATCATCGGTCCGTCCAACCGCTTTGCTCATGCAGCGGCGATGAATGTTGCTTTAAATCCCGGAAAAGCGTATAATCCGCTTTTCATTTACGGCCATTCAGGACTTGGAAAAACCCATCTTCTTTCCGCTATCAAGCACGAAATCGAAAAGAACAATCCGTCGGCCGACATCATTTACACAAGCGGTGAATATTTTACAAACGAGCTTGTCAACTGTCTGAGAAATCAAAGCAACTACGCTTTTCACGAAAAATACAGAAGCTGTGACGTTCTTTTAATTGACGATATTCAGTTTATCGCCGCCAAAGAGGCGACGCAGGAGGAATTCTTTCATACCTTCAACGCTTTGACCAACGCAGGCAAACAGGTCGTTCTAACCTCCGACCGACCGCCGAAGGAGATGCTGACGCTGGAAGAAAGGCTTCGTACCCGTTTTGAGTCCGGCCTGATTGCCGACGTTCAGCCGCCCTCACTGGAAACAAGAATGGCAATTATCAACAAAAAGGCGGAGGACCTCGGAATTGTCTTAAGCGACGACGTGATCGATTTTCTTGCCGACAATATCAAAAAGAATGTTCGTCAGCTTGAGGGTGCGGTCAAAAAGATCAAGGCGTATCAGGACGTCGAAAACGCAAGACCGACCGTTGCCCTTGCCAAAAGAGCGATTGCCGACATTATCAACGACGACCAGCCGATCCCGATGACGATTGAAAAAATCATGAACGAGGTTTCCCGTTCGTTCAACGTCAATCCCACAGATCTCAAGTCCGACAAGCGAAACGCCAATATTTCCCAGGCGCGTCAGGTTGCGATGTATATTATCAGCGAAATGACCAATATGTCTTTAAAAGCCATCGGCAAGGAGTTCGGCGGAAAGCATTATTCGACCGTTATCTATTCGCTCAACGAAATCAAAGACAAATTATCACAGAATGTCGCTTTGAAAGCCACGGTCGATGACATTATCAAAAACATAAACGAACAATAGTTTTTAACATTTTGATTAACATTCCACATCTGTTTTTAACATCTTCAATATTTTTGACTTTTCGCTATGTTGAATCTTATCCGTTATACACCGTATGTTCCACATGAAAAAAGAGCTTGTAAGGCTCATAAAATCTCATGTTTTCCCTTTTTTACTAACTTTTAACAGCCCCTACTACTACTACTAAAATTATTTCTGTCTCATTACACAAAAAAAGCAGGAGGAACGAGAAAAATGAAAATTATCTGTGACAGTGCCGTTCTGGCAAAAGCCTGCATGAACGTTCAAAGAACGGTCTCGTCAAAATCAACGATCCCCGCCATTGAGGGAATTCTCATCAAAGCGCTTGGTGACAGTGTCAGCCTGACAGGATATGACCTTGAAGTCGGCACGGATACCTTTATCCCCGCCGAGGTCGAAGAAAACGGCAGCATTATATTAAATGCAAGACATCTTTGCGATATTTTGCGGATGGTGCCTGACGATACGGTGTCCCTCGAAAGCGACGAAAGAAATATCTGTAAAATCGTCAGCGGAGAAGCCAAATATTCAATCATCGGAACGAGTGCGGACGAATATCCCGATGTTCCGACGGTTTCAAGCGGCTTTCCGATTGTCGTTAAGCAGGGTTTGCTTAAAGATATGATCCGAAAGACGATTTTTTCCGTTTCGACAAGCGAAAGAAATCCCGTTCATTCCGGTGTCAAGTTCGAAATTTCGGACGGAAAAATTGTCCTTGTTGCCGTTGACGGCGCACGGCTTGCGATAAGACGGGAGGACATCGATTACAGCGGAGAGGACGTCGGCTTTGTTGTTCCGGCGAAAACCTTAGGTGAAGTCGTCAAACTCGGTGAGGATGACGAGGGCGTTTATTCCATCAGCGTCGGCAAACGGCATATCTGCTTTGAAATCGGCGAATACAGAGTCATTTCAAGACTTCTTGAAGGCAACTTCATCGACTATAAATCCGCCATTCCGCACGTTTATTCAACGACGGTTATTGCGCCGACAAGACGGGTAATTGAATGTATCGAAAGAACGTCGCTTATTATTACCGACCGGTCAAGTCCGCTTCGCTGTTCGATTGAAAATTCGGTGATGAATTTCTCCTGCGTGACGACGGTCGGTACGGCAAACGACAAGATGCCGGCGGATATTACGGGCTGTGACCTTGAAATCGGCTTCAACAACAAATTTGTACTCGATGCACTGAAGGTCTGCGACGCCGATACGGTAAAAATTCAGTTCAATTCCCCCAGCCAGCCGATCATCATTACGCCGACAGATTCGGATTCGTTCCTTTATCTGATTTTGCCGGTCAGAATTTAAGACAGGACAGGTATACATGAAAAAATTTGTTGTTAAGCTCAAACAAAAAGAAAACAGAAAACTGACGATTTCAACCGATTTTATCCGTCTTGATTCCGCTATGAAGCTTTCGGGTGCGGCGGCTACGGGCGGAGAAGCAAAAATGCTCATCAACGACGAAAAAGTCAGGGTTAACGGTGAAGTCTGCACCGTCAGGGGAAAGAAGCTTCACGAGGGCGACCGGTTCGAATATAAGTATGTCATCTATGAGGTCACACGATGAAAGTCACGGGACTCGAATGTGTTGATTTTCGAAACATCAGAAATGTAAGAATCGAGCCTTGCGAGGGCGTCAACGTCATTTACGGCGATAACGCCCAAGGGAAAACAAATCTTCTTGAAAGCATCTGGCTTTTTACCGGTTGCCGTTCCTTCCGGGGAGCAAAAGACGCCGAGCTTATCAACTTCAACGCAAAAAAGGCGAAGCTTTCGCTTGACTATTACGGCTACGATCGGGAGCAGAATATTTCGCTCGAAATCGAAAAGGGAAGAAAGTTCGCTTTAAACGGCGTGAATTGCAAATCTCCGTCAAAAATCATGAGCGAATTTCTTGCGGTGGTTTTTTCTCCAGTTCATCTGTCTCTTATTAAGGACGGACCGTACGAAAGACGGAAGTTTCTCGATATTGCGATTAGTCAGCTCAAGCCAAAATATGCCGTGTCGCTGTCACAGTACAACAAGGCGGTCGCTCAGCGCAATATTTTATTAAAAGACATCGCCTACCACGGCGAACTATACGATATGCTTGACATCTGGGAGGACAGAATCGCTTTTTATGCCGGCGAGGTAGTCCGTCAACGAATCGGCTATGTTAACCGGCTTGCTCCTTTTTGCAGCGAGATTTACGGCGGCATTTCGAATAAAAAAGAAGAATTGAGGGTCAGCTATGTGCAGGCCTGCCCTGCCGTCGGCGACAACAAAACGGAGCTTTACGAAAGCTTTAAAAGCTTATTTTTTGCTTCGAGAAAAAACGACATTTTAACCGGCTCGACCTCAGTCGGACCGCACAGGGACGATATTGAAATCAAGATAGACGGTCTCACGGCCCGTTCCTACGGCTCACAGGGACAACAGCGATCGGCGGCGCTCGCTTTAAAGCTCGGCGAAGCGGCGGTGATCAAAGAGTTTTCCGGGGAACAGCCGGTGGCTCTTCTTGACGACGTGATGAGTGAGCTTGACGAGTCGAGACAGAATTATATTTTAAATCACATCAAGGATTGGCAGGTGTTTATTACCTGCTGTGACCCGGGGTCGGTTAAGAATCTAAAGGACGGAAAAGCAATCCGGATTAAAGGCGGAAAAGCAAACGGATGAAAAAAAGATATCAAGTAAATTCAATAATTTACACAGGTGATCAATATGGATAAATTTCGACCGGATGTTAAAGCATTGATTACGCTGACCAGAAAAAATCCGGTGAAAAGCGGATATCGTCCTGCTCACAAAATAGGAGAGTATATGACAACCGGAATACAGCAGTATTTCAACACAGATGAACTCAAATGCGGAGAAACCGTTGAGGGTACCATTTCATTTATTACGCCGGAGTATTATCCGCACTCTTTAGAAGTAGGAATGCGTCTTGTTTTTCAGGAGGGCGAGCGGGTAACCGGCTATGCTGACATTGTAGAAATATACAATGAATTATTAGCGAGATAATTTCAGGTTAGCGACAGAGGGGTCACTAAGGCGGCTGTGTGCGGCGAAGCCCAGTTCAGATTTCAGATGTCAGACATCAGATATCAGAAGTTTTTTAAAATAGCTGTCGTTTCTTCTGACCGCTGACTTCTGATTTCTGAAATCTGAATCGGTCAGCCGCCGTCCCGCCGTCAGATGAATTTTCCTCGAAGCCGCTACACTTTCCGTCACTTATAATCTACGGACTTCCCGATACGGACAAGCCGATTCTGCGGAAAGAATGGTTCCTTTGGTACAAAGTCAACCCGCGACCACAATTATTCACTATTCATTATTCACTATTCATTTTTCCGAAAGGAAAACCCGCCATGTATCTTCACTTAGGTCAAAGCACCGTTGTCAACGTCAGCGATATTGTCGGCATCTTCGACATCGACAACACAACGGTCAGTAAAAATACAAGAGAATACCTGAACCGTGCCGAAAAGGAAAAAAAAGTGGTTTATGTAAGCTTAGACCTACCGAAATCCTTTATCGTGATGAAAAACGGAACAGTTTATATATCCCAGATTTCTCCGGCAACGCTTTTAAAGCGTTCTAAGCTTTGGTAAACAAAGTTCTACAGGAAAAAAATCTGACATCTGACATCTAATATCTAACATCTGAATTGAACAGCGGAGGTATATTTTGGACATGAACGAAAACAAGAACGAAAACGTAAACGCTCAGGAAAATACCGAGCAGACGGTACCTGAAATCATCGAAGAAGAAGTCGAAACGATGGATACTGCCGTTACGCAGGAGTATAACGCCGACGCCATTCAAGTTCTTGAGGGTCTCGAGGCCGTCCGTATGCGTCCCGGTATGTATATCGGCTCAACCGGACCGAGAGGACTTCATCACCTTGTTTATGAAATTGTCGATAATTCCATCGACGAGGCACTTGCCGGCTACTGTACCCATATCGAGGTCGATATCCACCCGGGCGACGTGATTTCCGTACGGGATAACGGACGTGGTATCCCCGTCGGTATCAACGAACAGCAGGGACTTCCTGCCGTTACGGTCGTTCTGACCGTGCTTCACGCCGGCGGTAAATTCGGCGGAAGCGGCTATAAGGTTTCCGGCGGTCTTCACGGTGTAGGCTCCTCCGTTGTGAACGCGCTTTCCGAATGGATGGAGGTTGAGGTTTCTCAGAACGGTCACGTTCACCGTCAGAAGTTTGCAAGAGGTAATATCGTAACCGACCTTGAAATTGTCGGCGATACGGATCAGACGGGAACGTATATCACCTTTAAGCCCGACGCCGAAATCTTCAAGGAAACCACCGTATACGACTATGAAACGCTCCAGCGTCATTTAAGAGAATGCGCTTTCTTAAATGCCGGAATTAAAATAACGCTCACCGACCTTCGTGACAGCAAAAACATTGTTCAGGACGTATTCTGCTACGAGGGCGGTATCGCTTCGTTCGTCGAATATATCAACGAAAGCCGGGGTCTGACGCCAATACACGAAAGACCCGTTCATTTCGGAACGGTTGTTGGCGACAAGAGCGCCGAAGTCGCTTTGATGTATAACGACGGCTATAACGAAACGATTCTTTCCTACGCCAATAACGTTCATACCATTGACGGCGGTACGCATGAGACCGGTTTTAAAAATGCGCTGACGAAGGTATTTAACGAATACGGAAGAAAATACGGCTATTTAAAAGAAGCCGACAAAAATCTTTCCGGCGACGACTGCCGTGAGGGTCTTGTTGCGGTTATCAGCGTCAAGCTGACCGATGCGCAGTTTGAGGGTCAGACAAAGGGCAAGCTCGGCAACACCGAAATGACGAAGCTTGTCAACAACACCGTTTATCAGAAGCTCAGCGATTATTTCGAAGAAAATCCGCAGATTGCCAAGATGATTTTCTCAAAGGCGCTTGATGCGTCGAGAGCCAGAGAAGCGGCAAGAAAAGCAAGAGAAGCCGCAAGAAGAAAATCTCCGCTTGAAGGCAATTCCCTTCCCGGAAAGCTTTCCGACTGTACCTCAAAGGACCCGACAAAGACCGAAATCTTTATCGTCGAGGGTGATTCTGCGGGCGGTTCGGCAAAAAGCGGACGTGACGTTACAATTCAGGCGATTCTGCCTCTTTGGGGTAAAATGCTCAACGTTGAAAAGTCAAGACTCGACAAGGTTATCGGAAACGATAAGCTGATGCCGGTTGTAACGGCTCTCGGTGCCGGAATCGGTGACGACTTCGACGAAAATAAGCTTCGGTACCATAAAATTGTTATCATGGCCGATGCCGACGTCGACGGGGCGCACATCCGGACGCTTCTTTTAACGTTCTTCTTTAGATATATGCGTCCGCTGATTGACAACGGCTACGTTTATATCGCTCAGCCCCCTCTCTATAAGCTTTCAAAGGGTCAGAAGCACGCTTACGCTTATTCCGACGAAGAAAGAGACCGCTATATGACCGAAATGCCCGGTGCGGCGATTCAGCGTTACAAGGGTCTTGGTGAAATGGACCCCGAACAGCTTTGGGAGACAACGATGGACCCCGAAAGAAGAATTATGCTCCGTGTTACGATTGAAGACGCTGAAAGAGCGGACGAGACTTTCTCGATTCTCATGGGCGATCAGGTAGAGCCGAGACGTGACTTTATTGAAAAGAACGCAAAATACGTTCAGAATCTCGATGTTTAAGGACAAGAGGTGATATGAAATGGATTTTACAGCGAACAGTTATGAAAATCAGAAGATAATCGACGTTGAAATCAACGGCGAAATGAGAAAATCGTTCCTTGATTACTCGATGTCGGTTATTACGTCAAGAGCGCTCCCCGACGTAAGAGACGGTCTTAAGCCCGTTCACAGACGTATTCTTTATACGATGAACGAAAACAGTCTTTATCCGGACAAGCCGTACCGTAAGTGCGCCGATACCGTCGGTGCGGTTCTCGGCCGCTACCATCCGCACGGTGACGCCTCGGTTTACGATGCAATGGTTCGTCTTGCGCAGGATTTTTCGACAAGATACCTTTTAGTGGACGGTCACGGAAACTTTGGTTCCGTTGACGGTGACCCCCCGGCGGCTTACCGTTATACCGAGTCGAGAATGAGTAAGATTTCGACCGAAATGCTCACCGACATTGAAAAGGACACCGTTGACTTTATCCCGAACTACGACGACCGACTCAAAGAGCCGACCGTCCTCCCCTCCCGTTTTCCGAATCTTCTTGTCAACGGCTCAACGGGTATCGCTGTCGGTATGGCAACGAATATTCCGCCGCACAACCTCGGTGAAGTCATTGACGGTATGTGCTGTCTGATTGACAATCCCGAGGCTTCCTTAGAAGAACTCATGGAGCACATCAAAGGACCGGACTTCCCGACCGCCGGTATTATCATGGGTCGCTCCGGAATCCGTGCCGCTTACGCAACGGGCAGAGGGAAAATCACTGTACGGGCAAGAGCGGAAATCAAGGAAAACAAAAACGGCAGAATGAGCATTGTTGTCACCGAGCTTCCCTATCAGGTCAACAAAAAGAGACTCATCGAGTCGATCGCCGACCTTGTCAAGGACAAGAGAATCGACGGCATTTCCGATATCAACGACTACTCGGGCCGGCACGGTATGCAGCTTGTTATTGACCTTAAGAGAGAAGCGAACGCTCAGGTCGTTTTAAACAGCCTTTATACCATGACGCAGCTTCAGATTACCTACGGTATCATCAGCCTTGCGCTCGTTGACGGTGTTCCGAGAATTCTTTCGTTAAAGCAGATTTTAGAGCACTACATCAAGTTCCAGGAAGAGGTTATCACAAGAAGAACACGCTTCGACCTGAAAAAAGCGATGGAGCGTGAGCATATTCTCGAAGGCTTGAAAACCGCTCTTGACTATATTGACGAAATTATTGCGATCTTAAAAGCCGCAAAGGATCAGTCTGAGGGTAAAGCCGCTTTGATGGAGCGGTTCGGACTTGACGAAATTCAGGCGGACGCTATCGTTAAAATGCGCTTGGGACAGCTGACCGGCCTTGAAAGAATCAAGATTGAGGACGAATTGAAGGCACTTCGTGAGAAGATTGCCGAATTTAACGAGCTTCTTGCAAGCGAAGAAAAAATTCTCGGCGTTGTCAAAACCGAAGCCATGGCAATCCGTGACAAGTATGCCGACGACAGACGCACCGAAATCATGAACGTCAGCGGCGAGGTTGACGTAGAAGACCTGATTCCGCAGGAAGACTGCGTTTATACGCTGACGACCTTCGGCTATATCAAGCGTCAGCCTGTCAGCACCTACGCCATTCAGAACCGTAACGGCAAGGGCGTCAAGGGTATGACAAGACGGGAAGAGGATATCGTGAAAACAATGTTCACCTGTTCGACGCATGATTATGTGATGTTCTTTACCACAAGGGGCAGAGTGTACCGTCTGAAAGGCTACGAAATCCCCGAGGGAAGCCGTCAGAGCAAAGGTATGAATGCGGTCAATCTTCTTCCGCTTGAATCGGACGAAAAAATCAGCGCGATGATCCGTGTTCCCGACTTCGGAACGGGTGAAAACTATCTTTGCATGGTCACAAGAAAGGGCGTTATCAAGCGTACCGAGCTTGACGCTTACAAGAATATCAGAAAAGTCGGCATCATTGCCATTAACCTTGATGAGGACGACGAGCTTGCGTGGGTATGGCTGACGGACGGTAACGACCAGATTTTCGTCGCCACCAAGCAGGGCAAGGGAATCCGCTTCAACGAAAACGACGCCCGCCCGCTCGGCAGAACGGCAAGAGGCGTGAAAGCCATCGAGCTTTCTGAGGACGACGAAGTTGTCGGTATGTGCGCCGTCAAAAAAGAGGGAGAGGAAGGAAAAATCTTTACCGTCAGCGAAAGCGGTATCGGCAGACTCACCGACCCGTACGAATTCTCGCTTCAGTCGAGAGGCGGTAAGGGCAAAAAGAACTACCAGTCCGACAAATACGGCGCTGTTGCCGGAATCGCCCTTGTGCACGAGGATGAGGATATTATTCTTATCTCTTCCGACGGTATTGTGATCCGTGTCGCCGCCGAGGACATCAGCGTAAGCTCCAGAACGGCAAGAGGCGTTAAGGTGATGAGAGTTTCCGAGGGCGAAAGAGTGGTTTCCGCTTCGGCAGTCGCAAAGGACGACAGTGAGGAAAAGGCGGAGATTACCGAAGAGGCTGAGGAAGAGACGACGGAAACGGTAGAAACACAGGAATAATAAAAGATAATAGATAATAGAGAATAGATAATAGTTGCGGTCGCGGGTATACTCTGTACTGCGGACAGCTTGTTCCCCGCAGAAGCGGCTTTTCTGTGACGGGAAGCGCGTAGATTTATAAGTGACGGGAAGTCGGGCGACTTCGGGGAATTTTCATCTGACGGCGGGACGGCGGCCGACAAAACCTTGCGGTTTTGTTTTCGCCGTTGCCTATGGGCAACGGCTAATGTGCGGCTTTGCCGCACCCGGCCGCCTTGGTTTACTCCCTCCGACGGCTGACGCCGCCACCTCCCTCACGAGGGAGGCTCATTTTGACACCTCTTTTGGGGAGCTGTCACGAAGTGATTGAGGGAATCCCCACCGCTAAGCTAAAAAATTACTGTCAATCTTATGGCTCGGGCACTCCACATTCAATTAAGTACTATGTATCCCGGCATTGGTGTCGCCATGCGACAAATGAAAGAAGTGAAAGATTTGCAAAAAGGAAAGAATACTGCTAAGAAGAAAAAGAAGAAAAATACAAACCCGGTTGCCGCTTTTCTTTGGACGAATAAACGGCAAAGGGCAAAGAATATCTATTTTCTTCTGACCGTTTTTGTTGTCATTGTTGCTGTCGGTATCGGATATGTCAGCAGTAAGCTTGACAATATCAACTACGATGATAAAAACGAAACCTCTGTAAGCAGTGATGCCAATAAAAATTACGAAGAGGAAGAGTTTGAAATCATGCAGGCCATTGATTCGGCTTCCTCGTATAACGATTTCATTTATAAGTGGGCGAATAACGGCGGCGAGCTTCGAAAAAGCAAAAACGTCATCAATGTTCTTTTGCTCGGTCTTGACTCCGAGGATGCGCTCGAAAAAGGCGGACGAAGCGATACGATTCTTTTGGCTTCGCTGAACAAGAAAACGAAAAAGATTTATCTGACCTCTTTTTTCCGTGACACCTGGACGTATATGAATATTGACGGGCAGGACCGCTATAATAAAATCAATTCTGCTTACTATTACGGAAGCGATGAAGCGCTGATTGATACGTTTGAAAAGAATTATAAAATCGACGTCGATTACTACTGCGCCGTTGACTTTTCCTCGTTTACGGATATCATCAACGCACTTGGCGGTCTTACCGTTGAGGTTCAGCAGTATGAAGCCGAATACATCAACCGTACGACTGTTCATACGATTGATTACGGCCCGGCGGTCAAGCTTGACGGCTGGGAGGCGCTTGTTTTTGCAAGAATCCGAAAGAGCGACTCTGACAGCGACGTCAGCCGTACAAGAAGACAGCGGCTTGTTATTTCCGCTCTGATTGATTCGGCGAAGGGAGCAAGTCTTTCTCAGCTCAATGAGGCGCTTGACAAGCTTTTCAAGTATGTCAAAACCGACCTGACGAAAATGCAGATTTTAGGCTATGCGGCACAGGCGCTTTCCGGCGGTTGGATGGATTACGAAATTGAGCAGATCAATCTTAGTGACCCGGAAATCTTCCGCACCGGCTATGTCGGCAATACGGCGGTTGTGTTTGTTGACTTCCCGCTGGTTGCCGAAACGGTTCAGACAGCCGTTTACGGCGACAGTAACGTAATCAATTCCGAAGACAGAGTCGAACCGTTTTCCCTTTTGCGTGCCCGTTCGGACGGTCAGATGATTCTGGCATAGTATAGTGAACTGTATTTTATGGGGGCTGATGCTTTGGCAAGTCCCCTTATTTTTGAATGAAAGAAGTGTTTTTGATGAATATTGAAATCGGAACAGAAAATTCCGTCAGCACCGTTGTTGACGAGACGAATATTGCAAGCAGTGCCAAAAGCGGTGCTCTGCCTGTTTTTGCAACGCCGTGTATGGTAGCCCTCATGGAGCAGGCGGCGGCCGAGCTTGTACAAAGGAGCCTTGACGACGGTAGTACAACTGTCGGCATTCAGATGAATGTCAGCCACCTTGCCGCAACGGCTGTCGGTGCGACGGTCACGGCGACAGCAAAGGTGACGGCCGTTGACGGCAGAAAGATCGATTTTGAAGTGACCGCCTTTGACAACGCCGGCATGATCGGCAAGGGTGAACATACAAGATTTGTGGTTTACACCGAAAAATTCATGGCCAAGGCCGAAGAAAGAAAAAACATCGTTGCAGAGTGAGTGAAGAAGATGCGCAAGTACGACTATGTGATTTTTGACTTTGACGGAACGGTCACGGACACCGGCGAGGGAATCCTCAAAAGCTTACAGTATTCCTTTGAGCAAATGGGCGACTCTGTACCCGACCTTTCCGATCTGAAAAAATTTATCGGCCCGCCGATTCATTACAGCTTCGTGACCTTTTACGGCGTAAAGGAAGAAGACGTGCCGAAGTATATTGAAAAATACCGGGAGCGTTATCGCAGAATCGGTATTTATGAGTGTTGTCTTTATGATGGTATGCTCGATACGCTCAAAACGCTCAGGGAAAACGGCATAAAAATCGGGATTGCTTCGTCAAAGCCGGTTTCGCTGATTTATGACGTGATGAACTATCTGAAAATCACGGAACTTTTTGACGCCGTTGTCGGTACGCAGTTTGACGACAGCAACCACAGCGGCAAAAAGGATCTCGTTTTGCAGTCGATAGAAAAGCTTGGTGCGACCGACAAAAGCCGTGTGCTGATGGTTGGTGACCGGTACTTTGATATTGACGGAGCGAACGGTGCCGGTGTTGACAGCTGCGGCGTTCTTTTCGGTTACGGAAACGAGCAGGAGTTCAAAGAGCATGGTGCGACGTATATTGTCGGGTCGGCCGGGGAGATTGTAAAACTCGCACTCGGGTAAAAACGGTCGCAAGGCGACACCAATGCCGGGGTGCACGGTGCCGGATTGAAAGCTGACAGCCCGAGCTGTGGAATTCAAATGAATAATGAATAGTGAATAGTGAATAGTTGTGGTTGCGGGCTACTTTGTACCGTAGGAAAGCTTTTTCCCGCAGAAACGGCCTTTCCACAGCGGAAAGATTGTAGATTATAAGTGGAGGAAAACCGTACGGATTTGGGAAGACCACGGGTAATTTTAGTTTAGCGGGACTCCCTCAGCCACTTCGTGACTGCTCCCTCACCAGGGAGCCAAATGCTATTGCTCTAATAAAGGCGCTAAAATGAGCCTCCCTCGTGAGGGAGGTGGCGGCGTCAGCCGACGGAGGGAGTAAGCTAAGCTGATTTTTACCGAGTGCTGACGGGAAGCCGGCAAGCCCCCTCAGTCACTGCGTGACAGCTCCCCCTAAAAGGTGAGCCTTATAAGCCTGCCCCTTTAGGGGAAGGTGGCGGCGAAGCCGACGGAAGGGGCAAGCAGAGCAGAGTTTTGCCTTATACTGACAGAAGGTGCTTACGCCGCTAAACTAATATTTACAACTTAACTAACGGCTCGGGCTGTCAGTTTTCAATCAAGTACCATGCACCCCGGGATTGGAGTCGCCCAGCGACAAACTAAAATTTACCGCCATACCAATATAGATATACAAAAGGCAATAATGTGTTGCGAATTTTTCGTATTCAGCATAAAGCAACAGAAATAATACGAATTAAGAACAATAACCGCTTGTTTTTAATGTTAATTACGAAATAACGCTCTGTGTTGAATAGATTTATTTTTATCGTATCTCAGGTCATTTCAAACTTTTCCATTCAATGATTTTTAATGCGTTTTCTCGTGGATTTTCCACCTGATTTTATAAAATGTTGAAAACTTTTTATCGTACAAACTTTCTCTTTTTCGGTGATGCTCTATGAAATACTTTGCTAAAAAATATGATGTTGTGGTAATCGGCGCCGGTCATGCCGGAATCGAAGCCGGTCTTGCCGCCGCCCGTCTTGGCGTTTCGACCGGCGTTTTCACAATCAACATGGACTGGGTCGGCAATATGCCTTGCAATCCGTCCATCGGCGGAACGAGCAAGGGTCACCTTGTCCGTGAGATTGACGCACTCGGTGGCGAGATGGGAAAAGCCGCCGACGCAAACACGCTTCAAAGCCGTATGCTGAATCTCGGCAAGGGGCCGGCGGTTCACTCGCTCCGTGCGCAGATTGACCGCCGCCGTTACAGCGAATATATGAAGCATACGATGGAAACGCAGGACGGACTTGAAATTGTGCAGGCGGAAATCGTTTCGCTGACCCGACTTGAAAACGGTGAATGGGAGTTTACTACCCGTCTTGAGGCGATTTATCATGCCTCGTGCGTTATCCTCGCAACCGGCACTTTTCTCGGCGGCAAGATTTACGTCGGCGATGTGTCGTATGACGGCGGTCCGGACGGAATGTTTGCCTCGACCGAGCTTGCCGAAAGCCTGAAAACGCTCGGTGTGAAAACAAGACGCTTTAAAACCGGCACACCGTCGAGAGTCAACCGCAGAAGCATTGACTTTTCGAACCTTGAACGGCAGGACGGTGATGAAAATATCGTTCCGTTTTCCTTTGACGGTGACTATCAGCCGGAGAATAAATTGCCATGCTACATTACTTATACAAATGAGAACACGAAAGAGATTATTCTCAAAAATCTGCACCGCTCCCCTCTTTACGGCGGAAAAATTGACGGTGTCGGCCCTCGGTACTGCCCGAGTATTGAAGATAAAATCGTCCGTTTCAGCGAAAAGAAACGTCATCAGCTTTTTATTGAGCCGTGCGGATTGAACACCGAGGAAATGTATTTGCAGGGTATGTCCTCGTCTTTGCCCGAGGACGTTCAGCTTGCTTTTCTTCGGACGATTCCCGGATTGGAGCACGTACAGGTCATGAGAACCGCTTACGCCATTGAATATGACTGCGTTGACCCGATTTCACTGTATGCCACCCTTGAATTCAAGGATTTCCCCGGGCTTTTCGGTGCCGGTCAGTTCAACGGCTCCAGCGGTTACGAAGAAGCGGCGGCACAGGGGTTGGTTGCCGGAATCAATGCCGCTTTGAAAATAAAGGGCGAAGGACCTTTGATCCTTGACCGGGCAAGCTCCTATATCGGAACGCTGATTGACGATCTTGTCACGAAAGGGTGCAGTGACCCCTACCGTATGATGACTTCGCGGTCGGAATATCGTCTGATTCTCCGCCAAGATAACGCCGATATCCGCTTGACTGAAATCGGCTACAAGGTCGGACTTGTCGGGGAAGAAAAGCTTCAGCGGCTGCACCGTAAGCTTGAGAGGATTGAAGCGGAGAAAAAGCGGATTGAAAAAGTCTCCGTTGCGCCGAGTGAGGAGCTCAATAGCATTCTTGTTTCACGTGAAACATCACCGCTTGAAACCGGCTGTCGGTTGATTGATTTGATAAAGCGTCCACAGTTAGACTACGAATCGCTTGCCGATTTTGACAAAGACAGACCCGATTTACCGAAAGACGTATTCGAACAGGTCGAAATCGAGATCAAATACGAGGGATATATCCGTCGTCAGCTTGCACAGGCGCAGGAAATGCGGCGGCTCGAAGAAAAGAAGCTTGACGAAAACACGGATTATACAACGATAACCGGACTTCGTATGGAAGCGCAGGAGAAGCTGAACAAGGTCAAGCCGAAAAGCATAGGTCAGGCGTCAAGAATTTCCGGCGTCAGTCCGGCAGATATCTCGGTTCTGATGATATACCTGAAAAAACACGGAGGAAAGAATGGATAACAGCTATTTTTGTAGGGATAAACTGAAAAGCATGGCGGCTGACTTCGGCGTTGCGCTTGACGAAACAGCGCTTGACCGTTTTTCCGTCTATGCCGAAAAGCTTGTCAGCTGGAACGAAAAGATCAATCTGACGGCGATTACCGACCCCGAGGGAATCACGGTCAAGCATTTTGCGGACAGCCTCGCCGTATTTCAATATGCTGACATTCCGCAAAACGCAAAGGTGATTGACGTCGGAACAGGTGCAGGCTTTCCGGGTGTTGCCATGCTGATTGCCCGGCCGGACATAAGGCTGACGCTTCTTGACAGCACGAAAAAGAAGCTTTCTGTCATTGACGATATTCTTTCTGCGCTCGGCTTGCAGGCTGAAACGCTTCATGCGAGAGCCGAAGAGGCGGCAAGAAGAACGGAGTATCGTGAGCGGTTCGATTTCGCCACGGCAAGAGCGGTTGCAAACTTACGTGAACTTTCCGAGTATTGCTTACCGTTCGTGAAAAAAGGCGGAAGCTTTCTTTCCATGAAAAGCGCAAAAACGGACGAAGAAATTGACGGCGCAAAAAAAGCCATAGCAGTTCTCGGCGGACAGATCGAAGCGGTAAACGCTTTTCAGCTTGCCGATGCCGGCGAAAGAACGGTGATTATGATAAAAAAGATTTCGCAAACTTCGCCAAAATATCCACGTCCCTCGGCAAAAATCGCAAAGTTTCCGATCGGATAACACAGAAAAGGCGAAGAAAAGAGCGAAAAAGTGAATACGGATTTATTGGACAAACTCTTCCCGGTGTGCTATGATCGGATTGCACAAGGGAAGAGTTTTGTGTTTGATTTTTAAGAAAGGAGCAGCCGCACCCGAAAAGAACACGGCTGTAAGAAAATTATGTCGGGAGATATGCCTCGCTCAGCAGGACAGGTTCTTTTAATACCGAACGAAAAAATATATCCGAATCCAAACCAGCCGCGCCGTGTTTTCGACCAGCAGGAGCTTGTCAATCTTGCCATCAGCATCAGAATGAACGGCATCTTGCAACCGATAACGGTCAGAGAAACCGAAAAAGGCTATGAATTGGTTTCGGGTGAAAGACGGCTTCGTGCGTCAAGACTTGCGGGAATGGTTGTTGTTCCCTGCATCGTCGTGGACGTGACGGCACTGAAATCGGCAGTGTTTTCTCTGATAGAAAACCTACAACGGCAAAATTTGGGATATTTTGAAGAGGGTATGGCAATCGAGAAGCTGATGAACGAGTTCGGTTTATCTCAGGACGAGGTTGCTCGAAGGCTCGGAAAAGCGCCTTCAACGGTTTCAAACAAGCTGCGGCTTCTCAGTTTACCGAAAAAGGCACAGCAGCTGTTACTCGAAAACGGACTTTCCGAACGGCACGCAAGGGCGCTTCTGAAACTTAATGAAGAAGATGTGATCCCGGTTCTCGAAAAGATCATTGACAAAAAGATGAATGTGACCCAGGCAGAAAAGTACATAGATGACCTGCTTGCACAAAGAAACACCCCAAAACGCACAACAAAGCGCATGTTCAGCGATGTCAAGATCTTTCTCAAGACAATCAACAACGCCGTTGAAACCATGCAAAGCGCAGGAATCAACGCGAATGTCAAAAAAAATGAAACAGAGGACAGCTTTATTTACGAAATCGTGATTCCGAAAGCAGAGGCGTACAGGCCGACGCAGACAGCAAAACAAAGCTGACATCATGCCGCAAGGCGTGTGTTCATATATCTTTCTCTCACACCCCAACACAAAGGACCGCCGACAGAAGGCGGTCTTTTGTGTTGGGGAGAAATCAGATTTTAGATATTAGATGTTAGAAGTGGTTGCGGTCGCATGGCGACACCAATTCCGGGGCAGCTTGTACTTGTCTTACCTGACAGCCAGAGCCGTTAACTGCGCAGGGGCAGCCCGTGTGGCTGCCCAAAACGAGGAAAACCGTTCATCTCAGCTAAAAAGGAAATGACAGACAACCCGGACAACACAATTCAATGATTATACCGACAAATTATAGTTTGTCGGTCTGACAGTTGGGTTATTCCTTTTGGAGATAACTTCTTCTATATCTTTACCTTTGCGCTAATGCCGCGCGGGCACATACTTTCTGACCGAAGCGTCAGAAAGTATGCAAAGAACGCTTTTTCGTAGCAGGACAACACTAAGTGTGGTCGCACTGGTTGTGTGGAGGGTGGTTTGTTCTCTCTTGTGTTTGCTGTTAAAATTGATTTGCTTTTTTGTTCGCTGACTTCGGGTTGGCAGGTCTAAATTGATTTTCATAAAGCTTTCAGCTTTGAAAAACTAAAAATAAGAACCGAGTACATTTTTCACTTGCAGACTAAAAGCAATTTTATTGAATAACTCAGACTATCCGTTACCACGTCAGGCACGAAAGAGAAC
>CAMAZY010000036.1 GCA_945863885.1 uncultured Clostridia bacterium
AAGGCGGACAGAGCGGATCTGAAAAATGTCAAGGGAATGACGGAGAATGCCGCCTGCTTACTGAGTATGCTTTTGCCGGTTTTCAAACGCTACACGGACGACCTGATGAAAGAAAAGCCGGTGCTTGACTCGACAGAGGATATTGTACACTTTATCAGACCCCGGTTTATGGATACGACAAACGAAAAGGTGTTTCTGATTTGTCTGGATTCCGACCATTCGCTGATAAGCGTGCGGTTTATCGGCGAGGGCGACATCGCAAGCGCCAACCTGAATCTTCGTGCGGTTGCCTCGGCGGTCATCGAAACCAAGGCGGCAAGTGCTGTTCTTGTTCACAATCATCCGAACTCGATTGCGCTTCCGTCTCAGGCGGACATCAACGCAACGAAGCAGGTATACGAATTTCTGTCGATGCTCAGGGTGCGTCTGCTTGACCATATCATCATTTCGCAGACGGGTCACTGCTCGATGGCGAGCGTGCCGAAGTTTGCGCATATCTTTTACGGCTTGAATCCGATTTTTAACGAAGATGAATGACCGAATCCGTATGGGTTCGGTCAGACTGCCGATAAAGGCGCCCGAGCGCATATATGCGAAAAATATAAGAAAAAGCCTGATGCTTCAAAAACAAACTGCAAACTGTTTCAGCGACACGGTATTGAGCCGTGCCGCTGAAAGCATATATGCTTGACGTTTTCTTCGGACTCGGAGTACCTTTGTACGCCTATCGTCCGAAGAAAACGTCATCGGACATCCTTTCTCGGCAGTCTGTTTTTATTTTTTTCGAACAAATTTTCTGCTTTTGGTTGACGGACGAAAAAAGATGTGGTATGATATTTGAGAACAAATGTTCGCATAGGCTGTCATATTTTTCAGAGCTTTTAAGGCTTTAACTTTCAAAAAAATTGTGATACAATGATGTTCTATTGTAAAAGGGGGCTTCGGTATGGACAAATTCAAGCTGGTTTCTTCTTACAGCCCGACAGGCGACCAGCCGCAGGCGATTGACAAGCTTGTCGAGGGACTGAACAGGGGAGATATGGAACAGACGCTGCTCGGCGTCACCGGTTCGGGTAAGACCTTTACCATGGCGAATATTATTGCTAAGGTCAACCGTCCGACGCTTGTTTTAGCGCATAATAAAACCCTTGCCGCTCAGCTTTGCTCCGAGTTCCGGGAATTTTTTCCCGAAAACGCGGTTGAATATTTTGTGTCCTATTACGATTACTATCAGCCCGAAGCCTATATCCCGACCACCGATACTTATATCGAAAAGGACTCCGCCGTCAACGATGAAATTGATAAGCTTCGCCATTCGGCGACCTCTGCTTTGTCCGAACGGCGGGACGTCATTATCGTTGCGAGCGTTTCGTGTATTTACTCTCTCGGTGACCCGATTGATTACCGCAGTATGGTGATTTCTCTGCGGCCGGGCATGGAAAAGAGCCGGGACGAGCTGATGAAAAAGCTGATCGAAATTCAGTACGAGCGAAATGACATCAACTTTATCCGCAATAAGTTCCGGGTCAGGGGAGATGTCGTCGAGGTCTATCCCGTTTATTCGAACGATACCGCAATCCGTATCGAGTTTTTCGGCGACGAGGTGGATCGTATCTGCGAAATCAATCCGCTGACGGGTGAAATCAAATCCGTTTTACAGCACGTTGCGATTTATCCGGCTTCGCACTATGTCGTGTCGCCCGAAAAGCTTGACAAAGCAATCGCCGAAATCTATGACGAGATGGAAAAGCGGGTCGCTGAATTTACAAGCCAGGGAAAGCTTCTTGAAGCGGAAAGAATCCGTCAGCGAACGCTGTACGATATCGAAATGCTCCGGGAAACCGGCTTTTGCAAGGGTATCGAAAACTATTCGAGAGTTATGTCGGGCCGGCAGCCGGGAAGCTGTCCGTTCACGCTTTTGCATTATTTTCCCGATGATTTTATCCTCTTTATCGACGAATCCCACGTCACCGTGCCGCAGGTCAGAGCGATGTATGCCGGCGACCGGGCACGAAAAGAAAGCCTTGTGGAGTTTGGCTTCCGGCTTCCGTCGGCGTTCGATAACCGACCGCTGAAGTTCGATGAATTTTATGATATCGTCGGGCAGAAAATATTTGTAAGCGCCACCCCGGGCGAGTTCGAACGGGAAAAGAGCGTTCAGATTGTTGAGCAGGTGATAAGACCGACCGGACTTTTAGATCCGCTGATTTCCGTCAGACCGACCGACGGTCAGATGGAAGATCTTGTCGGCGAAATCTATCAGCGCACCGAGAAAAACGAGCGTGTGCTGATTACCACGCTGACGAAGAAGATGGCGGAGTCGCTGACCGACTATCTTGACGACCTCGGTATCAAGGTGCGGTATATGCATTACGATATCGACACGATTGAGCGAATGAAAATTATCCGTGAGCTTCGTCTTGGTGAATTCGACGTGCTTGTCGGCATCAACCTTTTAAGAGAGGGTCTTGATATTCCCGAGGTGTCTCTTGTTGCGATTCTTGATGCGGACAAAGAAGGCTTCCTGCGCTCGGAAACGTCGCTTGTTCAGACGATAGGCAGAGCGGCGAGAAACGCAGAGGGTGAGGTCATTATGTACGCCGACAGCGTCACGCCGTCAATGGAAAGAGCGATTACCGAAACGAACCGCCGCCGTGAGATTCAGCAAAAATATAACGAGGAGCACGGTATCACACCGAAAACGATCGTCAAGCAGGTACATGAAGTGCTTGAAATTTCGGCTTCAGAGACCGACATCGACGCTTCGTTCAAGCGGATGTCACGTCTTGACCGTGAAAAGACGATAAGACAGCTTACCGCCGAAATGCGGGAGGCGGCGAAGATGCTTGAATTTGAACACGCCGCTTTTCTGCGTGATAAAATTGAAAAACTCAAGTCCTATAAATAACAGAAAGGAAGCGCTTCGGCGCTGAAAGGCAAAAGAATGCCACAGAAAGATATCATCATTAAAGGCGCAAGAGAGCATAACCTCAAAAATATCGACATCACGATTCCGAGAGACAAGTTCATCGTGTTTACGGGGCTTTCCGGCTCGGGTAAGTCGTCTCTTGCGTTTGATACCATTTACGCCGAGGGTCAGAGGCGGTACGTTGAGTCGCTTTCCTCCTACGCAAGGCAGTTTTTAGGTCAGATGGACAAGCCTGACGTCGATTATATTGATGGGCTGTCGCCTGCGATTTCGATTGACCAGAAAACGACCTCAAAAAATCCCCGTTCCACCGTCGGCACGATTACCGAAATTTACGATTATTTACGATTGCTGTTTGCAAGAGTCGGTATTCCTCACTGTACGGTCTGCGGACGGGAGATACGGCCGCAGACGGTTGACCAGGTGGTCGATAAAATCAGCGGACTGCCCGAACGGACGAAGTTTCAGCTTTTGGCACCGATTGTAAGAGGGCGAAAGGGCGAATACGTCAAGGAGCTTGACCGGATCCGTAAGGCGGGTTTTGTCCGGGTCAGAATTGACGGCAGTATCTATGATTTATCCGAGCAGATTAAGCTCGATAAGAATAAAAAGCACAACATCGAGGTTGTCGTTGACCGCCTTGTGATGAAAGACGGAATCCGTTCAAGGCTTTCGGACTCTGTTGAAACGGCGACGAAGCTTTCGAACGGACTGCTGATTGTTGATGTGACCGACGGTGAAGAAAAACTGTATTCGCTTAACTACGCCTGCCCCGAGCACGGCATTAGCTTTGACGAAATGAATCCGAGAATCTTTTCATTTAACAGTCCTTTCGGTGCGTGCAAAAAGTGTTCGGGTCTCGGCGTGTTTATGGAGGTTTCTCCGTCGCTTGTCATTCCCGACAAATCGCTTTCGATAAGACAGGGGGCGGTGAAGGCCTACGGCTGGTCGAATGTGGGAGAGGGCACAATTGCCCACATGTACTATTCCGGTTTAGCGAAAAAGTTCGGCTTCACGCTCGATACGCCGATTGAACAACTGAGCGAAGAAGCGTATAACGCCCTGCTTTACGGTACGGGCGATGAAAAAATGAAAATGGAGCGTCCGACGAACTTCGGCGGTGGCGTTTACTATACAAGCTTTGAAGGCGTTATCAACAATCTGAAAAGACGGTACGCCGAATCGACGAGCGAAATCTCGAAGACTGAAATCGAACAGCTGATGACGACCGAACCGTGTCCCGAATGCGGCGGCGCAAGGCTTTGCAAGGAGGCTTTGAGCGTTACGGTTGGCGGAAAGAATATCGACGAGGTTTCCCGGCTGTCCGTTGAAAAGGCACTCAAGTTTATCGATGAGCTTCCGAAAAAGCTTACCGAAAAGGAAAACACGATTGCACGGCTGATTTTAAAGGAAATCAGCAACCGACTTTCGTTCCTGCTGAGTGTTGGACTCAACTACCTGACGCTGTCCCGTGCGTCAGCGACGCTTTCGGGCGGTGAAAGTCAGCGGATCCGCCTTGCGACACAGCTTGGCACCTCGCTTATCGGTGTTTTGTATATCCTTGACGAGCCGAGCATCGGACTTCATCAAAGAGACAACCAGAAGCTGATTGACACGTTGAAAAACCTGAGAGATGTCGGTAACACACTGATTGTTGTTGAACACGACGAGGACACCATGCGTCAGGCGGATTATATCGTCGATATCGGACCGGGCGCCGGCATCAACGGCGGAAAGGTTGTCTATCAGGGTGACGTTGACGGTCTTATCAACTGCGAAGAATCGCTGACCGGGCAGTACTTGAGCGGTCGTAAGGTGATTCCCATACCCGAAAAGAGAAGAAGCGGAAACGGAAAATTCCTTGAAATTATCGGCGCTGAGCAAAACAATCTGAAAAACGTCAGCGTGAAAATACCGCTCGGAGAATTTGTCTGCGTGACGGGCGTTTCCGGCTCGGGCAAGTCCTCGCTTGTCAACGAGATCTTATATAAACAGCTTGCAAACGAGCTGAACGGAGCGAAGAAGTTTCCGGGTAAGTTCAGACAAATCAAAGGAATCGAAAATCTTGATAAGGTTATTGACATTGACCAGTCGCCCATAGGACGCACGCCGAGGTCGAATCCGGCGACCTATACAGGCGTATTTTCCGATATTCGTGAGCTTTTTGCCAACACGGTGGACGCAAAAATGAAAGGCTTTAACGCCGGACGGTTCTCGTTCAACGTCAAAGGCGGACGCTGTGAGGCGTGTCAGGGCGACGGTATTGTCAAGATTGAAATGCACTTTTTGTCCGATGTCTATGTGCCGTGCGACGTCTGTAAGGGCAGGCGGTACAACACCGAAACGCTTGCTGTCAAATACAAAGGCAAGTCGATTTACGATGTGCTCGAAATGACGGTCGTTGAGGGGATGAACTTTTTTGAAAACGTGCCGAGAATTTATAAGAAGCTCAAGACGCTGTACGATGTTGGCTTAGGCTACGTCAAAATCGGACAGCCGGCAACGACGCTTTCGGGCGGCGAAGCGCAGAGAGTCAAGCTTTCGACCGAGCTTTCGAAGCGGCCGACGGGAAAGACGGTCTATATTCTTGATGAGCCGACGACGGGACTTCATACCGCCGACGTTCACCGGCTGATCGATGTACTTCAGGCATTGGTCGACTCGGGCAACACGGTAATCGTAATCGAGCATAATCTTGACGTAATCAAAACCGCCGACCACATCATCGACTTAGGTCCCGAGGGCGGCGAGGGCGGCGGTATGGTTATCGCCGAAGGTACGCCCGAGCAGGTTGCACAGGTTGATGAATCCTATACGGGTCAGTATCTCAAACGGATGTTATAATTCACCAAACTTGCCGTCGTTTTGTGCGGCGGCAAGTTTTTTCGGAAAACTTTAAAAAAGGTATTGACATTTACAGGCGTACTGAGTATAATAATCACTGTTCGTTGCGGAATTGTGTAAGGGTAGCACGACAGACTCTGACTCTGTTTGTCTGGGTTCAAATCCTAGTTCCGCAGCCATGAAAAAAGCACTTGCTTCGTCAAGTGCTTTTTTCAATGAAATTCGCCTGCGTCGAGTGATATAGCTTCGCTGTGATATATGCTGTCGCATATGATAAATTTGTCTTCGACAAATATGAATGGCGATTTCACTTCATATTTTGTCGCAAGACAAAATATTTCATAATCGTCAGATTATTTCATATTGCGAAGTAGTATTTCAAGGAAAAGTCAATTAAATCCTGCAATCTTGTCTGTGTCACGCAGACAGGATTTTTTTGTTTGTAAATCACCAAAAACGCCTTGCTTTAAGGGCGGACAGGTGTGGCTTGATTTTTACTGCAATAAATGTTAAAATATACTGTAATTCTATATGATGAGGTGCTTTGTTTATGATTAAGATTTCTCCGTCGATTCTTTCGTGCGACTATTCACGCATGGGGGAAGAGTTTGAAAATATGAAACGATGCGGTGCCGATTGGCTTCATATCGATGTTATGGACGGCCATTTCGTTCCGAATATCACCCTCGGTGCACCGCTTGTAAAGTGTCTGAGAAAGTGCAGTGATCTGCTTTTCGACGTTCATCTTATGATAAGCGATCCACTGAAATACGTTCCTGATTTTGTAAAGGCGGGAGCGGATCTGATTACGTTCCATATAGAATCCGATTCACCCGTTGAAGAAACGATTGACCTGATCCGTTCGCTCGGCTGTAAGGCTTCGCTTTCCGTAAAGCCGGGTACGCCCGTTGAAGAGGTTTTTCCGTATCTTGATAAGCTTTCGATGGTCTTGGTCATGACGGTTGAACCGGGCTTCGGCGGTCAGAGCTTTATGGCGGACATGATGCCGAAGGTCACGGCTTTGAGACAGGAAATTGACCGCCGCGGTCTTGATGTTGATATTCAGGTTGACGGCGGCGTAAGCCTGAAAACCGTCGAAATCGTCGCCGAAGCGGGCGCAAACGTTTTAGTTGCCGGAAGTGCGATTTTCGGCTCGGACGACCCGGAAGAAACGATCCGCCTTTTACGGGAAAGTGCCGCAAAGTATTTCTAATGCGTGCTCTTTGAAAAGACACCGGAACGCTTCTTCGGTTCTTTCTTGTTCGGTACCGTCGGAAAAAACGGGCATCAGATATTCTTTCAACAGCCGGCTGAGCCTTTCGCTTTCGCCGCAGACAGTCAGTCTGTATATTCCGTTTTTTTCATAGAGTGCGCTTTTGACGCTGAGGTTCTTTTCGTTTCTTAAAACGAGAATCAGATCGAGCAGTGCGTCTGAATCGGCCGTTTCAAAAACCGATGTTTCGGTATATGCATCATTGAGCGGTAGGAACATAATGAGACAGCCTCCCGAACAGTCGGGAAGAACTTCGACTTTCAGTTTTCCTGTTTGATGGGGACCGGTGCCGGTTTCGGCCTGCACCTCCTCAAGGATTTTTTTGAGCGCTTCTCTTGCTTTTTCGCTCGAAGAGTTCAGCTCGTCAAAGGTGAGCCTGAATGACGCAAGCTCTTCGCTTGAAAGTCTTGCAAGAATGCAGTTTTCGGTTGTTTCTATCTTCATTTTTATGTGTGAAATCCGCCTTTTTTCGGATTTCGTACCTTTCCTTTAATTCTTCGGTGCTTTTTCTATCATACAGCAAAGCGCCTTATGTTTCAACGAACAAATTATGGCAGTTACGGAGGGTGATGCTTTTGCCGCAGGAAAATAAAACGGCTTTCTTCAAAACCGACGACCCCTTGTTTTCGTACAGTGTGGATACCCTTTTGATGGGACTTGGGCTTCTCATAATGGGTATATACTTAAACGGTATTGCCGCCTTGTACCATGCGGCGGTCGGTATTGTAAGCGCCGTTATCTGTGAATATGTCAGCTTTAAGCTGGTCTTAAAAAAGAACACGCTCGGCAATATGAGCGCTTTTTCGGTCGGACTTCTGATCGCACTGTCGGTGTCTGCCGCCTGTCCGCTTTGGATTACGGCGAGTGCAAGTGCTTTTGCGGTTCTTGTCGCAAAGCTTCCGTTCGGAGGAACAAGAAACGCACCGTTTGTCCCCGTTGCCGCCGGTGTGTGCTTTGCTCAACTGTGTTTTCCGCTTTATGTGTTTACCTATCCGGCTGTTTCGGGCGGACTTCACCCTGTTTTTAACAATGCGGAGGGCTTCGTAAAAGGAACATCGCTGATTGATCTTTTGGAAAGCGGAAAAGCCGTTTCGCTCAACATTTTTAACTATACTTCTTTGCTTTCAGGTAAATATCCCGGTGCAATCGGTACAACCTGTATGCTTGCGATGCTCGGTATCGTTCTGTATCAGCTGATACGAAGACCGAAAAGACTGTATGCTTCTTTCGGCTTTCTTGTTTGCTGCGGTATATTTGCTGCTGCTTTTCCGAGAATCAATACAGGCAGACTCAGCTCTGTTATCATGGAGCTTAGCGCAGGCTCGTTGATGTTTGTTGCGCTGTTGGTTCTCAATGATCCGGTTACGTCCCCGAAGCGTCCGCTTCAATCCGTCCTTTACGGTGCTGTTGCCGGAACGTTATGCATGCTGCTTCGGTATTTCGGAAAAATCAATGAGCCGGCCTTTTTCAGCGTACTTCTTGTCAATGCTTTTTGGCCCATTCTTTCGAGACAGACTGCGACCGACCAGAAGCAAAGCAATGAAAAGCGAAAAAGGCTCAAAAAAGCGGCCAAAAAAGATAAAAAGCTTTCGGCCGGTCAAAAGGGTAAGAATACCATAACGGAGGTGCTTGACGATGAAAAAGAAAACGAAGCGTAAGCACCTGAAGCTTTCCACCGCTCTTTTTAAAGGCGGCTATATTCACAATCCGCTTCTGACCCAGCTTCTGGGGCTTTGTCCGATCATCATGGCGGCGATAAGCGTAAAGAATGCCCTTTGTCTTTCCGCAGTTTTTGCACTGCTTCTCGTTGTCAATGAAGTAATTGCAAGTATTTTTTTGAAAAACATGTCCCGTTGGGTGAGGGTGAGTCTTTATACCGTTATATCGGCTGGCATTTTAGCCCTTGTGCTTTCGAAAATCAATCAGGAAGCGTCGGCCGCCCTCGGCGTCTATCTTCCGCTTTTATGTGTGAATGCGATCATTGTTGTCCGGTGCGAAAAATTTGCAATCCGGACGAATGTGCTCAATTCGGTTTATGATGCGGTTGCCAATTCTATTGCTTTTTTGGTCGTTGCGTTTCTTGTGGGACTCATTCGTCAGGTTCTTTCAACCGGAAGCCTTTTCGGACTTCAGACGCCGTTCAAAAACCCGGGCATGGCGATGCCATTCGCCGGTCTTGTCGTTTTAGGCTTCCTTGCAGCAATTCATAAGTGGAGCGTCATGAATTTTTATCCGGACGAGCTTGTGGACACGTTCTCGTTAAAGGGTGCTTTCGAAAAACCGGTACTTGTTGACCCGGGACTGAACACGAAGCAGGAGAGGGCGCACAAAAAACAATTCAAAGAAGAACGTCAGGAGTTCGACCGTATCAGACCGCGGTATTCGATTGAAGATGTCGAATCCTCATTGGAAGAAAAGCGGGCGCAGAAGAAAAAGGAGGAGGAAAGCTGATGACACAGTTTATCAGTATGCTGATAGCGGCTCTTTACGCTATGCTGCTTCAGAATCTTGTTTTCAGCGCAGCTTACGGTATTACCGAGTCCGTCAAAATCGCCAAACGACCGAAATATCTTGTTATGTGTGCTTTCTCGGTCGGCGTTTTCAGTGCGGCAACTGCCGTTATCTGCCGCTTGCTTGACAATGTTAAATTCGTTGCCGGACTTTCGACGGCGGTTCATTTCCTGATATATGCCGGGGTGCTGGTTATGCTGTATCTGATCGGCGGCGGATTTTGTGTTGCCGTTTTGAAAGCGGACAAAAAGTTTATGAACTCCCTCGGTATGTGTGCGCTGAATTCTCTTGTTCTGGCGGTTCCGCTTCTGAACGCTTCCGCCAATTACACGATTATTGAGTCTGTCGGAACGGGTATCGGCGCTGCGCTCGCTTTCCTTTTGGCGGTGCTTCTGATCAATGCGGGCATCAGACATATTGCCGGCAATGAGAGTATCCCGAAGGTTTTTCGGGGAACCCCCGCTCTTTTGATTTATGTTTCTCTTTTGTCTCTTGCTTTTTCGTGCTTTACGGGAGAATCGCTTTTCCTTTGATTTCAGGCTTTCAGAGATTGCCCTTACAGAAAGGATATACAGATGGCATTTAAAAAACCTAACAAGAAAAATTCCCGTAAATCTGTTCGGGTTAAAAACAGCTATTATTCATTTTCAAAAGAATACCCGGGCGGTGTCATCGGAACGCCCGGAAAGAGAGCGAAGAAAAAGGCGGGAAAGCAACGCATTTTTCTTGCTGTTGCTTCGGTTGTCGGCTTTATCCTCATTTTTTGCGTTTCGTATCTTATCGCCGAAACAGGGCTTCGGTTTTCATATAAACAGCCGGATGAAATCGGACTTTCCGATACCGTGACCGCCGGAAGCGAACAGAGTACCGCTTTCGAAACGGTGAAGGCACTGTATATGCCGAGCGAAAAGCTTTCGGACACGGGTTATATCAAACGTCTGATCCGAAATATCAGACGCAAAGATTATAACAGCGTTGTCATCGACTTCAAAACAGAAAACGGCAATCTTTCATTTTTCTCGAATTCTGATATTGCCCTTCTTGCCAAGTGTTCGAGCGTCGACAACGAAACGGTCGAAAAGGCGATTGAGATTTTTGAAAATGCGGGTATCCGTATCATCGGACGCTTCTTTTGCTTTCAGGACGCAATCGTTTCCGAAAGCAATCCCGAGCTTGCCGTAAAATATATGAGCTCCGACGTTTTGTGGCTCGATAAGCCCGAGTCGGAGGGCGGAAAACCCTATCTCAACCCTTACAGCAAACAGGCACGGGACTATCTGATTGATACCGTAAAGCAGGTCAACGGCTTTGGAATCCGTTACTTTATATTGGAAGACGCTGATTTTCCGGACGGAACCGGCGCCGAGACGGCCGGTTTTCCGGGGGAAAAGAAAAAATCCGGACGGGGAACGGTACTGCTCGATTTTGTCAATGAGGTAAAGGCGTCACTGACGGCGGATTCAAAGCTGATTCTTTCTTTCAGTGCAGATGATCTTCTTTCGGGTGGCTCCTATTCAGAATTGCTGATAAAGAGCAATGCCGACGCAATCTGTGCCGATACCTTAAAAAGACCCGAAACCTATGTTGTCGATAAAAGCACGGATTACAGCTCCATGATTTCGCTTTTCTCTCAATTAAAGCAAAAGACAGGCGAGAACAAGCCGCTGGTTTTACAAATCGATTCCGGCGAATATTCGTGGCGGTATGTCAAAGCGATAAAGAAAAGCGGCTTTGAGAACGTCGTGATCTACAACGAAAAAGGTGAATATTGAGATGAACAAGAATCCCGTTCTTCCGATTGGAGGAACGGGATTCTTGTTAGTCAACGTCATAAATCTGTTTGAACTTGCTGTAATTGATCTGATGAATGATGACGGATATGATGATGATGCCGACTGCGATTCCGGCGGCGATTTTCAACGTTTCGAGCACCGTTACCCGGAATTCCGGATAGCTGCCCGAGACAAAGTAGTACATCGTGTAATAAAGCTTTCCTCCCGGAACAAGAGCGATAATCGAACAGATGATGTAGGGCGTTGCCGGTGACTTGGTGACTCTTGCCATTACTTCGGAGTAAGCGGTCGCCACAAGAGCCGGAATAAAATTCTGAAAGAACACGTCGTCTATATACCGGCAGCATATCACATAGACAACGCAGGTGATAAAGCCGCCGATTGTCGCAAAAGCGACATGTTTTTTGTTGATTCGGAACAGTAATGAAAATCCGCAGGTGCCGACAGTTCCGGCAAGAACGGTGATGAGTGCTTGGTTGAGTGTCATACGCTTTTCCCTCCTTTAAACGGCGGCACAGATGAGAATCGGAATCGAAAAGCCGCAGGCAATCGTGATGGACAGAATCAGCGATTCCAACAGCCGGAGTATACCGGACATCAGGTCGCCGCAAAGCATTTCTCTGATGGAGTTTATGAGCGTAACACCGGGAATAATCAGCATGATGTCACCGATCATAATCATCGCCGGATTGTCGCCGAACCCGATTCTGACAAAGAAAATGGCAAGAAAGCCGGAAACGATGGAGCAAAGCGCCGTATAAAACAGCTTGCTCATGCCCCGTGCCTTGATATAGGTGTTCATCAGATAGATCATGACCGCAATCGGCATCGCCGCAAGGCAGTCTTTTATCGTTCCGCCGAAAAATACGGCAAAGCCGCCGGCGGCAAGCACGGCGCCGATACAGGCGGTGGTATGAAAGCCGTTTTTTTCGCCGATTATTGTATCAAGTATTTCTCTGGCTTCGTCGAAGCTGACTGCCTGACAGCAAATGCTTCTTGAAAGGGAGTTGAGCCTCTCGAGCCGACCGAGGTTTGTCGAATAGGAATACACCCGACGGGACTGGGTATAGGCATGTCCGTCCGGGTCGACCGTGGTGACGTTAATCATCGAAACGATCGAAAAAACCTCGGTTTTTTTCATGCCGAAGGCGTGGCAGATGCGAATGATCGTTTCTTCGACACGGTCGATTTCGGCGCCGCATTTGATCATACTTTTGCCAAGATCCATAGCCAGGCTGAGGATTGCTTCGGTATCCTGTTTGTTGTTTTCTGTCATATTCATCTCTCCGCTTACAAAATCAGATTTTGCATACAGACAGATTATAGCCTCTGACAACCTTGCAGTCAAGAGAAAAATTGTTGAAGCGGTTCGGGGTAGGAGGGCGTAACGATATCATAAAGCCTTTTGTAATCTCCGCTGTCGGGGTCTTTGACGACGGTTGCCCTGTTTTGAGAAAGAAACTTCACAAGATTATACACATCAAGCCAGATCTGATTGGTTCCCTCTTTCTGACTTTCGTCAAAAACAAGCTGAAGCCCGAAATGAAGATGCGGAACGTTCATGCCGTTAACGTTTTCCTTGTCCGAATAGCCCGTCATACCCATATAGCCGATGACCTGACCGGCTTTGACAACGCTGCCTTTTTCAATGCCTTTGCAGTACGGGTGATCCTTTCTCAGATGAGCGTAATAATATGACCGCTTGTTGTCAAACGAACGGATTCCGAGCCGCCAGCCGCCGTAGCGGTTCCAGCCGATGCATTCAACGGTGCCGCCTTCGACGGCGACAATCGGCGTTCCGACGTTGCCCAAAAGATCATTTCCCAAATGCGTCCGGCGGTAGCCGTAGGAGCGGGAATTTCCGAAATCGTCGTAATGGCTGTAAGAAAAGCCCTCAGCAATCGGACTGTACGCAACAAGACCGTAGCCTTTTTTGACGGTTTTTCCACCGTTGCCGTCGGGTGCCTGCTTTTCGTATTCACCGAGAAGCCCCGAAAGGGCAGCAGAAAAGCTTTCGCGGTAATAGGAAAAATATTTGCTTTCCCCGACAAGATCTTCGATTGTGTACGAGTCACCGAGAAGTTCGGCCATTTTATCAAGGTCGCTTTTTTTATATGAGCTCCAGTTGTTGCCGTTTTTACAGGCGAGATAGGAAAGAGAATCAATAAAGCTGATATGATAAAGAGCATCGTATGTTTTGATGTCTAAGTCAACCGTGTCCTGAAGTGCTTTCAGTGATACGTTCATCTCGACCCATTTGATGTATTCTTTTTCTTCCTTGCTTTCGGCGCCGACCGATTGATAAGAGGCGACAAGACACGCAAGAGCCAGAACAAACGCAGCAATCCCGACGGCTATTTTGTTTTTATCGAGTCTGATTACCACAGCCGTACCCACCTTTTTAAACACGAAAAAGTCATCGGTTTATTCATCTTCAGCATATGAAAAATTCAGTGCCGATATGACAAGGGAGGACGGTTTCCATACCGTTCAGCTTCGTCAGATGACAATTACATCAGACGGCTGGCTTACGATGCTTCCGTTTAACCACGGCGGAGTAACGCTCGGCGGCGTTTCTGAAGAGAAACTCATCGGCACCTTTGAGGCGGTCGATTTCGGAAACACAACACCTGCCTTTACCGGCGAAAGCAACCGGAGTAAGGTTGACGAAATAATCAGCCCGACATTTACTATCGAGCTGAAAGCGAACGGCACGGTACGCTTTGACAGTAGGAAAGAGGGTAGATGGCTTCTTGAGGACGATTCTTATCGGGTGAAAATGACGTTTTCCGATGTCACCTATGAGGGCGTTGTCTGCAACATGAAAGATGACAGCGGAAAAATTGTCACTGCCGTGTCGCTTTTGGGTAGCGACAATTCGTCGGTGTGGTGTATGAAGTGAAATCCTTGAATAACAACAGACCTTGGAGAACGGTTCCAGGGTCTGTCATTTTCGTATATTTTTAACTTATATGCTCCTCAAGAAAGCTTTCGGCATATGCCCATGTTTTTTCGTCAAAGTTACCGAATGAAACATAATTGTCCGCATTAAACCCATGGGTTCCGCCCGGTATCAGATGAAGCTCACAGCTTTCATACACCTTGGCGGCCTTTTCGGAATAGGTACAGGGCACAACAAAGTCGGTCGTTCCGTGAACAATCAGCACATCGCCCTGATACGGCTTGATGTGTTCGTATACATCATAGTCCAAAAGGGTAGAGATGTACGGACTTTGCGTTTCCGACGGCATCAGCTTCGCATATTTCTGAA
Organism: uncultured Clostridia bacterium; assembly: GCA_945863885.1. Classification (GTDB taxonomy): domain Bacteria; phylum Bacillota; class Clostridia; order Oscillospirales; family Acutalibacteraceae; genus UBA6857. Next base: position 14,622 of record CAMAZY010000036.1, read on the forward strand.
CCGTGTCGGGAATGTTGAACGCCGGGTAAAATAGAATCAGGCCCTTGATTTCTGCCGTAAATTCGGCGGCGGTGAGTGCGGAGACAAGACCGCCCTGACTTGTGCCGAATAAGAATATATTCTGCTCGTCGACGAAGTCAAGCCCTTTTATCATCTGCAAAACGGCTTTTAAATCCTCAATCTCGGTGAAAACCGTCATGTCGGACTGCTTTCCGTCGCTTCGGCTTTGGGGGCTTGCGCCGCAAAAGTCAAACGAATACGCAACGAAGCCCATTTTCGCAATCCTCTCACAGTAGGACTTCATCGAATCGCTTGTCATGTTTGCGCTGTGGGAAAGAATGACGACAGACAGCTTTTCATTCTGCGTTTCGGGAACATAAAGATTGCCGTAGATAGAAAGATCGTCTCTTTCGGCGTTCATCTGACGGACTTCAAAAGTGCCGGACGGTGAGGATGAAGCCGGTTCGGTCGTGCCTGTTGTTCCGGCGGTTGCGGAATTTTTTGTTTCGCTGTCGTCAGGAACGCTCGGTGCAGAAGTCGGAATCTGCGTTGTGCTAGTGACGGTTTGCGTTTCAGAATAGGGAAGTGTCTGTTCTGTTTCCCCGGTCAAACCGGTTACTTCCGCAACAACCGGCACCGTGTTAGCCGTCGTAGCGGCGGAAGAATTGTCCGATCGGCGACCGCAGGCGGCAAGGGTAATCGTTAGCGATAGCAAAACAGAAATAAGAATACTGAGTTTTTTCATGTTTGTTCCTTTATGAGCGATGATAAGGATGATTAAAACTCCATCACCAGATTGACATGAAGCTGGTGTAAGATGTCTCCGAGCTCTTCTTTCAAAATTCCGTATGCCCTGTTTTTGGTACAGTGACCCGTGCAGACATACCGAATTCCGGTGTCTTTGATTTTTTTCGCCAGATTTCTGACCTCGGTTTCGGACTTGTTGTATAAATGAAAGCCGCCGATAAGACCGTAAACCTTTTTGTCGGGGAAGGTGGCGGCAACCTCGTTGATGATGTTGGCGGCACCGCCGTGCGAACAGCTGTTGAAAATGACAAGCCCCTTGTCCGTTTTAAAAACGAGGCTTTGCTCGTGTGAAAAATCGTCCGCTATGAAGCCGTCCGCCGTTTTCTGCGCCATGTTTTCCCGCTTGCCGATGTTTTCAAGCCCCGGTGTTTTATGGGCAATCAGATGAACCCCCTCGCAAAGCGAATAGTCACCGTCAACCCGGAAAAATCTGTCCGGATACTCGGTCAGAATGTTTTTCGGCAGTCCGATGTATCGGTGGATAAACCATTTTTTAAAGTAGCAGTTTTCATCGGCTTTCTTTTGCATATAGAATTTCGCCTTGCTGTTTTCTTGAAAAAACGCTTTCATGCCTTTTGAGTGGTCATAATGAGCATGAGAGAGCACCGCAAAGTCAACGTCTTTTACGGATAATCCGATTTTTTCGGCGTTTTGTAAGAATAAATCCGATGCGCCGGTGTCGAGCAGAATCTTCCTGTCGCCGTATTCGATGTAAATGCTAAGACCCCATTCGCCTTTCAGTCCCTTGTCGGCGATGTTGTCAACCAACACGGTTGCTTTCATATAATCACCTCATCATTTCGTGTTGCTTTGCGGTACGATTTCGAGCCAGTATCCGTCCGGGTCGGCAATAAAATAGATTCCCATTTCCGGATTTTCAAAGCAGATGCAGCCCATTTCCTCATGTTTTTTGTGCGCCGCATCAAAATCATCGGTTCTGAACGCCAGATGAAATTCACATTCACCTAAATCGTATTTCTGCGGGTGCTCATTAAGCCACGTCAGCTCAAGCTCAAAATCGCTTGCGTCGTTTGTCAGATAGACGATGATAAAACCGTCGCCGTTGATTCGTCTGACCTCGTGTAAGTCCAGCGCTTCCCGATAGAATGCGATTGATTTGTCAAGGTTGGAAACGTTGTAGTTTTCGTGTATCATTTTAAAGCTCATAACTGTTCTCCTTTTGTCTGTTCGGTGTTTTTGATAATGGGTTGATATTCGGGAAATTCGGTGATGAATTTCTTTATTACATCCGGCTTGTTCCAATAATGCATCGGATAAACGGCGCCGCAGTCAACGTTCTTCAAAAAGTACAGCATTCCGTCCTTGTAATGCTTACCCTGTCTCGGGTCGAGCGGAACAAAGGCGGCGTCAAAATGAAGTCCTTTCAGTTTGTCGATTTCGTGCCGGTACCGGTTTGTCATCTGTCGGTTGTCCTCAATGGGTTCGCCCTCCCAGTACCAATCGTTTAAGTCTCCGGCGTGGTAAAGCACGCCTTCGGGTGTTCTGACAAGAAACGCAACGCCGCTGTCGGTTGACAGCAGGGTAGAGACAACAGTCCCGTTGTCAAGTGTATAGACCCGGTCATGGTAAGCCTTGGTGACGACGGTGTCGGGCGGATAATTTTTCTCGCTGATGTCCTTGGCCAATACAGCCTGAAAGTTCATGCCCATACGGCGGAGAATGTCAAAGATTTCCGGATTAAAATGGTCGTGATGAAAATGACTGCAAAAGACGACCATGGGCTTGTCCGGCTTCAGAGTCGGCAAATCGCCCTTGTAATAATCGAAAAGGTAATAGCAGTCTTTTGTCTCAACCAAAAAACCGCTGTGACCGATATAGGTAATTTTCATGATAGCTCCTTTATCGTAAGGTGAGAAGTCTGTTTTCGATGATGCGCTGTATTTCTTCAAGGGAAGCGGCAAAGGTAATTCCTTTTTGCCGGTTTTCCGAGGAAAGTCCTTTTTCAATCATGGTTTCAAGCAAAGCCCTGAGAGGCTCATAATATCCGTTCAGATTGTAAAGAATACAGGGTGCATCAAGCTGTCCGAGAGACACCTTTGCCATCACTTCCGCAATTTCTTCGAGCGTTCCCGTGCCGCCGGGGAAAGCGATAAATGCGTCCCCGAGTTCAATCATCTTTGTTTTCCGCTCCGGCATATCTTTGGTGACAATCAGCTCGGTCAGTCCGTTATACTGGAAGCCTTCGTCAATAAAAAACTGCGGCTCGACCCCTATAACTTTTCCTCCGGCTTTCAGAACACTGTCGGCAAGCTCTCCCATCAGCCCGGTTTTGGAGCCGCCGTAAACGAGCGAATAACCGCTTTTGCCGATCCAGCTGCCGAGTTCTCTGACGGCTGTTCCGAGGTCAGGGTCATTTCCCTCGAGTGCTCCGAGATATACGGTAATATTCATCTTTTGTTCCTTTCGTTTGTGGTTATGAGAAAGCGGGCAAGCCCCGAGAAGACTGCCCGTTTTATTTCATTATTTTCAAGCGGGTTCATCAATCTTCTCTTTGCTCTGCAAGATAGATTCCCCAATCCTTAAAAATCTCAGGAATATCATAAACGCTTCTGCCGTCTGTATCAACCCGAAAGGATTCCCCGGGATTGTCCTGTGAAAAAGTATCCCAAGCGGTAATCAATTGTCCGACAAACGGAATTCCGTGTTCTTCAAAAAAGCCATCATAAGTATCCTTGTTTTGTGTGAAAACAGAAACAACATTGTATTTTCCTACCATTATTTCATCGTTGGATTGATGACATCCGAAACCGAAACTACACAACCCGTCATTTATCATCAGATTGGCAGTCCGGCTTAAAATGATCAACGCTTCTTCTTGAGTACAGTCATCAATGTAGTAAACATCTTTATGTAATGCTTTCAGTATTCCCGGACGGATTTCCGTTTCATCATCGAGCCCTGACGGCAACTCTAAAATAAAGAAAAGAGGCTCATCATGAATGGCAATGAAATGGGCTGAGATCATTGCAATCTTATCTGAATTGACATTTGCCGTGAAACAGGATTCTTTATAAGTATAGCCTTCTGAAAGCTTTTCCGGAAACGGTACTTTACATCCTTTTCTTAATTTCAGCATTTTATCACATTCCATTCGTATTCTTATCGGCAGCTTTACCGACGGGATTTTCTGTTCCAATGCACGATATGTCTGACTTTAAACCACGCATGAAACAATAGTATTGGTTGCAATATCAAACGTTAGGATCTTGTATCCGTTTAATTTTCTGCCCCAACGATCAAATTCACCGTCACAGTGGGGATAATAATCAATCGTTGTGTATCTCGGAATCTCAAGGATAATCGAACTGTCTTCGACCTGACAGTACATATCATCGCCACTTTCAACAGAGGGGATTTCCCTGGTTGAAAGAAGCTCGTCTTCCATGTTATAAAACTCTACTTGACCTTCTGCTGAAATCACTGCAACGATGTTTTCTTTTTCAAAAAGAATCGTTGTTGCAGCATGAGAACCGGATGTCATCCGGAAACACATTTTATCGGTATCTTTTTCACTGTTGAAGACAATATCATATTCTTTCATAATCGTTAAATATTCTCCGTTATATTTGAATATAGCAACATAACCCAAGATATCAGCGGACATCTCGGGTTATCGTAGTTTATTTATCAAGCGGCTTCATCGTGGGGATTATCATAATGTCGTGTACCGCTTTGAATAATTGCGTATATATTGATATATTCGTGGCGTTTTAACACAATATATAGTTATATCACCCTTGCTAAGATTTGCATACTTCTCATAACTTTGCAAAACTTCTTAAAATGAGCGCCTCATTTTTTGCAAATTTTTTAGTAAATTTAGCAAATCTTTATTTTGTTTTCAAGATTCTCAAACGATTCTTTCTTTTTGTCGCGAGTAGCCTCATTATATATATCCATTGTTGTGGTGATATCCGCATGCCCCATAATCTCTTGGATAATTTTTATGTTTGATTCATTCTCGCACATTCGGGTGCAAAAGGTGTGTCTTAAGTTATGAACTGTAAAATGAGGTAACAAGAAAGGTTCTCTGTTTTCCTTAATTGCAAGTTCACTTTCTTGAACATTGTAGTCTCGTGTGATTCGCGCAATCGCCCTGTTAATGTTATGCGGAGATAACACGCTGTTAAACCTATTAGAAAAGATAAATCCGGAATATCCGTCTACCACAGTAGGATTGAATCCCTCTTTCATTTGTCGCATACGCTCGTTCAATAAGGCCTTTTTAACCGCGTCAAACATAGGTATTTCTCGTTCTCCAGCCTTAGTCTTTGGAGTTGAAATAAAGAATCCAGCCTTGCCAGTATACTCATCAGGTCTGTATATGAGGCTATGATTGATATTTATGATGCCATTCTTGAAATCGCAATCATCCCATGTTAAACCAACTACTTCTCCGACTCTACACCCGGTTCCAAGAAGGACTGTGAACAAAGGTAGCCAATGACTATATTGCTCGTGGTTTTTTGCAAACTCAATAAAAGTCTCTTGTTCGTCTATTGTTAACGCATGCCTTTTTGGCTTTTCCCAATCATGACTTTTCTTTATTTCAGCCATAACTCCGTCAGTTGGATTAACTCTTATATATCCATCCCTAACTGCTGTTGAGAAGATTGGATGAAGAATTGTGTGGATGGTTTCCATGCTGTTTGGCTTAAACCCGATGTCACGAATTAGGTGGTTGTAGAATTTTTTGATGTCGCTGTATTTGATTTCGGTAATCTTTTTTTTGCCAATAGAATCCCAAACATACTTACGATACATATACTTGTAGTTTCTTCTTGTTGTGGTTTTCAATTCCTGTTTTTGTGCTATATAATCCGTGTAGAAAGAATTTAATGTCATTTTTCTTGCTTTGAATGTATCGATTTCATCCTGCAAATCTTTGGCTATATCTTTCTCTAATTCTCGTAAGCACTTTCCAGGCTGTTTACCTTTTGGAGCTCTGTCTGTTTGAGTCAAAGTCCAACTATAAACAAAATGAGGAGAACCTTTTGAATCAACATACCTGTACATATATCTTCCGTCGCTCTTTTGGTATTCACCTTTCCATAATAGGCGGTTTTTCATATCACGTCTTTCTGCCATATTTTGTTCCTTTCGTATGACAAAATAAGCCGTAACACAAGTATGTATTTTTATTATACTATATTACGGCTTTTTATGTCAACCGTTATGTTTTGAGTCGTTATTTTACTAAAAACTTACTATTTACAAAGGCTTAACCCAAACCGGCACGGTTTCCACCCGATTGCCTGGATTATTCAATTCAGTCTGCTTATTTCCCATAACACCACCTCCGTCAGAGGGAATACTGCGATGACAGGTATTCCTCAAATTGTTTTCTTTTAATCAATCGCTTTGCTCCGTTCCAAAGAACGAAAGGACAATCTTCGCTATTCGATAGTTCTTTTATCTTTGATGTGCCAATGCCCGAATATTCCGAAGCTTCT
>CAMAZY010000037.1 GCA_945863885.1 uncultured Clostridia bacterium
CACGCGGCTGTTAACCGCGGTGTCACAGGTTCGAGTCCTGTTTGAGGCGCCATGAAAAAAGCACTTGCTTCGGCAAGTGCTTTTTTCAATGATATCCGTTCCTTGCGGAACGGGTGATACATCTTTGATATGATATCGCACGTCGTGCGATGATATATGCCTGCGGCATATGAGGGAACGGATATTATATCATACTTGCAAGGCAAGTATATCATACAGCATACGCTGTATATCATATCGCACAAGCGATATATCATTCTATTACAACGGATAATCTGGAGGTTAAAATTTGGGTTCGAAAAGGGTACGAATCCCATGATTTTTTCTGCTTGTTTTCTAAAAAACTTTCTTTCGTCTTGTTGAACTCGAATCAGAGGCTTTCTGCTTGATATCAAATTAGTTTTGGAGTGTTTAAAAAATGAAAAAAGTGTTCCGCCAAAATCCCGTTGCCTATTTTTGGCAGGTTTTCCTCTGGATTTTTATAATAGTATTATTATTGATTTTGTTCTTAGTTTCCGGTGACTATTCTAAAGATTCCGTTGAATTATCTTTTGTTTTGTTTATTATTCTGGAGTCGATGGCAACTTTAGCAGTTCCTGTTACTATGAAAAAAATTGTATTTTCAGATTCTTCTGTATCAGTAAAAATAGGCTTTATATGTATAAAAAAGTTCAATTATAATGAAATCAAGTATATAGATGTTTTCAGAAAAATGTCCGGACCCCAGCTGATACAGGTTGTATTTTTTTCAAAAGAGTTGCTCAGTGAAGAACAGGTTAATGACTTGTTTGAAAAACTCAGTTTCAAAAACAGGAGAAATTTTATTTATTGCGATTATCCGCAAAAGAACCTTGAAGAACTGTTGAGAACCTTATTTTCTCAACAATTCAATCCTGAACACTGCATAACTCATCTGTCTTATGAAAATAAAAAATGATAGGAATTCGGATTGTTATATAGCGTGAATCCCATTATGATTCCGGCACCCGATACTTGACATCACTAGTAAAATTAGCTATACTTTATGCAGTAATATTATTTTTTGGGAGTGCTTAAGGCGTGATAAAAGGCAAAAAAGTTAAGCTGATTTATGCCGGTATTGCATTATTCTTGTTTTTGCTTGGCTGTGTGCAAGTGCAAAGAGGAGTTGTTGAATTTAATATTGTTGCTATCCTTCCTTTGCTGATAGCGCTTGGTTTGATTTTGTCTTATTTTTGGGAACGTCTGAAAAAATAGACGAGGAACCATGACAATGTTATAATGGATTTATCATTCATGGGATAAGCGGACGGCAGATCAGTGTTTTTAATGGTTCATAGAGCAAAATCCGATTCGGACGGAATATCTCAGGAAAGGACTCTTATTTATGCATGAGCAATTTTCTTCGGTTAATGGGATTGATTACTATTCTTTAACGAATCCGAACCTCAAGAGCTTTTGTTTGTCTTTGTATATAAGAGCCGGAAGTCTGTTTGAAGATTCTTCCGACAATGGGATCAGTCACCTTTTTGAACATATCGTTTTCCGGAATCTGAAGAGAAAATACAGGAACTTTTATGAGCTTCTGGCTATGCACGGAATTGATCTGAGTGGCTGTACTTATAAGGAGTTTATCCGTTTTACTATCAACGGACCTTATGATGAATTCGCTTTTGCTGTTGAGATTTTGTGCGGGTTGTTTGATGAAATTCAGCTGTCCTCGGAGGAGTTTAACAAAGAGAAAAAGCGGATTAAAGCAGAAATCAGAGAAGAAAATGAGCAAAGCACTTTAGATTATTTTTTCAACCGCATCATTTGGAAGAACAGCGAAGCGGAAAAGACGGTGTTGGGTTATTGCCGGGTGATAGACGGCATTTCTGTCAAAAAAATCAATGCTTTCAGAAGTAAGGTGCTATCCCGTGGGAATTGCTTTGTTTATGTAACAGGGAACGTTTCTCCGGAAAACCTTGAAGTGCTCAGCCGCAAAATCGGCAAGCTTGATATTTGTCAGGAAAATACCGGTTTTACGAATACGGTTACCGTCAATGAGCATTTTTTTCACAGAAGCGGTACGGTTCAGGTGAAAAACGGTTATTGGCACTATATTAAAGTGGGATTTGATATTGACTGTTCAAAATATCCCGGCGGCGTTTATGACCTGCTTTATGCGGTTTTGTTCAAGGGAGATAAGGCTTTGGTACATAACTATCTGTCTGAAGATAACCCGATTCTCTATTCGTTCGATAGCGCACTTGAGCAATATGACAATATAGGCAATATGAATTTCAGCTTTGAAGTTGACAAAAATAAGCTTGAAGAGGCGGTCGGGATTATTGTCGAATTATTACAGGCGGTGAAAGCCGGCCTGTTCAATTTCGAGGCAAACCTGAAAGCAGAACGATGTAATGCAGAAAGAGAGTGGGATAACCCGGACGACTTAAACTGGAGTATGGCTTATTATAACCATGTATGTAAAACCGAACCGCTTGATTATTCAGATGACTGTTACGGAAGATTCAACGTCACAAAAGAACAGGTAATGGGTGCGGCTAACGAAATATTCCGATGCGCCAACATCACCGTTTCGATAAAAGGAGACAAGAAAAAAATCAACACAAATGCTGTTGAAAACATTTTGAAGACGCTTGATTAAACAATGAAAAATCCGGGCAAAAGAGAATCTTGCCCGGATATTTGTTTGGTGGAGACTGGCGGGCTCGAACCGCCGACCTCCTGCGTGTGAAGCAGGCACTCTGACCAGCTGAGCTAAGCCTCCATATACAATAGCATAATACAATCCGCCGGAAGAATCAAGTCAAATTGTGAATATTTTTATATTTTTTTTATTTCTCGTGTTATTCCTTATAAAATGAGGAGCTTTCGAATTGTTGAGCGTGTTATTCCGATTTATACGGCATCGAAAATAAACACGGATTCTGTTTCCGATTTAAGAAACACGTCCCGGGGCTTATCGGCAACAGACAGTTGCTTGTATTTTTTATCGGATATGATATAATGGCCTTGAGGTGATAAAAATATGGAAACAAAAGATATTTTATTGGAACTTCGGACGAAAAACGGCTTGTCGCAGGAGGAGCTTGCCCAAAAACTTTTCGTGACCCGTCAGGCCGTTTCCCGTTGGGAAACCGGTGAAACCGTACCCAATACGGAAACTTTAAAACTGTTGTCGAAATTCTTTGATGTTTCAATCAATACGCTTCTCGGCTCGCCGAGGAAACTTATCTGTCAGTGTTGCGGAATGCCGTTGGAGGATACAACAATCAGCAAAGGGATTGACGGCACATTCAACGAAGAATACTGTAAGTGGTGCTATGCCGACGGCAAGTTTGTTTATACAAGCCTTGAAGAATTGACGGACTTTCTTGTCGGACATATGGCAAACGAAAATCAGCCTGCCGGGCAGGTGAGAGCCTATTTTGAAGAAATGCTTCCGAAGCTCAATCATTGGAAGGATTATAAAAAAGGAGATTGAAAATGAAAAGCGAAAAGAAGCCGGATATGCAAACCGAATATGATGAGGCACAGGTGCTTTATGAAACGGGAGAGTATCAGAAAGCGTTGGAGAAGTTTAACCGGATAGCACCGGACTGGCCTGACCTGAGTGTGCTCAACTATATCGGGTGCTGTTATATCGGGACGCAAGACTACGAAAAGGCGGAGGAGATTTTTCGCTCTCTGATTGAAACGTCTCCCGATTGGGAAAGACCGTATTTCAACCTCGCAAGGGTTCTTCTTGAAGCCGGTAAAGAGGAGGAGGCCTATGCGTATTTACAAAAGGCGGTTGAAATCAATCCGTCAAATGCCGATTCCTATTTTTATCTGGGCGTTTATTACCGCAAAAAGCGGCAGTGGGATCGGGCACTTGACTGCTTTTTGAAATCGGAGAAGCTTGATGACCGGGACGCAGAGGTACATATCAACCTGTCGGCTTGTTACGCCGAGACAGGAGAACTCGAAGAATCGCTGTCGGAAGCACAAAAAGCCTTGGCACAACGTCCGTCGGATCCCGACGCCCTGTTTAATGTCTCAAGGGTATTGATCTGGCTGAAAGAATACGGAAAAGCCTTTCGGGTCTTGCACGATCAGCGGGAAAGTGTTCAGGACGACTTGGGATTACTGAAAAATTTGTTTGTTTCTGCTTTGCGGCTCGGAAAGTATGACGTATGCACCGAAACGGCAAAAAGGATTCTTGCCATTGATGAAAACGATACAGCTTCAAAGGATTTTTTGACGGATATACAATATCGAACAGAAAGAATGTCGTAAATTCAAAAATTATTCATAATTTGTCTTGATGAATCTGCTCTCATATGTTACAATTGAAAAAACCATTGAAAAAGGAGAACAGATATGAACAACATTCTTGTAACCGGTGCCACAGGCGGTATGGGAAAAGCAATTTGCAAACGGCTTGCCGGCTACGGCTATACCGTTTACGGACTCGATTACCGTGAACCCGACACAGAACTCGGCGCAAAGTTTTTTGCTTGCGACGTCACAAAAACAGAGTCGATAACCGCCGTTTATGAAGAGATTGCAAAAGAATGTACCCATCTTGACGCAATTGTCCATACGGCGGGCATTTATGACCTCGATTCGCTTATCGAAATGTCGGAGGAACGCTTCACCCGGATTTTTGATATCAATCTTTTCGGTATTTACCGTATCAACAAGATTTTTAAGCCGATGCTCACAAACGGCAGCCGGATTATCATTACCTCCAGCGAGTTAGCTCCGCTTGATCCGCTTCCGTTTACCGGTATTTACGGAATCACAAAGGCTGCTGTTGAAAAGTACGCTTTTTCTCTTCGTCAGGAACTGAACCTGCTCGGTATCAAGGTTTCGGTTATCCGTCCGGGCGCCGTCAAGACGGGACTTCTCAATGTTTCGACCGTTGCGCTCGACCGCTTTATTGAAAATACGAAGCTTTATAACGCCAATGCACAGCGCTTCCAGAAAATCGTAAACAGCGTTGAAGCGAAAAATGTGCCGCCCGAAGCAATCGCCGATGCAGTGGATGCCGCTTTGACAGATAAGTGTCCGAAGTACATCTATAACGTCAACAGAAATCCGCTTTTAAGACTTCTGGACGCTATGCCCGATCATGTACAGGTCGCTGTTATCAAGATGATACTCAAATAAAAAATGCTGATAAAGAGCGGCGAAGCCGGACTTCCGACTTCGCCGTAGTTTTTTGTTTTGATTAAAGCATGGCACCGAAATCGGTTTCAATTGCCTGACCGGTGATAGCTCTTGATTCATCGCTTGCGAAGAATAAAAGAATGTTTGCCACATCCTCGGGCATACAGGGCTGAACCTTAAGGTCGCCGTGCTTTGCCATCTGACCCATCATGTCGGGGTCAAGATCTTCCGCCTTTGAGCCCATAACCATCGGGGTTACGATTGTGCCCGGGCAAATGGCGTTACAGCGGATTCCCGTACCGGCAAAGCGCATCGCCGTGTGACGGGTGAGACCGATAACGGCCGCTTTTGAGGAAACATAAGCCGCACCGCCGCAGCCCATCAGTCCGGCAACGGAGGCAACGTTGACGATTGAGCCGAAGCCGACTTTTGCCATTTCGGCGCTGACCTCACGCATACAGTACATGGTTCCCTTTGTGTTGGTGTCAAGAATGCGGTCAATGTCCTCGTCGAGTACTCTGTCGATCGGGCGAAGACCTTTTTCGAGAATGCCGGCGTTGTTGACAAGCACATCGATTTTTCCGAACGCTTCGAGTGCTTTGGCAACGAGGTTTTTCACGTCCTCGACCTTTGAAATGTCGGTGACAACGGGAAGAACCGTTCCGCCCGCTTCTTTGATTTGTGCCGCTACTTCTTCAAGCGGCTCTGCACGCCGTGCGCTGATGACAACGTTGGCTCCCTCTTTTGCAAAGAGAAGGGCGGTTGCCTTGCCTACGCCGGAATTTCCTCCGGTGATGATGGCTGTTTTTCCGTCTAAACGACCCATTTGTATTACCTCCGGTAATTTTTAATATTCAACCGAACCAGTCGGAAGTTACTCTGCTATTTTAGCAGAACCGGAACCGTTTTTCAACCGAAAAGCGATACCTTTTTTTGCTGTTATTTTCACGAACAAAGTCTGACGCAATCATACGACTGCGTCAGCTTGATTTTTTTGTTTCAGCTTACGGCTGAAAAACTTTTTGCGGTGCTTTTTACAGCCCTCCATGTCGCATTTATCGCACGACAGACAGGCGTTGCTCATTTTGTAAAACCGTTCGGGATGGCGGTGGACGGCGACTTCCCATTTGAGAAGCGAAGCACAGCCAAGTAAAAACAGGGTCACGGTATAGACATTCGGAATCAGGATCAGAAAGCTATACTGAAAAAAGCTGTCCCAGTTGTATACCCGGCATTCGTTGCAGCAGTTTGTTTTAAGAAACAGCTTGTTGACCGGACACCAGCCGAAAACGGCAAAAAAGATGGCAAAATTCGAAAGCGCAAAGAAAAAGAAAATCCATTCCCGGCCGATTACACCCGCAAGATAAAGGGCGGACGGAACGCTCATATAAGAGAGCCAGAAAAGCATCGAATAAACCGCCGCACGGTTATAGCGCTTGACAAGCGCATTGAACTGTTCTTGGTTCAGATGCTTGACAGGCTGATAATATTTTGGGAATTGCCGCCCTTTGTAGGTGTTGTTCGTGGAAAACGAAAACAGGTCTTTGAGCGGAAAGACAGCAAAATACACAGTCCCGATGATGTTGACCCATGTCGGCATCGAAAACGGAAGTTCGGGAGCGGCAATCAGGCAATACACCGCAAACAGCAGTAAAAGACCGGAAGAAAAAAGTCGGATTCGGTTCATAACAAGTCCTTTCACAAGAGATTTGTCGTTTCAGTATAGCACCGACTAAGCGATTTGGCAAGGGTGCCGCTAAACGAATAATAAACAACCGACCGGCTCAAGGCGCCGGTCGGACATTTTTGTGTCTGAATTAAAGATACGGGTTGTTTCTTCCGAAGATTTCAGCGAAGTACTCGAAGATCTGGTTGATTCTTGCGAAGATTGACTGAACAAGCTGCCAGAAAGTAAGGTTGTCGCTCTTTTTGTTTTCAGCGTAAACCGCTGTGTAGGTTACGTCCTCGGTTGCAATGGGGATCGTGCCGGCATGATAAATTGTTTTTCCGCCGTCAGCAGACCAGCCTTTGAAAACATACTCAATCTTTTTGTCTTCGGACTCTCTTGTCGGATTGGCCGGTGCAGTAACAATGTCTCCGGCTTTTACGGTTTCGCGTGCCAAAGTGGTTTCGTCACTGCCATCCCAATCCCAGTCAACGAATCTGATCGTATAATAGACAGGGGTGGCTTCATCTTCTGCAAAAACGGCAACAGTCATGCAGGAGAAGATCATCAGCACGCTGAGCAGTAAGGATAATGCTTTTTTCATTTAAATTGCCTCCTTAAAAGTGAAATAGAGTATACGAAACTTCGCCGTATACAACGATACACTTGAATTATAAGATATAAAAAGGCGTTTGTCAATCGGAAATCTAAAAAAATTCCATTTATCGCCTGCTTTGATCGAATATTTTTGTTCATTCTTTACATATGACACGTTTTGTGGTAAAATGTGGTATCAGGGTTTGGTTTGGTTCGACAGAAAATCGAAGATAATACTATTATGGAAGGGCGAAAGGTCTGCGGCTTTGGCCGGCTTTTCGTGTGTGCTTAGTTATGGCTAAAAAAATTGTTGTTGCCGGCGCAGGCCACGGCGGTCTTGTCGCTGCCTCAAAGCTCGCTCAAAGCGGTTTTGACGTCACGGTTTACGAAAAAAACAGCCGGAGCGGACTTGGTTACGATTGGCTGGATGCGGTTGATCCGCGCGCCTTTTACGAGGCGGGACTGGAACTTCCGAAAGATGTGAAATTCGAAAAAAACGGCGATATGCGTTTTTATAATCCGGCTCTTTCCGCACCGCTTACCGTAGAATCGCACGGCAACGGCTCGACCAAAATCGAAAGAAAGCTGATTTATGATTTGCTGATTGATTACGCCGAAAAAAGCGGCGTGAAGTTTGTTTATAAATGCCCGGTTTTAGGTCCGGTCATGAACGGAACGCGCGTTGTCGGAATTGAAACCCCGAACGAGGTCATAAAAGCCGATCTTGTCATCGACAGCGCAGGAATCGATTCTCCGGTAAGAGAAAATCTTCCGTTCGACTGTAACATTGATAAAAGCTACGGCTACGGCGAATGCTTTTTTGCTTACAGAGCCTATTTCAATAAGCTTCCGGCGCCCGAACCGGAGGTGCCGTATGAGATTTTTCTCATGCATCAGGGGGAAAAGGGAATTTCATGGGTCGTTACCGAAAATGACTGCGTAGACGTTTTAGTGGGACGTACGTCCCCGATTTCCGACGAACAGGTGCAGGAAGTTATCGAAAAGATGAGAGAATTCAGCCCGCAGATCGGGCACGAAGTCCTCAGAGGCGGCAGAAAGGTTCATCATATTCCTGTCAGACGTCCTCTTTCGGTCATGGTCTGTGACGGCTATGCCGCAGTCGGCGACAGTGCCTATATGACAATGCCGATGAACGGTTCGGGTATCTGTGCTGCCATTCGTGCAGGTCTCATGCTTGCCGACACCGTCAAGTCGGACAAAGAAGAACAATTCAGCGCCGAGACACTCTGGGATTACAACCGCCGGTACATTTTGCATTTCGGACTGAACTTTGCGTCTATTGATACGCTTAAGAATATTTTGCTTTGTATGAGCTCAAACGGTGTTGATTTCCTGTTTGATAAGCAGATCATTACACCGAACGACATAAACTTTAACCGCGGAAAATCCGAAAGCGGCTCTTCTTTCTCCGATATGCTCGGAAGAGTATCCCGGGGAATGGGCAATCTTCCGGTTTTACTTCGTACGGCGGGCGCCCTTTCAAAGGGTGATGGGCTGAAAAAGGTCTACCGTGCGATACCGGAACAGTATGAACAGAATGCCGTCCTGAAATGGAAAGAAGAAGTACTTGATGCGACCGTACCTATGATAAGATAAGGCGGTTGTTTGCGGATTTTAAATCAGATATTAAGTAATGATGTCAAAATGCGGATAAAACAATCCAAAAAATACGGACTCCTATAAATGAGGATGCTTATGGTTAAAAAAAAGTATATCAAAGAAAAGATTATTCTTTATCTTTTCAAAATCTTGATTTGCTGTCTGTTTACCGGCAGTATGTATTATTGTTGGATAAAGTATTTTAATCCTTATGTTCCGACGCCATTCTTCAAGCTCGGAAACTACTTTCTTGCCGCCGTCCTGCTTTTTACCTATGTCGGCTTTGTGAAGATATACGGGGGCTTTCTTGTCGGAACGTCTCCGGTGTCTGATCTGATGTTTTCTCAGATTATCTCAATTGCGTTTCTTCAGGCGGTAGCCTATGTGATTTTTTCGCTTCTGAGCTACCGGCTTGTTTCTGTTGTGCCGTTTCTTGTCATGTTCTTTGCCTTTTCGGCTTTTGCGGTCGTCTGGGTGCTTGTGATTGATTTTATTTATTTCAAGCTTCATGCGCCGAAACGGACAATTGTCGTTTTCAACAACGTAGATTCCTATCAGTCGATCAAGGGAATCCGGGACATCAAAAAACGTTTCCGGGTTATCCGGACGGTCAATTCCGAAAAAACATCACTTGATGAGCTTTATGAGTATATGAAAAGCGTCGACGCCGTATTCCTTTGCGGCGTTCCGTCGGATTATCGCAACGAGGTCGTCAAGAAGTGCATCGCAACGGGTAAAATCGCATATGTCAAGCCGAAGATTTCGGATACGATTATCCGGGGCGGAAGAACGATTCAGTTGATGAATATCCCCGTATACCGCTGTAAGAGAAGCGACGCCAGCCTGATTTATCAGCTCGGAAAAAGAGCGGCGGATATTGTTTTTTCGCTTGTTGCCCTGATTTTGCTAAGCCCGTTGATGCTGATTGTCGCGGCGGCCATCAAGGCGGAAGACGGAGGCCCTGTTTTTTATCGGCAGACCCGGCTTACCTTAAACGGAAAGCAGTTTAAAATCATTAAATTCAGAAGCATGAAAACCGATGCGGAAAAGGACGGGGTTGCCCGGCTTGCCGAGGATAACGACGACCGTATCACCAAGGTCGGCCGTATTATCCGAAAGCTTCGGCTCGATGAGCTTCCGCAGCTGCTTAACATTCTTTCCGGCTCGATGTCTATCGTCGGACCGAGACCCGAACGGCCGGAGATTGCCGAGGAATATGAGGAAAGCATACCGGAATTTTCCTTGCGGCTTCAGGCGAAGGCGGGTCTTACCGGCTACGCTCAGGTATACGGAAAGTACAACACACCGCCGTATGATAAGGTACAGATGGATCTTATGTATATCGCCAATCAGTCGTTTTCCGAGGATATCCGTCTGATTCTGATGACGCTGAAAATTATGTTTGTTCCGTCGAGCACCGAGGGCGTTGACAAAAAGCAGCGCACTGCGATGAGAAAAAGAACTGATACCAAAAAAGGGGAAGACGAAAAGAAATGAAAACCGTAATCGTTACCGGCGCCAGCCGGGGAATCGGACTCGAAACGGCAAAGCTGTTTTCCGGAAAAGGGTACCGTGTATATGCGCTCAGCAGGAGCGGGAAATGCGAAAAAACCGAAAACATTATACCGCTTGCGTGTGACGTTACCGACGAAGAAGCGGTGAAACGCGTCTTCAGACGAATTTACGAAGAAAGTGGACGGATTGACATCCTTGTCAACAATGCGGGCTTCGGAATTTCGGGTGCGGTTGAGTTTACCGACGAGGAGCAGGCAAAAAGACAGTTCGAGGTGAACTTCTTCGGCTGTTTTCTGTGCTGCAAATGTGTCGCAGACTATATGAGAAAAAACGGCGGCGGACGGATTATCAACATCAGCTCCCTTGCGGCCGAGCTTTCGATTCCGTTTCAGGCGTTTTATTCGGCCTCCAAGGCGGCGGTCAACTCTCTGACGCTTGCGCTCGCTAACGAGCTTCGCCCGTTTCATATATCTGTTTGTGCGCTGATGCCGGGCGACGTAAAAACCGGCTTCACCGACGCACGGGAAAAACAGGAGGAGGACGGCGGTGTTTATGCCGACGTCATTAAAAAGAGTGTCGCCACGATGGAAAACGACGAAAGAAACGGTATGCCGGCCGAAAAAATAGCCGAAGCGGTTTTGTTACTTGCCGAAAAGAAAAAAGTGAAGCCGCTTTCCACAAAAGGGGCAAAATATAAGTTTTTTGCCGTTCTTGCGAAGCTTCTTCCGGCTTCGGCAGTCAACCGGGTGGTCGGAATGCTTTATACATAACGTATTTTTTTGAGGTGTAAAGAATGCAGCAATACTACAATGCTCCTTTTTATCCACCGGGATTTGATCCGTATCCGGAGGAGAAAAAGCGGCAGAAAAAAGAACTGTTTCAGATCGGCAGCTTTGTCGGTGCGGCTCTGCTCGCTTTCTTGATGTTGCAAAATATTTTAGTCATCTTCATGATGCTTTCCGGACTTTATGATGTATACCGGGCCAATGCGTTCGTTCAGGCGGGCGTTGAAATTATCAGCTCTGTTTTCTGTATCCTTATCCCGTTTGTCTCTTTCGGTAAATTCATCAGCAAGCGGTATACCGGTGCGGACATTTTACCGCTTGAAAAGCCGAAAGACACCGTGCTGAGCGTTTTGGCGGTTCCGTTCGGAATCGGGATTTGCATGGCTGCGAATATCGTGACGTCTTATCTGATCGCATTCATGAGTCTTTTCGGGGTGAATCTGTCCTCTCCTGAATTGCTTCGGGCAGAAGGAATTCCCGGCTTTCTTCTTTCCGTCGTTCAGGTTTCCGTTGCGGCGGCGTTTGTCGAAGAGATGTCTCTTCGGGGCGGCGTTATGCAAAACTTAAGAAAATACGGCGATACTTTCGCCGTGGTCATGTCCGCTGTTGTTTTCGGAATTATGCACATGAATCTTGTCCAGGCTCCGTTTGCTCTTATTGTCGGGCTCGGTCTCGGCTATATTACCGTCAAAACCGGCAGTATGTGGCCGGCAATCATCGTCCACGCCGTCAACAATCTTTTCTCAACCGTGGTATCGTATTTACCGGAGTGGGGGCTTAGCGATATGACGGTGAATCTGATTTACTCGTTTGCTTTGTATGCGTTTCTTGCGTTCGGCCTTGTTTTCGGATATTTCTTTGTAAAGAGAGCCGGACGTGCCGGTTTGCCGCAAAACGGCGGTACAGTGCTGACCGCCGGCGAAAAAGCGAAAGCGTTTCTCCTTTCTCCGACGATCATTATTGCGTTGCTGATTATGCTTTACAATACGGCACAGTATGTGGGGCTGACGCAGAAATGACAGACAGACAGGCGATGCGTTTAGCCATCAGAAACGCTCAATCAGCGGCGGCAGACGGTGAAGTTCCTGTCGGCGCTGTCGTTTTGAAGGATGGCGAAGTGATAGGCGAGGGACGAAACAGACGGGAAAACGGGAAAAATGCGGTTTTGCACGCAGAAATCGAGGCGATTGAAAACGCCTGTAAAGCGGTCGGCTCGTGGCGGCTTCAGGGCTGTGAGCTGTTTGTCACGCTTGAGCCTTGTCCGATGTGCGCCGGTGCGATTATGAACGCACGGCTCGACCGGCTTGTTTTCGGCGCTTACGATGAAGACGCCGGGTTTATCATCAGCCGGAAAGAGCTTTTCGACGGCTTTTCGGCGGTCAGTCCGGCGATTGTCGGAGGCTATATGGAAACTGAGTGTGCGGAAATTCTGACAACCTTTTTTCAAAACAGAAGGAACGAAGCATAAAACGGCGCCGAGAGGATTTCCTCTCGGCGCATATTCTATGACTTTATCAGTCTTTCTTTTCAGAAAACTCCGCCTTGCCCTCCGGCGTGTCACGGTAATATTGGGTTTTCGGATTGGGATGCGGATTGTTCTGCCAGATTTCTTCGGCTTTGACCGCCCACTGCTTCGAAAATTTATCACACTTGCTGCAAAGCTGTTCGGCGGTTTCTTCGCCCATCAGGTTGGTGCTCTTGGCACCGGTGCGCTTGACAATGTCCCGTAAGCATTGGGGATTTTCAAGCATCGGACACGGACGAAGATGGTTGTCGTTAAACGGCTGGTCGTGCCGGAACGCCATGAAAAGCGGATTGCGCAGTCCTTCGAGCAGGGTGTTCTTCCGGATGTTGGAGTCGGAAAAATGAATGAATACGCAAGGCTCCATGTCACCTGCGGCGTTGATGTGGAAATAGTTTCTTCCGCCGGCAATACAGCCGCCGACATATTCGCCGTCGTCCTGGAAGTCCATGACGAAAAGCGGCTTTCCGGTTTCGCCGTTGCGGGTTTTGCGAAGCCATTTATACATATGTTCTCTTTGCTCGGGAGTGGGAATCAGGTCGACGGGAGCGTTGTGACCGATCGGCATATAGTTGAAGTAAAGACCGAACTTGACGCCGCAGTCGATCATTTTGTCGATGAATTCGTCGCTTGTGACTTGTTCAACGTTCTGACTTGTATAGCAGACGGACATACCGAAAAGACAACCGTTCTTCTTGAGAAGCTGCATAGCGGAAATGACCTTTTGATAAATACCCTCGCCGCGTCTGTCATCGGTGGAGGCTTCTGTTCCCTCGATGCTCAAAGCCAGAGCCATATTGCCGACCCGAAGAAGCTCGTCACAGAATTCCTGATCGATCAGGGTGCTGTTGGTGTAAGCCAAAAAAGCACAGTCGGGATTTTCTTCGCAAAGTCTGATGAGCTCTTTTTTCTTTATGAGCGGCTCACCGCCGGTGAACATATAAAGATGCGTTCCGAGCTCCTTGCCCTGACTGACAATACTTGCCATTTCTTCATAAGTCAGATTGTCCTTATGACCGTATTCGGCGGACCAGCAGCCCTTGCAGCGGCAGTTGCAGGCGCTTGTCGGGTCCATAAGAATCAGGAACGGAATGTTGCATTTATAAATTTCACGGTTGGTTCTGACGGCCCTTGTTCCGTGAACGCCGGCACCGAGTCCCATTGCGAGAAGCATTTTCTTGAGCATACCGCGATCAAGGTCGTTGAGAATATTCATAGCGTAATTGTAATAAACGCCGTCGCCCTTTCTGATTGCCTCTTTCATAGCGGCAAGGTTCTTTTTCGGGAACGTATCACCCAATAGCTTTTCGACGATATCAAGAAGCTTCAGCATATTTTCCTGCGGTTTTTTATCGACATATTTAAGCAGAGTGTCTAAGGTGACGCCTGCCGCCTTGAATTCTGCTTTTTCTTTCAGAGTCATTTTTACACCTCACAAAATTATTCAGTTTACTATAACACAGCCACATCGAAAAGTCCATAGCTTTTTTATTTTTATTATTTTTAATTTTTTTCTTCTTATTCTGCGTGAGGAAAAGAAAGAAAATTTCCGGTTGCAATCCGGACGAATCTATTATATACTATTATACGCTTTTCGATATCAGCAATGTTGAAAAAGAATGTATAATCCATTATGAACCGATAAAACTTTATTAAAGGAGTTTAGGCCCGATGAAAAGCAAACACAGACAAAATCTTTCGGCGGCGTTAAAGGCGGCGGTTGCCCTTGTTATTTTCGCCGTTGCCGTCATCAATTACGATAAACTCAAAAATATTGACGTCAGAGCCATTGTGGAAGCAAGCTCCTCTTTAGCCGCCGCAGTAGGGGCGATTTTAGGCGTGTATCTTGTCAAGTCCGTTTTGTTTGTGATCCCGGCTTCGCTGATTTATATCGCTGTGGGAATGGCCTTTACACCGTGGCAGGCAGTACTGGTTAACTTTGCGGGCATTATGCTTGAGGTGGTTGTGACGTATCTTTTAGGACTGTTCCTCGGCGGAGAATATGTTAACAATCTTTTGAAAAAAAGCAAGGGCGGACAGAAAATACTGGATCTGCAGGTTAACAACCGCTTTCTTGTTCTTTTCGGGATCCGGTTTTTGCCGGTGTTTCCGATTGATTTTGTTTCGCTTTTCTGGGGCGCCTCGAAGTGCAATTTTTTCAAATACTTCGCCGCTTCGATACTCGGAATCATGCCGAGGGTCATTTTGTTTACGATATTGGGTGACGGAATCTATGACTATATCCCGATTCACCTGATTGTCAAAGGAATCATCATTGCTATACCCATTGGTGTCGCAGCGTTCCTCATCCGGCATTTTGTTCAAGCAAAAAAGCCGGTCGAAACGGAAGCGGAAAGTTGATGACACAATATAAAAATCGGCGGCTGTCGGATTTCCGGCAGCCGCTTCGGATTTATCAATATCCGATGTTTTCGTTGATGAGAACGACCTCATACTCGCAGCCGTTCGGCTTTTCGAGAAATACACTCAGTACCCGGCAAATTCTGTCGGTACTTTTGCAGTCATAGCACCTGTCGCCTTTAACGGCGCAGGGTGTTTTCATAGAAAGCCGCTTTGCGTTCAGTGGCGACGCAATATTTCTTGCCCGGCTGATTGCCGAATGCAGGTCGGCGGCGACCTTGTTTTGGCCGGCAATCAGGTACACCTTTTCGTGACCGTAGGTCGTTTCCGCAACACGGTTTCCGTTGCCGTCGATATTGACGATTTCGCCGGTTTCGGCGATGCCGTTGACGGAGGAAATATAAATTTCGGCGTCTCTTGCTTTCGCACAGACTTGTTTGCCTGTTTGCCCGTCTTCGAGCTTCCAATGCCAGAAAACGGTGTTGTTTTTACTTAATCTTTCGTAAAGCCCCATGTCACGCACCGTGACAGAGCCGCCGAATGCGACTGTTTTGCCGCTGATTGCGCTTTCAAGATAGCAAGCCGCTTTTTCGGCTGTTTCGAAAACCGAAACGGTGTAGCCGCTTTTTTCAAGGTTTGATTTGAGCTTATCAAAAGTCATGATTTCTTCACCTCAGGTCATTTTTTCCTGCTTGACCTTATGGTCGATGACGTGACGGGACGCAAGCTCCTTATGAATGTCCTCAACGGAAATGCCCATTTCCACCATCAGCACCATCACATGATACGCAAGGTCGGCAATCTCGTAAATGGTTTCCTTTTTGTCGTCCGCTTTGCCGGCGATGATGACCTCGGTACATTCCTCGCCGACTTTTTTGAGAATCTTATCAATGCCCTTCTGAAAAAGATAGGTCGTGTAAGACCCCTCGGGTAAAGTCTCCTTGCGTCCCTGTAAAAGCGCATACAGGCTTTCGAGCGAAAACTCCGCTCTTTCCTCACTTTGCCATACAAGGTCGTTAAAGCACGAATCGGTGCCCGTATGACAGGCAGGTCCGTCCTTCTCTACAACGACTGTCAGGGCGTCCTTGTCGCAGTCGGCGGTAATCGAAACGATATGCTGATAGTTGCCGCTCGTTTCGCCTTTAAGCCACAGCTCCTGACGGGAGCGGCTGAAAAAGCAGGTCAGCCCCTTTTCGATTGAAATTTGTAAGCTTTCACGGTTCATGTATGCGACAGTCAGCACCTTTTTTGTGACGCTGTCGACAACGACCGCCGGAATCAGTCCTTTTTCGTCGAATTTGAGTTCGTCAATGTTTATCATAATGTTTCACCGTCCGGCACAGATGCTTTTGTCTGTGCTGTTCCTTTCGTTTAGTAATAAGCGTTGGTATTGATATCCGCTGTGAAGAGGGAATAGTGCTGATATATGGGAAGCATAACAGCACAGGTGTATTCTGCAGTGTAATCTTCGGTTGGTTTAATGAATTCTTCGTAAGATACTTTTTGATAATTAGCATAATTGTCAAAAGTGTCATAGAACTGAGATGGCTTGTTGCCGACAAAATAATAATCTTCATGATTATTATCACAATTCAGTCTTGATAGATATTCACTAATAAACTTTGCCGAAGCATTCGTATATTCATAATCAAAGAAACATATGGGGATTATATTACCTGGATCATATTCATTGGCAACACTGCGAATATAAAACAATCCTTTTTTAAAAGATACAATGAAACGGGAATTAGCTCCTTGGGGATTCAGTTCCTCTTCCTTTAAGACAATAACGATTTTTCCGTCTTTAACAGCGTACAATGTGTTGTTATATATCATTTCGGGTATATTATCATTGTCAATGAAACAGAACTTTACTTCGACAGCAGGATATCTGCTACCGGCATCAGGATCTTTTCTGATTTTTTCGTCATAGGCATTATTTATAAACCGCTGATACTGCTCATATGCATCGGCCATCTCTTCAATTTCGATAATGCCCCATTTTCCGTCTTTCTTCGCCCACGCTCTGCCGTTTCGGAAGGGTGTTGCATCCTCAAATTCGTATTCGATTGCTTTATCTCCGTTTGCGTCCACATAGCCCCACTTGCCGGAGGAGTTTCTGACGGGAAGAAGACCGCACGAAAAGCTGTATGCACCGGTGTTTTTTTGGAGGGTTTCGTCATCATAGGATTCATTGAAAGCGTCTTTGGCGTATTCATTGTCAAGCGGCTCGATACCCGAAAGGATACAGTTTCCGTCGCTGTCGAAATAATACCACAAACCGTCTTTCTTGAGAGCGGTTATTCCGTCGCCGGGAATCATATAGCCGTCATATTTCATCGGAACAACAAGTTCTCCGTCACACCACAGACCGCATTTTGATGAATCAAAATTGCGACCGTTAAAGCCTGCATCCGTAGACTCGTTGTCAAAGTATGCGTCAGCAACAAACAATCCCAAATATTCATAGCTGTCATTGACACCGTAATCAATATATTGATAAAGATCACCGTATTTCCGGTCAATGGCACCGACTCCTCTGCGTACATTCGAATGTCCTACATGGTCGGTCACAACCTCGCCTACACAGTCGAAATACGCTCCGCCTTCGCCCGAGATCAGCTTTTTGCCCTCTAAATCCACAACACCGTATTCCTTGCCCGAGGAAGTGCTGCTCCGGTAAGCGTAAAGGGGATTGTCCGAATATTCGGCACCGGTACAGCTGAACAGGGGAGAGACATAGTCAGCCTCGAGAAACGGCTCTTTGACCCATTTGATTTGGGCGCTTTTGCTGTCCGAAACGGTTTGGGAAACCGCCGGCTCGATTGCTTCGCCGCTTGGCTGTGCGCTTGGCTGATCGCCTGACGTATCATCTGACGGGTTGCTTTGCACGGGCTCGGGCTTTTCATAAAAGCAAAAGCCTGAGGCACCGGACCTTTTTCCGCATTTGTTGACAGCGCCGGTATAGGCTTCTTTTGCCGTACTCCCGTCAATCAGCGAATTGCTGAACACACCGGCAATATTTTCATCGTATTGAATGGTAACCTGTCCGTCGAAGCCGGCAAAGCTTTGCGCACCCGCCGATACGATTGTCTGCGGCATGACATTGTTGTCAAAGCTGTGGCAGGCACTTGAATAAACCGTGTCGCATTTCATGTTCGCACATTCGTTTTTGAAAAAGTCGGGCGTAAGACCGATATAGGATTTGTCAGAGCCGATTTTCCGGTATACAACGATCGAGCTGTTCTCTTTGGCGGCATATTTGGCAATCAGGTCGGCCGTGGCGGTTTCGGAAAGGCAAAAGACACCGTATTCGCCGTTCCAGTATGCACCGTGGGAGCAGATGAAGACATTATCATATTCCGAATTCAATTCACGGACAAAATCGTCTGTGCCTGCGTTTTCAATGACGGTTACCTTGCCGCTTGTCTTGCTTTTGTATTTTTCGGCAAGCTTCTTATAATATTCCTTGCCCTCGTCGGCGCAGATCAGGAACAGAACGTCATCATCGGTTGTTTTCGCTGTGTCGCCGCCGTCGATTTCGACAAGCTTGCTTTCGGCGTAGTCCGCATCAAAAACATAACCGGTTTTCACGCCTTTATATTCGAAGAATACGCCGTTTTCGTTTTCGGTGTATTGTTGAATCTTGTTTTCGCCCTCAAGCTTTATGAGATAGTCTTTTACTTTTTGTTTATCCTGTTCGCTGTCGCCTTTTATTTCGGATAATTCCTCGCTGTTGAGAAGATCAAGCGCTTTTTGGGCGTCCCTTTTGGAAATGCCCGGCTTGAGCGCAACGAACAAAACGACAGCCGCAATAACCAAAACCAGAAGCTGCGGTACGATGACAACGGCCGCTTTTCTTTTTTTCTTGCCTTTTTTTGGTTTCGGCGGTGTCGGCTGAACCGGCTTTTGAACAGCGGCCGCCCTTTGCGGCTTCGGCTGCTTGTTCGTCAGATCACAGCCGCACATCGGACAGAACCTTGCTCCATCTTTTACTTCACATGAACAATTCGGACAATGCATTTATGGTTCCCCCTCTTATCTGACATTGATTGCGTTTTCCCGAAGCGTCTTTTTCAGATCACGGATTTCCACCTCACCGAAATGGAAGATCGAAGCCGCAAGTCCTGCGTCTACTTTCGGGAGCGTTTTAAACAGCGTGACAAAGTCCTCTTTACAGCCGGCACCTCCCGAAGCGATAACGGGCACATTGACTGCGTCGCAGACCTGTTCGAGCATTTCGAGATCGAAGCCGTTTTTTACGCCGTCGGTGTCGATGGAGTTGAGAACGACTTCTCCGGCGCCGTTACTGACACAGCGTCTGATCCACTCGACGGCCTCCATTTTTGTGTCTTCTCTGCCGCCCTTTGCAAAAACGTGAAAAACACCGTCAACACGCTTGACGTCAGCGGAAATCACGACGCACTGGTCGCCGTATTTCATCGCCGCCTGCCGTATCAGGTCGGGATTTCGGATAGCGCCCGAGTTGACGCTGACCTTATCCGCTCCGCATTTTAAAACACGGTCAAAATCCTCAACGGTGTTGATACCGCCGCCGACCGTCAGCGGAATGAAGATCGTTGACGCAACCTCAACGAGGATATCCGTAAAAAGCTTTCTGCCCTCCGCCGAAGCTGTGATATCGTAAAAAACAAGCTCGTCCGCCCCGTTGTCGCTGTAATATTTCGCAAGCTTCACAGGAGACGAAACGTCGGCAAGAGAGAGAAAGTTGACGCCCTTGACGACCCGTCCGTCCTTGACGTCGAGGCAGGGGATAATTCGTTTTGTTATCATAGATAATCAGTCCTTTCATAAGACTTGGAAATAGCAGATTTTGTCGCCGGGCGACACCAATGCCGGGTCGCATGGCGACTCCAATGTCGGGGCAGAGAGAGCTGTACTTCTACCCGACAGCCCGAGCCGTGAGATAAGTGGTTAAATTTTAGTTTAGCGGTGTAAGACCCCTCTGTCGCCTTGCGGCATCTCATCAAGTGCACCGGAAATGATTCTCCCATGAAAGGGGAGATGTCAGCTTTGCTGACAGAGGGGTCTCCACACTGACCGTCAGTACTCGGTAAAATTCAGCTTGTTAGTGTAATGGTTGGCTTGCACTTTTTGGAGTTGACTTGTTCTATATCTTTACCTTTGCGCTAATGCCGCGCGGGCACATACTTTCTGACCGAAGCGTCAGAAAGTATGCAAAGAACGCTTTTTCGCAACAGGACAACACTAAGTGTGGTCGCACTGTTGTGTGGAGGGTGATTTGTTCTCTCTTGTGTTTGCTGTTAAAATTGATTTGCTTTTTTGTTCGCTGACTTCGGGTTGGCAGGTCTAAATTGATTTTCATAAAACTTTCAGCTTTGAAAAACTAAAAATCAGAACCGAGTACATTTTTCACTTGCCAACTAAAAGCATGCTTGTTGAATAGCTCAATCTATCCATTGCCACGTCAGGCACGAAAGAGAACCGATTGTATGTTATAACAAAGGTGCGATTAACACTTAGTGTTTTCCTGCTTTTGAGCGCTGTG
>CAMAZY010000038.1 GCA_945863885.1 uncultured Clostridia bacterium
ATCACTTGTTTTTCCTCTTGTCAACTCCTTTTTCGCCCTTTTTTATCCCTTTTCGCCACTCTTTGTACACCCTCCCGTGTGTTTTTGGGCTTTTTCCCCTTTTCATATACTATATTTTGTATCTTGATCGCTTTCTTGTCTTTTCGGCCTATATTTTGATAAAATGTCAACATATTTTGCATCAACATTTGGAATCGTAATTTTCACCCCAAAAGTCGATTCATAAGCGGCTTCATTATAAAAAGCGCAGGCAAGAATCGCTGTTCTGCCGTTCTTGCCTGCACTTAAGGGGGAATGTGTTTTGCTCAGAGAGCAAATTTATTTACGGAAAGGATTTGTCAATTGTTATTCGGGGCACTTTTCAGTCAGTGCCATAAAGTCGACCTTCTCCAGTCTTGTTCTCGGAAGCGCATCAATGAATCTGATTTCCTTCGGGATGTTATACTGCGAAAGTCTTTCCGAACAAAGGCTGATAATTTTCTCTTTTGCTTCCTCTTCATCAATGTCATATTTCTTAACAACAAAAAGTCTTACAATCGGCTTGCCGTCAAGATAGCCCTGAACGGCACAGCTCTCATTGATGAAATCAAGCTCTGTCAGAAGCTTTTCGATGTCACCCGGATATATATTATAGCCTGAGATGATGATAACTCTCTTGCATCTTCCGACAAAGTGAACGTAGCCTTCCTCGTCAAAATAGCCAAGGTCGCCCGAAAGCACCCACTTTTTGCCGTCTTCGTCTTTGTAAAGACCCTCGTCAATCGGGCCGTCCTCGGTCAGATAACCCTGCATCATGGTCGGACCGTGCATAACGAGCTGTCCGGTTGTGCCGGTCGGTACGGGCTTGTTGTTCTCGTCCCATACCTGTATAGTAAGTCCCTGAAGGGGTCTTCCGATCGTTCCGAGCTTATTGATCCACGGCGGATTGGTCGTGCAGACAGCACAACATTCAGTCAGTCCGTAACCGGCACAGATGGTTGCATCCGAGCCGTTCTTTTTCATCACTTTTTCGAATTCTTTTACAAACGCCGGACGAACGTCGTCACCACCCGAGAACATCACCTTGACGCTCTTCAGGTGCGGTCCGTCAAATTCCGGATCGGCAAGAAGCTTTTTGTACATATTCGGAACGCCGTTGAATTCAACAACCCGGTTGGTTTTCATATTATGAATAAACTTGTCCGCTTCAAATTTCGGCATGAATACCGCCTTAGCGCCCTTATGCAAAACGTTCAGACCGCCTGCGCAAAGTCCGAAAGCATGGAAAAACGGCATGCAGCAGATTTCCGTATCCACACCGATATTTTCAACGATTGTATTGCCGGAGCCGAGGGCATAAACAACCCGATTGACCGCATCATTCGTCAGCTTGATCGTGCGGCTGTTGCCCGTTGTTCCGCCGCCGTTCATATAAAGTGCGGTATCGTCCTTATTCTCTGTAACGGTATCGACTCTTTTATCCTTATACTCGGCGAGAACCTCGGGATAAGTCTTATAATTCTTGATCTTTGCCGCAACAACCGCCATGGCCTGCTCGTTCGCTTTTGCGCTGAGCTTGTCCGGCACGGCATAGGTTGTCGGAACGCAGACAAGGCACGGTACGCCCTCATCAGCAATCGCTTCGGCATATTTGGCGGCGAACATATCGAGTACAACGATACCCTTGCTCTTGGTAAACTCCATAATCTCTTTCAGATTCTCCGGCGGAAGAAGCGGATGAACAAAGTTGACGATGACGCCGATTTTGTTCAGTGCCATCAGGATAATCAGGCTTTCCGCATTCGTCGGCATGAAAATGGTATAAACATCGCCGCGCTTCAGTCCGAGTTCAAGAGAGTAATAGGCGGCAAGTGTTTCGATATCGGCGATAAACTCCGATATGTAGTGATCTTTTCCGTAATGACCGAAGAGAACATAATCTCCGTACTGCTTCGAGTTCGTCAGGAAATAATCATATAAGCCGTAGTTTCCGGGCGCGACCTCTCGGGATTGTACCAAAGGAAGTGCAGGTTTCTTTTCCATAATAAATGCCTCCAAAAATAAAAAAGTGACGCTTTGACAAATATAGTACATCGAATCCTATTTATGACGATGTGTCACAAATCTTCATCAATATATTACCTGTCAGAACGTCACAAGTCAACGATTATAAATCAATGGCAGTTTTTTAAAATTTTTGGTTCTGCGTTTTCAGCATTCTTAAATGAAAGCCGCTTTAAATAAATTAAAGTTGGAGTCCCGTGTTTTTCGATAAAGCTTCCTTTATGAATTCATCTCATTTTTCCGGCTCATCCATTTTCCGATATCCTCTTTAATCTGCGCATAGCGCTTGGTTGAAATCGGGATTTCGGTCGAATCCGTCAGGGTGATTTTACTGCTTGAAAGATAAAGCACATAATTGAGATTTACAATATAACTGGAATGACAGCGGTAATAATAATCGGGCAGGCAGTCGTAAAGCTGTTTCAGAAGCCGTCGCACAAGATACACCCCGTCGTCGGTATAGACATAACACATGACGCCCTTTCCGCCGACGATATATTTAATACTGTCCGGACGGATATAAACGGTCGTATAATTGTCCCCCGGCAAAACCAGCCGCGGTTCATTGCAGCCGAGCAGCATTTTCTTCGGAACATAGGAAAAAGACGAAGAAACGGTTGCACCGGAGCTGTCTTTTTGCTCTGCGTTTGAAACATGAATAAACGGACAGCGCCAGAAGGGTTCGCCGTTTCGGTCCCGGATTTTCTGACCGTTGGCGATAACGTGCTGAAAAACGGTTTTCACCGTCCCGTCCGGGCGGCAGCAATGAAGAAGATAGGTCACGACAATGGAGTAAATACTCGGCGTATAAGAAATCAGCTTTGTCTGCACGTTTTCGACCCGATAGCTGTGGCCCTCACGCTTTTTACAGACGACGTCTTTCACATTTTCCTTTCCGACGACATATTGTCCCTGTTTCGGACCGTACCAGATTACATTCTCGTCGAGAAATTCCAGAAACTTGTCAAAATCGCCGTTATAAAAGCCGAGCATCGCCTCTACCGTATAGCTTTCATATTCGCTTCTCATGCGCCGTCACCTCATCATGATTATAGCAGACGCTCCGCCGCCGTTCAATGGAGCAAAACGAATTCGAACGGCAAAGGACAAAGTGTAAGAAAACGGTCATGTTTTTTAATATCGTCACAAAACGAACACAGATAAAAACTCTGTCATTCGTATTGTGGGCGAAAAAATGCCCCGTGAAACCACGGGGACATTCTTATATCCTGATTTTCAGTTAATACCGTATTCTTCCTTTTCCTTTTCGGTCAGCTGATAATCTTTGACAAGCTCTTTTCCCTGTTCGATCAGCTCTTCCCGGGTCAGACGATTATAGGAGAGGTAGTTGTCACCGCTTTGGCAAATACAACTGTCAGACGGCTCGTCATAGGTAACGAAACTACCAAAAGAAGATATAGCTGTCCACTGTTCGGTTTCAAATATGTTCGCCATACCGAAAACGTTGGCGATAAGATAACCGTCCGAGGTATGTTGAATGGTAAAACAGGATTCGGAATCAAGCAGATTCGCATCATAGGTATTATAAACCTGGTTCAGCAATGTTTTACTTAGCAAGCTTCCGTCTGTCGCACGGAAGCGATAAAGATATTTGTCATCACCGAGAGCGAAAATCTCGTCGCCGTCGAAAACCGGTTTCGAAAGCTTCACACCGTCTTCAGCCGTAAGATCAAAGCCTGTTTCGCTTCCGGCGCCTCTGACTCTGATTATCCCATCCAAAGCTAATGCATATCTATCGGTAACATCGTCTGAAGAAAATATGATTTGACTCAGGTTCATGTCTTCAGAGTAACTGTTTATAATCACATTGTTACCGGTTGAAAATTCAACTTCAACGAGCAAATACTGGTTTTCATCAGGTTTTTTCCAATTCTCCTTTTCAATATAGAGATAAGCAAATCTGTCCGTACAGTCAATAAGCTTCGGGTATATCGTAACAGAACTGTCATATTTCATCACGGTACGAAAGGTAAGATTCTCCCCGTTCAGATCGCTTTGAACTATACGCAATTCATAATCCGGATAATCGCTTTTTTCATAAACATAAATCAGACGGTCTTCCGATATCGTGCATTCGTCATCGGACAAACTAAACCAGTCGTTCTTATCGTCTTCCGGCTTTTTCACTTCGTATTCGATTCTGTCTCCCTTATTGAAATCGTAGCCGAAAAGGAACGGGACATCCGAATCGTTTTCGTTCTTTAATTCGCCTTCACACCATAAAATACCGTCACTTGTCATACCGATATAGTCTTCCAACGAGGCCTCCTTGTTTTTTTCGATCATTTTTGTTTGCTTTGTATTGAGATCGAATTCGCAATAGGCATCGTCTGCTTCGGAGTAAATCTTTCCGTTTTCAATATTCAGCTCTTGCCATCCCTCTTTCGGAGCCTCCCACTGCGGCTTAATATCCGTTTTTCCGTATTCGATCACGCCGGTACTCAGCTGACTTAAAGCAAAGATATTCCGATTTCGCCGAACCTTAATCCACTGTGCACCGCTGCATACCGGTAACGAATCCAAACGGGGTTCTGCGTAATCTGCGGAAAAAGTTTTTCCGTTTTCAGTAAGGCACAGCACACGTTCATTATCTACATATATATCAATAATGGCACTTTCCGCCTCGTTTTCGTAAATCTTTTTCCCGGAAGAAAAATCCAACACACAGATACTGTTGCCGGCAACACAGACGGCCTTGGATTTATCAGGCGTCACTTCGATGTAATGCTCCAAATACCGATAGGTAACAAAATCATTCTTCCACAACAGTTCACCGGAATTCACATCATAGCATTTGATATGATAAAGCAGTTTTGAGGTTGAAATCATATCCAAAAACCTACCGGTATATTCATCATTACTTTTGTCGCCTTCCATGACAAGAAGTTTACCGTCCTCGGTAACAGTTGCCGCATTGCATGCATAATAATCGGTCTGATAAAGATGTTTGAAATCCCCGTTTTGTATATTACAAATATAGATATCTTCTGTCTTGTCGGAGAAACCATGGACTTTCAACGCAATAAAATCCGCATTGATATATTCCTTGCAAACGATGGAAAAATATTCTATTTCATCCGGAATTTTCACCTGATTCAAAACCGCCCCTGTTTTTGCATCCAATACGACGATATATTCTACATAATCCTCATTTTTCCATCCAACAATCAGCTTTTTTCCGTTTTCACAAAGGGTATACTCATTGACGTTCTCTTTCTTCCACAATTGGGTTCCGTCGACTCCGTAACAAATCAAGGCTTGGTCAAAACTCTCGTCGCGTTCAACAAGAACCGTATGATCGGCCAAGGCGGTGAGTGAAGATATTTGCCCGTCGACATCCACCGTTGCGATCTTCTTGTGCTTCTCGATGTCAAAAACTGTCAGATTGTGTTTTGCATCAGCCGTATACAGATATTTTTCATCGTCACTCAAAGCGAACTCTTTAACCTGCGTATATTCCCCGGGTGAATAGGCGGCAACCGACACAAAAGTGTCCCCATTGCTTCCGTACGGCATAACCGCCTGTGCAAGTGCAAGCTCGGCGGTGGGGTTATACGGTCTTTCGGTTTCACCCGCACCGATTGCTTCGAGCGCAAGGGCGACAGCCTTAAGCCTGTCACCGTCATCGAAAGACTGAATGGACTCCGACGCTAAATACTCTGCCTGATTGTAAAGCGACTCATTCAGACTCTTTCGGATCTGACTTGCCGAATAGATATAGTAGCAAGCGACTGCAAACACAACCACAAAAGCGGCGGCGGCAACCGACATGATTCTGCGTGCCTTATACTTTTGCTGACGGCGCACAAGATCGTCGTACGAACAGCCCAGCAGCACGGCGGCAAGTCTCGGAAGCTCACGGTTGACGGCTTCTTTTTTTGAACCCCGCCAATCGCACGAAAGCGGTTCGAGCGGTATTTTTTCTTCTGTCCCGTCGTCGGTCGTTTTCGTTTCAAAAAGAATCTTTTCGGGGATGACGTCCCCCGGCTCGCCGTTGACAAGAACCGTCAGAACCTTGTCTCTTGTATGCGTTTTTAAGAAATGCTCAATTTCTCTTTCGATCCAGATCGACTCTTTTGTTCTCGTCGAACAGATAACAATCAGGTATTCGGCATTTTCAAGTGCGGTAAAAATATCTTCCGACAAATTTGAGGAGGTCGGAAGCTCGTCCTTGTCCCGGAAGATTCTTCCGATCTGCCTGCCCTGCTTTTTCAGCTCATGCGGAACATGGTATCGTTCAAGCAGCCGGTGAATCTGTGTGGCGACGGCGATATCCTCGGGATGATGACGATACGAGATAAACGCTTTATATTGAACAGCCATAAAAGCACCTCGCTAAATAATTTTTACAATATTTTACCATATCCGACAAAACAAATCAATATTCTTATGACGCAAAAAAGCACATTTTGCTTTTCCACCGTGCAAAATGTGTTTTGACTCTCCCGCCGGGCCGTCAGATTACATGGCGGTAAATTACATAAAAATGAATCACCGCACCCAGCAGTACAAAAATATGAAAAACAATGTGACAAGCCGGTATTTTCTTTCCGGCCGCACACAAAACAGCCCCGACAAGGTAGGCAATACAGCCGTACACCAACAGCATGAACGCCTCCCGGTCAATTTTGTCGATGATCGGCACAACGCTCAGAAGCATTGTGGCGCCCGAAATAATGTATACCGCCATTGTGACGGCTTTCATCGTTGTATTTTCAAAGAAAAACAGCTTCGAAAACAGTCCGAAGAAAAAACAGAACCAACCGAGCACCATCACAAGCACACATCGTCCGGGGCTTACTTCAAAAAGCGTAATCATGGCACACGGCGTAGCGGTTCCGGCAATCAGAAGCGGCACGGTCGAATGGTCGATGAGTCTTGCTTTCGCCTTCTTTTCGGGGTCACTCAGTCCGTGATAAACGGCGGAGACGGTAAACACCGCAAAAAATGAAATACCGTATATCAAAGCGGACACAAGCGGTCTTGCCCCGCTCGCTTTCCGAAGCATCAGAAAAAGAAAGAACACTGATAAAGCCGAACCGACGGCATGCGTCAGACAATTGAGCAAATCAACCGTTTTTGAATATTCTACAAGCTTTACCTGCCTTAACAACGTTTTCGCCTCTTTTCGCTTTCAAAAAATCGCAGCCGCAAGAGACAAAGTCTCCTGCGACATCCGTGCGATACAATGAGTGAATCTGTAAGCCGAGTTCTGTCTTTGAAGGCAGTCATCTGTCTAGGCCTTTGGTTGCCCAAAGGCTCAAGCCACCTTTCGGATTTACGTGCCCAGCTGACACGGGCAAAATGCCTTATCCTGTCGGTGTTGCTTCGGATAGGGTTTACATGGCCGTACAGTCTCCTGCACGCCGGTGAGCTCTTACCTCGCCTTTCCATCCTTACCGTAAAACGGCGGTTTCTTTCTGTTGCACTTTCCCTAAGGTCACCCTCGGCGGCCGTTAGCCGTTATCCCGCTGTATGAAGCTCGGACTTTCCTCGTTGCGCAAAAGCGCCCCGCAACTGCCCAACTCACTCATAGTTGTATTTTACACAAAACCGGAGGCATTGTCAAATCCTTATCCGAAAAAAAGCAGAAGTTGTCTTAAGGTTTTATGAATTTTAGAAAAGGCTATTGAGATTTTCATCAACTTAAGGTAAAATATATCCGGTATTCTGCTTATATGCCTTATTGACGGCAAATTTTCAGAAAGGATCAAAGCCTCATGACACAGCTTTGTCAGTCAGGCTTGTCATAATTATGGACGATCTGTTTTTTAATGATAATAAAGAATCCAACCGTAAAAAACGCCCGAACGGCGAAATATACAATCAATACGATTGGGAAAACAACGACATATATTCAGACCCTTTTTCTTCCCATGCGGAAAGTAACGGCTTTAAAGTAACACTGCCGGACGACGAACCGGGTTTCGGCTCACCGGCCGGCAATGCACCCCGTTCCCGCACACCGAGCGGAAATCCCGTCAGGACGTCAGGGAACAACTATTCTTCCTACCCGCCTTCGGGTAACACAAACAGGACACCGAAAGGCCGTCCCGTCGGCGAAAACCCGTCAGCCGCTTACCGACCGGGTGCTTCGTCCGTTCCGACAGGCAAGACCTACGGCTCTTATTCACCGAACGTTTCCCCGCAAAGCAGAAACAATCAGGCACCTGCCAATCGCAGCCGTACTCCGGCTAACGCCGGACGTACACCCGTAAGACCGGCCAACAGCCCGGGACAAAAACCGCCGGTAAAAAGACAGCCGTCAGCCGCTTCGACAAAGGGCGGATCTTCCGGCGGCCCGAAGAAGCCGAAAAAGAAAAACAAAGGGGCAAAAATTGCCGCCGCCGTATTTGCGGTTATTGTGATTCTCTTTGCCGCTGTTTTTGCATACGGTTACAGCATTCTCGGAAAAATTAACTATGAAACCGATTCCATCAAAGAGAATCAGTATATCAGCGAAAAAGAGCTTTTCTCAAGCCCGGACGTCCAAAACATTCTTTTAATCGGAAGCGACGCACGAAGCGAGATTCAGGGAATGCGTTCGGATACGATGATTCTTCTTTCTATCGACAACAAAAACAAACA
The DNA here is from genome assembly GCA_945863885.1 of uncultured Clostridia bacterium. Classification (GTDB taxonomy): domain Bacteria; phylum Bacillota; class Clostridia; order Oscillospirales; family Acutalibacteraceae; genus UBA6857. The sequence goes on from CAMAZY010000038.1 coordinate 8,653, forward strand.
GCTGAAGCTGACTTCCTTTTTAAGAGACTCTTATGTCTGCATTCCGTCTACCGGACACTGGCGAAAGCTCAATGCCGCCTGTTCCGCCGGCGGTGCCCAGCTTGTTATCGACACGATTGAATACAACTTCAAGGTCAAAATCGACAGCTATGTCCTTGTTGACTTTGAAGTGTTTACCAAGCTTATTGATCTGATGGGCGGTCTTACCGTAAAAGGCGTCACCGCCGCAGAAGCCAAATATCTTCGGGAAACGGTCAAGATCACCTACGCCAAAGAAGGAACAAACAAGTTTTCGGGTGCTGCGGCGCTTTGGTACTGCCGGATCCGTTATCTGGACGACGATTTTCACCGGACGCAAAGACAGCGAAAAGTCATTTCGGCAATCATCGATCAGGCAAAAGGCATGAATCCGGTTGAGCTTATCAAAATCGTCGAGCAGGTACTTCCGATGATAACGACAGACATCGGGCGAAACGATATGCTCAAGCTCGGGCTTTCGGCGGTTGCGAAATACGGCAGATACGACATTCAGCAGCATCAGATTCCCGCAAAAGGCACATGGAACAACAAACGTGTCAGCGGCGTCGGCGACGTTTTGGAAATGGATATCGGCGAAAACGTCAAGCTGTTAAAGCAATTCATTTCCCAAAAGCAGACGAGCGAAGAAACCGCTTCGAAAAAGTAAAACAAAAGCCGGACCAACTGCGATCCGGCTCAGAATGTTGAAAAAACCGTGTTTTGCGATCAAGCAAGACACGGTTTTTTGACCGTCTGCTGTGGGCAGCCACGAGGGCTGCCCGCATATATTCTGCACACTTTCCATCAAGAGAAATCCGCTACTGCGGCCAGAGGTTTTCCTTTGGCACAAGGGAATCCGCAACCACAATTACGCATTTTCAATCTCCTGCGACCGTTTCTAACATCTAAAATCTAACATCTAAAATCTAACATCTGACATCTGTTATGCCCTCGGCCTGCGCAAAAATTCCTACCGGCAAAACACATGGTTTCCGATCGTCTTGATAACCGGCCGTGAAAGCATAAAGCCGTTCGTTGTTTTCTTCGGGTTGTAGTAATAAATCGCTCCGCCGCTCGGATCCCAACCGTTGACGCAGTCTCTTGCCGCCTTGAGTGATTCCGCTGTACCCGAAACACTCCAGTTTGAATCCGTCACCGCAGAAAAAGCGCCGCTTTGATAGATAACGCCCGCAACCGTATCGGGAAAAGACGAATGGGAAACCCGGTTTAAGACGACCGCACCGACAGCGACCTGCCCGGTGTAGCTTTCTCCCCTCGCCTCCGCCGCAATCAGCTTCGCCAGAAGATTGATGTCGCTTTCGCTGTATTTTCCGCTTTGAGACGATGACGCCGAGCCGAGTCCCAAAAATTTCAGCGTTTTCGGTCCGGCTATGCCGTCAACGGTAATTCCGCAGTTTTTTTGAAAAGCCTTGACAGCGTTTCTTGTCTCGGTTCCGTAAATCCCATCAACTGAGCCTTTGTAATAACCGAGGGATTTGAGCTTCGTCTGGATTTTTCTGACCTCCTCGCCCCGTGAGCCGAGCTTGGAAAGCGTATACACCGTTGAACCGTCCTCTTCGGGCATGGAAAGATTATACGAAACGGCAAGCACGGTCATGGCAAGCATGATGACAAAAAACGATTTGAAAAAGCGGATCAGCTTGATTTTATTCTTATTCATAAGTATAACACCTCACGTTTATTTTTGCCCGCATATCAGCTTGTCATACATTTCTCTCCTTTCTTGTGTCAGTTTACAAAAAACACCTTTGTTTTTTGTGCACAATAACAACGAGTTTCTTACTGTTATTATGATGAAAAAAATCACAATATATGGTAAAATAGTATGAATAAACTCCGACCCCGGAGTCAATACGGAGGAATACTTATGACTTGTGTAAAAAATGAATTCACTTTCAAATCCGCTTCGGGTCTTGCCGACATTCACGCCGCAAGCTATCTTCCCGAGGACGTATCTTCTGTCAAAGCCGTGCTTCAGATTGCCCACGGCATGGCGGAGCATCTTGAACGGTACGAAAAATTTGCCGACAGACTTTGCGAAAACGGGATCGCCGTTTTCATCAACGACCATTTAGGTCACGGCAAGAGCGTCAAAAACGACGATGAGCTCGGCTTCTTCGGAAAGCAGGACGGCTACAAAAACTTCATCGCCGACTGCCACAAGCTTTACGAAATTGCAAAGCAGCAGTTCCCCGATAAGCCATATTTCTTCTTCGGCCACTCGATGGGCTCTTTCGTTGCAAGAAACTATACGTATCAGTACGCCGACGAGCTTGACGGTGCCATTTTCTGCGGCACCTCGGGTCCGAACCCGGCGGCAGGCATCGCCATCGGTCTTGCGTCCGCCATCGCTTCTTTGAAGGGTGACCATTACAGAAGCAAGTTCATCGACTCGCTCGCTTTCGGCGCATATAATAAGCGTTTTGAGGGCAGAACACCGTTTGACTGGCTGTCGAGAGATCAGTATCAGGTCGACAAGTACATAGACGACAAGTACTGCGGCTTTTTGTTCACCGCCTGCGGTTACCGTGACCTGTTCTCAGTACTCAAAAGCGTTTCGGGCAAAGACTGGTTCGAAGGCTTTTCGAAAAAGCTGCCCGTTTTCCTGATTTCGGGTGCTATGGATCCCGTCGGCAACTACGGCAAGGGTGTAACACAGGTTTACGATTCGCTTAAGGCCGCCGGCAAGGACAACGTAAAAATGAAGCTTTACGAAAACGGCAGACACGAAATACTCAACGAGGACGCCCTTTTCGACACCGTTTGTGAGGACATCGTATCGTTTGTAAACGGAATTATCGGATAAATAAAACTTCGGAGGAATAATAAATGTCGGTTACAACCGAGGCAAAGCTTTGCCGGATTGAAAACGAATCCGTTTCCTTGGAGCTTGCAATCGCAAAAAAGCGAATTTCGGCTTCTTCGGTCACGAATAAAATCACAGGCAGCGTTCTGTCGGGTCAAAGCGGCTCGGCGGAATTTGCCGTTCATTTCAAAACCGGTCTTTTCACGAAGACCGTCACCGCCGGTGAGCTGAAAATCAAGGACACCTTCGCCGAAAAGGAGAGCGGAACCGAAAAGCTTATCATTGCATTTGAGCCGTTCAAGGTTAAGGGTGACAAAATCGGTCTGTCGCTGATTTACTCACTCGAGGAAAACAAGCCGTATTTCAGAAAACAGCTAATCTTTTCCGCCGAGCCCGACTCGTGCCGGAAAGCCGTTATTGACTATATCGATATGCAGCCACTCGTACTTTCGGAAAACAACCGGACATGGTGCGTACCGCCGCAGGAAAAGGCGCACATGAACGGCTTTGCGGTCGCTTTGGGTCAGCCGGTTTTTGTTGACGACCTGTATTTCGGATGTGAGTTTCCCGCCTGCGTCAACACGGTCAAGGACGGTGCGGTGACACTCCGGTATTACAGCGGAAAAAGCCTTTTCGAGCTTTCCGGCGAAAGCGGCGTTTTTGAAAGCGTCAGATCCGTCTGCGGTGTCGCCGACACGGCAAGCAACGCAAGAGTCAAGGCGGCGTTCTTCGAATATATCAAGGACATCGCCCGCCCGACGGGGCTTCGGATGCAGTATAACTCGTGGTACGACCACATGCTGAACATTGACGCAAAGAATATTGAGCATTCGTTTTATGAAATCGAAAAAGCGATGACCGCCGTCGGTTCAAAGCCGCTTGACTGCTATGTTGTCGACGACGGCTGGAACGATTATCAAAAGGACTTCTGGTGCTTCAATTCAAAGTTCCCGAACGAGCTTTATCCTGCCCGTGATCTGTCCGAAGCCTTCGGCAGTAGCTTCGGTCTGTGGCTCGGCCCCCGGGGCGGCTATACGCTTGACACCGTCAAATTTGCAAGACGGGTCGAAAAAGGCGGCAACGGATACCTCAACAAGCGTGCGCAGGATATCGACGTCGCAAGCAAAAAGTACATCGACAAAACCGCCGACTTTATGTCCGACTGTCAAAGCCGCTTTAACCTGACCTACTGGAAGCTTGACGGCTTCAGTCTGCGGCCGTGCAGAAGCAAGCATCACGACCATATAAGCGGCGGCAAGCACGATATGTATTATTACAGCGAGATGTGGGAACGCTGGATTGCCGTTTTCTCCCGTCTGATAGAGGAAAGCGACGGAAAAGTCTACATCAACCTGACAAGCTATTCGCCGCCAAGCCCGTGGTTCTTACAGTGGGTCAACGCCGTATGGATTCAGACGAGCAACGACATCGGCATGATTGAAAAGGACGCAAACGGAAAGAAGCTGACCTGCTCGCAAAAGGACAAGCTCCTCTCCTACCGTGACGAGCGGTATTATGATTTTTACCGGGTGCGTGAGCTTTGCTTCCCGGCAAGTAATCTCTATAACCACGATCCGATTTACGGAAACGAAGCGAAGATTTCGCTGTCCGACGACGAATTCCGTGAATATCTTTTCACCATGGCGGCAAGAGGCACTTCCTTCTGGGAGCTTTATTACAGCTTCAACATGATGAACGAGGCGAAGTGGCGTATCAATAACGCCGTTCTCCGCTTTGTGGAAGAAGAATTCGGGAAGCTTCGCAACTCCGTTCTCTTCGGCGGTAAGCCCTCCTTGGGTCAGGTATACGGCTTCGGCTGTTTCGACGGCGGCGAGGGAATTGTTGCGCTTCGCAACCCGGGCGACAAAGACGAAACCTATGTATTACGGCTTGAGCACGCTATCGGTGCAGATGAGCGGCTTCAGAACGCCGCCATGACCGTCCTTTTACCGTACAGCACGGACGGCGCAAGGGACTCGTACAGTTTCGGCGACACGGTAACGGTTAAGCTTCCCGCCTATCAGACGAAGATTCTTCATTTCGGAAAGAAAGCGAAGCCGCTTTGTGCCGTTTACGTCAAGGCGCTCGACTGCAAAACGCTTGAAGTCATGTTCAACCAAAGTGTCATTGCAGACGAAATCAGATGTGACGAAAATGAGATTGTTTCCGCCGTTCTCCTTGAGGATTACCGGAGCGTCAGACTCACTTTCCAATATGACTTCCCCGTTCACGATACGCTGACCCTGCGTTCGGTCAAGGACTTGCTTCTCAATAAATCCGACCTTGCGGTTTCGTTCGATTATCACGAGGGCGGCATCATTGTAAGTGATGCTTTTGAGGGCAACACGGACTTTTCGATTGTTGCCACAACGGGCGGCGACAACGCCGACAAGGAGCTGTTCGTCCAGGGCGACGAAATCTGTCTTGAAATCAAAAACGGTCGCTTTGTTTTCACTGTCGGCGGCCAGAGCGTTGTCTCAAAGCTTTGTGCCGACACGATTGTTCAGGTCTGCGCCGTCAGAGAGCGAAACGGCGTATTAAAGCTGTATCTTGACAAGAAGCTTGACGCCGGCTCCTATAACGGCAGTGCGCCCGCCGTACTCAGCCAGAAAGCGGTTCACTGCTTTGACAAGGCGAAAATCAAGCTTTATGCAAAGGCTCTGTCCTATGACGAGGTGTAAAACATAACGTATGGCAGAAAGATATATCGCCTTTGACCTCGAAATGCCCGGTCAGCACGAGCCGAGAATCAGTGCAATCGGGATAACCGTCATTGAAAACCGAAAAATCACCGATAAGCTTTACTTCCTTGTCAACCCCGAAACAGAGTTTGACCCTTATGTCATAAAGCTTATCGGCATCACGCCCGAAATGGTCGAAAACGAGCCGGCGTTTCCCGTAATCTGGGAAAAGATCAAGGACATCATGTCAAGCGGAATCCTTGTTGCGCACGGAGCGGCGGGAGACCTCAACACGCTTTGTCTGTGTCTGAAGCATTACGGCATCGAATGGCTCGATAAAATCCCGTATCTTTGCACCTGCGACATCGGCTTAAAAAGCTTTCCCGGTCTTGACGGATACAGTCTCGACGTTTTGTGTGAGCATATCGAGTTCAGCCTGAATCACCATTATGCCTTAAGCGACAGCGAGGGCTGTGCAAGGCTTTTGCTTGATTATATCGACAAAGGAATTGACGTTGACAGCTTTGTTTCGGCGTTCGACTTCAAAAAGTGTCACAGAGTCAGGAAGAAGAAAGTTAAACGGAAGAAAACCCTTGAAGAAAAAGTCCGCAAACGTCTTTTTATGCTCCGGAACGACAACGAGAAGTCGAAAACCGCCGCCTGCTGTCCGTCTTTGAATCCGGAAAGAATCCTTGGAGTCAGTCCGGCCGGACAATCCGAAATTGCGCAAAAGTTAGTGGAAGAAAACAAGGACAGCGCCTATCTCGGCTTTCTTCCGCACAAGTTTCTTGAGGAAAACAACATACACGCCCTGATTTTAAATGAGCGCAAGCGGTTTCATTCGCTGATTGATTTACTCGACCGGTTTTTACCCTTTGTCGACAATGCGCAGACCTGCTCTCTTCTGATGCCGAAGCTTTTCGAAAAAGGTCAGCCGGAGCTTATTCCCCATCTTGCCAAGTGGCTCGGTGCGGATAACGAATACACAAGGCTTTTTGCGCTGAATGTGATTGAAAAGGACTTTGTCGGTACGACTCATGCGGACTTTTTAAAAGAATATATACCGCCTTTGCTGTTGGAAGGCGGTATCATCCGAGAAAAATGTGACAATATTCTTTTCCGGCTTTCTGTCCTTGAAAAGGAAAAGGCCGAAAAACCGAAGCGAAAAAGAAAGCGGAAAAGACCGCAAAAGGTTTCAGTCCCCGGGACAGAAACCAAAACCGACACAATAAAACGTGAAGCGACATAACCCAATCGCTTCACGTTTTGTTTTATCATCGGAAATCCGGATGTGCCGTGCTTTATTTGCTTTCACTTGCGGCGGCTTTTTTGATTACATCAACAAGCGCATCCGTCATCGCATCAATATCGCTCTGAGAAGGATTGTTGCTGATTTTACTGATCTTCTTTTCGTATTTGGCTTTCGTTGTCTCATCGACAAGATCAAGAAGATAATAGAACGTGTCGGAATAAATGCCCGCATCACTCGAGAAGTTCTTCTTGCCCCAGATCGTGCTTCCGTCATCGCCGACGCCCGTAAAGGTCAGTGCACCGTCAGAAAGCTCCCAGTCCCATGTCTTTATCGGGTAAACGGTATAATTGACGCCGTCAACAGCAATCTGATAGGCAACTTTACCCGATTTCGTAATAGCATCGGTCTTGATGTCCCGTTTCTTTTTAATGTCATTTTCGCTGATAACAACATCGCCGACAATTGATACGACCTGAGAAACGCTGCGTTCAACGGCGCTCTTGTCGTCCGCATCGGCACCGTTGTCAAAGACGATAACGTCCCAGTTTCCGCTCATATTCGAAAGGCTCACCGTTTCGCCCACCGTCTCGTTTGCGTACACCTCCGGCACGGCAAGCGGCCATTTTTCGGAGTTGAACATCAGCTGACGGATTTCAAGTGCGCTTGCGGTATTGACCGGAAGCTCGTTGTCCTTTGCTATCTTATCGCCTGTCACGATTTCACCGTTTGCCTTGTAATAAACTCTCGACTGCGACGCCATGATCCACTTTCCGTCGGCAGTCTCGAATACGCAGGGGCTTCCGACCGAGGCACGGCCAACATCGGTATACGATGCACCGCCGGCCGCACTCTTTTCAAAGTTGTAACCGCCGATGAGCTTGAAGCCCTTGGTGTATTGATTGCTCTTTTTCGATGCGGAAAACTCGTCCATTGCGTTTCCGAGATAATCCACATACGGCCCCTGAATGTTCTTCGACCGTGCGACCCGGATATTGTAGTTTGTCTGTTCGTCGCCGTACGTCGTAAACAGATAGAAATATTTGCTGTCGCTGTTGTAGACAATATCGGCGGCCGTAATCATGCTGCCCTCATCTTTTCCGAGCGCAGGCACCTTTCCGGGTCTTGCAATCAGTTTTCCGGTTTTGAACCGGTCTTTTCCGTGAACGGTAGAAATCTCTTCGCCCTGATCGGTCAGACTGCTCTTTTCCCTGAGAAGGCCGGTCTTGCTATCAAGTTCGACAAGATAAATGCCGCCCGTAAGGCTGTCCTCTCCGTAATAGGAGCCGTAAGACATATACAGCTTGCCCGAAGCGGAAATGACGTTCGGGTGAACCGCTATGCTTGCGTCATAATGAGCATTTCCGGCATCGTCTTTGTTTTCGCCCTTGTTATAGCCGCAGGTGCTGATGACGAGACCGACGTCCGTCCAGATATTGTTGTTGACCGAATATTCAAGATCATCGGTCTTGACACAGAAGATCGCCGCCTCGTTTGCATTTTTGGATTTACAAAGCGAGTAGTAAAGATAATATGTAGAACCGTTTTTCACAATACAGGGAGCAAGCGGCGTTCTGTCGTTTTCATCGTCCGAAAGAACAAGATCACTGTCATAGCCGTGTTCCTTCGCCCACTTTTTAACGCTTGCAAACTGATCAAAATTCATCACAGCAAGAGACGAGGCATTTTCCGGAACCTTGAAATACTTGGTTCTGTCGGTCCAGTTGATCAGATCCGTCGAGCGGACAACAACATTATCCGAACCGAAACAATAATAAAAGCCGGACTTTTCATCATAAATCACCGAAGGATCCTTGATATCGTAAGCGTCATTGCTTCCGAGATACGACACGGTAAACGGATCTTCAATTGTCGGCTTATCAGGAAAATCAAGATTCGACGAAGCCGTATATCCCGCAGGTCTCTTACCCTTTTTAAAGTAGGCGAGAACAGTCAGCTTATGGTTGACCTCAGTCTTATACTGAAGCATACTGACCTGATCGGTCACATCGACACCGTTGACATACAGCTTTGAAAGGTCATAATAAGCCGTATCCGTTCTTTCCGGGTTAATGTTGATTGTGATGATTTCCCCTTTTTTGCACATGACCCTGAACTTCTGATCCTCGCCCGTGCTTCCGCTTATATTGACCGTCATGACCCCGTGATCAAAGCTTTCAATAAACACCGGATACTCGGACGGTCTAATATACTTCCAATACATCATGAACACCGAAACGCCCATGGCAACGAAAGCCAGAAAAAACGCTAAAAATTTCTTGAACATACTCTTCCCTTTTCCTTTCGGTTTTTATTCAACGGTAAGCGATGAAATAATATCAGAATAAATACTGACAGCCTTTTCGTAAAAATTCCGTTTGACAAGCTCGACCTGTGACAAATCGGAAACATAAACCTTCAGCCTGAGCAGCTCGGTTCCGACATCTTCGATGATAAACGTCACATAATAACCGGTTTCCTGCTTTTCAACTAAAACCCGGCTTTCCCGTTCTACCCTGTCCCGGCTGATGATGCGTAAGGCGGCGGCGAACGCCCTCTCCCGAAGCGTTTTCGGCAAAGACGACTCGATCTGCATCACATCATATTTCGCCTGCGGCGTTATGCTCAAAAGCTCCCGTTCATCGGAAAGCTCACAAAATATCCTTCCGTTTTTGATAAGCTCGCTGACCGCCTGATTGGCTTCGAAATAATTTGCCGTGTCGTTTTCCTGAAGCACTTCAATCATTTGCGTTCTTTCTATCGGTGCGTCAAGCTTTTTGAGCAGATAGCACACGAGCAACTTGATATCAGCAACCGACCGAAGGCCGCCGGACGATATACTTTCATTAAAGGAGGCTTGTTCCATATTTTATACCCTTTCCAAAACAGGCAAGAATTTATCTATAATAGGCAATCTCTAAAGACTCCAGGCGTTTGGCATAGTGCACAAATGATGTCGGATTGAAGCAGTCGAAAGCCAAATCCGATACGCCTGAAAACAAATATTTCACGCGCCTTGCTATGCTTTCAACCTTGCCATACGGCAGTATGCCTGCGGTTTCAAGCTGCGCAATGCACGCAAAATATTCGCTTTCAGGTTCTGAGAAGTTTTAAGCGAGTAAATTTTTGTCGAGACAAGAAAGAAAGCGGAGAAATGCTTTCGCATTTCGAGCATTTCTGCCGCAGTATCAGCGAAAATTTATCGCTTAAAACCGTATCGGCTTTGACTTTCGCCTGCTTCGGCAAAAATCCGCAGGAATACTTTGTGTATTTCAAGGATTTGGGGCGACAAAGACGGCATTAGTTGTGTACTATGACGAATGCCGGGACGTTTTTAGAGGTTGCCTATAGTCATACATATTTATCATAGCACACAAAGTTATAAAAATAAATAGGTATTCACAATTTTTTTGACAAAAAACTATTCATTGTTATCGTGTTTTATGCGTTCCGGTTTCTTGACAAAGCCGGCGTCTGCATATAAAATAAACAGGTATCAGCCAAGAAAGGAACGGTTTATCCGTAAAGAGATGGAAAGTAAATACACGACACTTCTTTTTGACGTTGACAACACACTTTTGAATTTTGATGTTGACGAAAAAAATGCCTTAAAAAAGACGCTAAAAGAAATCGGCACTCCGACCGAAGAAGAAATCCTGCGCCTGTATTCCGAAATCAACGCCGGGCTATGGCGGCAGTTTGAAAAAGGCGAGGTCACAAAAGAAGAACTGAAAAGCATACGGTTCAAACGACTTTTTGAAGAAATCGGCTTTCCCTGCCCCGTAAGCTCACGCGAAATCAACGACCGTTATCTTGAACATCTGGGGGAAGGCGGCGTACCCGTTGACGGAGCCGAAGAAACGGTTAAAACACTTTTCGAAAAGGGTTACGGGATATACATCGTCACAAACGGCGTTGAGCATACGCAAAAGAGCCGTTTAAAGCGAAGCGGACTTGACCGATACATCACCGACAGCTTTGTTTCCGAAAAAATCGGAACCCAAAAACCTTTTAAGGCTTATTTTGACTTTGTGTTCGATAATATCGAAGAAAAGGACAGAGCAAAGCTGCTTCTGATCGGAGATTCCTTAGGCTCGGACATCAAAGGTGCTCTCGATGCGGGAATCGACTGCGTTTGGTTCAACCCGAAAGGAAAAGAAAACACCGTCTGTGCGAGTCCGACTTATGAAATTGCCGATATCAGAGATCTGCTGCGATTGCTGTAACACATTTCCTCTTTCGGAAAAAATTCCGACAAAAAGATTTTCAAAAACGCTTGACATTTCAAAAAAATCATATATAATATTGATAGTGATAATCATTATCATTTAGAAAACACGAACGGAGTCATCATCATGCCAGCGCTCAAAACCAGTAAACAGCGCCAAGCGATTCTTCACGAGCTTTGTTCGCGCTGTGATCACCCGACCGCCGAGCAGATTTATTTCAGTCTTAAGGATCAGCACCCCTCGCTCAGTCTTGCGACGGTTTACAGGAATTTAAAACAGCTTGAAGAAAACGGTATCGTTGTGCGGATCCCTTGCCCCGAAGCTGACCGCTTTGACGGCAAGCCGAAAGAGCATTATCACATGACCTGCCTGAAATGTGGCGGCATCATAGACCTTGAAATCGAAAACGCCGGACAGATTGACGCTTTTCCGAAAGCGTTCGGCGGAAAAATCACCGGGCACACGCTGATGTACTTCGGCTACTGCGAAAAGTGCCTGAAGGAAAGCGAAAAGACAGAAAACCGTTAACAAGCCCACGAGGCTTCGATAAATTCACAAATTATATTTTTGGAGGAATTGACTATGAAAAAGTATTATTGTCCCGTATGCGGTTACGAATCAGACGAACCCATCGATGTATGCCCGATCTGCAAAGCTAAGATGGCTGTCAGAGAAGACACAGCAGCTATGACTTGGGCTGCCGAGCACGTTGTCGGCGTCGGCAAGGCTGAAAACGTTCCCGAAGAAATCGTTATGGGTCTTCGCGACAACTTCAACGGCGAATGCAGTGAAGTCGGCATGTATCTTGCTATGGCTAGAGTAGCTCACAGAGAGGGCTATCCCGAAATCGGCCTTTACTGGGAAAAGGCTGCTTA
>CAMAZY010000039.1 GCA_945863885.1 uncultured Clostridia bacterium
CATTTATCTTCCTCCACCTCTGTGATGGTATTAGTCTATCACTTAGCTCAGTAAATGTCTTTACCATAAACAGCGATTCCTTAAATCAATCAGAAAAAGCAAGTTATCGCTGAAAATGTTCACTACATACTAATATAATTTGCATTCAAGAAATCAGCAGGTTCAAGTTCTCCGTTCTGTTTACAACATATTGTAAATCAAAGTTATGAATATTTCTACCCGTCGTCTATTGACCTCAGTTACGAGGAAAATAGGCGGCTTTTTTTATTTTCAAAAAATTTTTCAAGAAATTTTTGAAAAACACCCCCCAAAAACGCTCTCCCATTTCAAACAAGTGAGAGGGTTAATTCCGAACTGCGAAAACGGAAGCCTTTCACTTGTACTTTGACAACTGAATAAGTCATTCACTAAGACTTTAATTCTGATGATTTTAGCCACCTTATCGGGTACGCCGTGACTTCTGCATTGCAGAACAGCGAGAACTCCCGGTATAAGTAATAGGTTGCCCCTGTTACGGCGATGACAGTCAGAAGGATAATGATACTTCTCTACGGAGCTGGCGGAGTACCCGGCAGAGGTGAAATTCCTATGATACAGATTAGCAGTCTGTTCCTTAGTGACTTCCCGTGAGCTTTTGTTTTCAATGCGGCGGAAATGGGAAACTTAATCGTCAATGCGTGATTGCCGTACGGGGATTGGAATGAGGTCTTTCCTTTTCATGATTTGCTTTACCGCTCGTTAAAAGCGGCTGTAAATCCGATGACGGGAATATGCCGTTTCAAAAGTGCCGTGAAGTCTTATGTCTTAAGGCTTCACGGTTTTTTATTTTTCGGAGCACTCCGCAAACTCTTCAAAATCGCATTTTTTAATAGCAGGAGCTCTCTCGGCTGATAAATTCCGACTCTATTTTTTAAAACGATTGTTTGCTTGATTTACAAAAAATAAAGCAAACATACAGAAATTGTTCCTTTGTCGACATAAAACGCCTTAAATTTTCGCTATATTTCCTTAAATTATCGCATTGTATTTCATTTATACATGGTCTATAATGTATTATCTATATTAGAAGATTTCTGAAATTTCTGTAAACAGCGCAGACTATCACATCTTTTAAGGGGGAATATCTGTATGGAACATAGAATCAAGGTGACGGGTCGGAAAATCCTTGCCGCGGTGTTGTGTGCGGTGATGTTGATATCGGTGTTTCCGACTTTTACTTTTGCGGCGAACGGATTGAGCATGGGTACCGTCACACTTCCCGCTTATCCGGGGGGAGACATTTCTAACCTTCTGACGCTGGACTGCGGTTACAGCACCCAGAATAACGGTCATGACGGCAACGAGTACAAATCCTATGTGCGAATCGTGGGCGGCACCAGCCAGGAACACTTCGACAGTTACCGCCGGTCGCTGACAAACGCCGGCTATACCGAGGTCAGCTATCACGAAACGCAGAACGGTGTGAACACCGGGAATAAAAACTGCTTTGCCAAGTTTATTGCCCCGGATAAAAGTCACAGCGTGTACTTCTACCGTATTGACCATTACGGCAATTACGACGGAAGCGACACGAGCAATCCCAACAACCATGCGCACTACAACGAGGCGCGCATCATTGTGGATACCAACCCGGACACCGTCCGCGCGTTCTCCTATGAGGCGAAGCCCGGCGGCGACGGCAAAACCGAGCTGTATATGTACGGCATCACCATGGCCGATGACGGCTGGGATATGTACAATGAGCCAAGCAAGGCTACTCAGCAGCGCCGCAACTGCGGTCAGCTCATCGTGATGAAGATGCCGGACAACAGTCTGTTCATCAACGACGGCGGCAACATTGAGCAGTTCAATGATGAAAAGACCTGCAAGGCGTTTCTGGACTTCTGCCGGGAGATCACCGGTGTTCCCAATGGTCAGAAAATGGTCATCAACACCTGGTTTATCACCCATTCCCACCGGGATCATTATTCCGGCATACCTGCATTTCTTTCCCGATACAGCGATCAGTTCGACCTGAAGAACATCATGTACAACTTTGAGGGCAACTATGGCTATGACCTCCACACAGGCTCACATCCGTTCATTCAGAAGGTTGCACAGCTTTACCCCGACGCTAAGTATTATAATCTCCACACCGGCGAGCATTTCAACATCGCGGGCGTTGAGGTGGATGTGCTGTTCACCATGGAGGAGCGGCTGAAATACAGAACACCCGACGACGGCAAGTATATCTCCAATAACTTCAATGATACCTCCGCCGTTCTGATGATGAAGTTCGACGGCAAGAAATTCCTTTTGACCGGCGACTTGAATCAGTTGGATGACCGACTTATGTCGATGTATCCTGCGGAGGATCTCAAAGCGGACATTCTTCAGGTTCCGCACCACGGGTTCGACAACAATCACCTGAAGCTTTGCCAGAGGGTTGCGCCGACATATACCTTCTTTACCCAAAACGAAAACGCAATCAATTCCCGGCTGAAGTCGAACTATGACGCCATCAAAGCTTCCCTGGGCACGGTCTACTTCGGCGGCAGCGAAACCGTGGGTATGGCGGTGGAAAACGGCACCCTGACTGAGATTTACAGCGCGCCCATCGTGACTGCGGAATACACCCCGGTGGTGGATGGCGTGTATATCATCCATTCTGCTGCGAATACAAACAAAGCGGTTGCAATAGCGGGGGACGCCTCTGCTAACGGAACGAAAATACATCTTTGGGACACGGTGGCTGACAAGCACCGCTTCATTATCCGCAGTCAGGGCGATGGCACCTACACCATTCAGAGCCTCCTGACCGGAAAATTTCTCGACCCAACAACCACTAAAAACGAGCAGGCGACCATCTGGGAGGGTCTCAGTTACGACTCCGGTGACCCGGATTCCAACCACCGCAGATGGAAATTCCGTCAAAACGGCGACGGAACCGTCAGCATTATCTCCGCGGCGACGGACGCGAATAACGGACAGTTTCTGGATTTGCATAATGGAAAAACTGATAACGGAACAAGAATCCAGACTTGGCAGGAGAACGGCAATATTGCCCAACGCTGGGTGCTGGAACGGCAGCCCCTGCTGGCAAACGGCGTCTATGACATCATCACGAATCTGGACAGCAACGGTAACTACGACCTGAACGTGAATGCCGGCGAAAGCGCCGTCATTTCCAACACCCTGACCCGCCGGAACTGGACAATCCAGGCCTGTGACGACGGCTTCTACTATGTACGCGATGTGGTCACCGGGAAATACCTGAGTGTGAACGCCGGCGGCGATGTGGTCATCGACAGCACAGACCCGGAAAAATGGTCCATTATTCAAAATAAGGATGATAAGTCCGGCACAGGAAGAACCGGCACATGGGGTCTGGTTTCTGCCTCGACTAACAAGTATCTGGATGTGAACGGTGCCGCTCTTAATGATATGCAGAATGTGCACAGCTATCAGGGCAACCTGACGGGGGCGCAGCTTTGGAGCTTCACTAAGAAAGCCGACCTGCCCCGGATTTCCTACAACGGAAGCAAAGTGGGCTATGTGATCGCAGGCTGCTCCGATTCTGCCAAGGTATCCGGCATTCAGGACGGCAAGCTTGTGGATCTTCCGGTGACTGTCACCAAAACGCTTACGAGCGGCGGTACCACAACCACAACCACCGTGGTCACTATGGATATGCTTACGAAAAACGGCGTGAAGCCCGATACCGGCGCCAAAGCCAAGTACGTCGGTGTGACTCTGAACTGCGAAAACCAGATTCTCTGCGAGGATTTCACCCTGTATGTGCTTGAAGTCGACAGCGCCTCGGTCAGCAGTAAATCCGGCTCCGTTCCGCTGGACGCGGATGCCACCGCCAAGGTTGAGATTCCGCAGGAGGACGGAACGTTCGTTGACTGCACACTCACCGTTACGCTCACGGGTACCGACGGGGAAGTTATAACCCTGACCACGCCGGTTTCAGTAGGTATGCTGACCAACGCGGACGGCACCCCCGTGGACACCGGCACAGAGGGCGTAAAATCCGGCCTGACCCTGACATACAACGGAAAGGTGATCTGTACGGACTTTACCCTGACGGTGACGGGCGAGGGCTTTGACTATCCCAAGTACCCCGAGGAAGGCTCCGTGCAGGTAGACAAGAAGGGCACCGCCGTGGGCAGCTTTAAGGAAACCGGCCTTGCCGATATTCAGCTTTCCGCCACCGGTATTCCGCTGACCAAGGGCACCGACCTGATCGTCATGCTGGATATGTCCGGCTCCATGAGCACCAATTATGATATTACAACAGCGGACGGAACAAAAATTTCCCGAATTGATGCCCTGAAGACCGCTCTGAAAGATATGATGGCCGCCCTGAGAGCTGACAACGCGGATGTCCGGGTTGCCATGGCGGACTTCGGCGATCTGGATCACTTCGAATTCCCCGATGCGGTTCGGAATTCCGCCACGCGGGAGGAGTGGGGTAATCCCGCATACAACCATCTGAACTATGTCTTTGACAATGGAGACAAGGGAGCCCACGCCTTTGGCAGATGGTGGGGGCAGAAAATAGTAGTCGGTACCCATGAGCCGACCATCTACACCGGCAACCACAGCGTGGACGCGGGCGCGTTTGAGAATCTGAGCGCGCATGATACCGATTATTGGAACAATATGGTGGATGGCCTGCGTCAGGGCGATGATTACCTGTGGGAGACCAACTACGACCGTGCTATGGAGTACATCTATCAGCTCGGTTATGCCATCCGGCAGGACAATATCCGGAAGGCGAAGGATCGGGAACTGATGGTTATCTTCATGTCCGACGGCGGCGCCTGGCAGTATAACTACTTCTCCGGCACCTCCTCGCAGGGCAATCAAACGAACTTTACAAGTGCCTGGAGCGACTGGCTCACCGGCAAGATCACGAACCTTCAGTACAACCCTGTCACCGGCATCAATGATGTTAACCATTCGCTAACCAACGGTTATTCTCACGGCACCCAAAGCCCCTACGGCTACTTCTACAATCCCAAGGGTCAGAACTGGCTGGCAGAAGCCATCAAGGGCGATCCCAACGAGCTGTACCCCGTCGTCAACAAGTATGCGTTCCGGGATGACGGCACCTCTCCCTGTATTGTGGATGATGTGGCGTACGACTACTACTACGGCGATGTCCGCAATCACTACACAGGCTATCTGGATTCCTATTATCCGGCCGGGTCAAAGGAGCGGAAGGCCTACGATGCCCACAACTATGACCATGCGTATATGGCCGCTTTCCGTGGCCTGGGCGCAAAAATGTACACCCTTGGCTTTGCGTTCGTCAATGACGGCTCCATGAGCGTGGACGTAATGGACAGCGTTATGACCAACATCGCTTCCGACCGGAACTATTACTACAAAGCCAATTCTCAGGATCAGTTGAAAGCCTTCTTTAACGTCATCAATAATACTCTGGTGCCCGCCGCAACAAATGCCTACTTCACCGATACCATGGGTGCGGAATATGACCTCTGGCTGGGTGATACCGTCACCGGCGTCAGCCACACAACCGGAAACAACACCCACAGCAGCTTCTCCCCAACCATCAAGGTAATGGACTATGCGCTGGACGCCAACCATAACCGCACCGGTAATCCTACTGTTCTGGAAACCGTCACGGTCAGCGGCAATCAGGTGTTCTCCGATCAGGTGTTCGATTCCACCGGTAAGAACCACCCCAACATCCTGGGCTCTGACGGCGTAATCCGGGCCAAGTATTTCTACTACAATACCAACAAAGAGAACCGCATCACCCTGACCTTCGAGGGCGACAGCAGAACCTTCGTGCTGGAGCCGGAAACCTTCCTCTGGCTTGTCGGAACGGTGGGCACCACCGAGCGTGTTCTGGAGTATCAGGTCTATCTGACCGGCTCCATGGAGGGCACCCGCCCGAACGGCGTCTACGAGACCAATACGGATGCCATGCTGTACTACACCAACTATCAGGGCAATGACTGCCATAAGGATACGACGCCTCCGGCGTTCCCCTGGCCGGATAATCTGGCAGGTTACCGGTTCTATCTTGTTGATGAAAACGGTACGCCGCTTGACAAAGGCGGAAATGAGTCAACGTTTTTAGACAGTCAGAAGCTGACGGAGCTTGTTTATAAGGAGTTCTTGCAGAACAGTGCCGGCGTGACCTTCACGGCAAGTGAACTGTTGGAAGCCGCCGGTCTGAGCAATGACTATGAATTGTATGACCCCGATGCCGTATATACCGTAAAAATGGGGTCTGATGGCAACAGCTGGACGATAACAAAGGGCGAGGGCAAAAATGCTACCACCTATGTTACAAACTACGGCGGAAGTCCCACTACCGTTACAGAAAGCCGGGATGATCCCAATGTGGAATATGACCGGACGGTTGTCTGGTTCGCTGTGAAAGAAAAGGTTGAAGCCAGAGCGGATATCGTTGTCATTGATTACGGCATACCGGTCGATATCTCCGTATTGCAAAACGATAAGTTTGCCAACGGAAGCGGTACATTAGCCGGAATTCAGAAGGGCAATACGGTACCTTCCGAACTGTTCACCGATAGCCTGCAAGAAGGTTATTCGGATAAGGCGACAGGCGAATTCGGTACTGCGGTTATCAAAGACGGTAAGGTGCGCTACACGCTCAATAACGAGAACGCAATGATGATGGACAAGGAAGATGTCTTCACCTATTGTGTCCAATACAGCAACGGCGGTTACTACTACGCCACTGTCACCGTGATTCCCGCCACCACGATTTATTACGAGGATAACTTTGTCACCTTCAGAAGCTACGACTATAAAACGGATGCCGAGATTGCTTCAACATGGTCAGTCGAGGGTGTTACGCAGGATAAGGTTCAGGACGAAGACCGTCCCGGTCGGGGCTTGAGCTCGGTTGATGCCGATAATATCTACGGTTCTGACAGCGCATACACCGAGATGGTTACTTATTCTTTAGGCTCGGCTCATAAAGTTACCGTCAAAGGAACCACCGACGCGAAAAACAATGTGATTGCCGGTGAATACGCTACGGCAGAGTTCAGTTTCTGCGGCACAGGCTTTGATATCATCAGTCTGACAAGCAACACAACGGGAAGTATCGTTGTTGATTTGCGTGACGCAAACGGCAAATCCGCAGGCTTCCATATCGTCGATACCTATTACGGCTATAAGTTTGTGGACGGAAATTGGACAGTCGACACGGATTCTTCGGACACGCTGTATCAGGTACCTGTTATCAAAGTCAGCGGCTTGAATTACGGTAAGTATACCGCAAAAATCACCGCTTCCTATTTACCGATCTTTGACCACGGTCAGGACGGCTCGACTGAAACCGCAAACAGAGAGAACAGCTATGATTTCTATCTGGACGCTATCCGGATTTATGACCCGGCCAACGACGGAAGTGAGAATCCGACTGTTGAAGATGCTTATAAAGCGGATAATGAGGGCTGGCCGGAGTACTTTGAGCTGAGAAACCTGATTCTTTCCAAAGGTGACTTCACGGCGGAAACCAACGGTGTGAACGGTGTCATCTTTATTGATAATACAGCAGGAGATGCGGCGGAGCCTACGATTGAGGACTACAGAAACTACGGTCCCAATAATGAGTTGTATTTAGCACCGGGTCAGGCGATTGCTTTTGATCTGGATATTCCCGAAAATGTCGCCGCGATACAGTTAGCCATGAAGACTGTCGGCAACGGTACTGCAAAAGTCAGAGTATATGATGCCGCCGGAGACATTCCCGAGGCGCAAGATCTCAACACGGCAACGGATATGTATCGGGATATAACCGATTACAAAGGAAAGACCGTTGTAATCTCCAATGACAACGACAGCACAGCAATCCTGTCTATAACCAACGTGAAGGTGACTTACAACTCTTTCCACACCGATTCGATTGAAAACAGCTTTTTTGTCTCAACACCGACAGGTGCTCGGGCGGCAGTTTTTTCGCTGAGAATGCTCAATGAGATGAAGAAAGAACCGGTGGATCCGGAACCCGAAGTCCCCGAAGAACCGAAGCCGGATGAGGAAAATCCGTCACAATTCTGCCCGGAACTGTTTGATGTCATTCTTTCAGCCGACAGCGTGAAGGTTGGTTCGTCTGTCGTTGTTACGGTGACAACCGATCGGAGCGTGTCTTGCGTAACGGTTAACGAAAAAACGATTAACGATTACACAGATAACGTTCAGGAATCTGTTCGTATCTGGACAACAACGGTACCTGCTGATGCTGAAGGAACAATGTCTGTCAGCGTAGTGGCATACGACAGCGAAGGTTCGGCAAGTCAGCCCGTTGTCAAAGAAGTGACCGTAACAGAAAAGCGCATCGGACTGTTAGAACGACTGAAAAATTGGTTGCTGCGCATTCTTGATTTATTGTTTGGCAGACTCGGTTAAAGTTAAAGGAGACAAAAAATGAAAAGAGTATACTCTAAACCGGATATTATGTTTGAAGATTTTTCTCTGTCAACCAGCATTGCTGCCGGCTGTGAGTTTTCAACAAATTTCGCCATGGATTCGTGCGGCTTTAAATATGGACCGTATGTAATTTTTATGGATGGTATATATGGCTGTGAAATACCGGTTCCGGAGGGAGACCCGATGTTTAACGGTGTCTGTTACCACAACCCCAGCGATGATAAGAATATCTTCAGTTCCTGATAATGCAAAAAAAGGGTCGCACAATGAAACGTGTGACCCTGCATTCATTACGATTCCGGAGTGAAAAATGGAGAAGATGAAAACAGAAAAACAACACAAGAAATTTTTCCGTCCTATTTTGACAGCAGTACTTATTGTTTTGGCGCTGACGGTTCTGATCGTTGGGATGACTGCTCTGATTAAAGAAAACGACGTCCCTGATCCGATCGGGGATGACAAGGAAACAACGGTTGACAGCACGGACACATTTGAGCCGATTATTTTACCCGACGATCTGCGTATTACCGAAGTCGGCAGCTATACCGGCATCTATATGGAGGATGGCTCAGACGAAATCGTTACCGATGTGATGATGTTGGTTTTAGAGAATACCGCTGAAAAAGATTTGCAAATTGCCAAGATCCGACTGGTTTATTCTGACTTTACTGCGGAATTTGAAGTGACATCCTTACCTTCCGGAGAATCCGTTGTGTTGTTGGAGAAGAATCGCCATGCAGTCTCAAAAGAAAAAATTCAGTCGGCCAAGGCAACCGATATTGTGTTCTTTGATAAGGCGTTGAATCTGCAAAATGACCGTCTGAAGGTTGTGGGAAACGATGGCACAATTGCGGTGACAAACATTACAAAGACGGATATTTCCGACAATATTTATCTCTATTATAAAAACAGCGCTAAGGATATGCTGTACGGCGGCATAACCTATCGGGTTTGTATCAACGGAGGAATTGCTGCCGGCGAGACAGCGAAGGTTTTGACTGAACATTATACGCCGGACGGCAGTCGGATTTTGTGGATAACCTGTGGTGAATAGTATGACGGAACGATTCTATCAGTTCTCAGCAATTACCGTTCGGATCTGCGCAGCAAAAAGTCAGATGTATAAAGACGACGGAATTCTTTCCTCCTTTATCACAAAAAACAAGGAGTTTGATTATTCGTTAGAACTTCAGATGGTTGAAAAGGTGGATCCGCCGGAGGGTGAATGTGTTTTTTGCGACAGCGGACTTCGCGTTTATCAAAACGGTAAAAAACAGATTCGTTATGAGGGGCCGGTTCGGGAAAACACAGATGGGGCTTATCTTCGGGTTTCGCGTGAGGGGATGTTCGGCGTCGCCCAACTCAAGCGCCAATCTCATTTTGAGCGACTTACGCCGAAAACAGTACTCAATTGCATAGAGGCCGAACACCTGATTTTGCAACATTCCGGCTTTTTCCTGCACGCATCCTTTATCGACCGAAAAGGCAAAGCTGTTTTGTTCACGGCGCCGTCAGGTACCGGGAAATCCACTCAGGCTGAACTTTGGTGTCAGCTAAGAGAGGCAACGCAGATAAACGGCGATCGGGCCGCTGTCAGAGTTGCTTCTGACGGAACGGTCCGGGCAGACGGTGTTCCCTATTCAGGCAGTTCGGGAATATGCAAAAATGTATCACTTCCGCTGGAAGCAGTGGTTTATTTGACACAGAGTCCGGAAACAAGACTGACGCCTCTCTTCGGAGTAAAAGCATTCCAACGGATTTGGGAGGGATGCAGCGTCAACACATGGAACAAAGAGGATGTCTGTTCATGTTCCCGGACGATTATGACGATGTTGACGACCGTGCCTGTGTTGCATCTTGCCTGCACGCCTGATGAATCGGCTGTGTTCGCATTGGAACAGGCGTTGGAGAAATTGAAATGAACAAAATGAATGCCAATCGGACCGAACCTTTGCTTGTGTCTTATTTGCACAGCAAGGGAGCAAAGCTGAAGTTGCCGATCAGCGGCACTTTTGAACTGACAGCCCGGTGTAATTTTAATTGTCCCATGTGTTATGTGCACATGAATCAGAACGAAATTCATGCAACACAGCGCAGAGAGCTTACAACAGAAGAATGGATTCAGCTTGCGAAAGAAGCCAAGGACCGTGGGATGTTCTTTGCGTTGCTGACCGGGGGAGAACCGTTTTTGCGCCGTGACTTTTTCGAAATTTACAGCGCAATGAAATCCATGGGTCTCATGATCTCAATTAACACGAACGGGTCATTGCTGCAAGGAGATATCCGACGGCAATTATTAGAAAATCCGCCGTTCCGGGTTAACCTTTCTCTGTACGGAGGCTGTGCACAAACCTATCGGAATATGTGCGGTCAGGATGTTTTTGAACAGGTAACGGAAAATATCAAGGCGCTGAAGACAGCGGGGGTGGATGTACGGCTCAATCTGTCCATCACGCCTTACAACCGACAGGATTTAGAAAAAATTTTTAAGATTTCTCAAGAGCTTGGCGTTCATGTTAAAGGCACCGGCTATATGTACCCTCCCGCGCGGCGAAACGGTGATCGGAGCGGTTGCGAAAACCGCATGTCGCCTGAGGAGGCTGCGTCAAGCAGCCTGGAATGGGATCTGCTTCGGTTTGAACGGGAAGAATTTGTTCGGCGCGCAGAAAAAGTGAAGAATTTAATGAAATTTGAAACTGACAGATGCGCCGTAGAACCGGATTCCGGTATTGCATGTCGCGCCGGCAGCTCTAGTTTCTGGATCACTTGGGACGGACGAATGCTCCCTTGCGGAATGATGCCGAAGCCGGAGGCGTTCCCGTTGGAAATCGGTTTTGACGCTGCCTGGAACCTAATTCTGATGAAAACAAAAGAAATCCGGATGCCTGCCGAATGCGCCGGATGTGAAAAAAAGTCCGTGTGCGGTGTATGCGCAGCCATGTGTATCGCAGAGACCGGACGCTTTGACCGGGTACCGACCTATATGTGCCGTATGACGGATGAAACGATACGCCTGACAAATTTAATATGTCAAAAGTGGGGCGACAAAAATAACAGCAGAGAAGATGTGTGATTGGTATGGAATTGAAAAAAGAGTTTTTAAAGCGTGAAGTTGCGGGCGAGTCGTTTCTTGTTCCTATCGGAAAAACAATATACGATTCCAACGGATTGTATCTGTTAACGGAGCTTGGCGCTTTTATCTGGGATCGATTGCCTGAGGCGAGAGATTCTCAGGATATTCTTCAAGCTGTCTTAGCTGAATATGAAGTGGATGAGAATATCGCCCGCGCAGATGTCGATGAGTTTTTAGATAAGCTTCGGGATATGGGTATTCTGTAAAAAAATAACCCCGTCAAGTTTTGCGAGCCAAAGGTTTTCTGAATCAGAAAGATAACTTTACACTCACATTTATGCAAATCTACGCGAAGTCATGTCGGTAACAAGCCTCGTTAAAACTGAAAGAATCATGATTGAAAGCGATCAAAAGCACCGTTTTGGTACAGAATTAACACACTGTCAATCCACTCCATGTCGATTCTCAGCTAATATCCGGCTGATTTCCGCCCGGAATATCAGCTGAAATCCGAAGTGACCGAGAGTGACCGCGGCAACATAACAACAGCCGCCAAGCCTTGATTTATAAGGGATTGTGAGACTTTCGGAGTGACGGAAAGGGAACGGAAAAACACTTATCCGGGGCGGCTCCTAAGCGGTAGGTCGGGTATTCGAATCACCTCGGGAACGCCAAAAACTCCGTCGGAAACTTAAGGGTTTCCGGCATTTTTCATTTTATCGGAAAAAGAGAAAAAACGAAAAATTCAGCTAATAAACAAGGTGGTTGTTTTGAAAGAACAGAAATATCATTTATATCTTTCCGATGAAGAATACAGGGGGGTGTTTCAATCACTTATCCGTTTGAAGAACTGCCTGACAGCACAAGGCAGATATACCGATGGGATTAACGATGTTCTCTGCAAGGTGCTTTCGGCCAACAAAAGAAAGCTCAAAATCAAATATATCTGAACACAAAAAGAGACTGCCTACACGATGTAAGCGGTCTTTGATTATTTTAGAGTTAGTCCGAAAAATTGCAGATTGTAGGGGGAAAACTCGGCTCCACCTTTGGGGGAGCTGTCACGAAGTGACTGAGGGGGTTACTCGCTGACCGTTAGCACTCGGTATATTTTAGCTTGTAGGAGTAACAGTCAGTTTGTACTTTTGGATTTAACTTCTTCTATATCTTTACCTTTGCGCTAATGCCGCGCGGGCACTTACTTTCTGACCGAAGCGTCAGAAAGTAAGCAAAGAACGCTTTTCGTAGCAGGACAACACCAATTGAGGTCGCACTTTTCTTGTTAAGGGTGATTTGTTCTCTCCTATGTTTGAAGTGCTGAAAGTTGTTTTGCTGTAATTTTGTCTTACTTTGAGTTGGCAGGTCTGAATTTTCCGTCATGAAACTTTCAGCTTTGAAAATAAAAAACCAGAATCAAATACATTTTTCATTTGCAAACTTCAAGCAATCTTATTGAATAACTCAATCTGTCTGTTATCGCGTCAGGCACGAAAGAGAACAGACTATCTGTTACATTAAAAGTGCGATTAACACTTAGTGTTTTTCTGTTTCTGAGCGCTGTGCCTGACCCGTTTGGACACTGCCTTTAGCACAGACTGACTAAAGCGGTTTCGACCCGCAGTTTTTTCTTCGCCCCTTAAGGGCAAGAAAAAACTCGGCTGAAAAACCGCGTACCATAAGCGTTCTTTGCTTACTTTCTGACGCGTTTGTCAGAAAGTAAGTGCCCGCGCGGCATTAGCGCAAAAGTGAAGATATAGAAGAAGCTAAATCCAAAAAGTACAGACCAACTGTTGCTCCTACAAGCTAAAATTCACCGAGTGCTAACGGTCAGCGGGTAACCCCCTCAGTCACTTCGTGACAGCTCCCCCAAAGGTGGAGCCGAGTTTTACCCCTACAAAATAAAATTTATCGAGCAATTATTATACACCAAAACTATGAATACTTCTACCCTCCGTCTATTGACCTGATTTCGAGGAAAAAAGGCGGCTTTTTTGTTTGCAAAGAATTTTTTCAAGAATTTTTGTGTTTCGAAAGCTAACATTTCGTTCACATATTGAGCATGGCATACCTGATATCAGTAATTGTGAATTTTTTCCTAACGACAATAAGCTTCAAAAAAAGTGAGGGGTTATCGTGCTGAATACGATAATCCCTCGTTTTCATTATTTGATTGTGACGGAATTGTTCAGAACCCCTGTGCTGTAAAGAAACAGGAGTTCCCGTCCGTCGAAATCGATAAACCTGTCTAAGAGTTTCGGTGAGATATACCGGATGTCCACCAGCGTGATCTCCCGGTATCCGGAAATCAGAAGCGGCGCAAGACTGCTTGCAAAGGAGTCACGGAAAATAATCAACTTTTTATCCGACGGCCCTTTCGGATTTTCGATTTTCAAAAGCGATTTTGCCCCCGACAAATAGACCTCATACAAGTCGTTACCGGCAAGCTTTTCTTTGTTATAAACCGGAAGGTTGCTTTCGTTTTCCGCATCGTATACAAGGCAGTTTTCTGTTGCCTGTGTTTCAAGGCAATACAGCTCGTCCGCTGTCAAAGGCAGAGCGGACTGTCCGGCGTAAACGCCGCAGAAGGAATCGGAAAGATTTTTCTCTGTGTATGTTTCGTCAAGTACCGTACCCGTTTTTTCGGCAAGAAGCCCGGCGACATCCGTGATGCATTCCTGACGCCAATGCGAATCCGTCCGATAGTAATCGGATAGCTCTAAGAGATCGATGATATCGATATATTCCACCGTGTTCATCTCATTTTTTGCAAACGAAATCAGCCGGTCATAATCCATCGAAGGATAGTCGTTTTGTCGGGCGAGAAAATAATTTTTGTCCGGAATCACGGAGAAATAGACCTTGGCGTTCTTGTCGGCGTACCAACCGATGATCTCACGAAACCGATCCGTCGC
The DNA here is from genome assembly GCA_945863885.1 of uncultured Clostridia bacterium. GTDB lineage: Bacteria > Bacillota > Clostridia > Oscillospirales > Acutalibacteraceae > UBA6857. The sequence goes on from CAMAZY010000039.1 coordinate 14,410, forward strand.
TTTTTTCACCGAATCAAGGTTTTCGGGATAATCAAGCTTTGACAGATGTCCGTCGGCAAGATAAATGCCGTTGTTGTCTTTTTGCCGGAAAAGCTTATAAGCCGTAAGGGCTTTTACCGTGCGGAATCCGTCACGAAAGGGGAAGTGATCCGGGCTGTATTCTTCAAAGCCTTCCTGAAAGCTTCCGTCCGCCACGCTTTCAAAGCTCAGGCCCGGGAATCCGGCAAGCGGTCGCCGTTCGCTGACGGACATTTCTTTATCCGGCATCAGCAAGCCGGTAAGCGCAAGACCGAAAACAAAAAAGGAAGCCGCAACTACAACAAAAATATCCTTTTTCTTCATCGCTTTCCCTCCTAAAACCTGAAATACAAAAACGGATTGAACGAGCCGTCAACAAGATACGCCGTGCAGACTGTCAGCAGCAAAACAATTCCGAGCGGTTCGGCAACCGTAAGAACGACAGAGCCGGCCTTGGTTTTTTCGAAGCGTCGGAAGAGCTTTTGAAGAAGCGGTGTTGCGCCCGCTATGGCAATAATCAACACAACGGCAAAGCTTTTCAGCGTGTACACAGCCTGCGCCGATATAATCGGAAGTCCCCCGAACCCGAACATTGACCTGAGTGCCGAAAAAGCCGATCCGACGCTATCGGCGTCAAACACAACGAATCCGATCACGACAAAGAGCATGGTGTAAACGTGATTGAGAACCCGGCTCTTTTTAAGCCACTTCAAAAGCCAGAGCTTTTCGTTTACAAGAAGCATGGCATACATCAGTCCCCAAAGCACAAAATTCCATGCCGCTCCGTGCCAGATTCCCGTCGCAAACCAGACAACAAAAATATTGAAAAACCAACGGCTTTTTCCGACCCGGTTTCCGCCGAGAGGAATGTACAGGTAATCCCGGAACCAGCTTCCGAGCGAAATATGCCATCTTCGCCAGAATTCCGTGATACTTCCCGAAATATAAGGATAATCAAAGTTTTCCGAAAAACAAAAGCCGAAAATGCGCCCGAGTCCGATTGCCATATCGCTGTAACCGGAAAAGTCAAAATAGATCTGAAGCGTACAGGCGACCGCATAAAGCCAGAAGAACAAAACCGACTGCTCTCCGGAGTCCTTGAAAGAGGACACCAGCTCGGCAAGGACATTCGCAATCAGAATCTTCTTGGAAAGACCGACCGTGAACCGTCTTATGCCGTAAGCGGCGTTTTCAATGCTGTGCGTTCGGTTTTCAAGCTGTGGGGCAATATCCGAATAGCGTACAATGGGTCCGGCGATAAGCTGAGGGAACATGGCAATATACAAAGCGAGATTAACATAGTTTCTTTGCGCCGGCACGTCTCCCCGGTATACATCGATCGTATAGCTTAAAATCTGAAAGGTATAAAAGCTGATGCCGATCGGCAGCGCAACCTTCAGAAGCGGAACAGACAAACCCGTTATGCTGTTGAAACTGCCGATAAAAAAGTCGGCGTACTTACAGTAACCCAAAAGCAAAAGGCTCACGAAAACCGAGGCGGTCAAAAATACCTTTGACCGCCTGCTTTCACGGGTTCTTTCAATCAGAAGTCCGAAAATATATCCTTGCGTAATCGAAAACAGCATCAGAATCAGGTATTTCGGCTCTCCCCAGCCGTAAAATACCAGACTGAAAAAAAGCAGAACACCGTTTTTCAGCTTTTTCGGTACGGCAAAATAAAGCGCAACCGTAAGAGGGAGAAAGACATATAAAAACGGAATGCTTGAAAACAGCATATTCTGTTACTCCTGCCTGAATTATTCGATCGGAGATTCGCTGATGACCTCGGCCGATGCGTATGCCGCAGTCAGCTTTGCTTTGAACGTATCAATGTTGTCGTTCTTTCCGAAGAAAGCGAGAACAACGTCGTCAACGCTTGCTACGACAAGCTTGTCGGGAAAACCGCACATCCACTGTCTTTTTAAAATGTTGTCCTTGAGCTGTTCGGCAAGAGAAGCAACATCGTCGGCGTTCTTGACCTTGAAGGCGCCGCAGGTGAAGGTGTTGGCGTTCATCATGTGAACAAGAGAAGCGGCCGAGTCTACCTTTTCTGCTGCTTCGGCGGAAAGACCGAGTGTGGCGTCAAGCTCTTCCTTGTTTTCAAGGCTGAAAACGCCGGGCTCGTCCATTTTGCTGTTTTCTTCCGACATATCACCGCCGGCAACCGCAAACTTTTCGTCGTCGCCGTAGCTTGCCCAGACAGTCTGAAGAACCGTAAGCGGATCTTTGGATTCAACCGCCTGAGACGCCGTGGTTTCTTCACCGTTTGCCGTTGTGTCCTTTGAGCCGTTGCCGCAGGCAACGAGTGTGAGCAGCATCGCAACCGCAAGAAGAAGTGTTACAATTTTTTTCATGACATTTACCTCCGTGTTTTTAGTATTGTCCATTTATTTAAGCTTTCATCATAGGAAAGCGTTAAACCTGTTTTACGGCCAAGCGAGAGAAAATACTGCTGACCGATATCGGGATTATCCACCGTCCACATAAGGGTTGTGTCTCCCGTAAGCGCAAGCGTTTTTCTGTCGGTATCTGAGCCATTGGTTCCGATAAAGCCGTCGGATGCCTCCACGCTAATCGGCTTGTCTGTCCTGATTGTAATTTCAACGGAAAGTTCCTGCGGTACTGACCGGTTAAGCGTTGACCCGGCAACGGCAAGCGGTTGCCGGGAAACTGTCTCACCGTTTACGCTGACTTCAATTCTTTCATAAGAGAAGAAAGCGAACACAGCACAAAATATGACCGTGACACAAGCAGCGGCGGCAAAAAGCCTTGCGGCAGGACGACTGAATCTTCTTTTTTTGGAAAACGTATGTGCGCCGGCAATCAGACCGTCATCAAGTTCGGTAACGGCTCTTGCCATGACTTCGTTATTCATAGTAGCCCTCCTGTTCAAGATACCGCCGAAGCTTCGTTCTCGTTCTCATCAGCATAGACTTGATCTTGCTTTGACTGAATCCGAATTTATCTGCAATTGCCTCAACGCTGTCACAGTCGAAATACCGACAGACGAAAACAGCCCTGACCTCCTCGTTCTGTTCATACAGAAAGTCGCTGATAATTCGCCCCAGCTCTTTTATCTGCGCTTCGTTTTCAACATTGACGTTCGATGGGGTACACAGATCAAGCTCATCAAGAGAAGCGGAGAATTCGTTTGCGAGCCGTTTTTGGGCATATTTCGCCTTGTACTTGTTTATGGCGAGATTGCGGGCAATTTTGCCGAGATACGCCGGAAAATGCTTCGGTCTTTCAGGCGGTATGGTATTCCACAGCTTTAAATAGGTGTCGTTGACATTTTCTTCGCTGTCGGAAGGATTGCCGAGAATATTCTGTGATATTTTCAGACAATAAGCCCCGTATTTCTCCCGGGTCTGCAAAATTGCGTTGTCGTCACGGTTCCAGTACAGCCCGATAATTGCGCTGTCCTCCATACGATTCTCCTCTCAGACCGAGCCCCAATAATAAAGACAACTTTTTTTCGGCTCGGTTGCAAAATTTTTTCTGTTTTTTCGCTCATGAAGCCCGCAACTGCTTACAAAATGTAAGCGGGCTTTGCCCGTTTAGAGTTAGTCCGACAAACCCCCGATTTGTACTGCTTACTGATTATTCATTTCTTCTTTGATATCTCTTATCAGGCAAATCAAAAAGTCTTTACATTGACCCGCACCCTTTTGCGGCTCCGGTTGCCTCCTGAACCTCCTGAAGTGTTTCTGCGCCGTTTTTAACAGCATCTTCAATCATTCCATATGTTATATTTCTGCAATGACATGCTTCTTTACTTCTATTTATATTTAAGGAACCTCTGAATAAATCACAGCATACGCTTTGATGCACAGCAACCTTGCAAAATTTACGTCATATCACACATAATCTGACGAAAAAAATTGACGGCACAATCTGCACATCAGATTTATTCAGAGTTTCCTTATTTCATTTCTTTGAATATGAAACAGTCTTACTCGGCGTGTGAGCAAGTGCGTTCAGTCAAGATATGTTATATCACCTTGCACAATACTTTCAAAATCTCCGTGCAAAAGCCGTTTTACTGCTGAATAAGTGATTTTCGCCGATTTTATTTTATAATGAAAATCACTTATCTCCGAAAAAGGGCACACAGTCGCTACCTGTGTGTCAGGATCAAACACAATCCTGAACATCTTCATATGCGTAAGTACGATTTTAACTTCACTTTCAAGTGCGTTTTCAATTTCTGTTTTCCATGCCCGGTCAACCTGAGCATGTGGTAACCAATCAAATGTCATAATCATGGTTCAACTCTCCTGAGACAAAATCAGCATTTACCGTTGAATCCTATAAATGATTTGTCAGCAATAAGACACGGATGAGCCTTTGTTTATCTGTTTATTATATCAGAGAGCTACAGAAATTGATAGACCTTATTTTGATAAGTTTTTTTCTTAACACCGTAAAAAGTTACGCAAAAAGTCAGGATAAGAAAGATTAAGGAACCTCTGAATCAATCACAGCATAGGCTTTGATGCACAGTGACCTTGCATATTTTCCTCTATTTGTCGGAGTGTCAAAATCATCTTGACTTTTTAACCGCAATATGGCACACTAAGAGACAGAAAGGATGATTGTTATGCTCAAAGGAATACCGAAAATAATTTCACCCGAACTGTTAAAGGTGCTTTGCGAAATGGGACACGGCGACGAAATTGTAATTGCCGACGCAAACTTCCCCGCCGCAAGTATGGCAAGAAATCTTGTAAGAGCCGACGGCATCAGCGCAGTCGAGCTTCTCGATGCGGTTCTGACACTCTTTCCGCTCGATCAATATGACAATGAGCACTTTGTTTTAATGCAAAAGGTGCCCGGCGACACGGTCGGCACCGAGGTCTGGCAGGAATATACCGACGTACTCAAAAAGCACAGTCCCGAAAGCGAACCGTCTTTTGTCGAGCGTTTTGCTTACTACGAAAGAGCCAAAAAAGCCTATGCCGTTGTTGCGACAGGTGAGGAACGCCAGTATGCCAACATCATTCTCAAAAAGGGCTGTGTGAAATAACTTTTCCGGAGGAAAAAATATGGACTGTAAAAAATGCGGCTTGCCCGTACCTGACGAAAGCAGCTACTGCAATCACTGCGGAGAAAAGCTGACCGATGAACTAAAGGTCAAGGAAACGGTGTCTTTGTCCGGAAGGACGAAAAAAGAGGTGAAAAGCTCACTGCCCGTTGCCGCTTTGATCATCAGTGCGCTTGCCATGAACATAATCGGCATTATACTTGCCGCCGTATCGCTTCTCAAATTCAACAATTTTGAAAGGGCGGCGCTTATAAAGGAAACGGTTGCGGCGTCCCGGCTTTCCGCCTCGTCAAAGAAGTATGCGGTTGCCTCAATCGTGATTTCCGTTCTTTCCATTATATTTGCGTTTACGTTCGTATGCCTGATGGTTATGACGATGTTCCGAGAGCAGGATATCATGAACGATTTTTCATTATAATATAACTGAGGTTAAACTTCGGCACACCCGACTGTCGGCACGGCAGTCGGGTTTTATATTGAGTACAGACGGGGAAAACCGGACAAGACGGGAAAGAAAGAAATCGCAGATTTAGACGCCAAAGTGAAAAAAAGGAGGTGAATACAACATATGGTGGGAAAATGAGTACTCGCACTCAAACACACCCGGCAAGGCGTACAAAGAGTGCGAAAAAGGGCTAAAAAAGATGAAAAAAGGTATTGACAAAAGGCAAAAGCGAATGATAGAATAAGGCACATTTTGCGAGCGGCGCAAGAGCGAAAGCAAGAAGCCGGAAGGGCAAAATGGGAAAAGCGAGTGAATCACAGGCATTCCGGATTCCCGAAAAACTTTGAAAAAAGTTAGAAAAAGGACTTGACAAGGTAAGGATGATGT
>CAMAZY010000040.1 GCA_945863885.1 uncultured Clostridia bacterium
GTTTGTTTCCGCAACGGAAGTCTCCTGCGGCGGCGCTGTGCCGGCGGTCTGCTGAAAGCAGACCGCCGCTTCGCCCTTTGGGCGAAGAATCAAAACGGACGTTTTGATTGCACAGCGCCGCCGCCCGTCCGCAAGCCCCGAAAGGCGCTTGCGGACAGCAAACTAACCGGTACGGCAAAGTAATATTTAAAGCAGCTTATCCGTATATTGTATTATGTGCCGCATCGGTACAGGTAGATTTACAGTCGGTGGCGATACAGATGATGAATTATGTTTGGCCGGTGTTGATCATACTTTCGTTTGTTGCGAGTATCATAACCGGAAATGTGGGACAGCTTTCGAATGCAGTCATTCAAGGCGGACAAAATGCGGTTGAACTGATTTTGAGGCTTGTGGCGATGCTTTGCCTTTGGGGCGGCATCATGGAAATCGCCGAAAAATCCGGAATCACGGCGGCTGTCAGCAAATTATTAAAGCCCGTCATGAGGTTGATTTTTCCGAAGCTGAAAAACGAAGAGTATGCGCTTGAGGCGATGTCGATGAATATCACCGCCAATATTCTCGGGCTTGGAAATGCGGCAACACCGCTCGGGCTTGAGGCAATGCGGCGGCTTCAGCTGATCAATTCCGACACGCAGACGGCGAGCAATGAAATGATTGTCTTTGTTGTAATGAATACGGCCGCCATGCACATAATTCCGACGACTGTTGCCACCATGCGTGGGCAGTACGGCTCGCAAAGTCCGATGGAAATTATGCCGGCGTCCGTTTTAACATCATTTTGTGCCTTGACGATTGCCATACTTGCGGCCAAAGCCGGCAATCGGTTCTGTAAGCCCGGGAGAAAGGGGAAAAGGAAAGCGTGCAGCAGCTGATGAACATTCTTGGCGAATGGGTACTGCCGATTTTGGTGACGGCGATCGTTTTGCTCGGTATTATAAAAAGGGTGAAGGTTTTCGACTGCTTTGTCAGCGGCGCTAAAAAGGGACTGTTGACGGTATATGAGCTTTTACCGACGATTACCGGCCTTGTTGTTGCTGTTACGATGCTGAATGCGAGCGGAGCGATGCAGCTGATTGCCGAGGCGTTTTCTCCGATCTCTTCTTTTTTCAAAGTGCCCGACGAAGTGACGCCAATGGCACTGCTTAGCCCGATTTCGGGCGGCGGCTCACTTTCTCTTTTTGAATCTGTATTAAAGACAAGCGGACCCGATTCGTTTCTTGGGCGGACAGCCTCCGTTTTAATGGGCTCGACGGACACGACGCTTTATGCGGTTACGGTATATTTTTCCGCTATCGGAGTGAAAAATACCCGTCATACTCTTTATGCGGGTCTTGCGGCGGATTTCGCCTCATTTGTACTGTCACCGTTTTTTGTGCGTCTGACACTCGGCGAATAGGGTTGCAGGGCGACGCCAATCCCGGTCGCAAGGCGGCACCAATCCCGGTCGCATGGCGACTCCAATCCCGGTCGCATGGCGATAAATCAAAAATTTACAATTCAATCATAAAAATATCGTTGTTTTTTCTTTTGAAAAGTGGTAATATTACTGTGTATCATTTATCCTGCATATTATGCTGACTTTTTACGGCAAATTGCCAAAACAAAAAAGGAAAGGAACGGCCGCTGCTATTTTACCTGTTGAATTGATCGATTGCGGCCCGGATAGTTTACGATGAAAAAGAATACTTTCAGATCTTTGACCTTCATAACTTTCTGCCTGTCGCTTTTTGCGGTGCTTACGGTTTGCGCAAGTGCAAAAACCGTCAAGTCCGGCGACTATGTCTTCGACGTCAACGGCAATACGGCCGCCCTCGTTGAATACACCGGATCACAAAGCACGGTCAGTGTTCCGTCAAAGGTCGGTACAGCGACGGTTACCAAAATCAACGATTACGCCTTTTGGGCAAATAAAAAGGTCACGAAGGTAACGCTTCCGTCAACCGTCACGACAATCGGAGACGCCGTTTTCAATGAATGTACCTCGCTGACGAAGGTCATTCTTCCGACAAAGCTTGTTACGATGGGTGACTCGGTCTTCTGGTTCTGCACCAATTTGAAAACTGTCGTATTCGGCTCCGCAGCCAAGACCTTCGGTACGAATATTTTCACCGGATGCCATAAAGATATTACGGCCTATGTCGTCAAGGGCAGTGCGGCGGAAAAGTACATAAAAACCCAAAAAACCGTCCGTCTCGGCTACCGCTATGTAAGCTCACTGAGTGCCGCTTCTTCGGCAACGGTCATTTTAGGTCAGCCGAAAAAGCTCAGTGTGACCGTAAGCCCCGGCGTTGTCTATGACAGCCGTATTTCTTATTCTTCGAGCGATACAAGCGTTCTGACTGTCGCTTCTGACGGTACGATGACGGCTTTGAAGCTCGGTAAGGCGACCGTCACCTGTAAGGCCAAGGATAGAAGCGGAAAGACTGTCAGCATAGCGGTCACCGTTCTTCCCGCACGGGGAAAGATTTTAAAACAGAGTAAAACGACGCTCACGGGCTACCGCCTTGATTGGGCAAAGATCGAGGGCGCAACCGCTTATCGGGTATACCGGTACGACACAAAAACCAAAAAGTGGGTCACACTCGGCGACACGAAAAAAACCTACTGCACCATCAAAAACCGTCCGTATTATTCGACGGATATGTACCGTGTCAAGGGATACAGCAAAATCGGGAAGCTGACATACGGCGGACAGGCAAGTCCGACCTTTACCGCAAAGGTCATCTATGCCGATAAGGTCACAGGCATGACCGGAACGTCCTTCTCGACCGACAAGGTCACCTTTTCGTGGAAACCGGCAGCGTACGCAGACGGCTATAACGTCTATTCCTATGACTTTACCGTCAAAAAATATACCCTGATTGCCCGTACAGCTTCCGTCAGTTACACCGCCGACAAGCTCAGCCCCAACCGGGAATACGGCTTTGCCGTAAAAGCGTATTCGCTCGACGGCACGAAACGGGTTCTTGCCAAATCCCATTCGGGTCTGTTTTATATTTCGACAACTCCTGCCGCTGTCGAGGGACTGCGGGTGAAAGCGGATTCAGCCGGCTTTGATAGGCTCACCGTCGAATGGAACAAGGCGGACAACATCAGCGGCTACACCCTTTCGTATTCGGCAGACGGACAGGAAGCAAAAACGCTTACGCTCGGTGCCGACGTGACTTCTGCCGATCTTTCCGGTCTTATGCCGGGAAATCGCTACACCGTTTCACTCAAGGCGTACAGCACCCGCCGCTCGGTCAATTATTTCAGTGCCTCTGTCAGCATCACCGCCGAAACAGAATACATTCCGACAACGCCCGAACAGGCGGTCAGCTCCTTTGTCAAGGCATTCGGCGCAACAAGAAGCACCAACGAAAGCTTCACGCTGTTACGCAAGCAAAAGGTCACCGCCGACGTCAATAATCTCCATACCGTAAACGCCGAAAAGGTTTCTTCTGCCGTCTCGTCTCAGTTCCCGTCTTTTGTCCAATATGATTTTACGGACGGAATCGAAGAGACAAGCGGTATCACACTGGACAGCGTTCTTCGTCCTTTCAATCTTACTGCCGACGAGCTTGATAAAGAAAAAGTCAGCGTTCAGTCCGATCAGAACGGCTTTCGGGTCGGTTTTGTTCTTGAGGATCAGACGGCCGATACCGAACCCGAAAAGCGTCTTGCCCCGATGATTGACACCGCAAAAATCGAAAGTGACACCGGCCTTTCGGTGGTTTCGGTACACTACGATAAAACGGTGGTTTCTCAGCTGTACACGAAAATTCAAAACGGTCTTTTTGATAATCTCAAGGTCACAAGCACGGTTACCGTCACGGTGAACGACGGAGAAGAGGCTATCCCGTTGACCTTTGATATTGAGCAGATGTTCTTCTTCCTTTGGGCTTAACCTTGTGAGATTAAGGAGGAAATATTTATGAAGAAAACCCTTAAGAATTTTGCGGCTGTGCTTTTGTGTCTGTCCGTGGTTTTTTCGACCTGTGTGTTCGCTTTTGCGCTCGGCACGGTTTCGAAACCGAAAGCCACCACCGCCTACAACAGCGTCACCCTTTCGTGGTCGGGCGTCTCGGGCGCCGACGGCTACGAAGTGTATGTCGCCTCGGGCAAGGATTGGAAAAAAATCGCAACGACGGGTAAGACCGCCTATACCCACAAGAATTTAAAATTCAACACAACCTATCAATACCGTGTCAGAGCCTATGATAAGGGTCTTTTGCGGACAACCTACGGAAAAGCGTCCCCGACGGTCTCCGTCAAGACGGCTCTTTCCGCCGTAAAGGGGCTGAAGGTGTCCGCCGCTTCTGAAACCGGATTTACCCTCAGCTGGAGCAAGGTCGCAGGCGCTACCGGCTATCAGATTTACACCTATTCCGGCGGCAAATGGGTGCTGAAAGCGATAACTTCCGCCAACAGCAAATCCTTCACCGGGGCAAAGCTCGGTGCGACCTATCAGTACCGTGTCCGGGCTTACCGCACCGTAAGCGGAAAGACCTACTACGGCCCGCTTTCTTCCGCCGTCAGCGCCAAGTGTGCGCTTACCGCTCCGTCATCGGTTAAGCTCAGTTCGGTCACCGCTTCTTCGGCGACGCTTTCCTGGAAAGCTGTACGCTCCGCTTCGGGCTATCAGGTCTATCTCAGGTCCGGATCAGGCTGGGTGAAGAAAGCCACCGTCACAGCGAACAAAGCGACGCTCAAGGGGCTTTCGGCCGTAACCAACTATACGGTACGGATCCGCTCGTATAAAAAGGTCGGTTCTTCTTACGTTTATTCCGCCCCGACACAATTTACATTTACGACATCATACGGTTCATCGTCCGTGAATACAAAGGTGATGCCGTCTACGCTTGACGGAGTCTGTAACGTCTATAATGCACTCGTCAACAACGCCAAAACCGAACAGAACATGACTATGCATCAGACGAGCACAGTTTCGCTCACATGCACGGATTGCTCGGTGTCCTTTTTACAGGGTACGATCGATAAGCTTCTTCAGTCTTTCTCGACGCCGACCGACAATACCGTCACCGTCAAAAACGGTGTTGCAAAGGATCAGGACGGCAACCGTGTTGACCTCAATACCTATATCACGCCGTCAGGCAGAATGTCCGCCTTACACGAATCCTATGTTTCGTCCGCTACCGTAACACCCTCTTCCGGCGGATATAAGATGACAATTAAGCTGAAAGCCGAAAAGGCAAGCTTCGACGGCACCAATACCGTAAATCCCGTCGGACACAACTCCTGTCTGGATCCGCTGAATCTTGCCGTGCTTGAACTTCCGGCGAGTGCCGAGTTGACCGAGGCTTCTATGAAATATCCCGGAGCGACGCTCTCCGTTTCCGTCAACAGCAGCGGCAAGCTCAGAAAGCTTACCGTAAAGCTTCCGCTCAGCGGCAGCATAATCGGCAAGCTGTCCGATATTTCGATTGCGCTCGCTCTTGAGGGCGTGATGAATGAAGCTTACGATTTCAAATATTAAGTATGAAGTATGAAATACCGCCTTGACCCTTTCTTCCGGTCAAGGCGTAGAATAAAAAAACAGCAAGGAGGTTTACTCTATGAAAAAAACCGTCAAACATCTTGTGGCTGTTCTTTTCTGCCTTTCGATGGTGCTTGCAACCTGTGTCAGTGCGTTTGCGCTCGGCACGGTTTCAACACCGAAGGCGACCGCCACATATAACAGCATCACCCTTTCCTGGTCGGGCGTCTCGGGCGCCGACGGCTACGAAGTGTATGTTGCATCCGGCTCAAGCTGGAAAAAGCTTGCCACAACGTCTTCAAAGACCTATACGCATGCGAATCTGAAGATTAACACTACGTACAAATACCGTGTCAGAGCCTATGATAAGGGTCTTTTCCGGACGACCTACGGCAAATACTCTTCCACGGTTTCCGCCAAGACGGCGCTTTCCGCTGTCACCGGCGGGAAGGTGTCTTCCGCAACGGCAACCGGCTTTAAACTCAGCTGGAACAAGGTTTCCGGCGCTACCGGGTATCAGCTTTATCTGTATACCGGCGGAAAATGGGTTTATAAGTACAAGACCACCACGAACAGCAAAACCGTTACCGGCGCCAAGCTCGGATCGAAGTACTATTTCCGTATCCGTGCGTACCGTACCGTCAGCGGCAAGAACTACTACGGCCCGTTCTCCTCGAACGTCAAGGCGCAATGTGTGCTCACCGCTCCGGCCACTGTCAAGCTGAGTGCGGTTACTGCCAATGCGGCGAAGCTTACCTGGAGTTCGGTCAGCTCGGCAACCGGCTATCAGGTCTATCTCAAGTCCGGTTCAAGCTGGGTCAAAAAAGCGAACGTTACCTCGCCGACTTACACGCTCTCAAAGCTCAGTACGGGCAAGAAATACACTGTCCGTATCCGTACCTTTAAGAAGGTCGGAAGCTCTTATGTTTACTCGGCTGCGACCGAATTCACGTTCGCAACGGCTCCCGGAAAAACGACCGGTCTTACGGTGACGCCTTACGGTACAAGCGCCACCTTGAAGTGGAGCAAAACAACCGGTGCTGCCGCTTATTACGTTTATCGGTACAACGCATCGACCAAAAAGTGGAACAGACTTGCTTCTACTTCTTCAACGTCGTATCAGGCGACCGATCTCAGCCCCGAAACGAGCTACTACTATATCATCAAGCCGTATCACACCGCAAACGGCGGTAAAACCTACGGTACAAATTCCGATAAGCTCAAGTTTACTACCTACTTCGCCGACTTCACCGAGTTTACGGCAAGCGAATATCAGTCGGGCTATCATTCAACCCATTCGGGAACCTATTCGTTCAAGTGGACGTCGGTCAAGGACTCCTTCTATGAATTTGAGTATTATGACTACACGACGAACGAATGGAAGCCGGTTTATACGCCCCGCTATTACAGCAATCAGCCGTATAAGTCAGCAATCAAGGTCGGCACCTACAATCTCAAGGCAGAGGCCTCGGGTTATGCGACCGCCCTTAGCTTTGACAAGCAGCCCGGTGCGACAAAATACACCGTTCAGGTCAAATCCTATGCCGACGGTTGGGACAACCATGCAACCACAACCGCAGGCTCGGTCAAAACGTATCTGGCTCCCGAAACGACATACAGAATCCGCGTTCTGGCAAATAACGGCAAATTCAGAGTCCGTGCCTGTCAGGAGCTTGACGGAAAAATCAAGTACACCAATTACCTGACGTTAAACAGCGTACCGTACTGCAGTGAAGAATTTGAGTATACGACTGCGTCTGTGAAGTTCAACAGCAGTAACAACGAAGTCAAAACGCTTTATACGCTCAAGCTTGTTCAGGCGATGAACAACACCAAGAACGACAACGGAACGTATACGCTCGAAAGAGCTGTCACAATGAAGGCCGGTATTGACCGCATCGAGTCAGACGGCGAAGATGTCAAGCCGATTCTTAAGATTGTTGCACCTACGCTTTATAAGGAGCTTGAAGAATCCTTCAACGAAAGCAGCAATACGACACTGAATTTCGACAACGGAAGAGCCACCTATACCCAAGGGGAAAACATTTACAACATCTTCCCCGACGAAGCCATTGTACCGACAAGAGCGTCCGCCTATTTCTATAAGCAGGACGATGTTGCAAACTTCAGCAAGAAGATTTCTTCCATTGCGGTTACCGATAATTCCGACGGAACGCAGAAAATCGTTATCAAGCTGAAACAGGAAGCATCGAAAAACGGCGCCGCAACCCCGGTACATGACGGCTTTGTGGACAGCATGGCAAAAGAATTTGCCGGCGTCGACGGCACAGGTGCTGCTTCTCTTACCATAGGCGACACCACGATTACGGCCGTTATTTCAAAGGACTATAAGCTCAACAGCCTTACGGTGGTCTCGCCGTTTGCTCTTACAATGTCCGGCAGTGCAGAGGGAATGAACTTCCTGATGGCAATCTCCGGAAATTCCAACTATAAATATGTAATCAAAAGATAATGTGACAGCCCCTTACCGGAAGGAACCAAGCCATGAACTATAAAAAGCTTACGCAAATCGCCGTCATACTTGTTATTGCGGTGTGGATTTTCAGCATGAGTCTTGCCGTTGGCCTTGTCCGTGTAAGACGGAAAGAAGCCGATACGACAACCGCTTTGCCGCCTTTGACAACGATGTCCCGGACCTTTGCTCCGGCGACGTCGGCTGCCGGCTCGTCAACCTCTATGTTTCAGACACAGCAGCCGGTTTCCATTGACGGCAATTATCAGGAAACAACCGCACCGACGGTAGGGGATCCGGATTGGCTGATAGCCGAAAAAGAGTCGATTGCGGCGTCCGAAGAGGCGTCAAAAAAAGCGGAGGCGGAAAAGAACGTTCCGAAGAATAAGAGCGAGATTATCACAGCTTATGTAAACGCCGTCAACAAGTTGAAAAAGACGAAGGATTTTACGCTTGTCAAAACGAACAATCTCAACATGACGATTGATGAGCTGACGGGCGGCGATTCAATCAAGTCGATTGCTGACAAACTTATTAAAGAGAATTCTCCGAACGGCACGACGACCTACACCTTCAAAGACGGAATGGCGCAGGAAACCGGAAAAGAGCAGGCCGGAAAATCTCCGAATCAGGTAATTGCTCCGAACGGAAAAAGCACAGCTGTCACCGAAAGCTTTGTCAAATCCGCAAGCGCCAAGGCGGACGGAAACGGCGGCTATACGCTGAAGCTAAACTTCGGGAGCGAAACGCAGACGCTCACCACGGCGGCGGACAACTATGCAGGCTGTATGGAAGTCATCAGCATTGAGGCGCTCGGCCTTCCGCCTGCGGCAAAACTCAGTGAGCTTTCGATTGTATACGACAATTCGTACATCGAAGCGGCAATCAACAAGGACGGGAAGATCACCTCGATGAAGCATTATATGCAGGTAACAAGTGCAAGCGGAAGCGGAAAATATTTTCTTATTCCCGTAAAAATGCAGGCGCACGGTGACTTCACAAGTGAGTACAAAATAACCTACTGAAAAAATTAAAAAGTCTTTGTGTATTGACAACAAAGACGCATAAGTGTATAATTGATTTATGAAAATAATTCAAGAAAATATTTTTGGAGGCACTGTCATGGAAAAGTTCAAAAAGGTAGTCAAAGTCATTTCAATTATCGCCGCTGTTGCCGCTGCAATTGCCGGTATTTATGTTGCTGTTACCAAGCTCATCGAAAAGAAGAATGCGAAAGATGCAGATAACAGAGAAAACTATGTTTCCTGCTCCTGCTTCGATAAGGACTTTATTTCCGAAACGTCAGCAGCATAAGTTAATTTAAAATTTACGGGCGGCGAACAGCCGCCTTTTTTCATTTTCGGCGCAGGCTGACAGCGATCCCCACAGAAAAATCTTCTGTGGGGATTGCTGTCAAAAAGTGTTCAGTTTGTATTCTCCGGTTCCTTTTGACTGCGGTCATAAATCATTTTCAGCCCGTCAAGGACGAGATTTTCGTCGAAGATGAGCTTTTCTTCACAGCAGGGGATAATGCCTTTGCTGTATCCGCCGGTCGCTACAACCGTCACGTCGTCGGCGCCAAGCTCGTTTCGAATTCGCCTGATCAGTCCGTCAAGCATCGCCGCCGTTCCGTAAACCGAGCCGGACTGCATACATTCGACGGTGTTGGTGCCGATGACTGTTTCGGGCTTTGTGAAGCTTATCGACGGAAGAAGAGCCGCTGAGGACGCAAGAGCGTCAAGGGATATCTTGACCCCGGGGGCAATAATACAGCCCGAAAAGTACCCGTTTTTGTCGAGTACAAGAAGCTTTGTGGCGGTTCCGAGGTCGGCAACAATGCAAGGAGTCGGATATTTGCCTAACGCACCGACACAGCCGGCAATCAGATCGGCGCCGAGTGAGGAGACCGGAAGCACTTCAACTTTCAGTCCGCCGTAATGCTTTTCTCCGACAATAATCGGTTCTTTGTTGACAACAAGACTGACCGCACGGGAAAAAACACGGGTCAGCTGCGGAACAACACTGCTTAGAACCGCACCGTCGAACGCCTCGGGTGAAATATGATGAAACCGAAGCAGGTCAAGAAGTCCAGTTGCGTATTCGTCGCTTGTTTTGTTCCGTGCGGTGTACATGCGTGAAAGTAAAACAAGCTTGTCCCGGTCGTAGCCGCCGAGTGTGATATTGGTATTGCCGATGTCAATGGCGAGAATCATACAATCATCCTTTCCGATACAACCTATAAAAAGTATAGACGAAAGAATGGAAAAAGTCAAATTTATGTGGTAAAATAAGGAAGAAAATAAAGAGAGGAGGCCGTGCTTTGATTTGCAATATGTGTCCGAGAAAGTGCTCTGCCGACCGCAAGAATTCTGTCGGCTTCTGCGGCGTTCCGCAGGACTTTGTTATCGCAAGAGCGGCGCTCCATCATTGGGAAGAGCCGTGTATCAGCGGAAAAAACGGTTCGGGAACGGTTTTCTTTTCCGGCTGTAATCTTCGCTGTGTGTACTGTCAGAATTATCCGATCAGCCACGGTTGTTTCGGAACGAGGATAAGCGACAAGCGGCTGACGGAGATTTTCGATTCCCTGATTGAGCAAGGCGCAGAAAACATCAATCTTGTCAATCCGACCCACTATGCTTTGCAGCTTGCCCGTGTTTTAAAAGACTATAAAAGCCCCGTTCCCGTTGTCTATAACAGCAGCGGCTATGAAAGCGTGGAAACGCTCAAGCAGCTGGAGGGTTTAATAGATATATATCTGCCGGATCTGAAGTACATCACGGCGGACAGAGCGCAAAAGTATTCGGCGGCCGCAGATTACTTTGAAAAGGCGTCGGCGGCTATTGCCGAAATGCGCCGACAGGTGCCCGAGGACGTGTTTTCTCCGGACGGGAAGCTTTTAAAGGGATTGCTCATACGGCATCTGATTTTGCCGATGAACACCAACCGTTCGATTGAAATTTTTTCGTGGATCAAAAAAACAATCGGTGAAAAAACATTGGTCAGCCTGATGGCGCAATACACGCCCTGCGGAGAGATTGACGCTTTTCCGGAGCTTCAGCGCAGAATCACCGAAAGGGAGTATAATAAGGTGCTTTCGTTTCTCGAAGAGGAAGGCTTTGAAAACGCTTTTGTTCAGCAAAGAACAGCGGCGGACAGCGGATATATTCCGGACTTTGACCTGACGGGCGTGTGAGGCGGTGCGGTGCTTTGCACCTAAATGAATAGTGAATAATGAACAGTGAATAGTGAATAGTTGTGGTTGCGGGGAGCACAGAGGTAAAGGTCAGACGCAGTCCGCAGAAGCAACTGAGCCGTGGAGGGAAGTCCGTAGATTTTGTAGGTGCGACCCCGTGTGGTTGCCCGAGGATTCTGATTTTTACCTTGTGCTTGACGGGGAGCGGAAACCCCTCTGTCAGCAAAGCTGACAGAGGGGTTCAAGGCGGCCGGGTGCGGCGAAGCCGCACGTTTTCTGTGCCATAAGCACGGAAAACACAAAACCGTAGGTTTTGTCGGCCGCCGTCCCGCCTGTGGCAGAGACTTCCCTGAAAGCTGCCCGGTTTCCCGTCGCTTATAATTAGCAAACTACCCGCAGGGGAACGCTTCCTCTGCGGGTGAAAATTATGATTTCAGCAATCGGTATGTCGCGACCACAATGTGCCCATGCTTCATTTTGCCGTTATATCCCAACCTGATATCTGACCTCTGACTTCTGATATCTGATATCTCACCGGGCACGCTTCATGCACCGTAGGTGCGCTTTATTCATTCTTCCGGCTCGGGCTGTCAGGTATAAATTTTGTACTGCCTCACCCGGGATTGGTGTCGCCCAGCGACCGGCTCGGGCTGTCAGGTATAAAATCAGTACTGCCTCACCCGGAATTGGAGTCGCCATGCGACCGGGATTGGTGTCGCCCGGCGACCGGCTCGGGCTGTCAGGTATAAAGTCAGTACTGCCTCACCCGGGATTAGTGTCGCTCGGCGACCGACCGGCCGGTTGAGCCGAAGCCGCCTTCGCCTCTTGCGGTGTCGGAAAGCTCGTCGCTTTCGATGAAGTTCGCCGTAATATAGGGAGTGATGACTAATTGAGCGATGCGCTCGCCGTTTTCAATCGTCTGTGCCGTTTTTCCGTGGTTGTGAAGCGCCACCATGATTTCTCCCCGGTAGTCGCAGTCGATGACGCCGACCTTGTTCGCCGGAGCAAGATCACGCTTACAGGAAAGACCGCTTCTTGCGTACACAAGACCGGCAAAGCCGACAGGTAACTCGACGGAAAGACCCGTATGGACAAATTGTGTTTCGTCCGGCTCAATCGTCAGCGGTCCGGGCAGACAGGCATATAAGTCCGCACCCGCCGCAAATTCGGAGCCGTAGGTCGGAATGACGGCGTTTTCGTTGAGTTTCTTAATTCTTACGTCGTACTTATTCATCAATTCTGTCCTCGCTCCACCGGATGATTTTTCCCTCTTTCAAGGATGCCGGAACGTCAATGATTCTTTGGTTTGACGAGCCCTTGAACCGAAGTGTCAGATCCTTTTTCTCGTCTACGAATTCGCCGTCAACAAGAATGTCGATGCAGTTGAGCATTCTCATCGTGATTGACGGGTCACAAAGCCGTCCGGCAAGAAGATCGTCGTCAAACAGATAGCCGGAGTAGCACCATACGGTCTTGTCGGGGTAGGCGGCCTTGATTTTTTCGAGTACCTCGCAAAGGACTTGCTGATTTTGCGGCTCAAACGGTTCGCCGCCTAAAAGCGAAAAGCCTTTGATGTAATCGGGCTTCAACGCATCGAGAATCTGCAGCGTTTGCGCCTCGGTATAGGGTTCGCCGTAGTTAAAGTCCCACGCTTCGCTGTTGAAGCAGTTTTTGCAGTGATGCGTGCAGCCGCTGACGAACAGCGACACACGCACCCCCGGACCGTTGGCGACGTCAAACGGCTTGATTGTTGCGTAATTCATGGCGTCTCCTTACAGATGAAGAACTCTTGACTTGATTTCCTTTGTCTTTCCGACGTTCCAGAAATTCTCGCCGAGATAGCCGCAGGTTCTTCTTGTAACGTTCATCTTTCTCTGATCCTTGTTGTGGCAGTTCGGGCATTCCCATTCGAGATTGTCGTTGATGATGATTTCGCCGTCATAGCCGCAAACATGGCAGTAGTCGCTCTTGGTGTTGAATTCTGCGTACTGAATATTGTCGTAAATGAACTTGACAACGTCCTCAAGTGCGGTGAGGTTGTGGCGCATATTCGGGATTTCAACGTAGGAGATTGCGCCGCCCGAAGAAATTGTCTGGAACTGGCTTTCGAACTTGAACTTTGAAAATGCGTCGATGTTCTCTCTTACGTCAACATGATAGGAGTTGGTATAGTAGCCTTTGTCGGTAACGTCCTTGATGGTTCCGAAGCGTTCCTTGTCGATTCTTGCGAAACGGTAGCAAAGCGATTCAGCCGGGGTACCGTAAAGACCGAAGCCTAAGCCCGTCTCCTTCTTCCATTTTTCGCAGTGCTCACGCATGGTTTTCATGACCTTGAGCGCAAACGGAGTGGCCGTCGGGTCGGTGTGGCTGACGCCGCACATAAGCTTCGTGCACTCGTAAAGACCGATGTAGCCGAGCGAAATCGTCGAATAGCCGTTTTCAAGGAACTTGTCGATTTTTTCGCCTTTCGGAAGTCTTGCGATAGCACCGTACTGCCAGTGAACGGGGCTTGTATCGGAGATGATGCCCTTAAGAGCGTTGTGGCGGCACATGAGTGCGTCAAAGCAAAGCTGAAGTCTTTCTTCAAACAGCGACCAGAAGCGCTCCTCGTCGCCCTTTGCGAGAATGGCAATCTGCGGCAGGTTGAGGCTGACAACGCCCTGATTGAAGCGACCCTCGAATTTGTAGTTGCCGTTTTCGTCCTTCCACGGAGAAAGGAACGAACGACAGCCCATCGGAGAAAAGACGTTGCCTTCGTAGTTTTCACGCATTTTCTTTGCGGAGATATAGTCGGGATAAAGTCTCTTGGACGAGCACTTCACAGCGAGCTTCGTGATATAATCGTACTTGCCGCCCTGAAGGCAGTTGTTTTCGTCAAGAACGTAAACAAGCTTCGGGAAAGCGGGGGTAACATAAACACCCTTTTCGTTCTTGATGCCCTGATAACGCTGACGGAGAATTTCTTCGATGATCATAGCGTTTTCTTCGATATATTCGTCGCCCTCACGAAGATAAAGGAAGAGGGTGACAAACGGCGACTGACCGTTGGTGGTCATAAGGGTGTTGATCTGATACTGAATCGTCTGAACACCCGAGCGAAGCTCATCGGCAAGTCTTTCGGTGACGACTTTCTGAATCTGCTCTTCGGTCAGCTCATCACCGAGCTTTTCGTGGATACGCTTGGAGAATTTCTCCTTGCTTTTACGAAGATATTTACCAAGGTGGCTGATGTCAACGGACTGTCCGCCGTACTGACTGCTTGCGACGGAGGCGATAATCTGCGTCATGACATTGCAGGCAACCTGGAAGCTCTTCGGGCTTTCGATCAGCTTGCCGTTCATGACGGTGCCGTTGTCGAGCATATCGCCGATGTTGATCAGACAGCAGTTGAAAATCGGCTGGAGGAAATAGTCGGCGTCGTGGAAATGGATTGCGCCCTCATCGTGTGCCTTTGAGATATATTCGGGAAGAAGTACACGGCGGGTAAGGTCTTTGGAAACCTCGCCGGCGATCAGGTCACGCTGAGTTGCCGCCATGACGGCGTCCTTGTTGGAGTTTTCCTCCATAACGTCCTTGTTGCTGTTTTTGATAAGCGAAAGAATGGAATCGTCGGTGGTGTTGGCTCTTCTGACGAGTGCTCTGTTGTAGCGGTAGATGATATAGGCTTTCATCAGGTTGTAGCAGCCAAGCTCCATCAGCTTTTCTTCGACCGTGTCCTGAATATCCTCAACAAGCACTCTCTTTTTATGAGTATCGGCAACAAAATCGGCGATACTTTCAATTTGTTCCTCACTGATTCTGTCACATTCATCAACCGCATCGTTCGCTTTTTCCAAAGCGACAATAATTTTTGTGCGGTCAAAATCAACCGTTGTTCCGTCACGCTTAATAACTTTCATTTGAATATCTCCTCTCTTGCATATAAGCTGTATCAGCAGTATTTACAATATTTTGCAATTGTGTCGGACTTGAATCTGTCCAACCGAACGAATCATATTTTACATTATATTTTGTATCTCGTCAAGTAAAAATACCCATATTTTGTGTTTTTGGCTACTTGCACAAAATATGGGTATTATTTTTGGTAAAGACTGTAACGTAAATTTTAAAAATTGTCCGGGAAGATATCAGACAGTGAAAATAACTTTCCGAAAGAAAAATATCTGCCGCCTTTTCTCTTGAAAAAACGGCAAATATCAGATTTAAAAAAGCGGAAAAGATAAGCTTTCAGCTGTCATTTTTTCGTGGCTTTTTCTTTCTTATCTTCTTTTGAAGATTTCTTGTCTTTTTTGGATTTGGAGTCTTTTTCCTTTTTGTCGTCTTTTGAGGTTTTCTTTTCCTCTTTGGCGGCTTTCTTTTCGGCCTTTGCCTTTTCCTTTTCTTCCTTGAGCTGCTGTGTCTTGGCGGCCTTTTCGGCTTCAAGCTTTCTTTGCATCTCGATCTTTGCTTCACGCTCAGCCTCGGCGGTGGCCTTTGCATCGTCATACTTGGCGGCAAGCTCTTCAAAGTGCTTATAGGATTCCTGAGCCTTGAGCATCTTTTCGGCGTCAATATAAGGCTTTGCGGCACGGTTGAAGTTTACATGGCTGTTGATTTCAGCCTTTGCATTTTCCTGCGCTTCCTTTTTCTGCTTGGAAATGCTGTCAATCTGAGCCGACAGCTCCTTGAGCATTCCGTAAGCCTTATCCTTCTTGGCTTGTGCCTGAATGACATAGATTTCCTTGAGCTTTTCGTCACACTGATTTTCAATTTCGGTGTACTTTTCAAGAACGGCGAAATCAGGCTGTACAAATTCGTCCATGGATTGATAGAATTTGCTGATAACCTTGCGGGAAACCTTCTTGCTCTGAGCCATACTGATAGCGAAGGAGCGAAGTTCTTTTTCTTCCGGTGTGGTGGTGGGCATCATCTTTGCCTCAGCCAGTTCACGCTTGATGTCCTCCATATCGGTGTGGAAAAGTCCGGCAAGACCGGCTTCGTAAATCTTTCTGCTGATGGCAAGTTTTGCCTGATAAAGAGGTGTTTCAAACTTGTCAAGCTCGGCAAGAACGAACTTGGCGATTTCGATTTCTTCGTTGTGCTCCAAGGCGGCCTTATAGGCTTTCTTTGCCGCCTTTTTGTCGCTGCTTTCTGCCTGATAGGCTTTCTTGTCTGTTGACATCGGCTCAGCGTCCGCATATTCACGGGCCTTGCGGACAATATCGATAGCTTCAACAAGTCCCTCGTGATTGACAACGCCGTTGCCGTAGTCTTCAAACATCGCTCTGATTTTGAGAACACGAATGACACTCTTCTGCTTTCTTTCGTCAAGGTCATAGAAGAAGTAGGGCAGCATATTCATCAGGGCGCCGACGGCAGCCATGATAACCGTAGCGGCAAGAACCTTGTGAAGAAGTCCCGGTTCGCCGGTTTCGATATCCAGAATATCGTAGGGGGAAGCGTAGCCGTTGTTCTTGTGGATTCCGAAATACTTATAAACAGCGGGCAGAACACTTGAAGTAACAAGGGTGACCATATTGCCGATCGTCTGAACCGTTGCGAACATTCCGTCGACTCTTTCACCGGTCTTATACTGATGATAGTCACGGATATCCGCCTGAATGGCCGGGGTTGTGATCTGCTCAAAGGCGCTGACAAGCCAGTTCATGTAGATGCAGACGGTAATCCAGTAAATGTTGTCAATGTTGAGAAGAATAGCAAGAATAAAGACAATGTTCATGAAGTTCGTGCCCAAAAGAACTTTCTTCTTACCGAAAGCACGGACACAGAACGGGGCAAGAAGCATACCCCAGAGAGAGGCGTTGCTGATGATCGTATTGATGATACCCATGGTGGTGCCGTTGCAGGCATGACCGTATGTATAAGTCCAGTTGATGGCGTTACCGTAAGTACCCTCAAGGAAGCCCAGCCAACCGGCAAGAGCAATAATCCAGAAGTATTTGTTCTTGGCAACGGACTTGAAAGAGTCAATGAAGCGAACCTGAATAACATGGGTTTTAGCCTGAATGATCTTTTCTTTGGTGTAACCGAAAACGATGACGGTCATAACCATACCGATAGCACAGAACACAGGGTAGGCAACACGGTAAACCTTGATATCGTAAAGGTCATTGTTGGCGACCCACTGCGCAACCAGAGGCATTACAATATTGACGATGGAGGGCGCCAGAGAATAGACCACGCTCTTGATGGCGAGAACATCGGTTCTTTCCTGCGTGTTGGGGGAAAGAACGTGAATCAGGTTGGTGTAGGCGTCATAGAAGAAGTTATAGAAGAACTGCAGCAGCAGATTGAAAAGCATGACGATGGCACACTTTGCAATATAGCCGCCGTTTTCGCCGAAGAGGCTATAAAGACTGCCATAGGGGAACCAGACATAGAAAATGGATATAATCGCCGTGGGGATACCCATGGAAAGGAGGAAGGGTCGGTATTTACCCGCCTTGTTCCGTGAGTTATCGATCATGTTTGCACGAATGGCCGTCAGAGGAATATTCGCCAGTGTGGATATAACATAAAGAACGTACATATCCATGGGATCGACGCCGATCGCGTCGCCGACGATGAGGTTACTCGTACCGACCAAAAGATTCATACCTACGGTGATGATGAAATAAGCGCCGATACCACCGCCGGCATAAGCCGCAATTTCCTTGAAAGTCATGTAACGTCCCGGCATAGGAATGTTCCAATAGGTTCGGAAATCGGAAAGTTTTGATTTGATTGTTGTTTTGATGTCTGTTGCCAAATTCATACCTCCTTTTGTTTGTTCATATTCAACAATATTTCACCGCCCGTGCACTGAAAGAAGAACACCGGACGGCAAAATATTACAAAATATGACGCAATGATTATAGCACAAAGATTTACTTTCGGCTACAATATAAAACCAAACAAAAAAAAATAGACTTTTTTAACAGTTTTTTGGTTCATAATTTAGCAATAATAAACAATGGTTTTCTACTCAAATTTATGCTTTACGGTTGATTTTTATCGGTTCAGGTGGTAAAGTTTAGAAAACAAAAGATAAAGCGAACATATCAGTGCGTATCGGAAGTAAGAAACATATAAATTTTAGTTTGGTCGCGTGGCGACTCCAATGCCGGGGTACACTGTGCTCGATTGAAAGCTGGGTGCCCGAGCCGTGGGATTTTAATGAATAATGAAAAATGAATAATGAATAATTGTGGTCGCGGGTCAACTCGGTTCCGAAGTAAAGTCGCTGTCCGCAGAGTTTGATTTTCTTGAAGGGAAGTTTGTAGATTGAAAATGACGGAAAGTCGGGTGCCTTCGAGAAAGTATTTCGATAAATTTTAGTTTGTTAGTGTAATGGTTGGCTTGTACTTTTTGGAGAGAATTTCTTCTGTATCTCTACCTTTGCGCTAATGCCGCGCGGGCACATACTTTCTGACAGGCGCGTCAGAAAGTATGCAAAGAACGCTTTTGGTACGCAGTTTCTCAGCCGAGTTTTTTCTCGCCCTTAAGGGGCGAAGAAAAAACTGCGGGTCGAAACCGCTTTAGTCAGTCTGTGCTGTCGGCAGTGTCCAAACGGGTCAGGCACAGCGCTCAAAAACAGGTAATCACTAAGTGTTAATCGCACCCATGTTATAACAGACAATCGGTTCTCTTTCGTGCCTGACGTGGTAACGGATAGCCTGAGCTATTCAATAAGCTTGCTTGTAGTCGGCAAGTGAAAAATATACTTGGTTCTGTTTTTTTAGTTTGTAAGACTTAAAGTTTCATGCAAAAATATTTAGACCTGCCAACCCGAAGTCAGCAAACAAAACAGCAAATCAATTTTATACAGCAGACACAAGAGAGAACAAACCGCCCTCCACACGACAGTGCGACCACACTTAGTGTTTTCCCTCTACGAAAAAGCGCTCTTTGCTTACTTTCTGACGCTTCGGTCAGAAAGTAAG
>CAMAZY010000041.1 GCA_945863885.1 uncultured Clostridia bacterium
AAAGTAAGTGCCCGTGCGGCATTAGCACAAGGTAAAGATATAGAAGAAGCTAATCAAAAAAAGTACAAACTAACCATTAAACAGTTAAACTAAAGGCAACCTCTAAAAACATCCCGGCATTCGTCATAGTACACAACTAATGCCGTCTTTGTCGTTAAAAATCCTTGAAATACACAAAGTATTCCTGCGGATTTTTGCCTAAAATCCGACATCATTTGTGCACTATGCCAAATACCTTGAGTTTTTAGAGGTCGCCTAAAATTTACCGTTCAGCTTCCGGCTCGGGCTGTCAGGTAGAAGCACAGAACTTTCTATCCCGGCATTGGTGTCGCCACGCGACAAACTAAAATTTACTGGTCAATATAATAAAATATAACCGCCCGAAAATCAAATCCGGGCGGTTGTTTTGACTTGTTACACATACTTTTCCAAAAATTTATCTACCGTATGCCAATATAACTCTCCGTCGGTTGTGACGCTCCGGATATGCCCTGCGCCCTCAACCGAAAGCATCTGCTTTTCGCTTGCACAGGCATTGTAAGTTGAGCGCAAGCATTTCGTGCGGTACGACCGTATCCGCCGTTCCGTGGATAAACAGAGTCGGCGTTTTGCTTTTTTGAAGCTGAGCAAGACAGCTTGCGTCCTTGAAGCTGTAACCGGCTTTGATTTCGGACACAACGGAGCTGATATATAAAAACGGAAGCGGCGGAAAGCGGTATCCGTTCCATATAAGCCGCTCGATTTCATCGAAAATGACCGAAAAGCCGCTGTCCTCTATGGCGGCAACAACATTTTCGGGAAGTTCTTCACCCGTTGTGTTCATGACCGCCGCACCGCCCATTGAAACGCCGAACAGGACGATTTTGGCATTCGGGTCGTCAGCTGTGATAAAGTTTATCCATCCGATAAGGTCGAATCGGTCGAGCCAACCCATGCCGATGTACCGCCCCTCGCTTTGTCCGTTGGCGCGAAGATCAACGGATAAAAGATGGTACCCGCTTTTGTAAAAATGCCCGGCAAATTCTGTCATGCTCCGTCCCGTGCCGCCGTAGCCGTGAACAAGGATTACATAGTTTCCGTTCGCACTTTGCCCGGTGTTTTTCACCCGGTAAGCGTGCAGCTTCAGTCCGTCATGGGAAGTGATATATACATCCTCGCTTTTTCCGTTAAACCACGGAGAAGTGTCAATTTCTTTACTTGCCGGTTCAATGCGATCGAACGGGTGGGTGAGGTTGTGAATGGTGATGTTGATGTTTCCCGGTGAAAAATCCGATTCGGTGTCGATGATGGCGTTGAATATGAAGTAACCGGTGAAAAACGCCCCGACATGGCAAAGGATAATAAGGCTTAACAGAACACCGAAGAAAATTTTGAGCCGCTTACTCATCTGCAATTTCAACGCCGGTTTCGGTGCTTCGGCAAACGAACGTGACCGGATAGTCGACTTTCAGTTCTTCGGCGGCTTTTTCGGCGTCCTCGGCGGACTCGAAAATACCGAAAATGCTCGGACCGCTTCCGCTCATGCAGCAGCATCTGGCACCGTTCTTTCGCATGATCGCCTTAATCGGTACCCGTTCAGGAACGAAGATGAATTGCTCAAATACGTTGTCACACCGGGAATAAATGCCGTCGTAGTCCTTTTCAATGACAGCGTTATATATCCCTGTTTTGTCAAGGTGACGAACCTTTTCGGCGCTGTCAAATGCGCTGTATGCCTTGCCGGTTGAAACCGAGCGGTCGGGCTTTACGATGACGATGTTCTCAAGGCTGAGGTTCGGAAGATATGTCAGAATCGTACCCGTACCCTGTGCGACCATTGTACCGCCGAGGGCACAAAACGGCACGTCCGAGCCGACTGTTGATCCGATTTCGATAAGCTGTCTGTCCGTAAGCTCCGGCATAAACAGCCGTTTGAGCGCAACGAGCACACCGGCGGCGTCCGCACTTCCGCCCGCAAGCCCCGCCGCATGGGGAATTGTCTTTTCAAGGTGGATTTTCACGCCCGGGTTCTCTTTTTCGGTATAGGTAAAAAAGGCGTTTGCCGCTTTGACGGCGGTGTTGCTGTCGTCAAGCGGAATGTCTTTGATGTTGCAGGTGAGGGTGATTTTTTTGCTGTTGTCGGTTTCGACCGTGACGGTGTCATGCAGGCTTACCGACTGCATGAGCATATAAAGGTCGTGGTAGCCGTTCGGGAGTGTCCCGAGGATGTCAAGAAGAAGATTGATTTTTGCGTTGGCTTTTACTGTGATTTTCATAAAGTTTACCGGCGTTTTGCCGTCCTTTCGTCAGTTTAATTCTTCGAGCACCGATAAAAGCAGGGTAAACACCCGCTCGGCGCTTTTCTTCGAAAGCTTTTCAAGGCTTGTGTGAATATCAAAAATATCGGGGCCGAGGGAAACGCAGTCAAGCCCGGGTCGTTTTTTACAAAACAGGCCGCATTCAAGCCCGGCGTGTATGGCGGTGACGTTCATGTCTTTTCCGCTTTGTTTCTTGTATTCGGCGGCGATGACCTTCTGAAGCCGGGAGTCCTTTCTGAACTCCCATTCGGGATAGTCGCCGTGAAGTGTTACGTTGGCACCGTATTTTTGATAGATGGAAGCGACTTTTTCCTGTAAGGCTTCTTTCTCGGCTCTGACACTGCTTCTTAAGGCGTGGCCGATTGCAATACCGTTTTCGTCCGTTCGGATAACGCCGAGGTTCAACGAGGTCTGAACAAGGTTTTTGATATCCGCCGACATCGAAACAACACCGTCCGGGACTTCGCCCATGCAGGAAAGAAACGCTTTTGTATCTTTTTCGCTGAATGAGGCTTCGGAGACCGTTTCTTCAACCGTCACGGTTGCCGCCTTTTCGTCGGGATATTGCTCTTTGAAAAATTCAAAGTATGCAATGATTTTTTCTTTCGCTTCTGTCGGATTGTCGGCTGCAATCACCGCCTGACAGTCGGTGGGGATTGCGTTGTCGGCGCTGCCGCCGTTACATTCGCAAAGGCTGATGCCGTCGAGTGCTTTCAGTGCGCCGAGAAGAGCGAAAACCGCATTTGGACGTTTTTTGTCGATTTCGGTTCCCGAATGTCCGCCGGTAAGACCCGACAGGCTGATTTTTATGGCAGGCTTTTCGCTTTCTGCTTTGTCGAAACCGAAAAGTGCGTCAAGCCTTATGCCGCCGGCGCAGGAAACGAGCATGGTGCCCTCGTCCTCGGAGTCAAGGTTAATGAGCATTTTTCCCGACAGGACGGACATATCGAGTGCCTCGGCTCCGTACATACCGGTTTCCTCGTCAACGGTGAACACACATTCAAGCGGCGGGTGGGGAACGCTGTCGCTGTCAAGAATCGCAAGCATATATGCCACAGCGATTCCGTCGTCGCCGCCGAGGGACGTACCGTTCGCCCAAATATAATCTTCGTCCTCCGAAAGAGAAAGACCGTCCTTTTTGAAGTCAATTTCGACTCCCTCGTCTTTGACGCATACCATGTCGATGTGCCCTTGTAAAATCACCGCCGGGCTTGTCTCGTAGCCGTCCGTGCCGTTTTTGAAAATAATCACATTACCGAGACTGTCTTTGATATATCTGAGATGTCTTGATGCGGCGAAATCGCAAAGCATATCGCTGATAAGACTCGTATTGTCCGACCCGTGCGGGAGAGAGCAAATCAGTCTGAAGTATTCTAAAACCTTACCGAACATATTGTAAAACCGTTCCTTTCCGTAGGATAGAATATTTTAATAAAATTATACAATTTCACGTGTTCTTTTTCAACAGATAATATGAAAATGTTTTCTTGAATTTTTTGCCGACTTCAGGTATAATACTCCGGATAAATACTTTACAAAGTCACGCCGATATTGTATAATAACTGAAATTACTGTAAAAATAAAGGAGTAACCGCAATGAAACACCTGTTAAAGCTTGCCGATTGGACAGCCGAAGAAATTCTTGCCACCTTAGACCTTGCCGATAAGCTCAAGTACGAAAAGAAAAACGGAATTGAGCATCATATCTTAAAGGGTAAGACGCTCGGCATGATTTTTTCGAAATCTTCGACAAGAACCCGTGTTTCTTTTGAAGTCGGTATGTATGACCTTGGCGGAAGTGCTTTGTTTTTGTCCCACAGAGATCTTCAGATCGGTCGTGGCGAACCGATTAAGGACACCGCAAGAGTGCTTTCCCGCTTCATTGACGGCATCATGATCCGTACGTTTGATCAGGCGGACGTCGAAACGCTCGCCGAGTACGGCTCTATTCCCATTATCAACGGTCTTACCGATTACTGCCACCCGTGTCAGGTGCTTGCCGATTTACAGACCATCAGAGAGCATAAAGGCTCACTCGAGGGCAAAAAGCTTTGCTATATCGGCGACGGCAATAACATGGCCAACAGCCTGATTGTCGGCGGTATCAAAACCGGCATGAAGGTTGCGATTGCCTGCCCGAAGGATTATCAGCCCGACGCCGGAATCATGAAGTGGGCGAGCGAAAACGGCGATTTCCTTTGCACCGACGATATTCTTCTTGCGGCGGCGGACTCCGATGTTCTTTATACCGATGTATGGGCTTCGATGGGTCAGGAAAGCGAAGCCGAGGAAAGAAAGAAGATTTTCAAAAATTATCAGATTAACGACAGCGTGATTGCTGTTTCAAAAGATGATGTCATGGTTCTTCATTGTTTACCGGCTCACCGTGAGGAGGAGATTACGGAGAAAGTGTTTGAAGAACACGCCAACGAAATTTTTGACGAGGCGGAGAACCGGCTTCATGCTCAGAAAGCTGTCCTTGTCAAGTGCTTCACCGAATAAAAAGAAGAGAGCCGGGTTCATGCGTCAGACTGCGTATGAATCCGACTCTTAATTGCTGTATATAGGGTTTTGTTAGAGAAAGGAATGGTCATAAAAATGAAAAAGAAACGTTATCTTGTACTTGCCGACGGCTCTGTATTTGAGGGCTATGCTTTCGGTGCAGATGTCGAGAAAACGGGTGAGCTTGTTTTTGCGACAGGCATGGTAGGTTATATTGAAACACTTACCGACCCGAGCTACTGCGGACAGATTGTCATGCAGACCTTTCCGCTTATCGGAAATTACGGAATTATACCCGAGGACTTTGAGGGGAAGCCGCTTCTTCACGGCTACGTTGTCCGTGAGTACTGCGATTATCCGTCGAATTTCCGCAGTGAATATGATCTTGACCGTTTCTTAAAAGAAAACGGGATTCCGGGCATTTACGGCGTCGATACAAGAGAAATAACGAACCTGATCCGTGAAAAGGGTGTTGTCAATGCGATTCTTTGCGACAGTCCCGAGCAGGATCTCAGCGCCCTTGCGGCGTACCGGGTCACCGACGCCGTTAAAACGGCAAGCACGGACGAAATCGTGGAATTTTTACCCGAAAAGGAAGAACGGCATGTGGCTTTGATCGATTTCGGCGAAAAGAACAATATTGTCCGTTCCCTTGTCAAACGAGGCTGTCGTGTGACAGCCGTACCGTACGACACGCCGGCGGAAACGATTCTCGCAATGAAGCCGGACGGCATCATGCTTTCGAACGGCCCGGGAGATCCGGCGGATAATGTTTATTCGATTGAACAGATCAGAAAGCTTTTAGGCAAGGTTCCGCTTTTCGGAATCTGCTTAGGGCATCAGCTGACCGCTCTTGCCGACGGCGGAAAGACCGTCAAGCTCAAATACGGTCACAGAGGCGGCAATCAGCCCTGTAAGAACCTGAAATCGGGAACCTGCTTTATTACAAGCCAGAATCACGGCTACGCCGTACTCGGCGACTCGACTGTTCACGGTGTCGAAAGCTTCATCAACGCCAACGACAAAACGAATGAGGGCATGGATTATCCCGGACTGAACGCTTTTACGGTGCAGTTCCACCCCGAAGCGTGTTCAGGTCCGCTTGACACCGACTTTCTGTTTGATAAATTTATAAAGATGATGGAGGAAAACTGAGATGCCGCTTTGTAAGGATATTAAAAAAGTACTCGTTATCGGCTCCGGTCCTATCGTAATCGGACAGGCGGCTGAGTTTGACTATGCGGGCGCACAGGCGTGCCGTGTTTTAAAGGACGCCGGCGTCAATGTTGTTCTCGTTAACTCCAATCCGGCAACCATCATGACCGATAAGGCACTTGCGGACGAAATTTATCTTGAGCCGCTGACCGCCGAAACCGTCAAACGAATCATCGAAAAAGAAAAGCCCGACAGTCTGCTTGCGTCCTTGGGCGGTCAGGTTGGTCTTACCATCGCCATGCAGCTTTCGAAAGAGGGTTTTCTCCAAAAGAACGGCGTACGGCTTCTCGGCACGAACGCCGAAGCGATTGACAGAGCCGAGGACAGACAGCTTTTCAAAGACACGATGAACGAAATCGGACAGCCGATTATCCCGTCCGATATTGCGAACGATATTGACCATGCCCTCCTGATTGCCGCGAAAATCGGCTATCCCGTTATTGTCCGTCCGGCGTTCACCTTAGGCGGAGCCGGCGGCGGTGTTGCCGAAAACGAAGAGGAACTGAGAGTCATCGCAAGAACGGGACTTGACGCTTCCCCGATCACGCAGATTCTTGTTGAAAAATACATCTACGGCTGGAAAGAAATCGAGTTTGAAGCCATGCGTGACGCCATGGGCAACGTCATTGCCGTGTGCAGTATGGAAAACTTTGACCCGGTCGGTGTTCATACGGGCGACAG
Organism: uncultured Clostridia bacterium; assembly: GCA_945863885.1. Lineage (GTDB taxonomy): Bacteria > Bacillota > Clostridia > Oscillospirales > Acutalibacteraceae > UBA6857. The sequence continues at coordinate 6,696 of CAMAZY010000041.1, forward strand.
CATCGTTGTTGCACCGGCGCTGACACTTTCCGATAAGGAATATCAGATGCTGCGCCGTGCCTCGCTTGATATCATTTCTTCTCTCGGTATTGTCGGCGGCTGTAACTGTCAGTTCGCCTTAAACCCGAACTCATTCGAATACGCCGTTATCGAGGTCAACCCCCGTGTTTCCCGTTCGTCCGCTCTGGCAAGTAAAGCGACCGGCTATCCGATTGCGAAAATCACCACCAAAATCGCCCTCGGCTACAACCTTGACGAAATCACGAACGACATCACGGGTAAAACCTGCGCCTGCTTCGAGCCGGCAATCGACTATGTTGTCGTTAAATTCCCGAAGTGGCCGTTCGATAAATTCTTAGGCTCAAGCCGTCACCTCGGCACGCAGATGAAAGCGACGGGTGAGGTTATGTCCATCGGACAAAGCTTTGAAGCGGCGATTATGAAAGCTGTAAGAGGCGCCGAAATTTCACTTGACACCCTGAACGCCAAGCCGCTGACCGACGAGCCGATTGAAAAGAGACTGGAATCCTGCGATGACAGACGTATTTTCACCGTTTTTGAAGCGCTCAAGAGCGGTGTCAGCATTGACGAAATCAACCGTATTACAAGAATTGATAAATGGTTTATCCGTAAATTACAGAAGCTTGCCGAATTTGAAGCCGAAATCGGAGGAAAAGAAATCACCAAAGAGCAGTACCACGAAGCCAAACGCCTCGGCTACACCGATAAGGCACTCGCTTCTCTTTGCTCGTTCGACCCGTCCTTCCACGAAGGCGCAAGCTATAAAATGGTTGATACCTGCGCCGCTGAGTTTTATGCAACAACGCCGTACTTCTATTCAAGCTACGACAAGACCTGCGAATCCCGCCGCCACAGCCGTTCAGGCAAGCCCGTTGTCATGGTTTTAGGCTCGGGACCTATCCGCATCGGTCAGGGCATCGAATTTGACTATTCGTCCGTCCACTGCGTCTGGACGCTGAAAAAGCTCGGCTATGACGTGGTTATCGTCAACAATAACCCCGAAACCGTTTCGACTGACTACGATACGGCGGACAGACTGTATTTTGAACCGCTTTGTCCCGAGGACGTCATGAACATCATCGAGGTTGAAAAGCCGGTCGGTGTCGTTGTCGCTTTCGGCGGTCAGACCGCTATCAAGCTGACAAAGTTCCTCGATTCGAACGGAATCAAGATTCTCGGTACGTCTCAGGACGGTATCGACATGGCGGAGGACAGAGAACGCTTTGACGCTCTTTTGGAAAAGTTCGGCTTCAAGCGTCCGAAAGGCTTCGGTGTCAAGACGCTTGACGAGGCGTTAAAGGCGGCAAACGAGCTGACTTATCCCGTGCTGCTTCGTCCGTCCTACGTTATCGGCGGTCAGAACATGATGATTGTCCATAACGACAAGGAAGTCAGACGGTACATGAATAAAATTCTTTCCACCGGCATTGACAACCCCGTACTGGTCGATAAGTATATGCCGGGCGTTGAAATTGAGGTTGACGTGATTTCCGACGGCAAGGACGTGCTGATTCCCGGTATCATGCAGCATATTGAGCGTGCCGGTGTTCACTCGGGCGACTCGATTGCCGTTTATCCGCCGTTCAGCCTGACCGACACGATGACCAAGACCGTCACCGAATGCAGCGAAAAGCTTGCGTTGTCGCTCGGCACCAAGGGACTCGTCAATATTCAGTATCTCATTTATGAAAACGAGCTTTATATCATCGAGGTGAACCCGAGAGCGTCAAGAACGATTCCGTATATCAGTAAGGTCACAAACGTACCGATGGTTGATCTTGCCACAAGGGTCATGACCGGCACACCGCTTCGTGACCTCGGCTACGGAACGGGACTGTATCAGGCACCGCCGTATTACGCCGTCAAGGTTCCCGTGTTCTCGTTCGAAAAGCTGACGGACGTCAACAGCTACTTAGGACCCGAAATGAAATCAACCGGCGAGGTGCTCGGCATCGGGAAAACGCTCAACGAAGCGTTGTATAAGGGTCTTACCAGCGCAGGCATGGCGGTCAGCGGAAGCCGTGCGAAGCGTCATCTCGGTGCTCTTGTCAGCGTTGACGAGCACGACCTTGACGAAATCGTGGACATCGCCAAGAAGATGGTCGACCTCGGCGTGACGATTTATGCGTCGCCCGAAACCGAAAAGGCGATTGAGGGGCTCGGTATCAAGGTCAACAGCATTCCCGGAATCCGGGAAGCCGACCGCTGTTTTGAGCTTTTGGAAAGCGGAAAGATCGACATGATCGTCTATACGGGTGCGCTGTTCGACTCTACGATGGACGAATATATCGCGCTTCACAGAAAGTCCGTGCTTTTGGGTATTCCGTGCTTTACCTCGCTTGATACGGCGAATGCGCTTCTTGACATCATGGCAAGCAACTACACCCAGCAGAACACCGAGCTTGTCGACATCAACAACATGAGAAAGACCCGTGATATTCTTCACTTTACGAAGATGCAGGGCACGGGCAACGACTATATTTTCATTGATAACCGTGACGGCTCGATTGTATCGCCCGAGTCGCTTTGTATCACATTCTGCGACCGTCATTACGGAATCGGCGGCTACGGGTTCATTCTGATTGAAAACTCCGATATTGCGGACGCAAAAATGAGAATCTTCAACCGTGACGGCAGTGAAGGCTTTGTCGCCGGTAACGGTATCCGCTGTGTCGGTAAGTACCTTTACGATAAAGGAATCGTCAACAAGACCGAAATCACCGTCGAGGCCGGCGGAACGGTCAAGACGCTCCGGCTTCTTACGAGAAACAACAAGGTTTCGACCGTGTTTGTCGATATGGGCAAGGCGGACTTTGACGCTTCTTCGCTTCCGTGTACGCTGAAGAAAGGCGAAATCATCGACTACCCGGCTACATTCGGCGGCAAGGAATATAACATCACCTGCCTGAGTGTCGGCAATCCGCATTGTGTTGTTTTCCGCAAGGATATTGATTCACTCGATTTAACCGATATCGGCCCGATTTTTGAAAACGCCGAAATCTTCCCTGAAAGAACCAATACCGAATTTGTCCGTGTCGTCAACGGTCATACGCTGAAGATGCGGGTTTACGAAAGAGGCAACGGCGAAACGATTGCCTGCGGAACGGGTGCGTGCGCCGCTGTTGCTGCCGCCGTGAGAAACGGTTTTTGCAAAAAGAACGAGGAAATCGTTGTCAAGGTAAAAGGCGGAGATCTTACCGTAATTTACACCGATGAGGGCATCACCTTAGGCGGCAATGCACAACTTGTCTTTGAAGGACAGGCAGAGTATTGATTCAATGCGTAATTCGTAATGCGTAATGCGTAATTGCGGGAAAGCCTTTCGTAAAGAGAGGCTTTTTCCCGCCGTTTTCATTATGATATCCAAAATCCAAAATCTAACATCTAAAATCTAAATTGTCAGGAGATATTTATGACCGGTAAAGAACGAGCCGCTTTCAGAGCGCAGGCAAATTCCCTTGAACCGCTTTTTCAGATCGGCAAGGGCGGCATTTCCGATGCGCTTATCAAACAGACCGACGACGCACTGACCGCAAGAGAGCTTATCAAGCTTAAGGTACTTTTAGAGTCGTCACCCGAACCCCCGAGAGAGGTTGCCAACGCCCTTTCCGAAGCGACAGGCGCCGATGTGATTCAGGTCATCGGCGGCGTGATTGTGCTGTGGCGTGAAAGCCCCGAAAAGAGAGAAAAAGAAGAACAAAAGGCGAGAAATAAGAAGCTTGCCGCCAAAAAGGCGAAAGAGAAGTATTACGAAAGTCTCAGAAATCAGAAGCAGAGCCGTTTTTCTTCTCCGATCCGCTCGAAGCAAAAGAAAAAATGAGCAACATCGGTTTTTTCGGCGGAACGTTCAATCCGCCGCACTTAGCGCATAAACGGCTGGCGCTGCGGATGAAAGAGGAAGCGAACTTAGATAAAATCCTTGTCGTGCCGACCTTTGTACCGCCGCATAAGGCGGCTTTGTCGCTTGCCCCGGGTGAGGACAGACTCGAGATGTGCCGATTACTGTTTGACGAGGACTGCTTTTGTGTCAGTGACAGGGAGCTGAAGCGCAAAGGGAAAAGCTACAGCTTTGACACGCTGACCGAGCTTCGGGCGTGTTACCCCGACGACAGGCTTTTTATGATTATCGGCTCGGATATGCTGATTTCTTTTCATCAGTGGTACCGATACCGGGATATTTTAGACCTTGTGACGCTTTGCGCCGCTTCACGGGACGGTAAAGAGGGAGTCAAAAAGCTTTCCGAGTATGCGCTTGATGTGCTCGGTCTTGACGCAGAAAAAGGAGAAATCATCATTTCCGAATTGCCGCCCGTCGAGCTTTCGTCAACGGAAATCCGTGCACTTCTTGCCGAGGGGAAAGACGCAGAAGAATACCTCGGGAAAAGTGTTTCCGACTATATCAAAAAGAAGGATTTATACCATGAACTACATTGAACGCAAGGATGAATTTATCGCCCTTTTAAAGGGAAAACTGAATGAGGACAGATTTATTCATTCCATGGGTGTTGCCGATACGGCGGTCAAGCTTGCCGAAAAATTCGGCGGCGACCCGGATAAAGCCTATATCGCCGGACTGCTTCACGACGTGATGAAAAACGAAAGTCGGGAAGAACAGTTGAAAATTATGAAAAAAGATGGTATAATCTTAAGTCAGGCGGAAAAGAACAACCCGAAGCTGTGGCACGCTATGTCGGGTGCGGCTTTTTTAAAGCATGAACTAGGATTCACCGACCCCGATATCGTAAACGCTGTGCGCTATCATACAACGGGCAGAGCAGGCATGTCGCTTCTTGAAAAAATCATCTATACCGCCGACTTTATTTCTCCCGAAAGAAATTATCCCGACGTGGACGTGATGCGAAGCCTTTCTTTTGAATCGCTCGATAAGGGCGACCTGTACTCGCTTCAGTTCTCACTCAAAAAGCTTTCGGAGAATCAGCTTGTAATCCATACCGACAGCGTCGATTTTTATAACGAATTGGTTATCAGGCTGAAAGACGCAGAAAACGAGAAAAACGAACCAAACGAAGAAAAATCGAATCAATCCCGAAAGGACTGACAGGAAATGACAGAGCTTGAAAAAGCATTGGCGACAGTAAAAATCTTAGACAAGAAAAAGGCTGTTGACCTGAAAGCAATACACATCACCGATTATTCCATCGTTGCCGACTATTTTGTTATCGCAACGGGTACGTCGAACACCCATGTAAAATCCCTTGCGGACGAGCTGGAGTATGAAATGAGTCAGCTCGGTATTGAGCCGAGCCATATCGAAGGCAAGGCGACGGGCTGGATTGTGCTCGATTACGGCACGGTTATCGTGCATATTTTTACGGGCGAAAGCCGTGAATACTACAATCTTGAACGGTTGTGGTCGGACGCCGAGGAAGTAGACCTTTCCGATATTGTTACGGAATAAATTTTTTTGAAGATAGATTCGGAGTGATAAAACTTGTATTACGATTTTAAAAAGACAGAAAAAAAGTGGCAGGAGAAATGGGAGGAAAGCGGCGTTTTTCACGCAAAGCAGGACTTTTCGCTTCCGAAGTATTACTGCCTGATTGAGTTCCCGTATCCGTCGGGTCAGGGACTTCACGTCGGCCACCCGAGACCGTACACGGCGCTTGACATTATCGCAAGAAAAAAGCGTCTTGAGGGCTATAACGTCCTGTATCCCATCGGTTGGGACGCTTTCGGACTTCCGACGGAAAACTACGCCATCAAAAACCATATCCACCCTGAGGTTGTCACAAAAAACAACATCGCTCACTTCAAACAGCAGCTGCAGTCTCTCGGCTTTTCGTTCGACTGGAGCCGTGAAATCAACACGACCGACCCGTCTTATTATAAATGGACACAGTGGATTTTCCTGCAGATGTTCAAAAAGGGCTTGGCGTATAAAAAGGAAATGGCGGTCAACTGGTGTACCTCGTGTAAGTGCGTGCTTGCCAATGAAGAGGTCGTCAACGGCGTCTGCGAACGCTGCGGCAGTGAGGTCATACATAAGACAAAGAGCCAGTGGATGCTGAAAATTACCGCTTATGCCGAACGGCTGCTTAACGACCTTGATGACCTTGATTTCATCGAAAGAGTCAAGCTTCAGCAGAAAAACTGGATCGGCAAGTCCACCGGTGCGGAGGTTGACTTCACCGCAACGACCGGCGACACGCTGACTGTTTATACAACCCGTCCCGACACGCTGTTCGGCGCAACCTATATGGTTATTTCCCCGGAACATCCGGCGATCGAAAAGTGGGCGGATAAAATCAAAAATCTTGACGAGGTTCGTGAATATCAGGCGGCGGCGGCAAGAAAGTCCGACTTTGAACGTACCGAGGTCAACAAGGACAAGACCGGCGTGCGTCTTGACGGCGTGAATGCCATCAACCCCGTAAACGGCACGGAAATTCCGATTTTCATTTCCGACTACGTTCTTGTCTCCTACGGCACAGGTGCTATCATGGCGGTTCCCGGACACGATACGCGTGACTGGGAGTTTGCCAAGAAGTTCAATTTGCCGATTATTGAAGTCGTCAAGGGCGGCAACGTCGAAGAAGCCGCTTTCACCGACTGCGCCACCGGCGTGATGGTCAATTCCGGCTTTTTGACCGGTCTTTCCGTTGAGGAAGCGAAGGTCAAAATCACCGAATGGCTGACGAAAGAGGGCAAGGGCAAGAGCAAGACAAACTATAAGCTTCGTGACTGGGTATTTGCCCGTCAGAGATATTGGGGCGAGCCGATTCCGATTGTGCACTGTGAAAAGTGCGGAATGGTTGCACTTCCCGAAAGCGAATTGCCGTTAAAGCTTCCGATGGTCGAAAGCTATGAGCCGACGGAAACCGGCGAATCGCCGCTTGCGAAGATGACCGACTGGGTCAATACAACCTGTCCGAAGTGCGGCGGCCCGGCAAAAAGAGAAACCGACACCATGCCGCAGTGGGCAGGCTCTTCATGGTACTTCCTGCGCTACTGCGATCCGCATAACGACAAGGAGCTCGCTTCCAAAGAGGCGCTCGAATACTGGTCACCTGTTGACTGGTATAACGGCGGCATGGAGCACACCACACTGCATCTTCTTTACAGCCGTTTCTGGCATAAGTTCCTTTACGATATCGGCGTTGTTCCGACAAGTGAACCGTACAGGAAGCGTACAAGCCACGGTATGATTCTCGGCGCAAACGGTGAAAAGATGAGCAAGTCCCGAGGAAACGTCGTCAACCCCGACGAGGTTGTCAATGAATACGGCGCCGACACCATGCGTACCTATGAGATGTTCGTCGGCGACTTTGAAAAGGCGGCACCGTGGAATCCTCAGGGCGTAAAGGGCTGTAAGCGTTTTATCGACCGTGTATGGTCGCTTCAGGAAATTGTCAACGATAAAGAGGGCTATTCGCCTGAGCTTGAATCGCTGATGCATAAGACGATTAAAAAGGTCACCGAGGATATCGACTCGCTCGGCTTCAATACGGCAATCGCCGCCATGATGACGCTTGTCAATGAGATGTATAAGGTCGGCTCGGTCAGCCGTGACGACCTGAGGACGCTGACAATCCTCTTTAACCCGTTTGCTCCGCACATGACGGAAGAACTGTGGGAGGTCATGAACTTCGGCGGAACGGTTACCGACCAGAAGTGGCCGACCTTCGACGAAAGCAAGTGTGTCGAAAACGAGGTTGAAATCGCCGTTCAGGTCAACGGAAAGATCAAGGCGAGGATCAGCGTGCCGGCGGATATCGAGCAGGCAGATGCGATTGCCAAAGCGAAGAGCGACGAAAAGGTTGCCGCCGAAATTGCCGGCAAAACAATCGTCAAGGAGCTTTATGTAAAAGGCAGATTGGTGAATATTGTCGTAAAATAAACGAATATAACCACATTTGTCGGCTTATTACACTTTTGTAACAAAATCTTTTGCTATTTGTCACAATATTACACTTGACAACGGCTAAATGATATTGTATAATATCTGTCGAATCCTTTAATGGAAATAACCCCTGCTACGAGGCGGAGGGAGGGAATTATAGATGAGTCAGGTTAAAGTTAAAGAAAACGAATCCTTGGACAGCGCTCTCAGACGTTTCAAGAGACAGACTTCTCGTGACGGTATCATCCAGGAAGTCAGAAAAAGAGAACACTACGAGAAGCCTTCTGTTGCAAGGAAGAAGAAATCTGAAGCCGCTCGTAAGCGCAAATACAAGTAATTTCAATAGGGGCTGATGTTTTCAGCCCCCTATTTTTTTGATTTTAGATTTTGGATATTAGATTATAGACGGATGACGGAGAGTGTGAATATGTCTGATCAAATTAAAAAATTAAATGCATACCTGAAAGAAAAAAACACCGCCGCTCTGATTACGAGCGAGGAAAACGTGCGGTATTTTACGTCCTTTTCCTCGACCAACGGTTACCTTGTTTTAACCGGCGACAGCTCAATTTTTCTGACCGACAGCCGCTATATCGAGGCGGCGAAAAACCGGATTACCTCCTGTGACGAGGTGACGGAAATCAAAACGGTCAGTGAGACGCTTGTCCCGCTGTTTGAAAACTTAGGGCTTAAAAAAATCGAAATCGAAGCCGGGCGCATGACCGTCAATACGCTGAACACTTACAAAAAAGCGTTCCCATTTGCCGAACTCATAGCGGACGGAGAGCTCGACAAGGCGATTGACCGCCTTCGAGCCGTCAAAACCGAAGAAGAAAAGGCAAAAATCGAACGGGCACAGCGAATTGCCGAAAAAGCCTTTGACCATATTCTGACGTTTATTAAGCCGGGCATGACCGAGCGTGACGTGTCGCTTGAGCTCGACTTTACCATGCTTAAGTCCGGTGCTGATGCGCTGTCGTTTGAAACCATCGCTGTCAGCGGTAAAAACGGCTCGATGCCGCACGGTGTTCCGGGGAATACTATCATACAGCCGGGCGACTTTGTGACGATGGACTTCGGCGCAGTCGTCGACGGCTACCACAGCGATATGACAAGAACCGTCGCCGTCGGTCACGTCTCCGATGAGCAGAAAAAGGTATACGATATTGTCCTTTCAGCGCAACAGGCAGCGTTGGCCGGTGTCAGAAGCGGCGACACCTGCCGTGCGGTCGATCTGAAAGCGAGAGACATCATCACCGAAAGCGGCTACGGCGAGTATTTCGGACACGGAACGGGTCACGGCGTCGGCATCGAGATTCACGAGTTCCCGACTGTTTCTTACCGAAGCGAAACCGTACTCGAAAGCGGAAACGTCATCACGGTTGAGCCGGGCATCTATCTGCCCGGTCGGTTCGGCGTTCGGATTGAGGACATGGTCTATGTCACCGATGACGGGTGCGAAAACTTTACAAAATGTGAGAAAGAGCTTATAATAGTATAAATATGTGCTGAATAAAGTAGGGTAATAATTAGTCTGTAATTTTTGGATTTAACTTCTTCTATATCTTTACCTTGTGCTAATGCCGCACGGGCACTTACTTTCTTTCAATCACGAAAGAAAGTAAGCAAAGAAGCGCTCTTTAGTACGCAGTTTCTCAGCCGAGTTTTTTCTCGCCCTTAAGGGGCGAAGAAAAAACTGCGGGTCGAAACCGCTTTAGTCAGTCAGTGCTGTCGGCAGTGTTCAAACGGGTCAGGCACAGCGCTCAAAAACAGGTAATCACTAAGTGTTAATCGCACCTTTGCTATAACAGACAGTCTGTTCTCTTTCGTGCC
>CAMAZY010000042.1 GCA_945863885.1 uncultured Clostridia bacterium
AGGTAAAGATACAGAAGAAGCTAATCCCAAAAAGTACAAACTAACCATTAAACAGACAAACTAAAATTTACAACTCATCTCACGGCTCGGGCTGTCAGGTAGTATTATAGTACTGCCTGCCTCGGAATTGGTGTCGCCTTGCGACCGGCATTGGTGTCGCAAGGCGACCGATAAACAAAAGGCAACCGCTAAAAACGCCCGGCATTCGTCATAGCACCCAACTAATGCCGTCTTTGTCGTTAAAAATCCTTGAAACACACAGAGTATACCTGCGGATTTTCGCCGAAGCATACGAAAGTCAAAGCCGATACGGTTTTAAGTGATAAATTCCGCCGATACTACGGCAGAAATGCTCGAAATGCGTCAGCATTTCTCCGCTTTCTTTCTTGTCTCGACAAAATTTATTTGCTTAAAACTTCGCAGAACCTGAAAACAAATATTTTGCGTGCATTGCGTAGCTTGAAACCGCAGGCATACTGACGTATGGCAAGGTTGAAAGCATAGCAAGGTGCGTGAAATATTTGTTTTCAGGCGTATCGGATTCGGCTTTCGTCTGCTTCAATCCGACATCGTTTGTGCACTATGCCAAAGGCCTTGAGTTTTTAGCGGTCGCCTAAGATTTAACCATAATCCGTTTTAAGCCTCCCGGCTTCCCACCGCATATTTCTACGGGTTTCCCGCTAAGAAACAGCCGTTTCTGCGGGCAGTGATTTTCCGTCAGCACAAAGCAACCCGCACCTCAATTATTATCTATTCTCTATTATCTTTTGTCCGACATCTTCTTCACTGCACAAAAAGAAGCAGAGACCGCCCAAGCGGTCTCTGTGTCTTTTAAACAATTGTTTAAATATTGTTTAGATTAATAGGGATTTGTGATGTTGTCCATATCGGGAACAACAACAGTTGTCTCGTCCTTAGTGATGGTCTTACCGCTAAGCCAAGCGATGATCTTGTAGATGAATTCCCAAATCATCTTCCAAACGTCTTCAAAGGTCTTGATTTCACCAGCTGACATGATATATTTCCTCCTATTACCTTTATTTGTCGTGATATTGCTATCCCAACATGGCTATATTATATACCCCATAACAATAAATGTCAACAGTTTATTCAAAATTTTTTCATAAACTGTTGTCAGAATTTTTATTCTTCTGACAACTGAAAAACCGCCGACTGTAAGCCGGCGGCAAAGCTGTTTGCTTATTTAATAAGGTCGTCAATTCTCAGGAACTCGAATACTGCGTCGAAGAGCATATCAAACACAGCGGCGATCTTTTTGATGACATTCTGGAAAACCTTAACGATGGTTTCTCTTTGCGCTTCGGGAATAAGCGGTTCGTTGCTGTCGGACGGATCTGCGTTGACGTCTTTCTGACAGCAGGCACAATTGCAGCCGCAGTTCGGCCAGATACCGTTGCAGTCGCCGCAGCAGAAGCTGCCCTTGAACTTTCCGGTTTCGTCTTTTGCACAACTGCAAAGATAGGTGGTGTCAAGATAGGTGCAGTATGCACAGCAGTGACAGCCGTTCGGGATCTTTGTGCAGTCGCCACAGGTACATTGGGGATCCGCTTCATCGGCAGCGATGACGCCGAAGCCGATCGAGAAGCAGGAAAGAATCATTAATGTTGCAAGAAATACAGACAATGCTTTTTTCATATTTACGCCTCCTAAGACTTATCTATGTAAAATCATTATAGATTATCCGTTATGAAAAGTCAACAGAAAATTTAAAACTCTTGCGCTTTAATTTTATTGCAACAATTCTATAACATTCCCCAAATGAAATCAGGCAACAAAAAAAGTGAAGCACCGGAATGCTTCACTTCATTTTCTTCTGACCAAGCTTATGCAATTACAGCTTCAGTCGTTGCTGTTGTTGACTCAGGAACTTCGGGCTGGGGATTGATAGCACCCTTAATGTACTCAACAAGCTGATCAACAACGCCGCTGAGATCGATGAAGCCGAGCTTCGAAAGAACCATTACGATCTTAAGAGCGACTTTTGCGAAAATAACACCAACCTTAGCGCCGACCTTGATCTGCCAAAGGGGGATATCTTCGATTTCACCGAGGATATCATCTTCGGAAGCGGCTACGGTTGTGTCTTCAGCTGCGGGATCTTCAGCAGTTGCAAAAGCGACGTTCATCAGAGAGAACATCATAACAAGAGCAAGAAGAACAGAAATTACTTTTTTCATAGGTATTACCTCCTTAATTGATTACTTAAAGTATATAACCAAAGCACGGTTTTGTCAACAGAATTTTGAATATTTTCATACTTTGTCCAATCTTGTTTCATTTCTTTGAAACAGGATTTTTCAAATGGGAATTTCATTTTTTCTTCGGTATCGGGCACCGTACAAAAAAGACACCGGCAAAACGCCGGCGCCCTTGATCGGTTAAAAGATAATCTTTAATCCTAACTTGATCAGAAGCTTTGAGAAAACCTGAGAAAGTCTTGCCAAAAGCTCCGTGAGCCATTCGGGTGTATCAGACATATCGGTCTCTCCTTTCTTCGTATTGACAGCGAAAACCTCTGCCTGACTCTATCATAATACAAATTCCGTAATTCGTCAAGATTTATTCACAATTTTATCGACAATTGTTTTACTTTCCGGGACGTGACGCCTTATTCATCAAGCGTGAGGCCGTATTCTTTCGTAAATTCCTTCATCACCCGGGAGGCCTCTTGTTTCCCCTCTTCATTCAGAACCCGGTAACACATCAGAAGCTGCCGTTCATCACGGCTTAACAGGCTGATCGGGTCATTTGATTCCAATTTGCAGTCGGCGCCGTAATCCTCCGGCATTCTTTTGAGCGCCGGATTGTTTTCTTCAACGCCAAGAAGGTATCCGACCGTTACATTATAAATATCCGCAAGCTTCGCAAGCGTGACAAGCGACGGCTTTGACACGCCCGTCTCATAAAAGGTATAGGTTGTTCTGTCAACACCCAAAACGTCGGCAATGTTTTGTTGCGTCATTTTATGCTCAACTCTGATTTGCCTTAATCTTTTCGAAATCATGTTTCGACCTCTTTCCGCAATTTCTGAGTCCATGCTATCACATTTTACATTTTAAATCAAGTCTGTTTTTCAAGTTGACGGACTGTTTTTGAAAAAGTCAATAATTCTTTCTGCGTCTTTTTGACTGATCCCCGAAACAGCGGTCAGCTCTTCTTTGCCGGCTTCTTTGATCCTGGAAAGAGACTTAAAATGCCGGAGTAAAGCGGCGGCCTTTTTTTCGCCGATTCCGTCAATTTCGGTCAGCTTCGAATGGACCGTGCTTTTTGCGTGCTTACTCTTGTGATAGGTAATCGCAAAGCGGTGAACCTCCTCCTGAATCGATGAAACGAGCGTAAAGGCTCTTCTGCCTTCGTTCAGCGCAATCTCTTCTCCGCCGCAGCTGATTGCTCTTGTCCGGTGCTTGTTGTCCTTGACCATACCGAAAACGGGTACATCCAGTCCGAACGCCTCGATAATCGGTCTGACCGCATTCACCTGCTGCTGTCCGCCGTCGAGCAAAATCAGGTCGGGCAGAATACCGAAGGTCGAATCGGTGTCCTTTTCTTCGATGTACCGGTTGAATCTCCGGCTGATGACCTCCCGCATCGAACCGCAGTCGTCCTGACCGGAAAAGCCCTTGATTGAAAACCGTTTATATGCCGCCTTATACGGTCTGCCGCCTTTAAAAACAACCATACCGGCAACGTTGTCCGCACCCGCCGTATGCGAAATATCGTACGACTCGATGTATTCCGGCGGCTTCGGAAGACCGAGCGCTTTCGAAAGCTCGTCTAAAGCCGCCGTCTCGCTTCCTTTTCTTCCGAGATATTCACCGAGCTTCTGGGAAGCGTTGCTCAGGCACATTTCGACAAGCTTTGCCGTGTCGCCCCGCTGCGGAACAACGATTTCCGTCCGCTTGCCCCGTTTTTCTTCAAGATAGCGTACAAGAAGCTCGCAGTCGGCGACCTCGCCGTCCGTCACGATTTTCGGCGGGATTTCACGGTTCATCGCATAATAGGAAAGAATCAGCTCATGCCTTGTCTCCTCCAGGCTTTCGCTTCGGTCAAAAATGAAATGATCCGTTCCCGAAAGAAGTCCGTCGTTAAAATTCAAAACGGCAAGACACGCCTTGTCACCGCTTTGCGCTACGGCAAAAACGTCCTGCTGTTTCTTGTCGTCACAGACAACCTTTTGCTTGCTTGCGATTTTTTCGATTGCTCTGATCCGATCACGGATTTTCGCCGCCTTTTCAAACGCAAGGTTTTCGGCCGCTTCGTTCATTTCACTGCGAAGCTCACTGAGAACCGTTTTAGAACCGCCTTTGATAAAAGAGACAGCCTGACGGAGGTTTTCTTCGTACTCACTTTGGCTGATTTTGCCCGCACAGGGCGCACTGCACCGTGAAATGAAGAAATTCAGACACGGTCGGCTTTTTCTGATATCCCTTGGAAAAACCTTTGAACAGGTCGGAAGCTTAAAGATCTCCTTTGCCTGATCGACCGATTGGGTAACGGAATAATTTCCCGTATACGGTCCTAAATAATCGGCGTCGCTGTCGTCCTTGCGAAAGCACGCACTGATATTCCCCCACGGGCCTTTTGTAATCTTGATATAGCTGTACCCCTTGTCGTCCTTAAGAAGAATATTATATTTCGGCATATTCTGCTTAATCAGACTGCATTCGAGAACCAGCGCTTCAAATTCACTGTCGGTCATGATATAGTCAAAATCGTCTACATTTTCAACCATTTTCCGTACCTTGACAGTATGCGTATTCTGCGAGCCGAAATACTGACTGACACGATTTTTTAAGATTTTCGCTTTTCCGATATAAATGATTTTGCCGCCTTTGTCTTTCATAATGTATACGCCCGGAGTCAGCGGCAGCTTCATCGATTTTTTCCGAAGCTCTCCGAGTTTTGGATTTTGCGCCATAACCGCACCTTCTTAGCTGTAAACCGGGCTGAGAACTCTCACAGCCCGGCATTTTAGAGATTGCCTTTATTTCGTCTTAACTGTCGTCTTGGCCGAAGCCGCATAAGAAACCGTCGAGCCTGCCTTTGCGTAAGCACGAACGGCAAACGTATAGCTTGTTTTCCTCTTCAGTCCGGTTATCTTCACCGAAGCCGACGAAGCGGAAACCGTTCTGACTTTCTTGTAGCCGCCCGAAGTCTTTACAAAAACCTCGTATCCGCTTGCACCCGTCACCTTATTCCACTTGAGCGTGGCGCTGTCCGTTCCGGGGGAAGCGCTCAGCTTCGTTTCGGAGGGCTTGAAAAGCAGATACGCATAAGCGGATTCATCGGCATACAGCTTCATCGAGCCGACCGAATTGACCGCCCGGACCTTCATTTTGGCGGTTTGTCCTGCCTTGCCCTTAAATTGATAATAGGTATTCTTCGTCGAAGCGGTATAGACATATCCCTTTCCGCTGACATACTTATAAATAGCGTAACTGTCTGCGCCGGCGGTTTTATCCCACCGGAGGACAACAGTCTTCTTTGTGATATCCGTCGCACGGACATTCTTCACGGCGGCGGGAGCGGTTACGACCGTAAAGACAGACGAAGCATCACTGTAGTAATTCTTTGCGCCCTTGGTGTAATAGGCATATACGACGATCTTCCGGCTCTGATTGCCTGTAAGGCCCTTGATTGTAGCGGAATTGGACTTCACGCTTCCGATTTTCGTCAGCTTACTGCCGGAATAATAAACGGTATAGCCCGACGCATACGGAACCTTATCCCATGTGATTCCCACAGAGGTTGAAGTCGTTTTTGACGCAACCTGCTTAATATTGCTGACAGCCGCTGTTGATACCGTCACCGTACAGCTTGCCTTGACAGCGGCGTTGTCGGCGCTTTTACAGGTGATTGTCGCTTTGCCGTAGCTGACCGCCGTAATCTTTCCGTCGGCCGAAACCGCAGCAATCTTGCTGTCGCTGCTTGAAAAGACCAATCCGCCTTTCGCCTTGGCCGGTGTGACGGTCGGCTTAAGGGAATACGCAGTCCCTTTCGCAAGCGTCAGCTTTGAGGGAAGCGAAATCTTTTCGATTTTGTCCGTGCACTCGTCCACGTCAAAGCCAAACAGACTGCCGGATATTTTCCACGTCGGAGACTTGCTGTTTTGTGCAACGACCTTGACCCTGTATTTTCCGGCGTCATCTAAAACAAACTTCGCCGAAGTTGACGTGATATTTTTAGAAAGAACAAGCTTAGAGGCGCTGTCGTAAAAGCGGACGTTATAGACCGAGGCACCGCTGACAGGAGAAAAGCTCAGGCTGAATTCTTCGCCCTCGGTGACAGAAGAAGAAATCGACGTAATATTCGGCTTTTCGTAAGCGCCCGAAACATATTCCGGATAATTGAGAACCGCCCAACCCTTCAGGTTCTTATACGCAACGCTGCCCCAAAGGTAGCCGTCTTTTTCGGTCTTTTCGGTAACCGTAAAGCTTTCTTCGGCCGGAACGACCCCGAGCACCAAAGCCCCGACGGAGGCAGAGGATCTGACATTCAGGTTGCCCTCGTTGTTCATCTTCCACGTTTCGGTGCCTTTCGGCTCATCGTTGTCAATAACGGTCTGATCGGAGACCGTGAAAGAGACAGCCTTTCCCGTTATCTTCCATGACGGCGTCTTGCTGTTTTGTGCTACGACCTTGACGGTGTATTCCCCCGCTTCTTTCAAGACGAAACTGCCGCTTGTCGTGCTGACCGTTTTAGAAAGAGAAAGCTTTGAATCCGAATCGTAAAAGCGGACACTGTAGCTGTCAGCACCGTCAACCGCCGAAAAACTCACGGTAAAGTTCTTTCCGGCAACGACAGACGAAGAAACAGACTTGACATCGGGAGAAGCATAGCTTCCGCTTACATAGTCGGAATAATTGAGAACCGCCCAGCCCTTGACCCCGTCATAGGTTACGTTTCCCCAAAGATAGGACTCGCTGTCGGTCTTTTTGGTCACGGCAAATGCTTTGGAAACCGGCACCTGACCGATGATCGCCGCCGAAGCGGAGGCGGTGGCTCGGATATTGAGATTGCCGTC
This sequence comes from uncultured Clostridia bacterium, assembly GCA_945863885.1. Classification (GTDB taxonomy): domain Bacteria; phylum Bacillota; class Clostridia; order Oscillospirales; family Acutalibacteraceae; genus UBA6857. The sequence continues at coordinate 7,046 of CAMAZY010000042.1, forward strand.
CGCACTCATTTTCCAGGTTTCGGACGAAACAGTCGGCTCGGGCGGATCGGTTTCCTCCGGCTGACCGCAGATTTTTTCATAGATATCGACATCACTGTTTTTTCTCGTATTATCCTTACTGTGCAGGACATAGGAAAAAGAGGTAAGCTTTGACTTGTCGATTTTCCCCCATTTGATCAGGCAATTGCCGCCCCAGTTGGCGCCCACATAAGCGACCGTCGTACCGCTTACGCCGACTACGGTTACAGAATGTCCGCTGTATCGGATAATATCACCGACGCAAAGCGTTGACAGATTGAGCGTTGTCAGCTTACTCCATTCTCTCGGGTTGGAGCCGACGATATCGTATGCGCTTTTATAGGCGAAGCCCATACATTGAATGGCGTTGAGAAAGCTGTTGCATTCACAGCCGCCGGGGAAAATATCGCACCCGGTAGAATAGTGGTGCGTACAGGCCGTATCGGTATAGCCGTCGGGGTTATTCACCTTTGACCCCACATGGTTCCAATATTTCCCGTTGGGGAACTTTTTGGCAAGCCTTGTCAGTTCGGTCGTCACAGAAGCGGCCGACACGTCTACGAAACTGACGTTCAGACAGCCGAAAATAAGCAAGCCGCACAAAAGCAAAGACAGTATCCGTTTCATCATAAGACGTTACCCGAAGCGGGCTTTCCTTTCTTTGATTTTCCTTGATTTTTGCAATATTTTCCCGCAAAAATCAGACAATTTTTCTATATTATATCATACCTTCCGGAATATTTCAAGTTTGGTGCGGCCGGTGCCGATTTTGAGGAGCAAAAGAGACTAAAACGCAGTGACTTTTGGAAAGAATTCTACCGACGACCGGACGGTGACACCAATGCCGGCGCATGGCGGCAAACTAAAGGCAACCTCTAAAAACATCCCGGCATTCGTCATAATGCCCAACTAATGCCGTCTTTGTTGTTAAAAAACCTTGAAATACATAAAGTATTCCTGCGGTTTTTTGCCTAAATTCCGTCATCATTTGTGCACTACGCCAAACGCCTTGAGTTTTTAAGGGTTGCCTAAAATTTGTTAATCTGTTTACCTGTCAGTCAGATTTTCCATCAACTTCTATTTCTTTCGAAAGTCTGAACGAATACAGCAGCGTTTTTCCGACCTCGTACCCCGTACAAAGCGAAAGTGCCCGTTTGTAGGTCATAACCTGCGATGCATACTTTTTGATAAAATCTTCTTCCTTTTCAAGGCTGTCGGTTTTGTAATCGACAACCGTCAGCTTTCCGTCCTCAAGGAACACAAGGTCGGCAATACCCTGAAGCAAAACTTCCTCTTCGGGGAAGTCCGACAGGAACGGATAAATTTCATACGCCGGGACGCTTACGGTGAATTTCTTTTCCCGCATCACAAGCGGACTTTGCGCGATCCGTTTTGCAAGAGAACTATTGAAGAAGCGTTCAACCGCTTTTACATTGATCGCCCTGCCCTCATTTTCGGTTATAATCCCACACTCGCAAAGCCGTCTGATTTCGTCCCTGACACTGATACCCGCCTTTTCATAATCGGCGTACTGCATAAACGAATGGGTCGCCGTTCCTCTTTGGGCGGCGGTCAGTCCGTTTTCGGATAAGAACGCCGGTCTTGAAGAAGCAAAGTATTCCCGGTCAATGAAGTTTTTGTCCGACTGAGAGGCCGAACGTTTGCTGACGGCGAGTGCCAACGGCTCGTAACGGTATCGGTATTCGCAGCGTTGACTGATAAGCCTGAGAAGCTTCGGGTCGGGAAGAATATCGTCTTTCTCGAAGCTCTGTTCTTCGTCACTGCTGTCCGGCTTGACAAGAAACGCGCGGATATCGGCTTCGCTTCTTAGGACGATATCGCTGTCGGCTCCGGCAAGCTCCCGTAAGGTTTTGCAGTTTTCGTTCCGGAGCGCAGCAGTCAGAACCCATTCCCCGAAGCCTGCTGACGTCAGACAGGCAAACGGAGCAATCGTCTTTTTTTGCGGATTGATTTTCATAAGGCACTTTGTCAGCGTGCTTTCGGGCTTTTTCAGTCCGCCGACCATAATCAGCTTTTCTTTCGCTCTCGTCAGGGCGACATAAAGAACACGCATCTCCTCGCTGACCGTGTCGTTTCGTATCGATAGCTTGACCGCTTTATGAGACAGTGTCGGATATTCCGCAAGCGTTTCGGTATCTCTTAAGACAAGACCGATTCCCTCATTCGCAGAGACGACCATATTGTTCTTTTCGTCCTGACGGTTAAAGGACGAAAAACAGTTGGCCAGAATAACAACCGGGAATTCAAGTCCCTTTGATTTGTGAATCGACATGATTTTGACAACATCCGCATCCGCCGAAACACCGACAGAGCCCTTCAAATCCTTTTCGCCACGGTCAAGACGGTCAATGAAGCCGATGAAGCCCGAAAGACCGATATAGCCGGCCTTTTCATACGTCGAAGCGTAGTCAAGAAGAAGCATCAGGTTTGCCTTTTTCGTCTGCGGTTCGGGCATAGCCGAGACAATGGCCTGTAAGGCGGTTTCATCATATAGCTGTAACAAGAAGTCCTCAACGCCCATGGAGACACTGAGCAACCGAAGCCGGGACAGCTCCGAGAGAAAATACCGGACTTTTTCGTCCCCGTTTTCCGATGCGGTCAGCAGACACGAATACAAATCTCCCGTCCGGTTTCCGATCCTGAGTCCGGCGATTTCGTCCACCGTAAAACCGTACAGCACACTCATCATCACCGAAAGAAGCGGAATGTCCTGCTTCGGGTTGTCAATAATTCTCAAAAGGTTTAAAACCAGACTGATTTCATTGGACGAAAAGAAAGCCGCCGAGGTTTCCGTAAAGCACGGGATCTCGTTTTTCCGGAACACATCGGCAAATTCGGCGCCCCGTCCATTATTCACCGAACGCAGAAGAATGCAAAAATCCTTATAACTTGCCGTTCTTTCGGCGTCTCCGTCTTTTACGGTATAGCCTTCACGGATCATTTTTTGGATAAGCGAGGCAATATACTCCGCCTGAACACTTGCGCTGCTATCCTCGGCGGTATTGATTTCGCTAAGGTCAAGAATATGGATTTCGGAACAATCTGCGTCTTTCGGGTCATAAGCGGCGCTGCAGACGAGCTTTTCCTCGTCGTTATAGTCGACGCCGCCCACCTGACGGCTCATCACCTGAGAAAAAATAAAATTGACTGTTTCGGTGACGCTTTTCCGGCTTCGGAAATTGTTTTTCAAAATAATCTTGGCCGGATATTCGTTTTTCGCTCTGTCATATTCTGTGAACCGGTCTTTCAGACCGATAAAAATTTCGGGCATGGCACGGCGGAAACGGTAAATGCTTTGCTTGACGTCGCCGACCCGGAAAAGATTGTTTCTTGACACTGCCTCAAACAACATATCCTGTGCCTTGTTGGTGTCCTGATATTCGTCAATAAGAATCTCGTCGTAATTCTGCGCCTGTGACAGAGCAAATTCGGTTTTGACAATGTTTCCGTTTTCGTCCTCACGGACAAGCAAGGACAGCGCCATGTGCGCAACGTCATTGAAATCGGCAAGATTCTTTTCGCTCTTTAACGCCGTGAATTTTTCGCCGAAAAGCTTCGCCGCCGTGACAAGCTGTCGGACAAGCGGAGCTAAATACTTCATGTCCTCTTTGTATTCACTTTCTTTACAGCAAAAATAGGTCGGCAGATCTTCCCGAATGATGTCCTTGATCGTATCCCGTGTTGTTATCAGCCGGGCCTCCTCCGGTGATTTCTGATACTCCTTCGGTGTCTTGCCCCGCCGCATCGCCTCATAATGAGAAAGAGCCGCAAAAGCGCCGTCCCAATCGTTTTGTAAAACCTTTTCGTGTATCGTCCGGATCTGTGCTTCGTCCGATTCCACGGCGGGAAGAAACGCTTCTTCAAGCCCATCCGCTCCGACAAGGATATTTTTCATCGAAGCGATACAGTCAAGGCAATAGACGAGCGCCTGATTCGTAAAAGACAGAACAAGCTTTCCGTAAGGACTTTCGGCTATATCCGTGTCATTTTCATAATTTCCGACAAGAGAGTCAAGCCATCTTTCCGGAAACGGATAAGACATCGAATCCGAATACAGCTTATGAATCATGTCTGAAAGATTCGAGTCGTCCCTGCCCCGGAAAAGAAGCTCAACCAGCCGCAGATAATCCGGCTCGCCTTTTTCGTAAAGGGCTTCGAGCGTGTCGCTCATCGCCTGCGCCTCAATCAGACTCAGCTCGCCATCATCGGCGTTTTTGAAGTCGGGAGAAATGTCAAGAAGCTGAAAATTTTCCCGGACAAGGCTGTTGCAAAAGCTGTCGATCGTACAGATCTTTGCCGAGGGCAAAAGCATCTTTTGTGCAATCAGATTGCTGTCAGCCGGGTTTTCTTTCAACAGGGTATCAATCGCCGCCGCAATCCGCTGACGCATTTCGCCCGACGCCGCCTTGGTAAAGGTTACAATCAGAAGCCGGTCTGCGCTTGTCGGCTTTTCGGGGTCGGTCAGCCGTTCAATGACTCTTTGAACGAGTACGGCGGTTTTTCCCGAGCCGGCAGCCGCCGAAACCAGTACGCTTCCGTCACGGGCTTTGATTGCATCAAGCTGTTTATCCGTCCAGCTTCTCTTCATTTTCTCCACCTCCGTCAAGTATCGTCAAGCACTGTGAATGGTTCATTGAGCGGATATACCGCACCTCATCTCCGGGTTTTCTCATACATACGCTTTTATAGTCGCACCACTGACAGGTATCCGAATGATTTTTCCCGAAAACAGGCTTTGCCGGAACGAATCCGTTGTGAAGGCTGTTGCCCATTTCTTTCATCGTTTCGTCCATCAGGTGTGAAAGCTTTCCGAGTTGTTCAAGATTGATGAACGTACCCGAAAGAGCGCCTTTTTTGCTGATTTTGATCGGAATAAACTGTCCCTTCCGGCTTCTGTCCATTCCCTCAAGAACCACCCCGTCGTCAAGAAGCATTCCGTCCATTTTTCCGCCGGACAGCTTCTTTTCGTTTCTTACCTTGTCCTCATCGTCACGGTCAACGGCATACGGCGAAAACCGTGCGGGAAGATACAGTACACCCGACGGTACGATATTGTCGCCGTAATAGTCTTTTCCGTTTCTCCATATACTGACAAGATACAAAAGCATCTGCATTCCGAGACCGTCAAGCACATCGGACAGCGAAAACGATTTTGGTCCCGTTTTATAGTCCACGACCCGGATGTACCGGTTGCCGTTTTTATCCATTTTATCGACTCGGTCGATGATTCCCCGAAGCTCGATATACCCGTTTTCAAGCTCGAGCCGGAACGGCTTGATTTCACCGTCACGGTCAATTCTCAGTTCAAAGTCACACGGTTCAAAATCGCTCTCGGAAAATTCACAGGAAAGCCGGGAAACAATGACCCGCAAAATCTTCAGCGTACGGTTGTAAAGATAGTTGAACCGCTTTGTTTTATCGCTCATGCCGCCCATATAGGTATCGATATAATCGGAAAGAAGCTGTTCCAGTTCTTTGTCAATCTCTTCGGGGGAAATTTCATAAAACCGTTCGCCCTTATGCTTTTTCAAAAGCTTTTCCAAAACGTAATGCACGAGCGTACCGCTTGAGGACGGGTCGAGCTTTGCCGTTTTTCTCGGCTTCGCCCGGATTTCATGCTTACAGAAATAACGAAACGGACACTCCTCATAATCCTCAAGCCGGGAAGCGGAAAGCCGTATTCCGCTTCCGACAAGCCGTTCGGCTGTCTTTTTATCTTCAAACGCAAACGGTTTGCGGCTTGTTGCCCGTCTGATTGCCTCTATTTTTCCTTTGTATTCCGGCTTATCGGCAAAATACAGCCTGAGCGTTTCGGCTTCGGGGCTTTCCTCGTTCCATCGTTCGGCCATCAGCTGAAACGCGGCGTTTTCGCTTTCAAGCAGTGCGTCAATCGGTTCAAGGGAAGTGCTGATCCGGTCGGCAGAAGGAAAAAGCTTCCTGACCGTTGTCACGATCTCCGATTCTGTAAGCTTTTCTCCGTCTTTTCCGACAAGGCTGAAGCTCAGATACAGTTCCTCTTTCGCCGAAGCCAGACTGACATAAGCCATCAGTCTTTCATTTTGCGCCGTTCTGCGTCCCGTGTCGTAAACGTCGGGCAAAACCGTTTCGATTTTCACCTTTTCCGTCTCGCCGAAAAGGCCGTCCGGCGACTGTACCGAAGGAAACAGTCCGCTGTTAAGACCGACGACAAAGGTCACCTTTGATGTCTTCGTCTGAACACGGTCGCTTCCCGTAATATAGACCTCATCAAATCCGTTCGGAAGCTGCCCTAAGCTTTCGGTCGAAACCACAAGGATGAACAGCTCAAGAAGCCGCTTCGGAGAAACGGTTCTTTCGCCCAAAACGCCGGCAAGCTTATCGAAAACATTCATCAGAATGTCCCACACCTGCTCTTGCTCGAGGGCAAGCTCGACATTTCCGCCGTCTTCAAGCAGTATCGCATAATCTTTCAGCTTTTCGTTGATATGATTATCAATCAGGAACTGATAAACCGCCGTTATATTTTCTTTCGCCGTGCCGTCGCAAAGTCTGTTCTTCAGTCCGGCGATCGGCTCAACAATCTTTTTTCTCGTTTCGTTAATCAGCGCAAGCTGAATCTTTCTTTCTTCGTTCATCTCCACGCCGAAGCCATCGGGATTTTCCGTGAAATCCTTTTGCCATTCCTTCGCACCGAGATCCCACATCAGAGCGTAGTTTTCAAGTCTTGCCGTCTCCTCGGTTCCGACTTCGGTAAGACCCGTTTTCATGTACCGCATCAGACGCTCGGTCGAAAAGCCGTTTGCACAAATATCAAGCACCGCACCGACAGCAATCATCAGCGGCTCGTTTTCAATCGGCTGACGCTTATCTTCAAAAATGGGAACACCGTACTTTTTCAGACTGCTTCGCATCAGCTTTTCATAAGGCTCAGCGTTTCGGTAAACGACGGCGATATCACGGCACCGGTATTTTTCCTGCCTTATCAGCCCTTTTATTCTTCGGGCAACAAAGTCACATTCCTGCCTTGCGTCCGCCGCTTCGACAAGATGAACACAAGCGCTTTCCTCTTCGCATTCGGGCGCATACGGTTCGGCATCGGACGAGAAGAGGTTTTCTTCAAGGTAAGAAAGCTGTGCATTTGCGCACGGGGCAAGTCCCGCACCTCCCGCCGTCAGATAAATCGGCTTTCTGACACGGCAAAAGTTCTTTTCGGCAAGGCTTCGGATCTTTCTGACCATATCGTTGACAACGGCGAACGGACTTGATATATCCGTATTTTCAAGATTGTCGCTTAACGCCGTAAGATAAACATCGTCTGCCTCTTTGAGCATCTGTTCAATGATGGCTCTTTCCTGACCGGAAAAGGAGGTGAAATTATCAATGGCAACGGTTTTGCCTTTGAAAAAGTCAGACCGTGAAAGGACATCGGCAACCAGCGTCAGCATATCCCGGTCATCAAAAAAGCTTTCGGCAACGAGCGCATTATACGCTTCGTAAATCAAAGCCGTCTCCGACATCTTCCGTTTCAGCAATCCGTCGGGAAGCTTACCCGCCGCACCGGCAAGCAAAGACGGCGACACCGACTGCTGCTTGAGCGATCCGACCTCATCGACCATCTTTTTAATGAACGAAATGTTATTGTAATGACGTGAAAAGAAGGTCAGCTTATCCTTGACAGACTCAAGAGCAAGCCCCATCACGGCGGCATTCGCTCCGTCGCCCAGAACGGGCTTATTGGTTCCGCCGAGGGTTTTCATAACCGTCAAGGCAAGACGGGAAAAGCTCAGAACGTCCACATTCGACGCATATCTCGGGCCCATAATATCGAGCACGCTTTTATCCGTATCGAAAGTGAAGTGCTTCGGAACAAGCAAGATCACCTTGGCGTCGGTTTCTTTGATTTTTTCAAAAAGCAGGCGGTGAAGACAGGTCGTCTTTCCGACTCCCTTTCGTCCGCAGATGATATGAAGCATAATTTCCTCCGTAGTATTAAAAGATTATAGATATAGGATATCAGATGTTAGAAGCGGTCGCAGGTTTGCTTTGTACCAAAGGGAAGCTGCCGCCCGCAAAAGCAGCTTATCCGTGACGGGAAACCCGTAGATTATAAATGACGGGAAGCCGGGTGGCTTAAGACGAATTGCGGTAAATTATAGTTTATCTGTTTAATGGTTGGTTTGTACTTTTTGGGATTAGCTTCTTCTATATCTTTACCTTGTGCTAATGCCGCACGGGCACTTACTTTCTTTCAATTACGAAAGAAAGTAAGCAAAGAAGCGCTCTTTAGTACGCAGTTTCTCAGCCGAGTTTTTTCTCGCCCTTAAGGGTCGAAGAAAAAACTGCGGGTCGAAACCGCTTTAGTCAGTCTGTGCTGTCGGCAGTG
>CAMAZY010000043.1 GCA_945863885.1 uncultured Clostridia bacterium
TTAAGAGCGCTTCTTTGCTTACTTTCTTTCGTGATTGAAAGAAAGTAAGTGCCCGCGCGGCATGAGCGCAAAGGTAAGATATAGAAGAAGTTACCTCCAAAAAGAGCAAGCCAACCATTACACTAACAAGCTAAAATTTAACCGCTTATCTCCCGGCTCGGGCTGTCAGGTAGAAGTATAGCACTCTCTGACCCGGGATTGGAGTCGCCCGGCAACAAACTAAAGATTTACCGCAAACATGCGGACGAAGAATTTGCACCAATCAAAAATATATTCGTATTTTAAAAATTATTTTAAAATAAATAGGATGCCGTCTGCATCGGGAAAGTGAGCTTTTCCTGTTGCGTTCTGACATCTGACGTCTAAAGGCAACCTCTAAAAACATCCCGGCATTCGTCATAATGCCCAACTAATGCCGTCTTTGTCGCCCCAAATCCTTGAAATACACAGAGTATGTCTGCTTCATTTTGCCTAAAATCCGACATCATTTGTGCACTATGCCGAACGCCTTGAGTTTTTAGAGATTGCCTAAAATCTAACATCTGAATTGGGGGTTAAAGAATGAGCAAAATTGTTGAAGGCGTTCTTACCGCAGTCGGGAAAAGCCGCGGCGGCGTCAACGTCTCTCATCACAAAAACACCGCCGAATTGCCGGTGGAGCGTATGCCGATTCCGAAAACCGTCGTGCTTCCCATGCAGCAAAGCATCGGAGCACCCTGTCAGCCGCTTGTCAAGGTCGGCGACACGGTTGCGGTCGGTCAGAAAATCGGTGACACCGACAAGTTTATGTCTGCGCCGATTCACGCAACTGTTTCGGGTACGGTAACGGCTGTCGGCGACATCAAGCTGGCAAACGGCATGATTTCAAAGGCGGTCACGATTGAATCCGACGGTGAAATGAGACTGTATGAGGGAATCAAGCCGCCTGTTGTTACGAATAAACAGGAGCTTATCAAGGCTGTCCGTGAATCGGGTCTTGTCGGTCTCGGCGGAGCGGGCTTTCCGACTCATGTCAAGCTCAATTTCCCGGAGGATAAAAACGTTGATACCCTGATTATCAACGCCGCCGAATGTGAGCCGTATATCACCGTTGACTACCGGGAATGTATCGAAAACGGCGAAAACATCCTCGAGGGGGTCTATAAGCTTCAGGAGTTTTTCAAGTTCAAGCAGGTCATTATCGCCATTGAGGACAATAAGCCCAAGGCTTTTAAGGTGCTCAAGGAAATCGCCGATAAGGATAACATGGACGGCGACGTTGTCAAGCTTATGACGCTCAAGTCCCGCTATCCGCAGGGCGCCGAAAAAATGATGGTGCTTTCCGCAACGGGTCGCAAGGTTCCGCCCGGAAAATTACCTGCCGATGTCGGCTGTGTTGTGATGAACGTTGCTTCGGTTGCGTTTGTCGGACGGTATCTGAAAACCGGAAAGCCGCTTATCAGCCGTTCGATTACCGTTGACGGTACGGCTATCAAGCAGCCGAAGAACCTTCGTGTGCCGATCGGTACGAATTTACAGGATATTATCGATTACTGCGGCGGCTTTATCAAAGAGCCGAGAAAGATTATCTTCGGCGGACCGATGATGGGCGTTGCCATCTGCGACACAAACGCTCCTCTTTGTAAGCAGAATAACGCACTTCTTTCCTTTGCCGACAGCAACGACATTGTGAAAAAAGAAAGAGACTGTATCCGCTGCGGACGCTGTGTTGATGTTTGCCCGATGAGCCTGATGCCGACGCTGATTGAACGCTTTGCGAAAATCAAGGACGTGGACGACCTCAAACACAGCGGCGTCATGGTCTGCATGGAATGCGGCTCATGTGCCTATACCTGTCCGTCAGGAAGACCCCTTGTTCAGTACATGAGGCTCGCCAAGCAGATTTTAAGAGAGGAGAGTGCGAAATAATGGCAAAAAAACTTACGGTCAGTGCTTCTCCGCACGCCCATTCGAATGTGACAACGACGGGCATCATGCTTGACGTGATTATCGCCTTGGCTCCCGCTCTTGTCATGTCTGTCGTTTACTTCGGAGCAAGAGCGATTGTCCTTGCCGCCGTTACGGTCGGTACGGCTGTTCTTGCCGAGTATCTTTCAAGAAAAGTGATGAAGCGCTCGAACACCATAGGAGATCTCAGCGCCATCGTCACGGGATTGATTTTAGCTCTCAATCTTCCGGCCACACTTCCGCTGTGGATGGCGGCTTTGGGTAGTGTGATTGCCATTGTTGTCGTCAAGCAGATGTTCGGCGGCATCGGTCAGAACTTCGTCAACCCTGCCATGATGGCAAGAATTATCCTGATGGTGTCCTTTCCGACCGCCATGGCGAAATGGGTCGTTCCGTTTTCGAACTGCTGGTCGCCCGATGCGGTGACCGCCGCTACGCCGATGGCTTCTCTTGCCGCAGTCGAGGGTGGAAACGTGGCGGCTGTCGAGGCTCTTCCGACGTTAAAGGAAATGTTTTTAGGTCTTCACGGCGGTTCGATGGGTGAGGTTTGCTCGCTCGCTCTGATTGCCGGCGGACTGTATCTTCTTGTCCGTCATGTCATCTCACCGGCTATTCCGTTTTCGTTCATCGGTACGGTTGCCGTCGTCATGCTGATTGCCGGCAAGGGTAATTTTGAGTTTGTTGCCTATCAGCTTTTAGGCGGCGGTCTGATGCTCGGTGCGTTCTTCATGGCGACCGACTATACGACTTCCCCGATTAACCTCAAAGGACGGATCATCTTCGGTATCGGCTGCGGTCTGATTACTTCGGTGATACGGCTGTTCGGCTCGCTTCCCGAGGGCGTATCGTTCTCGATTATCTTAATGAACATTCTTGTTCCTCATATTGAACATCTGACAACCTCCCGTCCGTTCGGTGAGGTTAAGGAAAAGAAAGAGAAAAAGAGTAAAAAGGAGGCGGCGGTATGAAAAAGAAAATGAATCCGAAGGACATCCTCGTTCCTGCCGTGATGCTTCTTATTATCTGCCTTGTGACGACGGTTCTGCTTGCGCTTACGAACTCGGTAACCAAGACGAAAATTGCGCAGAACGCCGCCGACAAGGAAACGTCAAGCCGTGCCGAGGTTCTTCCCGAAGCGACGCAGTTTTCCGAAGTCAAGATCGACGAAGCAACAGGCGTGACTTACTGCGAGGGTAAAAACGCAAGCGGCGAAAGCGTCGGCTATGTGTTCACCTCAAGCGCAAAGGGCTACGGCGGAGACGTCACCGTGATGACGGGCGTCGGCTCGGACGGAAAAATCACCGGTGTGACGATCCTTTCCCACGGCGAAACCCCGGGTCTCGGCGCCAATTCAACGAAGCCGGAGTTCCGTAACAGATTTATCGGAAAGAGCGGCGAGCTTGTCGTCAACAAGACCTCAAACGACGGTCAGAACGTTCAGGCAATTACCGCCGCAACCATTACGTCAAAGGCTGTTGTTGCCGCTGTCAACGACGCTTTGAGTGTATTCAGTGAAGTATCGGGAGGTGCAGAAAATGGCTGAGAAAAAAAGCTTAGGAAAAGAGTTTTCAAAGGGTATTCTTGCCGAAAACCCGGTTTTACGGCTTGTTCTCGGAACGTGCCCGACGCTTGCGACTTCGACGTCGGTTCAGAGTGCTCTCGGCATGGGACTTGCCGCTTCGATTGTTTTAGTCTGCTCGAACATTGCAATTTCCGCACTTCGCAAGATTATCCCCGAAAAGGTCAGAATCCCGGCGTATATCGTTATCATCGCTTCGTTCGTTACCATCGTTCAGATGCTTGTCAAGGCGTTTGCGCCCGAGCTTGACGAACAGTTGGGCGTTTATCTGCCGCTGATTGTTGTTAACTGCATCATCTTAGGCCGTGCCGAAGCGTTCGCAAGTAAGAATCCGGTTTTAGCTTCTGCCGTTGACGGTCTCGGCATGGGCGTCGGCTTTACGACGGCTCTCTTCCTGATGAGCTCCGTGCGTGAAATTCTCGGCGCAGGCTCCTTCCTCGGCATGAGCATTCCGTTCCTTTCCCAGAACCCCGTTCTGATTTTCATTCTTCCTCCGGGAGGCTTCTTCGTGTTTGGTATTCTCATGGCGGTTGTCAATCGCTTCGCTGAAAAGAAGGGCAAGCCCAGAGCGGAACTTCGCGGCTGTGAGGCTTGTCCGATGGCACAGACCTGCAAGCTGAATTCCTGCGAAAAGACCGAAGAGAAAGCGGAGGTGAGCGCATAATGGAAATGACAAAAGGACTCCTTTCAATTCTTCTTACGGCAATTTTAACCCAGAACTTTGTTCTTTCGAAGTTTCTCGGTATCTGTCCGTTCCTCGGCGTTTCGAAAAAGCTGAATACTGCCGCCGGAATGAGCGCCGCCGTTATCTTCGTTATGGCGCTTGCAACGGCCGTAACGTATCCCATTAACACACTGCTTGTCAAATTCGACCTTGAATATCTTCAGACGATCGTCTTTATTCTCGTTATCGCCGCTCTGGTTCAGCTTGTAGAAATTATCCTCAAAAAGTACATTCCCTCGCTGTATCAGGCACTCGGCATCTATCTTCCGCTGATCACGACGAACTGTGCGGTTCTCGGCGTTGTTATTCTCAACATCGACAACGGCTACGGCTTTGCACAGTCGATGTTCAACTCCGTCGGTGCAGGCCTCGGCTTCATGCTCGCCATGGTCATGTTCGCCGGCGTAAGAGAAAGACTTGAATCGTGCGACATTCCGAAGTTCTTAAAGGGACTTCCGATTACGCTTGTCGCCGCTTCCCTTGTGTCCGTTTCCTTCCTCGGCTTTACGGGCATTGTGGAAAACATTTTCGGTTAAGGAGGGGCAAAAATGAGCAGTATTCTTATTCCTACCTTGATTGTTGCCGGCATCGGTCTTGTGCTCGGTCTCGGCCTTGCGATTGCTTCGGTTGTTTTTGCCGTTCCCGTCGACGAAAAGGCAGTCAAAATCAGAGAGTGTCTTCCCGGTGCGAACTGCGGTGCGTGCGGCTTTTCGGGCTGTGACGGTTATGCCGCCGCTCTTTCCGAGGGCAAGACAGACGAATGTAACCGCTGTACACCGGGCGGAAACGATGTTGCCAAGGCGGTAGCCGCTATCATGGGTAAAGAAGCCGGCTCGGTCACGCCGATGGTTGCCGCCGTTATGTGTCAGGGCAACAGCTGTAACGTCGAAGAAAAGCTTGAATACAGCGGTGTTCACTCGTGCAAAATGGCGACCCAGCTTTTTGGCGGACCGAAAAATTGCGTTCACGGCTGTATCGGCTTCGGCGACTGTATCGAGGTTTGTCAGTACGACGCCATTTTCATCTGCGACGGCGTTGCGAGAATCAACCCCGATAAATGCCGTGCGTGTAAGATGTGCATCAAAACCTGCCCGAGACATCTGATTGAGCTGTTCCCGCTTGACACCACGAAAGCCGCCGTGCTTTGCAAAAACCACGACAAGGGTGCGCAGACGAGAAAACAGTGTAAGGCCGGTTGTATCGGCTGTATGAAGTGCACAAAGGTTTGTCCCGAGGGTGCAGTCACGGTCGAAAACTTCTGCGCAAAGGTCGATTACGACAAGTGCATCGGCTGCGGAATGTGCCACGAGGCGTGCCCGGTCAAGTGCATTGACCTTTACTCAATCAAAAAACATTTCTAAAATGAATTACGGCTGCCGGAAGGCGGCTGTAATTTTTTATCGGACAGAAGCGGCAAGGGGCTGTCCGGGCCCTCTACGCTTCGTAGGTTGATTCCGGTCGTTTCGTCGGTTATAATCGAAGAGCAAAAAACGAAAGGAGAACCAAATCATGAACAATTATGTTACCGCAGGCGCTATCAAGACCTTGCGGGAGAAAAAAGGACTGACGCAAAATCAGCTTGCACAAATGCTGAACGTCAGCGACAAGGCCGTCTCAAAGTGGGAAACCGCAAAAGGATTGCCGGATATCACGCTGATCGAGCCGTTGGCGGCGGCACTCGGTATTTCGGTTCCGGAGCTGATGTCGGGGGAAAAGGTCACGAACAACAATATTTCGGCGAATCTTCTTCGGGCAAAATTTTAAGTTTGTCCCGTCTGCGGAAATGTGATGTATGCGAACGGTAACGCATTGATAAGCTGCTGCGGAATCACCTTGCCGCCGCTTGAAGCATCGGAAGCTGACAGCGAGCACGAAGTAAAGATTGAAACGGTCGAAGATGAAAGTTTCATCACGATCAACCACAGCATGACGAAACAGCACTACATTTCGTTTGCGGCTTTTACCACAAGCGACCGGATTCAGATTGTGAAGTTTTACCCGGAGGGGAACGCCGAAACAAGAATGAATCTTCGGGGCGGTGGATATCTTTATTTTTACTGCAACCGGCACGGACTGATGAAGCAGAAGGTAAGGCAAAGTCGGCAAGGCGGACAAAGAACCGCCCGGTCGTAAGTGAAGCTTGACTGCGTGTATGCGGGTGGAAAAGTCGCCTGACAGGCGACCGATGTAACAAGAGGATTGATTATAATATGGTTGTAAGGCAATAAAAGCCTTGCAATCATATTTTTTGGAGGTTTTGTGATGATAGGTGCAATTATAGGTGATGTGGCAGGTTCGAGATTCGAATTTCACAACCGCAAATCGAAAAATTTTGAGATGTTTCATCCGAGATGCCAATTTACCGATGATACGGTTATGACGTTGGCGGTTGCAAAAGCACTTCAGGATTATGAAGCCGTTACGGATATGGATTCATTCAAAAAGCATCTTGTCGATATTATGCATGAAGTTGGTGTCAGATATCCTCACTGCGGATTCGGCGGTATGTTTTACCGATGGATGTTTGAGGGCAGAACCGAGCCGTACAACAGCTACGGTAACGGCTCGGCAATGCGTGTGTCTCCGGTCGGATGGTATGCGGATTCGCTTGAAGAATGTGAAAAGCTTGCGGCCGCAACCGCCCAAGTGACGCACAATCATCCCGAAGGCGTAAAAGGTGCTGTGGCGGTTGCCGGAGCAATCTATCTTGCAAGAACCGGTCACAGCATGGAGGAAATCAAGGCGTATATCGGAAATTTTTATAAGATCGACTTTACCCTTGACGAAATCCGGGAGGATTACGGATTCTTTGAAATATGTCAGAAATCCGTACCGCAGGCTCTGGAAGCCTTTTTTGAATCGACAAGCTTTGAAGATGCTGTGCGCAACGCAATATCGATCGGCGGTGACAGCGATACGATTGCCGCTATGGCCGGTTCTGTTGCGGAAGCCTTTTACGGCATTCCGGAGGGAATGAAAGAAAAAGCACTTTCGTATCTTGATCCTTATCTTTTGGAGATTGCCGAAAACTTTACCAATGCGTATGTTGATAAGAAGCGTTGATAATGGAAAAAGCAAAGGACGTCCGCAATTGCCGCAACGACCGGAAAATACGCCCGCATAACAGCTTTTTGCAGATAAAAATACAGGAACACATCGTTTAGTTGTTCCTGTATTTTCTTTTCTGATGTTATCCCAAATCCGGGAGTACGAGCATCGGGTCAATTTTCTTTTTGTCCTTGATTACTTCAAAGTGCAAGTGTGCCTCATCGCCGCTTTCAACGGGGACAGTACCGACTTCACCGATAATGTCTCCGGCGGACACAATATCGTCAATGCTGACAACCGTCCCTTGCTTTAGCGCACAGTATCGTCCGGTAAAAGTGCCGTAGTCGATTTCGACTACATATCCCCACATCGGGTCCGAAATCACCTTTGTTACCTTTCCGTTCCCCACTGAGCGGATTTTTTCACCCTCTTCGGCCTTGAAATCGAGTCCCTCATGTGTTCTCCAGTCGGACATGGTCTTGCTGTAAACAGGCTGATCGGAAGAGAATTTTTTGATGATTTCTCCGTCGCACGGAAGAAGAAAGCTGTTGTTGACGGGAACATATTCCGTTTGCTGCGCTTTTGTTGCGGCGGCTGTTCTTTCTTTTTTTGTTTCAGACTGTGTCGGGGCCGCTTCTGTTTGCGTCGGTTCGGCCGCCTCTTCGGTCGTATCGGCTCTTACGTCGGGTACATCGGTTTTGTTGACTTCCGCCGGGCTTGTTATGTCCGTTTCTTCGATCGCCGTTGCTTGCGGAAGAATCTGACCGAGCTTTCTTTCAGTGTAACGGGTAACTGCTGTGCTTGCAAGCACGCCGCAAAGCGCTATTGCCGCCGCAATGTATATGAATTTTCCGGATAAAAGGGATTTTAAGCTTTTTTCGTTCGTGTTTTTCATTGGCTCTTTCATACGAAAATTCGTATGGTCTCCTTTCTGTATGCTGGATTCGGATTTCGCTACAACGGTATTTTGACCTTGTTTTTTCCGAAGTATACAGCGAGACAGAAAAAATTATAAAATATACAAACAAATGTTTGCTTTTTTTAAAAACCTGTGGTATAATTTGAACAAACAAATGTTTGAAAAGGAGAACGCCGTATGAAACTGCTGAGTGAATCGCAACGTCTGATTTATGAATTTCTGAAAGAAAGCGCAGACCGCGGATACTGTCCGACGATCCGTGAAATCGGCCAGGCGGTCGGTCTGAGTTCGACCTCTTCCGTTCAGTCCAATCTTTTGTCGCTTGAAAAGCTCGGCTATATTGAGCGTGATCCGATGCTCAAGCGTTCCATCCGCATCACAGCCAGAAGCGCCAACGTGCATCAGGTGCCGCTTCTCGGTGTTGTTACCGCCGGTACGCCGATCTTAGCCGTTGAACAGATCGAGGAATATATTCCCTTTAACGGACGTGTCAGTGCCGATAAGCCTGTTTTCGCCCTGCACGTTGTCGGCGAAAGCATGATCAATGCCGGAATTTTCGACGGGGACATCATCTTCGCCGAAAAAACGCCGTATGCGGAAAACGGCGAAATTGTCGTTGCCATGATCGACGGACAGGCGACAGTCAAGACCTTTTACAAAGAAAACGGACACTACCGTCTCCAGCCGCAAAATGATGCGCTTGAGCCGATTATTACCGACGAGGTTGCCATTCTCGGGAAGGTTGTAGGCCTTTACCGGAATTATCAATGATCTGCTTGCTTGGCTTGGAACAATCTGCCCGAAAGAGAGATTCTTCTTTTTCGGTTTTTTTACGGCTGTTTTATGGCGCTTTTCCTAAAACTATTGACAAACTGTTAACAATTTGACAACATTATGTTAAGAAGCCAAGAGGCGGAGAGATTCTTATGAAAAAGATTCGAAAAATTATTTCATTTTTCCTTATGTTCCCGCTTGACGAAGCGGACAACGCCCTTTCTTACGAACAGGCGGCGGAAAGCGGCAATATCGAACCGGGCGTATGGTATTACATGGATCCGATTTATTCGATGGATCACGGCGACTACTGTAATGCGGGAAGTGATTATCCCGACGGATACGAAAGCTTTTATCTTGAAATTGCGGAAATTGCCGCAAGCTGAAGCTGAATTACCGACCGTTTTTCCGGTCGTTTTTTTTGTTGAAAAAGCAGGTAACCGTCACTTGCCCGGTTCTCACCGGCCCGGATGAATTCTAACAAGCCGTTCCCCCGAATATAATGAACCGAGGTGATTTTATGGCTTGCTGTTCAATAACGGAGCTTCGCAATAAAGAGGTTATCAGCGCAAAATCCGGCTGCCGTTTAGGCTGTGTTTCGGACGTGGAAATTGACACCTGCAGCGGAAAACTCGTTGCGATTATTATATGGGGGAAATCGAAATGCGGCGGACTGTTCGGCCGTGACGATGATTTTCGTATTTGTTGGGAGGACATCGAGGTCATAGGCGACGATACGATACTTGTTTGTAAGGAGCCTGAGCACAGACCGCCTCCGTCGTGCAAGCGGGGACTTTTTGACGGATTGTTCCGGTGATAAAAGGATTATCGCAACAATAAAAGGCAATATGGTATTGACCTGAAAAAAGAATCACGGTATAATAAATAAAATGTATGTTTTGAACCATACAAAAGTATTTTCGGAGAAAACGGAGGTAAAACATGAAGCATCAGGAACTACTTGACAAGCTAACCCTTGAAGAAAAAGCCGGTCTTTGCTCCGGTAAGGATTTCTGGCATTTAAAAAGCGTTGAAAGGCTCGGAATCCCCGAAATCATGATAACCGATGGCCCCCACGGACTCAGAAAGCAAAATCCGGACGGCAAGGGCGGCGGACTTTCGAATTCCGTCCCCGCAACCTGCTTCCCGACGGCGGCAACGACCGCCTGCTGCTGGGATCCCGAATTGCTTTACGAAATGGGCGTCGCTTTGGGTGAAGAATGTCTTGCCGAAAAGGTCAGCGTCATTTTAGGACCGGGTGTCAACATGAAGCGCTCTCCTCTTTGCGGAAGAAATTTCGAATACTTCTCGGAAGATCCCGTTCTTGCCGGCGAGCTTGCCGCAGGCCTCATTAACGGTGTTCAGTCGAAAAACGTCGGCACCTCTTTGAAGCACTTCGCCGCCAACAACCAGGAAACACGCCGTATGACCGTCAGCAGCGTTGTTGACGAAAGAGCGCTTCGTGAAATTTATCTGACTGCGTTTGAAATTGCGGTCAAAAAGTCTCAGCCTTGGACGGTGATGAATTCATATAACCGCATCAACGGCGTATATAGCTCGGATAACGATACGCTTCAGAATAAAATTCTTCGTGATGAATGGGGCTTTGAGGGCATTGTCGTCAGCGACTGGGGCGCCGTCAACGACAGAGTGGTCGGTCTTGCCGCCGGCAACGACCTTGAAATGCCGACCTCGAACGGACTGAATGACGAAAGAATCTGCGAAGCTGTCCGGAATGGGTCTCTCGACGTTGAAGTTCTCGACACCGCCTGCGACAGAATGATTGATCTGATTCTCCGCTCAAAGGAAGCTTTGTGCGACTGCGGCTATGACAAGCAAGCTCACCACGAGCTTGCCGGAAAGATCGGCGCTCAGTCGGCTGTTCTTCTTAAGAACGACGACGCCGTTCTGCCGCTGAAAAAGGAAGAAAAAATTGCCGTTATCGGCGAAATGGCGAGAGCACCCCGGTATCAGGGTGCCGGCTCGTCACTTATCAACCCGACGAAGCTTTCCGATGCATTCGACGAGCTGATGAAAAAGGGCTTTAAGCCGACCTATGCGCCCGGCTACGACAAGGCTAAGGACGTAGTTTCTCAGACGCTGATTTCCGATGCGTGCCGCATTGCAAGACAGGCCGATAAGGTGCTGTTGTTTATCGGCCTTACCGAAGAATACGAGTCCGAGGGCTACGACAGACATCATCTTCGTATTCCGAATTCTCACATGAGACTGCTTGAAGAGCTCAAGGGCGTTACGGACAACATCATCGTTGTTCTTTCCGGCGGTTCGCCGATTGAAATGCCGTGGCTTGCGGACGTAAAAGCCGTTCTCAACGGCTACCTCGGCGGTCAAGCCTGCGGAGAAGCGATTGCCGACGTATTGTCGGGTGACGTGAACCCCTCGGGTAAGCTTGCGGAAACCTATCCGCTGTCGCTTTCGGATACACCGTGTTACGGAAACTTCCCCGGAAATCCCGCCACCGTTGAATACAGAGAAAGCGTTTACATCGGCTACCGTTATTATGACACCGCCGAAAAAGACGTGCTCTTCCCGTTCGGCTTCGGTCTTTCCTATACCGAGTTTGCATATTCGGATCTGAAACTCAGCAAAAAGAAAATCAAGGATACCGACACGCTGACGGTTACCTATAAAATCAAGAATGTCGGCAAGGTCGCCGGCGCCGAAGTGTCTCAGCTTTATGTTGCCGACCCCGAAAGCACGATTTACCGTCCCAAAAAGGAACTTAAGGGCTTTAAGAAAGTGTTCCTTGAGCCGGGTGAGGAAAAGACGGTGGAGCTTACACTTGACAAGAGGGCATTCGCTTACTATAACGTCAACATTTCCGATTGGCACGTTGAAAGCGGCAAGTTTGACATTCTTGTCGGCGCATCAAGCCGTGACATTAAGCTTGAAGGCAGCGTGACGGTGGAATCGACCGTAGAGGCGGTTGTTCCCGATTACAGAGAAACCGCACCCGAGCTGTATGCCGCCGACGTTCACAATGTTTCAGACAAGGCTTTTGAAGCGGTTTTGGGTCAGCCGATTCCGGCACCCGATCATGATCCGTCCGCACCGATTACGATTCTCAACAACCTTGAGGACGCAAGACACACCAAATGGGGCGGCAGAATCAACAGCCTTATCAACAAGGTGATGGATATGGCGTTCAAGGATGATCCGAACGGCGGAATGGTCAGAGCGATGGCACTTCAGATCCCGATTAAGAATTTCATCACCATGAGCGGCGGTGTATTTACCCCGGCAATGGCGGAGGGTCTTTTAATGATTCTCAACGGTCAGGGTGCTGTCAAGGGCCTTGGCAAAATCCTTGTCGGACTTGCCGGCTCCATCAAGAACGTAACAAATCTCAAAAATTCGATCTGAGTACCCATAACGATAAGCAAAGCGGTTTCCGAACGGGAGCCGCTTTTTTTGGTCGGGTTGCTTGACAAATCAATGCAGAAGATATATTATATTTACACAAATAATATTATCGGGGCTTTACAATATCAGACGGTGAAGGAAAGGAGCAGGGGATTCTCATGAAAGTACGCATATATCGTTTCGGCGCGTCGGCGTTATTGATTTTATCGTTTTTTACGTTCCTGTTTTCCGCCGACAAAATCTGTTTTCTCCTTTCCGGAAAACAGCAGGAGATTCTGTTTCAGTACAGCCTGCTTCTTCCGCTGGTGCTCGATATCGCCGCTGTGCTCTTCATTATGATTTGTTTTAAGCGGTACGATTACAGCACTTTTTCGAAAAAAGGGTTTTCAGTTGCCTTGACGTCGGTGGCCGTTCTTGTTGTTTTACCGATTTTTTGTATTTTCTGCCGGACGGAAATCACGCCCGATTCGGTTGTCCGGCACCGTATTTTCCGCAGTCCGGTCACGTACAGTGTAAGCGATACCGAAAAGGTGACGGTTTACTTTCGTCTGGATCAGGATCTTGGCTATCGCACGGGACTCAGCGATCCCTATCTTGCCCTTGACTATGAGATGACCTTTCCCGACGACTACACGGTAATTCTCTTTGCAGAAGCAGATGAAACCTGGTGGACGGTGACGGAAAAGCTGAACGACAATATCGAAAAAGCGGGAGTCGATAAGACTGTCTACGCCGCCGACAGAAATCAGTTTAGCGATGAGAAATGGTTTGAATACGGGCTTGAAAACGGTATGGTCGGGAACGAAGACGTTATCGACAAGCTTTGTCGGGAAACACCGAAGTGAGAGTGAAAACGAAAGACGCCTTTCAATCGAAACGGAATGCGTCTTTTTGAAAAATATAACCTTGTACAGCGATGGGCGTTACCGTTTGTCAGGTGGTTGTTATGTTTTTGCATGGTGGATTGGCAGGGGCGCTGAATGAATCGATAACAGATCATAGTCGCATAGCAGAATGGCTCGCTTCCGACGAAAAGTCAAGCGCATTTGGTCGCCGGGCGACTCCAATGCCGGGGTACATAGTACTTGATTGAAAGCTGAGTGCCCGAGCCGTAAGCCGAGCGGTTAAATTTTAGTTTAACTGTTTAATGGTTAGTTTGTACTTTTAGGGATTAACTTCTTCTATATCTCTACCTTTGCGCTAATGCCGCGCGGGCACTTACTTTCTGACCGAAGCGTCAGAAAGTAAGCAAAGAACGCTTTTTCGTAACAGGACAACACTAAGTGTGGTCGCACTGTCGTGTGGAGGGCGGTTTGTTCTCTCCTGTGTTTGCTGTTAAAATTGATTTGCTTTTTTATTCGCTGACTTCGGGTTGGCAGGTCTAAATTGATTTTCATAAAACTTTCAGCTTT
>CAMAZY010000044.1 GCA_945863885.1 uncultured Clostridia bacterium
TCAGCCGAGTTTTTTCTCGCCCTTAAGGGGCGAAGAAAAAACTGCGGGTCGAAACTGCTTTAGTCAGTCCGTGCTGTTGGCAGTGTCCAAACGGGTCAGGCACATCGCTCAAAAACAGGAAAACACTAAGTGTTAATCGCACCTTTGCTATAACAGACAGTCTGTTCTCTTTCGTGCCTGACGTGGTAACGGATTACCTGAGCTGTTCAATAAACCAGCTTGTAGTCTGCAAGTGAAAAATGTACTCGGTTCTGTTTTTTTAGTTGGTAAGACTTAAAGTTTCATGCAAAAATATTTAGACCTGCTAACCCGAAGTCAGCGAACAAAAAAGCAAATCAATTTTAACAGCAAACACAAGAGAGAACAAACCACCCTCCACACAACAGTGCGATCCCACTTAGTGTTTTCCTGTTACGAAAAGCGCTTCTTTGCATACTTTCTGACGCGCCTGTCAGAAAGTATGTGCCCGCGCGGCATTAGCGCAAAGGGAAAGATATAGAAGATGTTATCTCTAAAAAGTACAGACTGACTGTCAGACAGACAAACTAAAATTTACCACAATCTGTGACCGCCATGTGCCCAAAGGCACATATCATCCGCCGCAAGGCGGATATCCTTCATCATATGCCGCAGGCATATATCATTGTTTACGTTCTGTAATCCCCGTTGATCTTGACATAATCGTACGTCAGGTCACAGCCCCATGCCGTAGCTTCGGCTTCGCCGCTGTTAAGAACGATGTTGACCGTGATTTCCTTTTCGAGCAAAATTTCCTTTGCCTTTTCTTCGGAAAAGTCGATTCCTCTTCCGTTTTTGCAAACCGCAAGTTCACCTTTCGCTGACGAAAAGCTTACGTCGATTTTGTTGACGTCAACGTCCGCCTTGCTGTAACCGATGGCGCACAGTACACGACCCCAGTTTGCGTCGGCACCGAACATAGCCGCCTTGAAAAGAGACGAGCAGATGACACTTTTGGCAACCGTTTTTGCTGTCTTTTCGTCCGCTGCGGCACTGACCTTGCATTCGAGAAGCTTGGTGGCTCCTTCGCCGTCGCCGGCAATCATACGGCAAAGGCTGACCGTGACGCTGTTTAAAGCTTTCATAAATTCCGAAAAATCCTCACCCTCAGCGGTGATCTCGGCATTTTCCGCCATACCGTTCGCCATAACGACCACCATGTCGTTTGTCGAGGTATCACCGTCGACGCTTACCATGTTAAAGGTACTCTGAATGTCGCTTGACAGTGCCTTTTGCAGCATTTCACTGCTGACGGCGGCGTCGGTCGTGATAAAAACGAGCATTGTCGCCATGTCGGGGTGAATCATGCCTGAGCCTTTGGCGATTCCGCCGAGGTGACAGACCTTTTGGCCGACGGTGAATTCAACCGCCGCCTGCTTTTCCACGGTGTCGGTTGTCATGATTGCCCGGTTGCATTCGGTGCTGTTGTTGCCGAGACTGTCTTTCAGGCTTTGCATACTCTTTTCAATCGGCTCGATATCAAGCGGCTGACCGATGACGCCCGTTGAAGCGACAACAACGTCTTTGGCGTCGATGCCGAGCGTTTCGGCTGTCAGCTGACACATTTTTTCGGCGATTTCTTCTCCGCCGAGGTTGCAGGTGTTGGCGTTGCCGCTGTTGCAGATAATTGCCTGGGCAAATCCGTCGCTGATGTTGTTTTTCGTGACAATCAGCGGTGCACCTTTAACTAAGTTTGTCGTATACACGGCGGCGGTATTCGCCTTTTTCTCGCTGACAATCAGCGCAAGGTCTTTTTTTGCTTTGTTCTTGCGGATACCGGCATGGATTCCGCCGGCGGTAAACCCTTTTGCGGCGCAAACGCCGCCGTCAATAACTTTTATCATAGTGTACTCTCCAATTATTCGTTTTTCATATTATCTATCACAAGGTCAAGACATTGAACCGCCGCACCCGAAGCGCCCTTGCCGAGGTTGTCGTAGCGTGCGGTCAGCAAAATCCGATCTTCATTTCCGAAAACGCCGATTTGCATTTTATCTTTCCCTGAAAGCGTGTTGCTGTCAAGAAAGCCGCTGTCGGACATGTCCTCACAGTATTCGATGTTCATCTTGCCGTCGTATTTTTCCTTGTATATTTCTTTTATCGTTTCGGCGGTTGCGCCGTTTTTTAGTTGACTTTCAAAAAGCGGAACGGTGACGAGCATACCCGAATAAAAGTCGGAAACAATCGGACA
The DNA here is from genome assembly GCA_945863885.1 of uncultured Clostridia bacterium. Taxonomy (GTDB): domain Bacteria; phylum Bacillota; class Clostridia; order Oscillospirales; family Acutalibacteraceae; genus UBA6857. The sequence goes on from CAMAZY010000044.1 coordinate 2,210, forward strand.
GAAAACCGGGGCGTTGTCAAGTCCCGTAATTTTCGTCATTTCGGGAAGATGCTTATGCGTTTGCGTAAGTCCGTACTGTCTCGGGGCAAAAAGCTTTTCTTCTTTTTCGTCCGCCTCGTATTCGGCAATCATCTTTTTTCCGCCGCCGCTGTAACCCGTTATCGAGTGACAGCAAAGAAGTGCGTCTTTTCCGATAACACCCTTTTCGACAAGCGGATAAACAAGGCTGATAAAGCCGCTTGCGTGACAGCCGGGCACGGCAATCCGTTTTGACGAAGCGATTTTTTCTTTTTGTCCGGCGCAAAGCTCGGGCAACCCGTATATCCAGCCGTCGGCGGTGCGGTGCGCCGTTGAAGCGTCGAGAACGATCACGTCCGGATTTTCAATCAGACTGACCGATTCCTTTGCGGCGTTGTCGGGCAGACAAAGGACGGTAATATTGCTTTCGTTGATTGCCTTTTTTCGAGCTTCCGTACTTTTTCTTGTCTCCTCCGGTAAAACGGTCACCTCGATATCGCTTCGCTTTTCGAGTCTCGAAAAGATGCCGAGTCCGGTCGTCCCCTCTCTTCCGTCAATGAACACTTTAATTTTATCCAATGAAATCACCCTGTGTGAATATTTATACAATTTTTCATTTGAATTTGTATAGTTTAAATGAATATACCATGATATTCCCGACTTGTCAAGCGAAATTATCGAATTTTTATACAAACTGTAAATGTGCATAAAAAAATCCGTCAAAACCGCTTCAAAGTAACACTTTCGCCATCTGATGCAAACGGGAATCCTGTTTCAATCCCTGCCAACTGTCAAAAAAACAGCCGACACCAAAACGGCATCGGCTGTTCTATCAGTATGATTTGGTTGATTAGCCCTGCGGGAAGCTCATTGTGTAAATGAACTTCGCATTTGCGGACTTGTCCTTGAATTTTATCAGTCCGAGACTTACGTTGCAGTGTACGATATCCGCATAGGTTACAAGGACATAATCAGCCTTTGTCATAATCTTAGTGTCCTTGTTGTAGGTAACCTCGGCATAGCCTTCCTTGGTAATAAGGGTTACGTTTGAGTTGGCATCGCCCTCAGACCAGGAAATAATCGGCACACTTGCAAGAGCGGCGCCGACGTCTTCCATGACGTTGAACATTTTACCCTGTGCACCCTGGAACTGCTTATCGTTTGTCGTCTCAAGCGGTATGATCTTGATCGTTGCCGTTCCGTCACCGTTATCGTTATAAGTCGCTTCCTGAATGTCAGCAGCCGTAATCAGGCATTCCAGAGACGGATTGCTTTCGGAAGTCGGCGGAAGCTGGAGATCGGTTTTGTCGGACTTCAGGAAGGTGCCGGCTGCAGTTTTGAGTGCTCCGTTTTCTTTTCCGTCAATAATAACGCTTGCACACTCCATTTTGTCTTTTCCGAGGAAAGTACCGGTTGCCTTGGTTGCGTTATAAACCTTAGCGTACTCAGCGATGATTTCTTCTTTGGAAGAGCTTGAGCTCAGTTCGGCGGACGCAGCCGGTGCGTCGGATGTGCCGGCGTCGGGAGTAGCCGGTGCGCTTGCATCAGGTGTTGCCGGTGCGGCAGTAGTAGCCGGTGCAGCTGTTGTTGCCGGAGCCGCCGTTGTCGCCGGTGCGGTCTGAACCGAATTGTTCGCAGCCACCGGGGTGTCACTGTCGACGTTTACTTCAAGATTGATTGTGCAGCCGTAAAGTGATGTTGCAACCATTGCAACACACAGCATAACTGCAATTGCGCGAATTATTTTTTTCATTATTTGTTCTCCTTTCAGGATCAAACTGAAATATTTCACAGAAAACAACTTTCTGTTCTTTTGATATAATACAATACTATCAACAAAAAAGTCAACAGATTAACCGAGATTTTACTTTAAGACAGCAAAAAAATTATGAAAAATGGCGTATAAGAGGCCGTACCGTCTCATTATGATATATCTTTATCGATATGCAGTTATTCATTTTATGCATTTCACTTTTGACAGCCGTGATGTTATAATCAAGCCGTAAAAAATAAAGGAGGTCATCAAAATGGCAAGATTTACAATTCCCAGAGATTTATATCACGGTAAGGGCGCTCTTGACGCTCTGAAGACACTGAAAGGTAAAAAGGCAATCGTCGTCACCGGCGGCGGAAGCATGAAGCGTTTCGGTTTTCTTGACAAGGTAGAAGCAAATCTTAAAGAAGCCGGCATGGAAGTTCAGCTTTTCGAAGGTGTTGAACCCGATCCCTCGGTCGAAACCGTTATGAGAGGCGCAGCCGCTATGACAGAATTTCAGCCCGACTGGATCGTAGCCATCGGCGGCGGTTCTCCGATCGACGCCGCAAAAGCAATGTGGGCATTCTATGAATATCCCGAAACCACGTTCGAGGATCTTTGCATTCCGTTCAACTTCCCGACTCTCCGTACAAAGGCTCAGTTCTGCGCAATCCCGTCCACCTCGGGTACCGCTACCGAAGTAACTGCTTTCTCGGTTATCACCGATTATCAGAAGGGTATCAAATATCCTCTTGCCGACTTCAACATCACGCCTGACGTTGCAATTGTCGACCCCGACCTTGCTGAGACAATGCCCAAAAAGCTTACCGCTCACACCGGTATGGACGCTATGACGCACGCAATCGAGGCTTATGTTTCGACTCTTCACTGCGATTACACCGACGCTCTCGCTCTTCACGCCATCAAGATGATCAGCAACGACCTTGTTGATTCCTACAACGGCGACATGGAAGCAAGAGACAGAATGCACAATGCCCAGTGCCTTGCCGGTATGGCTTTCTCGAATGCTCTTCTCGGCATCGTTCACTCCATGGCTCATAAGACCGGTGCAGCTTACAGCGGCGGACACATCGTTCATGGTTGTGCAAATGCCATGTATCTTCCCAAGGTCATCAAGTTCAACGCCGTTGAACCCGCCGCAGCCAAGAGATACGAAGAGATTGCCGCTTTCCTCGGACTTGAACCGACCGTTGACGCCTTGATCGCTCACATCAAGGGCCTTAACGCAAAGCTTGACATTCCGACCTGCATCAAGGACTACGAGGGCGGAATCATCGACGAAAAAGAATTCATGGATAAGCTTGATTCTGTTGCCACACTTGCAGTCGGCGACGCCTGCACAGGCTCCAACCCGAGAAAGATCGACCCCGCTCAGATGGCAAAGCTTCTCAAGTGCTGCTATTATGACGAAGAAGTTGATTTTTAATTAAAACGTAACCTCGCTGAACGACCGGAAACGCCGAAAACGGCAATTTCGGTCGTTTGTTTTTACCGTTTTCGTGTAAAATTCTTGACAAAGCCCTGAAACAGTGCTATACTTTAGCACAATATCACGCTAATATGATAGAGCGTTAAACGGAGGCTTCGTATGAATAAACTTCACTGTGAAAGTGTTGACCGTGTGTTCAAGGCGGTTCTGAGCCTTGAAACTCTTGACGAGTGCTACGCTTTTTTCGAGGACTTATGTACGGCAAAAGAGCTGATGGATATGGCACAGCGGTTTGAGGTTGCTTCTTTGCTTCTTAACGGCAACAACTACGCTTCCATCAGCGCCAGGACGGGAGCGAGCACGGCGACAATCAGCCGGGTCAACAAAAGCGTGCTTTACGGCAACGACGGTTATAAAGCCGCCATGGAAAGAATTGACGGAAAGGGAAAAGGGAATGGATAAGCTTCAGTCACTTTTAAAAAACGAGGAAAAAGCGGTTTTTGCGCTTCGCTCGCTTTACGGAAAATACGGGTATCTGCCGTATAAAATGAGCAAGTTCGAGGAGTATGATCTTTACGTCAGGAACAAAGACTTTCTCGTTTCCGACAGCGTCATTACCTTTAACGATACCAACGGGAGACTGCTCGCCTTAAAGCCGGACGTCACGCTGTCCATCGTCAAAAACTACGTTGAAGAGCCGGGTGTGACCCAGAAGCTTTTCTATAATGAAAATGTCTACCGTGTCTCGGCAAGAACGCATACCTACAAGGAAATCATGCAGACGGGACTTGAATGTATCGGCGACATCGACCTTTACGACATTTACGAGGTCGTGAATCTGTCCCTCGAAAGCCTCGGCGAAATCGGCGGCGATTTTGTACTTGACATTTCGCATTTAGGCGTGCTGTCGGCACTGCTTGACGAAACGGGCGGCGACGAAAGCTTCAAAAAGAAAATCATGCACTGCATCAGCGAAAAAAACCGCCATGAAATCGCACGCATCTGCGAAGAAAACGCAATCGACTCCGAAAGCGCCGGTATGCTTGTCGATTTTGTTTCTGTTTACGGAACGCCCGGAACGGTCATCGAAACGCTTCGGAAAATGTGCATCAACGAAACGATGAAAGAGGCGGTTGACGAGCTTGAAAGCATCTGCGGTCTTTTGAAAAACAGCCGTTACAGCGACAAAATCAACCTCGATTTTTCCATCGTGAACGACATGAATTATTATAACGGCATCGTCTTTAAGGGCTTTATCAACGGAATCCCGGAAAGCATTTTGTCCGGCGGTCAGTACGACAAACTGATGAAAAAAATGGGCAAAAAAGCGAGAGCAATCGGGTTTGCGGTCTATCTTGATTTACTCGAACAGACAGGCGCCAAGAAGCAAACGGACGTTGACACGCTCGTGCTTTACAGTGAAGAAACCGACCTTCTAAAGCTTTCCCGGTTCATCACGGAAAAAGCAAGCAAAGGCGAAAGCGTCAGCGCACAGCGGAAAATACCGCAAAAGCTTCGATACAAAACGCTCATTGATTTTGACAAGGAGGAGAACGCACAATGCTAAACATCGCTCTTCCGAAAGGACGGCTCGGCGAAAAGGTCTATGCCATGTTCGAAAAAGCCGGATATGAATGTCCGTCCATTAAAGAAAACAACCGCAAGCTGATATTTGAAAACGAGGAAAAAGGCGTGCGGTACTTCTGGGTCAAGCCGTCGGACGTCGCCATATATGTTGAAAGAGGGGCGGCGGACATCGGCGTAGCCGGCAAGGATATTCTTTGCGAATACGAGCCGGACATTTACGAGCTTTTAGACCTGAACATGGGCAAATGCCGTATGTGTGTCGCCGGGAAAAAGGACTTTTATGACGATACGGACAGAACGCTGAAAGTCGCAACGAAATTCGTCAACATCGCAAGCAAGTATTACGCTTCCTTAAGCCGTGACATCGACATCATCAAGCTGAACGGCTCGATTGAAATTGCGCCGATTTTAGGGCTTTCCGACGTCATTGTCGATATCGTCGAGACAGGAACCACGCTTAAGGAAAACGACCTTGCGGTGCTTGAAACAATCATGCCGATCAGCGCAAGACTGATTGCCAACAAGGTCAGCTTCAAGTTCAAAACCGAAGAAATCGAAAGAATCGCCGAAAGTCTCGGCACACAGGTGAAAAACAATGATTAAGATTTACAAATATGAAAACGTGGACAAAAACGAGCTTTTCATAAGAAACAGCATACCGCAAAACGTCGAGGGTATCGTCAGCGAAATCATTGCGAACGTCATCAAAAACGGTGACAAGGCTCTTTTTGAATACAGCGAAAAGTTTGACAAGTGCTCCCTTTCGAGCCTTGAGGTGACTGAGGAGGAAATCGACGAGGCTTTCTCATCGGTTGAGCCGGAATTTATTGAAGTCTTAAAGGCGGCTAAGGAAAACATCAGCCACTTTCACGAAAAACAAAAGAGAAACAGCTTCATCATCAACGACAAAAAGGGCGTTGTGATGGGTCAGAAAATCATTCCGATTGAAAAGGTCGGTCTGTACGTCCCCGGCGGTACCGCCGCCTACCCGTCCACCGTACTGATGGACAGTATACCGGCGAAAATTGCCGGCTGTGAGCAGATCGTCATGGTGACGCCCCCGAAAGCGGACGGAAAAATCAATCCGGCTATTCTGGCGGCGGCAAAAATTGCCGGTGTTGACCGCATTTTCAAGGTCGGCGGCGCACAGGCCGTTGCCGCCCTTGCCTACGGCACTGAAAGCATTCCGAAAGTTGACAAAATCGTCGGTCCCGGAAACGCCTTTGTTGCCGAAGCGAAAAAGCAGGTTTTCGGCAAGGTTTCTATTGATATGATTGCCGGCCCGAGCGAAATTCTTGTTGTAGCGGACGGAACCTGCAACCCCGAATATGTAGCGGCGGATCTTCTTTCGCAGGCGGAGCACGACAAAATGGCAACCGCCGTTTTAGTCACCGACAGCGCACAGCTTGCAAAGGATGTTGCCGAAGAGCTTGAAAGACAGATTCCGCTTCTTGAACGGGCGGAAATCGCAAGAGCGTCTATCGACAACAACGGCAAAATTATCGTTGCCGACACGCTTGAAGTGGTGATTGAAATTGCCAACGAGCTGGCTCCCGAGCATCTTGAGCTTTGTGTGGACAATCCTTTCGATTATCTCGATTCCATTAAGCACGCAGGCTCGATTTTCCTCGGAAAGAACTGCCCCGAAGCGTTGGGCGACTATTTTGCCGGCCCGAATCACACCTTACCGACAAGCGGTACGGCACGGTTTTCAAGTCCGCTTTCCGTCGACGATTTTGTCAAAAAAACGCAGTACACCTACTTTACAAAAGAGGCGCTTTCCGCTGTTGCCGACAGCGTGGCGTTATTTGCAACCAAAGAGGGACTGACGGCGCACGCAAAAAGTGCAACGGTAAGAGAGTATTCGCCGCACAGCGACAAATAAATGATATATGCCTGCGGCATATGATGAATGATATACGCCTTACGGCGTATGATATGTGCCAACGGCACATGAAAGGTCGCGGGGAAACTTCTGCCGACGGAAAGCTGTTCCCCGCAGAGTCAGCTTTTCCGCGTCGGGGAATCCGTAGATTATAAGCGGAGGAAAGTCGAGTAGCTTCGAGATAAATTTCATCTGACGGCGGGGCGGCGGGCGCACAAAGCCTTCGGCTTTGTCCTTGCCGTTTCCTCGAAACGGCAAGCGTGCGGCTTCGCCGCCCGGCGCCCGCCTTGGTGCGGATAGCGGTAAATTTTAGTTTAGCGGTGAGAGCCCCCTCAGTCACTTCGTGACAGCTCCCCCTAAAGGGTGAGCCTTATCAGCCTGCCCCTTTAGGGGAAGGTGGCGGCAAAGCCGACGGAAGGGGCAAGCAGAGCAGAATCTTATCTTGAACTGACGGTCAGCGAGACCCCTCTGTCAGCAAAGCTGACATCTCCCCTTTCAGGGGAGAATCATTATATTGCACGGCTGATCTGATATTTTTCTCCCCTGAAAGGGGAGATGGCGCGAACGCGTCAGAGGGGTCTTACACCGACAAACTAAAATTTACCGATATCTACCGGCTCGGGTTGTCGAGAGAAAATATAGTACAATGACACCCGGGAGTGTTGTCGCCACGCGACCGGTCACGGCACGCCGTGACCCTACAAGTCGGACGCGTAGTACACGCCCTAACAAAATCTGTATTTTTCCGTCACAGAACGCCCATTCTGCGGGAAACAGCTTTCTTCCAGCACCGTGTTCCCCGCGACCACTTTCTGACATCTGATCTCTAACATCTGACATCTGTTTCGCCACGCGACAGGTGAACAAAGCGAACAAAGTGAACAAAGATTTCTATAATTATTTTTGAAGTTCTCATTGGACTTTTCCAAATTTATGTTCACTTTGTTCACTTGCCCTTGGAAAGTGCCGTAACCCCTTATAAATAAAGGGTTTTCAGGGTGAACAAAGTCGCGAACAAAGTGCGAACAAAGGCGAACAAAGTCCTTTTTTTCACCGAAAAAAGTCTTTTAATTTACAATATAAAAAATTTAACTGCCGGTTTCTTCCCTGCATGACGATACTTGGTTCACACGCCGATCGCTTCGGTGTCTGCCGGAATTGCCGGACATCGGAAGCTTGCGTTTCATTCCGGAACGAAGCTGTCATCATTTTGCTATCTCATATCTGTAATCTGACAAGGAGATCTGACCTTATGTCAAAATACTTTTCAAAAAAATACGCCTCACTTGAGGCCTACGTCCCCGGCGAACAGCCGAAGGACATGAAATACATCAAGCTGAATACCAACGAATCGCCTTTTCCACCGTGCGATGCCGTTGTCAGGGCGGCTGAAAAGGCGTCGGAAAGGCTTCAGCTTTACTCCGACCCCGACTGTACGCCGCTTGTAAAGGCGTTCAGTTCCCTTTTCGGTGTGAAGCCTACCGAGGTCATTTTCTCGAACGGCTCAGACGAAATATTGAACTTTGCGTTCATGGCGTTCTGCGATGAAAGCCACCCGGCGGCTTTTCCCGAAATCAGCTACGGCTTCTACCCTGTGTTTGCCGAGCTGAACCGGATTCCGTATACGGAAATACCACTCAAGAACGATTTTTCCGTTGATTATCACGACTATTGCAATATCAATAAAACCGTCATCATCGCAAACCCCAATGCACCGACGGGACTTTGCTTAAGCCTTTCCGAGGTTGAGGAAATCGCCCGGTCAAACCCCGATAACGTTGTCGTGATTGACGAAGCATATATCGACTTCGGCAGCGAAAGTGCAATCGGACTTACGAAAAAATACGACAATCTGCTTGTTGTCGGAACGTTTTCGAAGTCACGCTCGCTTGCCGGCGCACGGCTCGGCTTCGGCGTTGCGTGCGAAAGCCTGATCAACGACCTGAATACGATCCGTTTTTCGACCAATCCCTATAATATCAACTCCATGACCATGGCGGCAGGCGTTGCGGCACTTGAAAATAACGGCTATTATATGGATAACTGCAAAACAATTATTGAAAACCGCAGTTATACAAAAAATGCGCTTGAAAGCTTAGGCTTTTCGGTGCTTGATTCGAAAGCGAACTTCCTTTTTGCACGAAGCGACAGAATCGGCGGCGCAGAATACTATAAAACGCTCAAAAAGAAAGGAATTCTTGTCCGACATTTCTCAAAAGAAAAAATCAGCGACTATGTCCGCATTACAATAGGAACCAAAGAGCAGATGGACGCTCTCCTGGCGGCGACGGAACAGATTCTGAGGGAGGAAAAATCATGAGAACTGCACAAATCAACCGAAAAACGGCGGAAACCGATATTTCGCTGAAGCTAAACCTTGACGGAAAAGGAAAGAGCCTTGTTGCAAGCGGCTGCGGCTTTCTTGACCACATGCTGATTCTTTTTGCCCGTCATGCAGGTGTTGACCTTGAGCTTTCCTGCAAGGGCGACACCTTTGTCGATTATCACCACACCGCTGAGGATATCGGCATCTGCCTCGGACAGGCAGTCAAAGAGGCTTTAGGCGATAAAAGAGGAATCGTCCGCTACGGCAGTATGCTTTTGCCGATGGACGAAGCGCTGATTCTGACGGCGGTCGATATTTCGGGAAGAGGTCTGCTTCGCTTTAGTCTTGACATTCCGACCGAAAAGGTCGGCGACTTTGACACCGAGCTTGTCAAGGAATTTTTCCTCGCATTTGTCAGAGAATCGGACATCACCGTTCATATCCGTCAGCTTGACGGCGAAAACAGCCACCACATCATCGAGGGCACGTTCAAATCCTTCGCAAGAAGTCTTCGGCAGGCGGTGGCGACCGACGAAAAATTCAAAGACGAAATTCCCTCTACCAAAGGAGTGATATAAATGCTCGCAGTTGTTGATTACGGCGTCGGGAATCTGTTTTCGCTTCGCTCGTCGCTTGTATCTTTAGGTATTGACACCGTTGTAACCGGCGATAAAGCCGAAATCGAAAAGGCAGACAGAATCATCTTGCCGGGCGTCGGCGCATTTGAAGATGCGGCAAACAAGCTTCGTGAAACGGGGCTTGACAGGGTGATAACCGAAAGAGCGAAAGCCGGCACACCGCTGATGGGCATCTGTCTCGGTATGCAGCTGCTGTTTGACAAAAGCTATGAATACGGCGAGCACGACGGCTTAGGGCTTATCAAGGGCAAGGTCGTACCGATGCAGGGCGTTATCCCGTCGAAGCTCAAAGTGCCGCATATCGGCTGGAATGCGCTTCATTTTACGGACAAAAAGAGTGAAATTTTCAAGTACATAAGCGAAAACGACTGCGTCTATTTCGTTCATTCCTACTTTGCCGACGAGTGTGATGACTCGGTAATTGCTACAGCGGAATACGGAAAAGAGCTGACCGCCGCCGTACAGAACGAAAATGTTTTCGGCTGTCAGTTCCACCCCGAAAAGAGCGGAGAAGTCGGATTGAAAATCCTGAAAGCCTTCTGTGAGGTCTGACGAAAGGAGAAAAGCGATGATTATTTTTCCGGCGATTGATTTATACGAAAAAAAGGCTGTCCGGCTTTTTAAGGGCGACTACAACCAAATGACGGTCTATAACGACGACCCTGCCGCTCAGGCAAAGGAGTTTGAAAAACAAGGTGCCACGCACATTCACCTTGTTGACCTTGAGGGAGCAAGAGACGGCACAACGCCGAACCTTGACGTGATCAAAAAAATCCGGAAAAGTACAAGCCTTTTTCTGGAGCTCGGCGGCGGAATCCGCACAATGGAAACGGCTGAAAAGTACCTTTCTATCGGCGTTGACCGTGTGATTCTCGGAACGGCGGCTGTGACGGACGAAGCGTTTCTGAACGAGGCAGCGAAAACCTACAAGGAGAAGGTAGCGGTCGGTGTTGACGTAAGGGACGGCTATGTTTCCATCAAAGGCTGGACCGAGCAAAGCGGATACACCCTCGATGCGTTTTGCGAAAAGCTCGAAAAGCTTGGCATCCATACCGTCATCTGCACTGATATTTCCAAGGACGGTGCGATGAAAGGTGCCAATCTCCCGTTATATAAAGACCTTTCGGAAAAATACACGATGAACTTTATCGCTTCCGGCGGTGTATCGAGTCTTGACGACGTCAGGGCGCTTGCCGATATGAAGCTTTACGGCGCTATTATCGGAAAAGCGTATTACACGGGTGCGGTGGATCTTGCCGAGGCGATAAAAGTCGGTCGGAAGGACAATGCGTAATGCGGTCGTGTGACGACGGCAATCCCCGGGGTACACTGTGTTTAATTGAAAGCTGAATGCCCGAGCCGTAAGATTTAAATGAATAATGAATAGTGAATAATGAATAGTTGTGGTTGCGGGGTTGCTTTGTACCGAAGAAAAGATTTTTCCCGCAGAAGCGGCTTTTCTGCGACGGGAAACTTGTAGATTATAAGCGCCGGAAAGCCGGCGTTAATTCGGAAAACTGCGATTAAGTTTTAGTTTGTCGTGTGACGACGGCAATCCCGGGGTGCATGGTACTTGATTGAAAGCAGGGTGCCCGAGCCGTGAGTTGAGATGTAAATTTTAGTTTAACTATGTAAAGGTTAGTCTGTTCTCTTATGTTTTGACATCTTCTATATCTTTACCTTGTGCTCATGCCGCACGGGCACTTACTTTCTTTCAATCACGAAAGAAAGTAAGCAAAGAAGCGCTCTTAAGTACGCAGTTTCTCAGCCGAGTTTTTTCTCGCCCTTAAGGGGCGAAGAAAAAAACTGCGGGTCGAAACCGCTTTAGTCAGTCAGTGCTGTCGGCAGTGTCCAA
>CAMAZY010000045.1 GCA_945863885.1 uncultured Clostridia bacterium
CTCGGCTGAGAAACTGCGTACTAAAGAGCGCTTCTTTGCTTACTTTCTTTCGTGACTGAAAGAAAGTAAGTGCCCGTGCGGCATGAGCGCAAAGGTAAAGATATAGAAGAAGTTACCTCCAAAAAGAGCAAGCCAACCATTACACTAACAAGCTAAAATTTAACCGCTTATCTCACGGCTCGGGCTGTCGGGTATGAAGTATAGCACTCTCAGACCCGGGATTGGAGTCGCCCAGCGACAAACTAAAATTTCTCTGTATCTTCCCCAAAGCCGCCCGGTTTCCCGCAACCACTTCTAACATCTAACATCTGACTTCTAACATCTAATATCTGATATCCGGCAAATCCCCGGTGTATTTTTAAAATAATTCTATTTAAGGAGCCAACCCCATGACGTACAAAATCAAACGAAATCTTCATACCGACTTTTCGGTGCTTGAAGAAAACAAGCTTCCGGCAAGAAGCTATTTTATCCCATTTTCGGACGAAACGGCACTTGACGGCTCGGACTATAAAAACGAACGCTATCAATCCAACCGCACGGTTATGCTCAGCGGCGAATGGGACTTTGCGTACTATAAGAAACTCAGCGAAGTACCCGAGCCGTTCGACAGTGAAACGGTTCGTTTTGATAAAGTTGTAACCCCCTCCACCTGGCAAAGAACCGGCTATGACCGGATCGCTTACATCAATACCCGCTATCCGTTCCCGAAAAAGCCGCCGAAGATTCCCGAGGACGTAGCGACAGGTATTTACCGGAAAACCGTTTCTCTTCCGCAATCCGCCCGTCAGATCATCACCTTTTTAGGGGTTGCGGGTGCTTTGGCGCTTTATGTCAACGGAGCGTATGTCGGCTACTCCGAAGGCTCGCACAATGCGGCGGAGTTTGACATTACGAGACTCACCGCCGAGGGCGAAAACGAAATCGTCGCCGTCGTCTATAAATGGAGCAACGGCACCTATCTCGAGTGTCAGGATATGTTCCGTGAAAACGGCATTTTCCGTGACGCTTATATCACCTTACAGGGCGAAAGCCGACTGAACGATTTTCTCTTCAGACCGAAGAAAAATGCGGACGAAACCTATGACCTGACGGTGACACTCGACGGGACTTTCACGAAAAACACCTATGCCGAGGTTTCCTGCAACGGCCTTTTCAGCGTGATCTTTGAAAAGGCAGGTCAGCAAAAAGTCGGTGCTCTTTCCGTTAACGAGTGGACGGCGGAGACCCCGAACGTCTATGAAGTCAGAATTCTGCTCAAAGAAAATGGCGAAACCGTCGAAGCCGTCCGGACTTTTATCGGCTTCAGGGATATTAAAATCAACGGCGAAGTATTCCTTCTTAACGGCAAGCCGATTAAGATGCTCGGCGTCAATCATCACGACACCCACATGACAAAGGGCTATGCGATGAGCCTTGACGACCTTGAGACCGATATTAAGCTGATGAAAGAATATAACTGCAACGCGGTCAGAACCTCGCACTATCCGCCCGACCCCGTCTTTTTGACGATGTGCGACCTGTACGGACTGTATGCCGTTGACGAAGCGGATATCGAAACCCACGGCTTTTACGCCGTTCCGCACAGCACCTACAATCCGAACCGCCTGAGCAACGACATCAAGTGGGCTTCGCATTACCTCGACAGAGTGAAGAGAATGTACGAGCGTGACAAAAACCACCCGTGCGTTACGATGTGGAGTCTCGGAAACGAGTCGGGCGGCTACAAGTGTCAGGACGTCTGCTATGATTTTCTCAAAAAAGTCAATCCCGAAATTCCCGTTCACTACGAGGGCGTAATCCGCAGCAAGCGTTGGGCGTATGACGTGGTTTCAAGAATGTACGGCACGCAGGAGCTGATGAGGAAAATCCTTGCCGGGACTGCCAGAAGCAAATATAAGGGCAAGCCCTTCTTCCAGTGCGAATATGCCCACGCCATGGGCAACGGTCCGGGCGGACTCGAAGAATATATTCAGCTTTTCTATTCGTCCGATCAGTTTATGGGCGGCTGTATCTGGGAATGGGCGGATCACAGCGTTTACGACGAAAATGCAAAATACAAATGGACCTACGGCGGCGACCATAACGAGCCGATTCATGACGGCAACTTCTGCGTTGACGGACTGTTTTACCCCGACCGTAAGCCGTCAAGCGGCGCACTTGAAATGAAGGTCTGCTACCGTCCTGTCAGAGCGGCATACAAAGGCAATGGCGTTTTCAGCCTTGCAAACAAAAGACAATTTACGGACACCTCGGACATCAGAATCACTTATGATATTTTATCTGACGGAGCCGTCGCCGAAAGCGGTGAAATAAACGCTGTCATTGAGCCGCTTGCCGAAAAGGAAGTCGAAATCAAGTCACCTCTGCTCGGCGAAAAAGAGAAAGACGTCTTTGTCAACTTCCGCTACGAAAAGATCGGCACAAGCGAAGAAATTGCGGTTGAGCAGGTTATCGTCTCTCAACGTGCTGCCGAAAAAGCCGGTATCTCCGACAGCGCCGAGATAGCGGAAAACGCCGACCGGGTTACCGTAACGTTTGAAAACGGAAAAGCGGTGTTCGATAAAAAGAAAGGACTTGTCGAGCTTTCAAAGAACGGCACCGAATATCTGAATCAAAAGCCGCAGGACAAAATGACCGGCTTTATTCCGCATATTTATCGTGGCAGGCTCGACAACGACCAGTACATGATGATTTACTGGCTGATTTTAGGCCTTGCCGAAGCCGAGCCGGTTTTACGCTCGTGCAAAACCGTGAAGATCGGCGACGTCAGAAAAGTCCGCACAAGCTTTGACTTTGTGACAAGAGGAATTTTTGTCCTCGCTCACTCGAACGTCGACTACGTTTTCTCGAAAGACGGCGAAATTCAGGTCACGGCAAGCCTTAAAAAAGTTTGTCCGCTTACGGCACAGCTTCCCCGCTTCGGTGTTCATGTTGAAATGCCGAAAGGCTTTGAAAAGGTCAGGTATTACGGAAGAGGACAGACCGAAAACTATTCGGACTTCAAAGAGCACGCACCGCTCGGCATTTACGAAACCGATGTTTCCTCCATGGGGCACAAGTACATCAAGCCGCAGGATTCCGGCAACCGGGGCAACGTCAGATACGCCGAAATCAGTGGCGGAAACGGCAAAATCAAGTTTTCCGCTCTCGGTAAATTCTTCAGCTTCAACGCCAACCATTTCACGCTCGGTCAGTTAAAAAAAGCGAAGCATATCGAGGATTTGCCCGACACCGACACGACCTTTGCGGCAATCGACGGTTTTGTCAGAGGTACCGGTTCGGGAAGCTGCGGCCCGATTCCGTCAAAGGAGCATCTGATCAGGTTCGGCTATACAAAGCCGCTTGAATATTCGTTTACCATCACGTTGTAAACGGACAACCTGCCTTCCTGATATATTGCAACACAGTTAATTTTGAAAATCCAATCCGATCCGACACTACCGAATAACACCGGCACTTCACTTGAACTGCCGGTGTTTTATCATAGATTGATTCGCTCCTGTACGATTTGATTGACTGTCCGGATTCATTTTTTCAAGTCTTACCACGCCGGATTCGTCGGGTGTCGTAACGCCGTTTTTATATTCGTAGCCCCTTTTTCGGTAAAAATTGATGGCGGTAAGCGAAGAGCCGACTTCCGTTCGCCGGGCACGAAGAAAATATTCATCGGCTTCCAGAGCTTCGATTATCTTTCTGCCGACGCCTTTTCCCTGATAGTCCGGCAAGACAAAAACGGAAATCAGATAGCTTTCTTCGGTGCTGCCCCAATAGCCGGTGATTCCGCCGCATCCGATAATTTTTTTATCGTCAACGGCGACATAAAAATGAGATTCTTTCGCTCTTGACGCAATCACCTGCGGCGAGTGACTTCTGATGTTCTCCTCGATAAATCCGGAAGAATAGTCTTTCCGGTTGCTGACCGAAAGCGTCGTGCCGATCACATCGGAAACAGCAGCTTCGTCCCCGTTTTTGAATCGGCGGACGGAAATTTTTTCATGCAGTACACCGGCCTTTTTCGGTTGGATTCGGCGTGATGTCTCCGACAGGCGTCGCAATCGCCGTGACGGGGACAGCTTTCCTTTTTACAGGGACAAGACACGGGATTTTTTCTATCGGTCATATTTTTATACCTCTTCTATATATGAACGCCGAAAATATCTTTTCTTTACCATGGTCGCCTTACATCACTTCACTCAGCTTCTCGACAATACAGCCTTTCTTTTCATAGTATTCAAGCATCCCGTCGATTTTGCTTTTATCGTAACTCGTGATACAATCGGACAGAACATGAACGGTGTAACCCGCTTTGCTCATATTGTAGCAGGTGGATTTAACACAGGCAATCGCATCCGCTCCGGCGATGTAAAATTCATCAATCTGATTGGCATCGATAAAATCAGCAAACGCTTCGCTTGTCAACGCATTTCCTTTTGTTTTTGTGAAAATGTTATCCGATACGATTTTCATATCTTCAACCAATTCGGCGCCACGCGTGCCGGGTTTAAAGGTTCTTGCGCCGGCTGACAGATTGTTATGCCTGATGTAAACAATGTGCATATCACAGGCACTTGCCCAATCAATAGCACGGTTGATGTTGTCAATAATTTCCTTGTAATTCTTGGTAATATCATTCTGAATGTCGATAACAACCAACGCTTTATTTTTCATTTTTCTTACTCCTTACATTTCCTGATCTCTCAATCTTTTTTATAAACAAAAAGTAAATCAATACGCCGTCAATGATGAAATCATAGAACCGCAGGCGGTCGAACAATATGACGGACGACAGTACCGACACCGCTACGATTCCCACGCTCACGGTTTTCGGAAAGATGCCGCTTTCCTTTGTCTGCCATGCAAAATACGCCATGACGGGGGAACATAGCGCAAACACCGTCCAGCCGATGATAAAAACATTCGAATAAACGCCGTGACTGAAAGCGGCAACCGCATAATAGGTCACAAGCATTCCGAGACAGAGCGGCAAGACATTAAGCATTGCTTTTTTGCCGTTTCGCTGTAAATCGAAATCAGCGTGCCCATCAAAATCCAGATTGCCATCTGTGAAAAGATTTCACCTAAGTTGGTTGTGTAAATATCCAATAGTCTTGCCGCAATACCGATGAGAAGTCCAAGGCAAAGCATGGTAAGCGGATTGAGTATCTTTTTTCTCATTTATTCTGACTCCTCAAATCCTTCTCTGTTATAAATCATCGGCGTAAAGCGCAGCCCGTTGACCGTTTGTTCGCTGTCGGTTGCAGTAAAGCCGAGGTGTTCATAGATCCTGACGGCATAGGGCGAGGAATTGACCGTAAACACCTGCTTTTTGTAGTCTCTTTTCATTTCTTCAAAAAGCATTCTTCCGAAGCCCTTCCCCTGAACCTCTTCTTTAACAAAAAAGCCGCCGATATGCTGCGGTGCTCTCACGGTCAGCACGCCGACAAGGTTCCCGTTATCAAACGCACCGTACCATTTCATCGCCTTTGTCCGCTCTTCGTCATCAAGACTTGCACGGAAATGTGCGATACCCTCGGGAGGATATTCCGGAGCTTCAAACTGAAGAAAGACCGCCCATATCAAGTCAATTGCTTTTGGTAATTCAAAGCTCATAAGCGGTCTTGCGTACCGTTTTTCAAGGCAGGTGATATGCTCGGTCCGGATATCGTCCATCAATGCCCAATAAATATCCTTGTTGGTGTGATGATACCGGAATCCGCATTTTTCCTGACAGCGCTTTGACTTTTCGTTGCCGTCAAAATAGCCGCACCACAGCCTGTCTAAGCGAAGCTCTTCAAAGGCGTGACGGATCAGCTCGTTCATCGCTTCGGGGATCAGACCTTGTCCCCAGTACGGCACACCGATCCAATAGCCGATTTCACCCTCATTTTCCGGCAAATCAAGATTGCTCTTTTCGCCGATCATCAGACCGATACTGCCGACCGGCTCGTCGGTTTCTTTCAGCACAACGGCATAGGTTTCCTCCGCCGACAAAACATCACGGATAATCTGTCGGCTTTCTTCAACGCTTTTGTGCGTATGCCAACCGGCGATCGGCCCGACCTGGTCGTCGCTTGCGTATCGGTAAAGGCTTTCTGCGTCCTCCGTTGTCCAGGGGCGAAGAAACAGCCGCTCGGTTTCTAAATGCATAGTATCATCAATCCTTCCACGGTCTTTTGCCGTCAAGCCAGCCTTGCTGTCTCCAATACGCCGATTCGGGGTCATCGGGATTTTTCTTTGCCATTGCCATCATGTTGAACATAAAGCGGATATACGGCGACGGTTTTCCGGGCTTTGCTCTTTCGATGCGGTCGGCAAGAGCCGCCATATCCTTTTCGATTTTTTCCTTTTTCTTCGGACTCACCTCGTTCCAGTTTGTAGCCTGAACGGCGACGGCATATTTTCTGATATACGGAACACCCCAATAAGCGAGTGTTCTTTTCAACTGTGCGCAGACCTTATCGGCACCCATACCCGCCGTTGTGGAAATGACAACGGCTTTTTTATGAAACATATCCGCCTGCGGTCTGTGGGGAATCCAATATTGATAGAACAAATCAATAAAGGCTTTCATCGGTGCAGACGGCAGCATACAGTAATTCGGCGACGTGAGAATCAGCAGATCTGCCTTTTCCATGGCGTCGGCCGGAACCTTCTTCTCTTCATAATACGGGCAGTTTTTTATGTTTTTCATGCAAGCGTAACAGCCAAGGCAAAAGTGATTGAGGTCTTTCGGCAAAAAGAACTCCATTATTTCCTTTTCGCCGTTTATTTTATCCGCCAGAAGCTGACCGATATGACAGGTACTGCCTTTGTGATTTTGTCCGTGTATCAATACAATTTTCATATTCTTCACTCACCCAGTATTTCCTTTTGCTTCTTTTTGCTGAATCCGGAAAGTACAAGTTCATACGATTTATCCAACAGTGTCTGCAACAGCTCGTCGGGTACGTTTCCGTCCGCCTTGACCGAATTCCAATGTATCTTGTTCATGTAGTAGCCGGGAATGATATCTTCATATTGCGTACGCAGATAATCGCCCTCCGTGGGATCAAGCTTCAGCGTGATATAGACCGCTTTCCCATCGTCTGCGTAACAGACCGCAGCAAACATTTTGTCTTCGATCAGGTAACGGTCCCAATTCCATTCCGCTTTAAAATCCTTGTGAACACCCTTTTTGTTTAAAAGGTATTGCTCTGACCAAGTATATTTCATATCGTTCCTCCTGTCATTTTGCCCGGTGTTCGTCCGAAAACTGCCGGATATGCGCTTCAATCTTCTTCATAATCTCTGCTTCTTTTTCCGGCTCACGGTCACAAAGATGAATCATCACCGTGACGGGTGCGGTATACTGAAAGGCGAGCAGTCTGGGCTCAGCCGCTCTTATCAGCCCTTTTTCCATCATTCCGGAAAAGATTTTGGTATAGCGTTCTTCGATATCCGTAATAAAATGCTTCGTGGAAAGAGCGGACATTCTTTCGCTTCTGAATTGCTCGAGCATCAGCAGTCTTCGCACACGCCTTACCGTTTCATCGTGCAGTGTAAAATCAATCTGCCTGAAAGTCAGCGTACAAAATTCGTCCCAGCTGTCCGGAACAGGCGCTCCCGAAACGGCGGCAAAGCTTTCCCCGTAATACTTCTCGACAGAAGCAATCATCGCATCCCAGAGCGCCTCTTTACTTTCAAAATGCTTATACAGCGCCGGCTTGGTAATTCCGAGAGAAGCGGCAATGTCACGCAGGAAAGCACCCTCATAGCCTTTTTCCGAAAACACGGTTAAGGCGGCGTCTAAAATCTCTTTTTTTGTCGTTTTCATAAAGTCAGCCTCATGTTTCGTCAGTAAAGTTACCTTGAAGTCACTTTCATTATAGTTACTTCGGGGTAACTTGTCAAGCGCTGTTGAAAACATTTTCTGCAAAAAAAGAAAAGGGGCTGTCGCATTTAGATGCAGAAACCGTTTTCTTCACCCCGAAGCTGTATGAAGATACCGCGAGCGGGTGAAAAAACGGTTAAAAAAGAAAAATGCAACCATTTCATTTTCAATTTAATCATTTTTCTTTTTGTTCTGCGCTAAATGCGACAGCCCCTTGTTGAATACAAAAAAGGGAGCGGATTTGACACCGCTCCGAATCGTCACGTTATTTCATTGCACTCAATTGATATAAATAATTGCATTCATCAAAATCATCATAATAACTGCCGCTGAAATTGTTTTTAAAGCCAAATCTGAAGGTTACGGTCGAATACTGATTCAAGAGTTCATCGGGTACAGAGGCGTAAATATAATACTTTACGCCGCCAAACGGTTCAACATAATCACCGTAAAAATCATTCCCGCCGTTATCGGCAGCGAGATGAGCATTATATGTATACTTATTATCAAAAACGATCTCCGAAACGATATTTTTTACGCTGTATCCCGCTCCGCCGATATTCTTGATAGAGCCTGATAAATAAAAGTATTGCTCGTTTTCCTTATCCGCAATATACGAATAGACTCTGCTTGTATCCGTGGGCTTTAATTCCTGCGCATAAGAAACCGTGTCAAAAGTCATTTCCAAAAAGTCCAGCGTAATCTGAGTACCAAGGTTTACATTCTGAAAGCTGACGTTCTCAACGGGAGCGGTTGTATTGTAGTTATTCTGGCTTACCACATTACCGATTGAATTGTCGGGAGCTGCTGCTCCCGCCGCAACAGAATCCGAAGAATTACTGCCCGGGGTGTTTCCGCCAAAGATGCCGCACGCGCACAAAGAAGCACACATCATGATTGCCAATACCAAAGAAAACATTTTTTTCATAATAAACTTTCCCTCTTTATTCATAATATTTTTTTGCAACCGTGAGCCGCTCCGACCCTTATGTCTGACAATTCCCGATTTATTACCCTGTCCGGCATAGGGGCGGAGCTTTTCAACGATTCTTCATCAGGTCAAGCCGATGAAATTGTAACTTTATTATACATTTATACAAATGTTTTGTCAAGTAATTTTACAAAAATAGTCAAAAAAGCCAATCAGCCTCTATTTTTTTCGCACCCGGCCACAACCGTAAAAACGTACCGTCGGCTAATCCAAGGAGAAAGGAAAAAACTTCAGGCAACCGTTCACAACGGCCGTTCGCAAATTGATAGCAGCCTCAAAAGCGCAAGGCGTCCGGCATAACGAACAAATGATGTCGTATTGTAGGCGAAAATCTGCAGGAATCCTTCTCTCTTCATAATCTTGACAAAAAAATCAAGCAGCCGCTTGATTGCAACTGCTTGATTATACTTTCATTTTAACTTTTCACCCCAACCATTGACAAAAAGCCTCTTTAATCGGGTTATCAGCCGTCCTTCAAAAGCTGCTTATACATTCTGATGTATTCGTTTGCGCTCTTGCCCCAGCTGAAGTCGCAGTCCATCGCTCTTTTGACAAGAACATTCCAATCGTCCTTGCGATAGTACACGTCAATCGCACGTCGGATTGCGCCGAGCATATCGTGGGCGTTGTAGGTCTTGAAGGTAAAGCCGTTGCCCATTCCGTCACCGCTGTCGGTAATCGAATCGCGAAGTCCGCCGGTTTCACGGACGATGGGTACTGTGCCGTAGCGTAAAGCTACCATCTGAGAAAGACCGCACGGCTCGCTCTTTGACGGCATCAGGAACAGATCTGCACCCGCATAAATCTTTCTGGCAAGAGCCGGAACAAAGCCGATTCTGACGGCAATCTTATCGGGATAACGGTTGGTAAGGTCTCTGAAATAGTTTTCGTACTGCCAGTCGCCCGAACCTAAAACGACAACCTGAACGTCGGTGGTCGAAAGGAACTCGTCAAAGATTCTCTTGATAAGGTCAAGTCCCTTATGAGAAACAAGACGTGTGACAAGACCGATAACGGGAACGTCCGCCCGGACGGGAAGTCCCATGTTTTCCTGAAGCACCTTTTTGTTTTCGGCTTTGCCGGCGAAAACGGTCTTCGTGTTGTAATTTTTCTCAATCGCCTTGTCTGTTTCGGGGTTATAGCTGTCGGTATCGATACCGTTGAGGATACCCTGTAATTTCCACTGTCTTGCTTTTAAAATCGTATCAAGTCCGTGGCTGTACCACGGGTCAAGAATTTCCTGCGCATAGGACGGGGAAACGGTCGTCACCTTGTTGGCACATTCGATGGCACCCTTCATGAAGTTGACGTCGCCGTCATACTCGAGAATGTTGGCGTCCTCGGGTTTG
This sequence comes from uncultured Clostridia bacterium, assembly GCA_945863885.1. GTDB lineage: Bacteria > Bacillota > Clostridia > Oscillospirales > Acutalibacteraceae > UBA6857. Next base: position 10,214 of record CAMAZY010000045.1, read on the forward strand.
AGGCCGATGACGTCGCCGACAAGATCCATGCCGTAGGTACCCTGATACTGAATGTTGTGAATCGTGAAAACAGTCTTGATACCCTGATACCAGGGGTCCTGACTGTACATCGTCGAATAGAATACGGGCGTCAGTGCCGACTGCCAGTCGTTGCAGTGAATGATGTCAGGCTTAAAGCCGATATGCGGTAAAATCTCTAATACGGCTCTTGCAAAGAACGTGAAACGCTCCGCATCGTCATAATAGCCGTAAATACCGTCACGCTTAAAGTAATACTGATTGTCGATCAGATAATAGATCACGCCGTTCTGCTTTGCCTGAAAAACGCCGCAGTACTGCCGTCTCCATGCAACGGGAACGGAAAGACTTGTCACAAACGTCATGGAGTCTTTCAGCTCCTGGCTGATGGTGTCGTAATACGGCATAACCACACGACAGCCGATCAGTCTTTGACGAAGCGCTTTCGGAAGTGCGCCGGCAACATCGCCGAGTCCGCCGCTCGCCATAAACGGCTGGGCTTCGCTCGATACAAATAAAACTTTCATTGGTGTTCACCCTTTCATTGGTTCTTTGTTTGTTATCAGACGGTGATTTCCTTGCCGATATAGACCGGGTAGGTTTCGGCACCCGAAATTTCCCGGTTCGGTCTTACAACAACGCTCTTATCGAGAATTGCACAGTTGATTTTCGAGCCTTGGGAAATATATGCGTCCTGCATCACGATTGAGTTCTTGACGACGGCACCCTCGGCAACGTAAACGCCCCGGAACAGAATGCTGTTTTCAACCGTACCCTTGATGATACAGCCGTCGGCAATCAGAGAATTTCCCGCCTTGGCGCAGATTCCATAAATGGCCGGAACGTCGTCTCTGACCTTGGTGTAAATCGGTCTTTCTTTGTCGAAAAGCTTCGTGTATTCGCCGTTGACAAGGCTCATGCTGATATCGTAATAGCTTTGTAAGCTGTCAATCGTCTTGGCAAAGGAGTCGACCTTAAAGCCCTGAATGTTAAGAACGTCAACGTTCTTTGCGATAATATCTCTTTCGAAGCTTGTGTAGCCGTTTGCAAGCGCATTGTTCAGAAGGCGTTCAAGAAGAACTCTTCCGATAACGATTATGTTCAGTGAATAATCCGATGCTTCGGTGGTAACACCTGCTCCGACGGCAACCTTTTTGATTCTCGCCCCGTCAAACTCAAAGCTCATCGTGTTTGCGAGAGCGGGCTTTACGCCTCGTTTGTAAGCGATTGTAATATCGGCGCCGCTTTCGATATGCGCATCGATCAGTGTACCGTAATCGAGGTTGCAGACAACATTGCAGTCAGCAAAAAGAATGTAATCCTTGTTGCTTCTTGCGATATAGTCCTTGATGGCGTCAAGCGCTTCGATTCTTGTCCTGAACATGCCGGTGTTTCCGTAATTGAACGGCGGAAGAATCGTCATGCCCTCCCGTTTTCTTGAAAGATCCCACGGCTTACCTGTGCCGAGGTGATCCATGAGCGATTTGTAGTTGCTCTTTGTGCTGATACCGACCTTTGTGATTCCGCAGTTTACCATATCGGAAAGTATGAAGTCGATCAGACGGTAACGGCCCGCAAAGGGAACCGAGCCCATAGTGCGCAGACTTGTCAGTTCGCTGATACATTCGTCGTTTACGCTGGAATAAACAATACCTAATACATTAGAAGCTACCATTATTCTTCCCCCTTTACGTCTTCGTCGATCATGGCTTTTGCGGCAACGGCGGCCTTTTTGCCGATTTTCACTTTTTCTCCGATAACGGCGATACCCCATTTTTCAAGGTCTGCAATCTGTTCGGGGCTTTCGCCGACGTGAGCGTCCTCTTCGACAACGGCGTTTTCGGCAACAATTGCATATTCCACAACCGCACCGGCTTTGATGACCGTACCGGGCATAACAATCGAATAGCGGACAACCGCGCCCTCCTCAACGGTTACGTTCGAGAACAGAACGGAGTAATCGACCTCGCCGTCAATGACGCAGCCCTCGGAAATCATCGAGTTTTCGACCGAAGCCTTATTGCTGATATAGTGCGGCGGAGCGGCAGCAGTTTTCGAATAGATTTTCCAGCTGTTGTCGGAAAGATCAAGGTCAACCTTGGGATTGAGCAGGTCAAGGTTAGCTTCCCAAAGGCTGTCAATCGTTCCGACATCCTTCCAGTAGCCGTCAAACTGATAAGCGAAAAGTTTTTCGCCGGCAGAATGCATTGCCGGAATAACATCGTGACCGAAGTCGTTGCCCGAATCAGGGTTCGCTTCATCTTCGATGAGATACTTGCGAAGAATCTCCCATGTGAAGATGTAAACGCCCATGGAAGCCTTGTTGCTTCTCGGGTTCTTCGGCTTTTCTTCAAACTCACTGATAGAACCGTCGTCGTTGACGAACATCAGGCCGAACCGGGAAGCCTCCTCCCACGGCACTTCGAGCATCGCAATCGTGCACGCCGCACCCTTGGCTTTATGGTAAGCGAGCATCTTTGCGTAATCCATCTTGTAGATATGGTCGCCCGAAAGGACGGCGACATATTCGGGATTGTAGCGGTCGATAAAGTTGATGTTCTGATAAATGGCGTTTGCCGTGCCCTTGTACCACTCGGTACCCTTGATCTGCTGATACGGCGAAAGAACGTGAACGCCGCCGTAGCTTCTGTCAAGATCCCATGCCTGACCGTTTCCGATATAATCGTTGAGTTCAAGCGGCTGATACTGTGTCAGCACGCCGACCGTATCAATTCCCGAATTGACACAGTTGGAAAGCGGAAAGTCGATGATTCTGTACTTGCCGCCGTAGGGTACTGCCGGCTTGGCGATGTTTTTTGTCAGGATTCCGAGTCTGCTGCCCTGTCCGCCTGCAAGAAGCATGGCAAGGCACTCTTTTTTCTTGGCCATAGGTATTTCCTCCTTGATTAGATATTAGATTTTAGATGTTGGATTTTAGATGCGGCTGTCGGGACATTGTTCTCTTATTTTTTCTTCGTGGCTTTCTTTGCCGGCTTCTTTTCTGTCTTGGTTTCAACAGGTTTCTTGGCAGGTGCTTTCTCCGTCTTTGCTTCGGCAGGCTTCTTAGCCGGGGCTTTCTCTGCTTTCGCTTCAACAGGCTTCTTTGCCGGGGCTTTTTCTGCTTTCGCTTCGGCAGGCTTCTTCGCCGGGGCTTTTTCTGCTTTCGCTTCGGCAGGCTTCTTCGCCGGGGCTTTTTCGACTTTCGCTTCGGCAGGCTTCTTCGCCGGGGCTTTTTCTGCTTTCGCTTCGGCAGGCTTCTTCGCCG
>CAMAZY010000046.1 GCA_945863885.1 uncultured Clostridia bacterium
TGCACTATCACCTTGACAGCATTTGCGTCAAGAAAGGGCAGGCGGTCAACAAAAACACCGTGCTCGGCTACACCGGAAGGACAGGCAGGGCAACCGGGATTCATCTGCACTTGGGACTGAAACTACTTTCCGGCGGCGGATATATTGACCCGGAAGCATGGTTTGCGAAAAGCTTCAAAACGCTGACGGAATCGAAGCCGAAAGCGAAGTACGCACCCGGCAATTACCGTGTGACGAAAGCTTCGGTGCTCAACGTCAGAGCCGGTGCCGGTACGAAGTACAAGAAGCTGAAATTCAATCAGCTGACCGATTCGGCACGGGCGAAGATTATCAAGCTGACCGGCGGAAAGAAAGTCAACGGCTATGTCAAGACAATGACGTTCACCGTGCTTGAAACGGCTGAGAATTGGGGAAGAACACCGTCAGGGTGGGTGTGCCTTGACTATTGCGAGGTGCTGAAATGACGGTTTATCAATTGCTTTGCTTACTCGGCGTCCCAGGTATATTTACGGCTGTTTTGGGATTTCTTATCCGAATAACGAAACAGACGAAAAAGGACAGTGACGCTGTCAAAAGCGGCGTTCAGGCTCTTCTCAGAGCGCAAATGATCAACGACTGGAATCATTACAGCAAAAAAGGCTATGCGCCGATTTATGCGAAAGAAAACTTTGAGAATTGTTGGAAACAATATCACGGCTTAGGTGCAAACGGAGTAATGGATGATATCCATAAAAAGTTCCTTGTTCTTCCGACAGAACCGGAACAGGAGAATTGAAATGCGTAGGTTCACGGATTTGATTCTCAGATTCATAAAATTTTTAAGGAGTGTTAAGTGATGGATACAAAGCAATTTGAAAAACTGATAAAGTCAAAGATAGTTGAATATGTCAATAAATACAAATTCGGTGATAAGCAAATCACACAGGACGATGTATATATCGTTTGGATGTGTAAGACCTTACAGAACTCAAAGGCTCTTGCAAGCACAACGATACCCGACGGCATGTACTACGAGATTACATACAACGGCGACAAGAAAGAGTGCTATTTTGACGCCTACAAGAAGTGGGAAAACTTCTGCGTGAAATGTGAGTGAGGAGGTGATACAACATGAAAATCAATTGGAAAGTACGACTGAAAAACCCCGTCTTCTGGCTAACGGTTATCCCGGCAGTGATTGCACTCGTTTATACCATTCTCGGTCTCTTCGGTGTTGTTCCGACAATTTCCGAGGACACAATCGTAAACGCAGTCACGGCGATTATTTCCGCATTAACCACGGTCGGCGTGCTGATCGACCCGACAACAAAGGGAGTAGGCGACTCCGACAGGGCGCTTACATACGAAGAGCCGAGCGACGGTTCGGCGGGATAAATCAAAGCAAAACGAAAGGGTCACGGCTTAACGGCTGTGACCCGGTTTTTTTGATATGGGTGTCAAATTGGGTGTCAAAATGCTATTGAATCCTTATGAAATCTATATTTGTATGTGTACTGCAAAACCGTTATTCCCCAGTTCAAATCTGGGTGGTACCTCCATGATGAGGTCTTAATTTAGAACCTCTACCCGAAAACCCTTGAGAAATCAAGGGTTTTCGTCATTTTTTGGCCTGTTTTCCTGCACGAGTTCTCATAGAACCTTTTTGGCCATTTTTATCAACTTCTCGGATTTGAACCGGGGAAATCTGCAAAAATCAATAAAATTCCATACATAAGACCTATTTTCATGGAAAACTGATTCCAAAAAAATAGGTCTTTTTTTATTTGCCCAAAAAATCTATCAAAATATATAAAAATATATATTACATAACCGTTACTAAGTAAAAAACAGTGACGGTTTTTTTATTGTAAAGGAGGAGAATCCGATGCTTACGACAGCAACCATTTATAACATCGGCAGAGGTTTGGCATTTCATGTTGTGCTTCCGCTTTGGTGCTTATTCAATCACATTGTAGGGATGTAACCGAAGGACACATACATTTGAAATTTGTTTCAAAAAACTATTATGACAACATGGAAAGGAGTGGTGACGATCATGTTCGACCTGATAGGTACAATCAAAAAGAAAACAGGACTCGGAGAATTACTCGGGGACGGAATGACAGTTCCGAAATCCGTTCAGGACGTTATCAGAATTGACGCCGTCTATCCCGACGGCATTTTTATGACCGGTAAGGATCGATACTCGAAAACCTACAAGTTTACCGATATTAACTATGCCGTCTCGAGCAAAGAGGATAAGGAAGCCGATTTTTTACGATACAGCGAGATATTAAACTCGCTTGAAAACGGTGTCTCCAGCCAGATAACCATTATCAACCGTAAGCTGAAAAACAACGAGCTCAAGCAAATGGCACTGATTGAAAATGCAAATGACGGAAAGGATAAATACCGAAAAGAAATCAATGATATGCTGACAATGATTGCAAACGGAGCGAATGCAATCGTACAGGATAAATATGTAACCCTCACCGTGCAGAAGAAATCGGCACAGGAAGCGCAAAGCCATTTTAACCGTGTGGGTGCGGATCTGATTGCTCATTTTTCAAGGCTCGGATCCAAATGTACCGAGCTTGATTTGACGGATAGACTTCGTATCATTCATGATTTTTGCAGACCGAAAGAAGCGGCGGATTATCATTTTGATTTGAGAGATACCATACAAAAAGGGCAAAGCTTCAAGGACTATATTTCACCCGACGGATTTGAATTTAAATCCGACTATTTCAAGGTCGGCGACCGCTTCGGCAGGGTACTTTTTATCCGAGATTATCCGTCATATATCAAAGACAGCGTTGTATGGGAGCTGACCGATACCAACAGAAATATGATATTCAACTTTGATATTATCCCGGTATCAACGCAGGAGGCGCAGAAGTTCGGTGAAAAACAGGCGCTCGGCATTGAAACCAATATTGCAAACTATCAGCGAAAGCAGAACGCAAACAACAACTACACCTCGGTGATTCCCTATGACCTTGAACAGCAGAGAAAAGAGGTCAGAGAGTTTCTTGATGACCTTACCACCCGTGACCAGAAGATGTTCAAGGTTGTGATTACCTTAATGCACACGGCGGATACGCTTGAACAGCTCAACAGTGACACCGAAGCCATTCAGGCAACAGGCAGAAAGCACATGTGTCAGATCGGCGTGCTGAAATATCAGCAGCTTGACGGCTTTAATGCAACGCTCCCGATCGGTATCAACAAGATTGAAGCAAGACGAACGCTTACGACGGAAAGCCTTGCTGTTTTTATGCCCTTTAAGGTGCAGGAAATTCAGCACGACGGCGGTGTCTTTCAAGGGGTGAATGTCATCTCAAAGAATATGATTATCGTCAACCGTAAATTCCTGCTCAACGGTAACTGCTTTATTCTCGGCGTGTCGGGTTCCGGTAAGTCTTTTACGGCGAAAGAGGAAATGGTAAATCTTCTGCTTTCTACCAATGCCGATGTTATGATTATTGATCCCGAGCGAGAGTATTCCGCACTTGTTGAAGCAATGGGCGGTCAGGTGGTTGAGCTTTCGGCAAAGAGCAAAAATCATATCAACTGTCTTGACATTAACAAGGAGTATGCAGACGGTGCAAGTCCTCTTGCTTTGAAAGCGGAGTTTGTGTTGTCTCTGTTTGAACAGGTCATGGGAAAAGACGGTATCGGTGCTATTGAAAAGTCAATCATTGACCGTTGCCTTGCGGCGGTTTACAAGAACTATATCAAGCGTAACTATACGGGCAAGGTACCGACGCTTGTTGAATTGTGCAATGAATTAAGAAAACAGCCCGAACCTGAAGCTACGGAATTGGCAACGGCAATGGAGCTGTTCGCCTCCGGTTCTCACAGTACCTTTGCCCAAAAGACGAATGTCAACATTGAAAACCGGCTGATCTGTTACGATATTCTGGAGCTCGGCAGTCAGCTGATGCCCATCGGTATGCTGGTTGTCCTTGACAGTATTCTCAACCGTATCACAAGGAACCGGGCAGAGGGCAAGGAAACCTATATCTTCATTGATGAGATATATCTGCTTTTCCAGCACGAATATTCTGCAAACTTCTTATTCACGCTCTGGAAGCGTGTCAGAAAGTACGGAGCTTACTGTACCGGCATCACGCAGAATGTCGATGACCTTTTGCAAAGCCATACGGCAAGAACAATGCTTGCAAACTCAGAGTTTATCATTATGCTCAATCAGGGCAGTACGGACAGAGAAGATCTTGCAAATCTTTTGCAGATCAGCGAAACACAGATGACGCATATTACAAATGTTGAAGTCGGTCACGGTCTTGTCAAGGTCGGTTCGGCTCTTGTGCCGTTTGAAAGAAAGTTCCCGAAGAATACGGAACTTTACCGATTGATGAGTACCAAGATGATTGAATAAAAATAACTGTGCGAACCGGGGGTTAATCTCGGTTCGCACAGGTGAAGTGCGGATTAGTCGATAAATTGGAATTGGTCAATCAAAATATGTCTTCCATGTGTCACCTGCACGGTGGGCATCAAAGCACATTTTGATTTGTTCAGTGGTATTCTTTTCTGTGGCAAGGTCTGGCAGATTGTCCTCGGTAAAATAATCGAAACCCGTGGTTTCCAAATTTTCTTGAAAGCTGCCGCCAACCAGAGAGCAAAGAACAAAAATTTTGCATATACCATAGGCATATACTGGAAGATTGTGTTTTGCCCTATCTTGAACAGCGATGATACTATCGGCGGTAACATCCAGACCAGATTCTTCTTTTACCTCTTTGACGGTGTTTTCACCGACAGAGATATTCACATCACACCAGCCGCCAGGAAGCGACCATTTTCCGTTGTTCTCACGAACAAGAAGAATTTGCCCATCTCTAAAAATGGCTGCACGGGTGTCCAGCTTCGGGGTCTGATATCCAGTTTCGTTGCAGAACAAGTCTTTTACGGTTTCAGTTGGAATACCTGACATATGGGACAGTATTTCAGCTGAGATAACACGAATACGCTCATATCGTTCTCTGTCATAAACGTCTTTGCCATATGTAAGACCAGCTTGTGCAAGACTTTGCAATTCTATCGCCCACTGTAACCATTGTTCGTTTCTGTCCATTGCAAGTTCCTCGTCAAATTCCGATTTATCTCTCAATTACTTTACATATCTCATTGTACACACCAATGAAAATAAAATCAATAAGGAAGGTGAATTTTTGAGAAAAACAATCAAAACAAAAGAAGTCGTTAAAGATATCAAGGCTCACGATGCTACTGTAAATCTTGGTGACCGGATGAAAAATATCGGCATCAAGACAAAAGTCGTTTGTCAGAGTTTATAACAAACTCCGTTTATATGAAACAGAAATAGTTGATAAGACTTTGTCTCAATTGATATCAATCAGAACAAGTATCACAAGTATGAACGAGGAAGTTTCATCCTTGAACAGAGAGATTGCAATTTTATCAGAACAAAACAGTATGTATAACGAACTTAAAACTAAAAACATCATTGATGATATTTCATATTACGAGAAAACAACAGCAATAATGCATTGCTCAAGGTGGTTTGTTTTATGGGAAAGATAAATTTGATTTAGAACGTTATGAAAGAATTCGAGATATTTCAGCCGAAATGATTAGCTTTAAAACAGAAATACCTATTGATAAAGTAAAAGATTTATTCTGCAATGACATAGGATATCAAACTCCTAAAATTGATACAAGAGCTGCAATATTTAAGAATGGAAAAATATTGTTAGTTCATGAAACTAATGGCACATGGTCATTGCCAGGTGGCTGGTGTGATGTCGATATTTCAGTAGAGGAAAATACAATAAAGGAAGTCAAAGAAGAAGCGGGGCTTGATGTTATAGTAAAACGTGTTATTGCGGTTCAAGATAGAGAGAAACATAATCTTCCTATATATGCATATAAGGTGTGCAAGATATTCATGCAATGTGAAGTGATTGGTGGTGAATTTACAACTAATATTGAAACAATAGGTTTTGATTATTTTGGAATTGATGAACTTCCGAAACTTGCAGAAGAAAAAAACAATAGGGAACAAATAGAGATGTGTTTTAAAGCCATGCAATCGGATACGTGGGAAGCTTTATTTGATTAGTCACCGGTTTATTTATATCGACAAATTCCAATTTGTCGAACTAGGTTCTAAAATGAGACATACAGCCATGATTGGTTCACAAAACAGAACCAAAGCCCGAAAACCCTTGTAATATCAAGGGTTTTCGGCTTTTTTACCGAGTTTTTTTAGTGTGAACCACCACTGAACCAAAATGCCCGTTTTTATCAACCACTCGGATTTGAACCGGGGAAACCTAAAAAATCAATAAAAGACTCTTTGTCAATAGTTGGGCTAAAAAGTTAAAATGTAATCCTTTGTGAATATTGGGGTTACGGGCTTTTTTTCTTGGACGCCCGGCATGCGTAATTACTTGGCGGTGAGTCCGCTACGGGCTTGGCAGTAGGAACTGTCAGCCATATACAAGGGCATCTGTCGTGAGGCGGGATCTTAAAGAAGTCGGAAGCAAAACCTCGGTCTTACTAACCTCTTTCGTACCGGCGAGAGATGATTGCCGCTGAAATCTGAATAAGACACCCCCGGAGAATGTTGCTCGTTTGAGAGAGAAATTTCTTCGGGGGTTAATTCTATTTGCTGTTACACAGGGCTGTTTTGGAATTACATTTTTATCGGCATCGGTCATCCTTTTCGTCCTCTGTCAGAAAGACGGCTCTTGTAAATTTATCAAGATCAACGGCATCGTCAATGCCGCTGACATGGCCCGAGTCTGAATACTGAAAGCCTGCCCAGCTTTTCCAAGTGTCACCCGTGACGTCCGGTTCAGTCGGCCCGTAATCGGCGACCCAAAGCGGGTAGCGTGAAAAATCACTGCCCCAGATAAGAGAAGCGGCGTAAGCGTCGGTGTAAAGAAGCGGTAAGTGCCGTGTCCGGTCCTCCAACGCTCGGATAAACGAAAGCCCGATGTTTCTGATTTCGGTATGTGAAAGTCCCGAGTATTCCTCAAAATCCATCGCCGGGCGGCAGTCGTATCCGGTGTCGTTTATCAGCGAAGCAAAGTATCGACCCTGAAGCTCGGCTTCATAGGGCGTCCGTGCCGTGACGTAAAAGTAAAACCCGAACCGTAAGCCGGCTTTTTTTGCCTCCTCGGCGTTTCGGCGGAAGTATTCGTCCACCTCTCCGATTCCGTAGCCGGCCCGGATATAGACGACTTTGATACCGGAGCGTCGTACTTCTTCAAAGTCGATTTCTCCCTGATACACGCTGACGTCGATTCCGTCATAAACCCGTTCGCTGTCGGGCGAAAGTGCGAGAGCAGGGGAGAGACAACAAAGAAGCACAAGAACACACAGAAGTACAGCAACAACCGATTTCAGCTTCTTCATAAAGTAAACCTCCTTTCGTGTAATGGCTTTTGGGGGGTTCTTATATATTTTATGAAGAAGTGCGGGAACGGGTGACCCGCAGCCCGGGCGGAGGTTGTTGCAGAATATATTTCTTTGCGCTTGACAAAAGAAAAAGACTGAAATAGAATATGTGTATTGAGAATTCTTTCGATGGTACGGCTAAAAAAGAAAAGAGCCGGAATAAAAAATGAATACGTTACAATGAAAAAATCTGTGACGTGTCAGGGAGGTTATTATGAAATCGGTAGTTAAAATAATCGGTGTATCTTTGATTCTGGTGTTCACACTGTTTTCGTTGGCAAGCTGTTCGAAGAATGCAGAAAAACAGGTTGAGGAAGATCTGACCGGTACGGTGTCGGCCTTGCTCGGTCTGAAAGAGGCACAGGAAGCTTATCTTTGTGATGCTTCCGCCAAAGATATTGATGCCGTAAGGGTACTGAAAGAAAGCGAAATGGCAGATAAAATCAGCCGAAAAACAGTTTTCAGTGTAGAAAATATTGAAATCAGCGATAAAAAAGCAACGGCGGATATCACCGTATCTTCACCGGATGTTTATGCGATTTTTTGCAAGATCGTGCAGGAAAAAAGCGTAACAGCTGTTGATGATTTGCTTGATAACGTGTCAAAGGAGCTTGACGGAGATTACATAAAAATCGAAAAAACAATTGCCTGTGGGCTGGAGTATCGGGATGAGCATTGGTACTTACAGACGAATAGGGAACTGTTTAATGTGCTTTCGGGAAATCTTTATAACTATTATATCGGTCTCGGAGAAAGCACGGTGAACGAACTGATGGGGGAAAATGCAGATGAAAAATAAAATCATATCGGTAATTCTGGTTGTTTTGCTGCTTTGCTCGTGTATTCTTCCGGTCGGCGCAGAGGAAGAACAACAGCAGGGCAAAGAAATTACACTTTCGATGTTTTGCAATCTGACGAAAAAAAACAGCATCAAAGGTGTTTATAAGGATAACAATTTTTATGTAAGCGCTGACGATTTGTGTACGGTCAGCGGTGCAAAACTGACAGAGCAAACTGAAAAATCGACCGTGTTTTCGGTGAATGACGGACAACGAATAATTACCGTCAATCATCAGTCACAGTGCTTGTCGGAGGACAAGAAGGGAGAGCGGCTGATAACGATGCCTGTGCTCCAATATAATGGTCAGAGGTATTATTCCGTTCTTCATTTTTTGCGGTATCTCGGAATAGCTGTTTCAATCGATAAGGATGCCGAAACACAGTTGAAAGTTTTCGTCCGGTATACGATTTTTGATGCACTTGTTGAATTTGTGGAAATGGATCGCGGCAATTTTTTTTGGTGGGATGAAGTTTCCTGTGAGGAAAATGAAAAGATAGAAAACAAGATTATCAATTCCGGAATTGTAGCATTGATTAACAGAGATTCCAATGTATTCAGGATGATGATTGATGCAAAAGGAATCGAAAGAGAGGCGTTGGAAGACGCTTTGATATCAATTATTACCAATGAGGGGGAATCGTATTTCGATGAAAATAATTCATCATTGGATTCGCTGAATCTAGCGAATGATGTATTAGGCACAACCTCTGATATAGCGGGATTTATCGTGGAAGCATACAAAACGGATGCGACGAAGGCTCTTGGTGATTTTATTGATGATTTTGCAACCGGAGCAACAACAGCGGCTAATACCGCTGTGACGATCATCAACGCAGTTGAGACTATGAAACAGTTTTATACCATTACTGATACTCAAATATCTTTGTTGGATAACACAATTATTTCTTGCGCTGAGAATTCTCCGCTCCTTCAGAATGAGTGGTCGAGATTGATAAAGGCTGCCGAAAATGTCAGTAAAAGAGTCAAGAGTGAATATGCGAACAATTTTGCCGCGGCCAGTGAAGTGACAAGTAAGCTTGCGTATAACTCGCTTCAGTCGGCGGTGAGCATTTCGAATCCTGTTTCTGCGGCATGGAGCGGTGCGGTTCTGCTTTGCAAGCTGGTGCCCTATACGGCTGATATGATTAACAAAAAGACACAGTTGTACAATGCTTATAACTGCTCAATGATTCAACTGATTGCGAATGAATTGTTGTATGATGTTTTTTGTGATTTATACGAAAGCGATTATATGCAGTTTAATGTAACGTCTCAATATAAAGCTCTGGAAGAAATGAAGAATGCTTTAATACTGCAGCTGAAGTCGACCTTAACAACACGAGACTGTCTTATCAAGTCCGGATTTTTAGAAGATAGCTATGCCTTGGAAATGAAAAAACTGAATAAAGAAACAGCCGAACTTCTGAACAAAACCGTAAACTGTAAAATTGTTCCGGTCGGTTCAGATCCATATATCAATGAGGATCTGAGTTGGATGGCAAGTTATGCTGATGAAGTTGATAAGCTTTCGTTTGTAATGAAAGAAGAGAACATTGAAACCAAAACCTCGTTCGGTGCGGTATATTGTACTTCAAAAATCACATATCCGTATTTTTCGGGTTCATCAAATACGGCAAATTTACTGAACAAGCGATATTCAGATATCATAAATGGTTACAAAAACCGTGAAAATGAAAGCATTGATGAATGGTATGAGAATGTGCGGGAATCCAGTAATATTGATATGCTTCCCTATTTTGATGATTATGAAGTGGAAGTCAAATACAATAAAAACGGATATATTTCTATGCTCGAAACCAACCACTTCTTTACAGGGGGAGCCCATCCGTACCACGATGAGTTGGGTGTGACTTACAGCATTCAAACAGGCAAAGAAATGACAGCATCCCATTTCTTTGAGGGATCTGAAAGCGACATTAACAACGTATTGAATTACTACTATTTGGATAGTGAAGCTGCATATGCTTACGATGTTTATGACGGTTGGTGGAAGAACAGGAATTTTGTACTGACTGAAGACGGTATTTGCTTTTATGTTAATGTCGGAGATGCCGTCGAGAGGGTAGAAATCCTGATTCCGTATACAAGCAAAAATTCGCCTGTAATTTCAGCAAAGAAAGCGTTACAGGAATATGAAAGCAATTGGCCAAAAAAACTGACAATGCAAGAAGCAACACAAATCGTTCTCAACTACTTCAATTCAACCTCTTCCGAATACGGTGAATACGTCGTCTTTGACGATGAAACAAGCGAGGACGACACCGGCTATAACTTTATCGTGCGTCTTCAGAGAAAAGATGCGCCGCCGGGTGCCAGCCCAAATGTTTTTGTTGCCGATGCGTTTGTCAACAAAACGACTGGCGAGCTTTTTGTTGACGGCGTTCCGGTGAATTCGCAAAACAGTCCGGCCGGAGAGCCTTTGAATATAACGGACGGACAGCAGCTGACATTGACCGGAACGGTTTCGCATGAGTCCAATGAAATCAATGCAATAAACAAATTCGAGGCTGTGATTCTGAACCTTGATGCCCCGATTTCCTGTGTATTGAACAGCAACGACGGAACGTATCAGAATTATGAATCGCTCCTGGAGTCTGTTCAGCTCAGTGTCAACGAACCGCTTTCAGAGAACGAAAGGATTCAGGTTACGGGAACCGTTATGTTTGCCCATACAGGACACCATATCAGGGACGTCGTGCTGATTGACTGTGACGTGGTGAATTGCTGATTTCCGGCGGAAAGAAATACCCGTTAAAATTTAAAATCCACCGAAAAAACAGTTGACAAACCCGGTAAACTCTGTTATACTATCAACTACCGCATGGAAAAGGCGGCGTGATTTGTCATGCCTGAAGTGAGTTTTCTCCGCCTGAAACAGCGAGTCCATAATAAAGGAATGAAAGAAATGTACGCAATCATCGAAACAGGCGGAAAGCAGTATAAGGTTGAAGCAGGCGACACCCTCTTCATCGAAAAGCTTGACGTCGAAGCAGAATCAGAGGTTACTTTTGATAAGGTAATCGCAGTAGGCACAGACGACGGCATCAAGGTCGGCGCACCTTACGTTGAGGGAGCTACCGTTACCGCTAAGGCTGTTAAGAACGGCAAGGCTAAGAAAATCACGGTTATGACTTACAAGCCGAAGAAGAACAGCAAGCGCAAGATGGGTCACAGACAGCCCTACACAAAGGTTGAAATTTCCGCTATCAATGCATAAGGCATGATAACAGTCTGTTTTTATGTGAAAAAAGACACGGTCGGCTTTGAGATGAGCGGACACAGCGGCTATGCCGAAGATGGCAGCGACATTATTTGTGCTGCGGTTTCCTCGTGTGCGTATATGACCGCGAACACGCTTACCGAAATCGTGGGGCTTGACCCCGAAATCAAAGTCAAAGACGGCTATATGAAGCTTATTTTAAACGATACCGAGGCTTCAAAGGCGCAGGATATTTTAAACGGCTTCATGCTTCACATAAACGCTATGGCAGGCGATTGTCCCGAATACATCGTCTGCAAAACCCGAAACATATAAATCTACGGAGGTGCAATAAGATGCTTAAGATTAACATTCAGTTATTTGCTCATAAAAAAGGTATGGGTTCGACCCGTAACGGCCGTGATTCCGAATCGAAGAGACTCGGCGTCAAGAGAGCTGACGGTCAGTTCGTTCTTGCCGGCAACATTCTTGTCAGACAGCGCGGAACCCACATTCATCCGGGCAACAACGTAGGCAAGGGTTCTGACGACACCCTTTTCGCTCTCGTTGACGGTAAGGTTAAGTTCGAGCGTTACGGCAAGGACCGCAAAAAAGTCAGCGTTTACGCTGTTGAGCAGTAATCGTAATTCACAAATCAGAGTCGGCATGTGCCGGCTCTTTTTTAATTCATAATGCGTAATTGCGGCTTTCACGCTTCAAAAGATAGTTACTACCCGCAGAGAAGCATTTGTGAAGGAGAGTCTGTGCTGATTATAAGTAACAGTCAGTGTGTGGCTTCGGGAAAGTATGGTAAATTTTAGTTTGTCGCTGGGCGACACCAATGCCGGGGTGCACAGCACTTAATTGAAAGCTGACAGCCCGAGCCGTGGGATTTTAATGAATAATGAAAAATGAATA
>CAMAZY010000047.1 GCA_945863885.1 uncultured Clostridia bacterium
TCCCGTCAAGCTTAAGGGAATGTGTATGCACCACGATCAGGGTGCATTGGGCGCCGCTCAGGAATATGATGCGATTTACAGACAGATCAAAATCCTTAAGGATATGGGCTGTAACGCAATCCGTACCAGCCACAATATCCCGTCAAGAGTTTTGCTTGAAGTCTGCAACGAGCTTGGTATGCTCGTGATGGAAGAATTCTTTGACGGTTGGGATTCGCCGAAAAATGCAAACTCAAACGACTTCAGTAAATACTTCAGCGTCAACCTTGAAGCTTCTAATCATGTTATCGGCGGTTCTTCAAGCATGACATGGGCACAGTTTGCTCTGACGCAGGCTGTCAAGCGTGACCGCAACGATCCGTGTGTCATTCTCTGGTCTTGCGCCAACGAGCTTAACCACGGCTCATCGAACACCAACTACATGACAATCGCTTCCAATATCAAGACATGGTTAGATGCTCTTGATACAACAAGACCGCTGACCCAGGGTAACAACCAGAGCGCAATTATGAATGTCGATCAGTACATGGGCGTTATCGGCGGCAACTATTATCCTGACAGATGGGAAACATTAAAGAACAACGGAAGGCTTACGAAGCCCTTTGTCGGAACCGAAACCGTTTCGGCGATTACAACCCGAGGTGTTTATTCTTATCGCGGCAATTATGACGGCGGAAAGCTCGGCAATGAGGACTACACGCTTTATTCCTACGATAATTCAGCCGTTACCTGGGGCAGTGTAGCCGCATTGAGTTGGTACTATGTGGCAAAGAACGATTGGTATTCCGGTGAATTTGTCTGGACGGGCTTTGACTATATCGGTGAACCGACTCCTTGGTACAGCAGCTCAGCCGGCACCTCAACGGTTCCCAACAGCGCCTATTTCGGCGTCATTGATACCGCCGGTTTCCCGAAGGATCAGTACTATCTTTACCGAAGCTGGTGGCAGACAAAGGATACAACGCTTCATCTTCTTCCGGGAACATGGAACAGCAGTAACCTTTATCTGAATAACAATTACGCTTATGTCAATGTTTATTCGAACGCTGACCATATTGAGCTTCTCCTTAACGGTAACGTTATTGCAAGAGCGCAGTCAACAACCCATACGACCTCTCCCAACAACTTCCAGTATAAAACCTGGACAGAAACTGTTGTAAATTCGACCTATTGTAACACCAACGAAATTTACAGCGGCACGGGTCATGACCTTTACGCGCAGTTCGGCGTCAAATATACGGCCGGTACGCTCAGCGTAAAAGCTTATGACGAAAACAACAACGAAATCACTGATACCGTCGGAACCAAGAGCGTAAGCTCAGGCACAACGGCGTCTAAAATCGTTTCCAAGGTCTGGGGCGAGAACAAAGACAATTTCACCGCCGATTCCGACAGCTTTGCCTACATTGAATTTGAAGCTGTTGACGCAAACGGAAACTTTGTCAATGATTATAATGGAACACTAAATGTCAGCGTCAATGAAAACGGCGAAATCGTCGGTGTTGACAACGGCTTCCAGGGAACTACCGCAAAATTCCAGCAGTCGTCTGTTCTGACCTCAGCCACAACGGCAACCATTCAGATGTTTAACGGCCGTGCTCTTGCCATTGTAAGAACCACCGAAACGCCGTCTGACGATGTAGCCGTAACCGCTACAACAAGCGATGGTCTCACCGCCAACGGCTCAACCTTTACTGCAAGTGCCGAAACCGGCGACGAGCTTTCCGATGAATTTGAAGAGGTGATTCTTCAAAGCGATCAGCCGTATATCGCTTCTCAGTACGACAAGTACGAAATGTATAAGGCAGAAATTGAGGCACTCGAAGAGATCACCACTGAAGTTCGGTATCTTCTCTATTCGGTTCAGGACACTGGAAGCGGTGCTAATTATCTTCCTTCGGGTTCTTATATCATCACCGGTGCGGCAACGAACAACAATGCAAAAGGTGTTATGTCAAATGATGTGTTGACCTCCGGCTCGCAGCAAGGCTTCTCCTCGGACGGCTCGACAGGCACGCCTGCCGCAAATTCAGATACATGGTATTTCGAAAGACAAAGTAACGGAAAGTATTATATATACTATCTTGAAGCGAATCAGAAATGGTATATGAACCTCGGTACATCCACCGCCACTCTTACTAAGAGTGCTACGCCGCAGGAGCTTACCGTTACCGTCAGCAGCTCTAACAGCACCGTGACAATCGGCAACGGCTCCCAGTATGTCAACTATTTCGGTTCCGATCCGAGAAACTTTGTTGCCTCCTGGTCAGACGGCACAGCGCTGACGCTTTATACTACCGACGGCACAACGGTGACTGCCTGGGATAAGAACACGGCAGTACCTGTTATTGATGACGGCGTGTATATTATCGCAAACCTATATAACAACAATACTTATGTTGTTTCCGGCTCTCTCAAGAGCGGTACGACGAATAAGATCAGTCATTCCACCGGCACCGTAACGGATAATGTCATGAATACGGACGCCGCGAACGAATATACCTTTACTCACACAGGCAGTTCTGCCTATACCTATTACATTAAGAATTCCTCCGGTAAGTATCTGAATATCGGTACGAGCAACGGTTCGGTTTCTTACTCGGATACCCCGCAGGCTCTTACCGTTGCTGTTCTCAGCGACGGAAGAATCGGTATTTATAACGGTGGCAGTCAGTTCCTTGATAATTACAGCAACGACGGTGTATTCTCCTCATGGACCAGTACGGTTGACGGACTTACCGAAAACAGAAAGATGACCCTTTACTCAAAGGAAAATGCGACTGCGGCATCTCCTGAGCAGGGTGAGCTGTACAACGCTTTGAATGAAGCGGCAACTTTTGCACCCGGAACCTATGACTCCGACACCTATGATGCTTTGCTTGCCGCTGTCAGCGACGGACTGCGTGTTTATAACAACAGTGCGTCAACAGCCGATGAATTTACGGCGGCGGCTCAGGCAATCCGTGACGCGATTGCCGGTTTGACTACTTCCATCAAAAAGTTCCCGGCGAGACTGATTAAATACGGCTATAATCCTACGAGCTCAACCCCGTACAGCGGCGGCGGACGTGATTTCAACAATCAGGCTTTCGATGCGATGAAAGCTGCAATTCGCGCAAATACCGATTTGATGAATCAGATCAAGACGCTCATCGACTATGACGGCGCAAGCACCGCGTGGGGCAACGGTTATGCCGATACGGCACTTGATACCGTTGTCACTCAGTACGCAAAAATTTATAGCCTGTCCTTTGCCGGATATACAGTAAGAGGCGGAACAACAAATCTGGATGCTCGGGCGATGATGCAGACCGCGTGGAACTATTGGGATAAGAATAATACGCAGGGTGCGGCGGATACCGCTACCGAGGGTGCGTCGGTTCAGGGTCTTTTCAGTTCAACGCTTAACGAAAGCGGTTATCCTACTTCTCATGCTGCGTATGACCTTGAAAACGGTCTCAGTTATCTGAGCGGCGCCGACCAAGGTATTACTGCGAACAGAAGTGTAAGCGTAAATGTTGACGGAACGAACACAAAAACTGTCACACTCACCCCGCTTAACAATATCAGCGTTTATGCCCCGGATTTCTTCTCCGACAACAATGTTGCCGGTTCAACAGACGGTTCATACAGCAAGTACTATTGGAACACCGAATTCCCGTTCATCATGACGACTGATGAGCTGGGTATCAACACATACATTTATGATTCCGCTGACACAAAATATATGTTCAGAGCGAAGTATGACGATGCTGCGCAAACCGCTCAGTCAGAGCTTATTGAGACGACAGACTGGAGTGTTGTCAGACAAAATAAAGGTAACGGTCAGGGCTTCTTCCCGTTCAACTATCAGCTTGACGACAATCCGAGTGATGATGTACTGACCGGTGAAAATGCAATTTACCATTACGGTATGACATTCTCGACCAGCTTCTATATTCCGTCGGGCGGAAGATATGCCGGAAGCACAGAGGATATCGTGTTCAACTTCTCCGGTGACGACGACGTTCTTGTTTATGTTGATGACAAGCTTGTTCTTGATAACGGCGGTATCCACGGCGCAAGATCGTGCTCGATTAACTTCACCGAAGCTTCCGTTTCCTATCAGTACGCGATGGACGTTGCCGACAGTCAGTTAAAGAGCACAATTGAAAACGCGGTCTATTACAAATACGGTGAGACGAATGAGGGAATCAGTGCTGACAATCAGGCGGCGATTGATTATCTTCATCAGGTTCTTACCGACGGTCAGACCCATACATTCTCATTCTTCTATCTTGAACGTGGTTCAACAGACTCCAACTGTAAGATTACCTTTAACCTTCAGCAGGTTTCCGACTATATTTCCCTTGTTGACCAGACGCTCGTCGCGGACTTCGGTTTGCCGATCAGCTATGATGTAACGACAAATAACACAGTTTCTCAGGAGGCCATCGAAAAGGGCGCAACGGTTACCTATGTCGGAACGGCCGACAGTGCTTCCGGCGCTATTTCCTTTGCAAAGCCGGGTAACCTGAATGCGATTCCCGATACCGGCACACTTCAGGCAAGCGGTACCTACGGCGATTATACCGTGACGAACGCCGGTGTTGTGACCTACAACATCAAGACGACCGAATTCAGCGGCAGCGATTCGTTCTATCTGTGTGCCGAAATTGCGAACGACCCGACGTATTCGAGCGGAACGGTTTATTATGCGTTTGAAAAAGTAACCTTCATTCCGGCTACAACCGTTTACTATGAAGATGACTTCGGCGAAGGTCTTGCGGGCGGTATTTCCTATACCGACGGTACTGTTCCGGGCAATTTCGATAACACAACCGCTCAGTACGGTATCTGGCAGATGCAAACCATAGGCGAAAAAGCGGCGAATCAGGCGGCTGACCTTGTCGGCGACGTGAACGCAAATGTTTACGGCTTTGATCAGGCTTACGAGAGCTTCTCAACCTTCTCAAACGCTTCGGCAAAGAAAGTTGCTGTCAGCACAAAGAATAATCCGAATTCAAAATACAGCGGCGGCACAGGCGCAAGCTGGCCGAAGGTTCAGTTCACCTTTAAGGGAACCGGCTTTGACCTGATCAGCGTAACGGACTGCACAACCGGTATTTTCACCGTAGCAGTATACGCGGGTGCCGATACATCAGGAAACAGGGTAAAGCATCATATCGTTGATACCTATTACGGTTACTCTTATTCTCAGCTTTATGCCGATGCAAATGGGGAGCCGACGAGTACGGTAACCGATACACCGCTTTACTGGACCAAGAATAATCATTGCGCTACCGGTAAAACCTATTATGACGAAAACGGTGTCATCACGAATGAGGTTTACTATTATGACGTCTCGGGAAGCGGTTATACAAAGACACCGACTTATTACGATACGAACGGAAACCTTACAATGACCGAAACGAACGATCCGGCTTATGCTTACGCTTATGCTTACGGCTGGATTAAGGATGACAACTCGAGCACCGATTCGCTTTATCAGATCCCTGTTATCCGGGTAAATGATCTTGACTACGGTCAGTACACGGTTGTCATTACGCCGATGTTCTCGACCTTCTACGGTCATTATAATGAGGACGCTGACGGCATTAAGAACTACAATCTTTATGTTGACGGAATCCGCATTTATAATCCTGCCGGTGCTCCCGACAATATCAGCGACAGTGTCATTTCCGACGCTTACAGAACTGACGGTGAAGCGTATGCAAACTATATTGAGCTTCGTGATATGCTTATTGGCGCTGAAACCTTCGGTGACGCTGACGCCAAGCAAGGTGTTATCTTCATTGACGGTATCCCGGCTCTTGACAATGACCTTGAAAAGTATAAGAACGCCGGTCCCAACAATGAGCTTTATCTTGCCGCAAATCAGGCCGTTGCGTTTGAAATCTGGGCAACAGCGGTTCCGTCCGATGTTCAGTTCTCCGCAAAATCGGCTAAGGGCGAGGCGGCGGTCTCCCTGACATATAACGGTCAGAATGTGACAAAAACGCTGACAACGGCCAGCGAAATGTACTATTCATTCAATTCGCTTCTGCCGACCGGCAATAAGCTTACCTGGACGCAGATAACCGAAAACGGTACTGCTTATTACACGTCAGGTACAATTGTTATTGCGAACTCCGGCGAGCAGGACACGATCCTTTCAATCGGCAACATCAAGTGGACATTTGCTGTCGCCGGTGCAAACGGTTATTTCAGAATTCCGACAGAACCGGTTGCTGAAACGGTAACGCTGATGTCAACAAGAAGAACACTCAGCAGTGCCTATACCTCAGTGTCTTCGATGTATACGGATCTTGCGATATCGGACGAGGATGTGACCGTTGAAAACAGCAATCCCGTTGCAGGAGAAGATATCGTTATCACCGTCGAAACCTCAGATGATGTCAAGACACTTCTGATTAAAGACGCGGACGGAAACATTGTTGAACCCGTCAGCATGGAAGAAGTGGCTTCGGAGTTTGAAGGCGACGGAACGAAGCAGTGGAAGGTTACCCTGAATGAAACAGAGGCCGGCACCTATGTTTATACGGTAACCGGTGTTAACGAATACGGTCTTGAGGGCAGTGACCCTGTTGAATTTACTGTAACAGTCAGCGCCGTTCCTGAAGCCGAAGAAGAAACCAAATCTTTCATGGACAAACTGAAAGGGTTCTTTGAGAAGATTATTGATTTCTTCAAACAGCTTTTCGCGATTTTTAAATAATTGAAGAGGAGGAAGAATGTTTATGAAAAAGAAATATGAAAGTCCAAAAATTATCTTTGAATCATTCAAGCTTTCTTCAAGCATAGCGGCGGGCTGTGAGATTCTCTCAACAAATGCGGCTTCCTTTGTCTGTCCGGTTGTTGATCCCGAAATCGGTATGAGCATCTTCACAACGGAGAGTAGCTGTGACCTGACGTCTCCGGGTTATTTAGATAAAATCTGCTATGATGTTCCGCTTGAAAATTATAATGTTTTCTCATCATGACGCAATGAAAAACTGATCTTCTTCAAAAGCTCTGCCTGCCTGCTATGAGACGGGCAGAGCGTACAATTTTTATTCCGATTCGCAAAATGGATGTGTTACCGATACTGCTTCGTGACTGATTGATGAAGCAGGGGAGAAAGGAAAGAACGATGAAGCTTAATCGTTTTTTGAAAAGTATAGCTGTTATATCGGCTATGCTTGTGTTGGTTGTATTTTCGTCAGCCGGCTGTACGCAAAAAAACAGAGACGGCGAAACGTCAGCTGTTCTTAATCCGACCGTTGTCTCAAAAGATGATGAAGTCAGTGACAACAGTGAAAAAGATGAAAGTAGCCGTGAAAGCGGTAATAATGCTCCTGAAAGCGATCAGACTGATTTGACGGTTCCCGGAAGTAAGAATGATCAAAGTAATCAGGCGGACACAACTGTCGTTGAAAATAAGAGGGATCATAGCGATCAGGCAGGCACGACTGTTGCGGAAAATAAGAAGGAGCAAAGCAATCACAGCGGTCAGTCGAGCACGACAAAATCCGATGCTTTTGAAGAAACAACCGAAAAAGCCGGCCATGATACGGAGAATTTTCAGACAGATTCGTCGGCAAGCGTAACGATTAAAAACACCGTAGTGAATCAGTGCCTTAGAATTGAAAGTGTCGGTGAAGCTGACGGGATCTTGTGCGTATCGGTCACGAATGTTTCCGACCGGGATATTGAATACTGTGTTTTAAAATGCAAGGTTGATAAGAAAGAAGCTGTTTTCTCTTTTTCGGTATTACCGAAGAACACAAGCGCAGTTGCTATTGAACAAAACGGTATGAAATACAAAAAAGACATGATCTTTTCTGCATGGAGTCTGGAAGAAAAGGTCGATTTTCAGCATGATTTTGCTCTTTATGATGAAATTTTCGGGATCGCGTCCGAAAACAATTTGATCGAGATTAAAAATTTAACACAAAACGACATTGACGGAAAAATTAAAATATGCTATAAAAATCTTGCGGCTGAAAATCTGTACGATAATAAAGCGTATACGGTCACCGTCACCGGGCTTAAAAAAGGAGAAGCGAAACAGCTTTTTCCGAAACATTTTCATTCAGAAAACAGCAGGATAATTTTTATTGAATATGATAAGTGAATTTATAAGCTTCGGTAATATCACCTTAAAACTGAATCTCCCTGAGAAAACGGCCGGTAAGAATCTGTATGCTGATTTTTTCTGTGACGAAAGAGTTCCGGATTATGTATTCAATTTCAGCTTCTGCGATTGTCTGGGCAAGCCGGATAATGAATGTGTTTCTTATGATTTCGATGAGTTTATTGTTGAAAAAAATGAAAACGGTTGCCGGTATTTTTATAAAAACAGAGGCTGTCATGGGTTTTATGCTGTCAGAAAGCATGTTTACGGTTCCGATGTGATTGATGTTCGGCTTGACCGTTCAATCAGCGGCAGGCTCTGGACAAGAATTATTCTGAACACAATCGGAATTGAAGAGATCGCTGTCAGAAAAGGCGGCGTTATTTTCCATTCATCGTTCATTGAAAAAGACGGCAAAGCGGTTTTGTTTACCGGTCCTTGCTCTGTCGGAAAATCAACACAGGCGAATCTTTGGAACATCAACAGAGGGACGCCTGTCATAAACGGCGATAAGACGTATCTTTATCCGGATAACGGAGCCGTTTATGCCTCCGGGCTCCCGTTTTCCGGCTCCTCCGGAATCTGTAAAAATAAATGGATGCCGCTTGACTTTATTGTGAAGCTTGAAAAGGCTGAAAACAATGCAGTCCGGAAGCTTTCCTCGGCTGATGCGTTTTTTACTGTTTTGAATTCATGTTATGTTCCGTTCGGTCTCGGGGCGCAAGTCAGTGAAATCGGCGGCTTGATTGCGCAAAAAAGCAGGATATGCTGTCTTTCATGTTTACCGGATGGTTCGGCTGTTGAAACGCTCGAAAAATATATGCAAAAGGAGAAAAACCAATGATTAAAACCGCGGAACCGTATATGTCGGGTTTTCTCCACAGGCGTGCGCTTGAAAAAGGAATTCCTGTTTCCGGAACATTTGAGCTGACTTCAAACTGTAATTTCAGTTGTCCGATGTGTTATGTTCACGGCGATGTGAAAAGACGCGAGGAGATGAGTGCGAAAGAGTGGCTGTCGCTTGCCGGGCAGGCTAAATCGGCAGGAACCCTTTTCCTGTTGCTTACCGGCGGAGAACCGCTTCTTATGAAGGATTTTGAAGAAATATATACCGGTCTTTCCAAAATGGGCTTTATGATTTCAATCAACACAAACGGTTCTTTGGTTGAGGAGTATCTGCCTGTTTTTCAAAAGTATCCGCCGAGCAGAATGAACATTTCTCTTTATGCCGCCGACGCCGAGACATATAAAAGCTTCTGCAAGGCCGATAAGTTCGACAAAGTAGTCAGTGCAATTGAGATGCTTCAGCGAAAACAGATATCCGTCAGACTGAATTCTGTTTTCACTGCCGGAAACTATGAAAAGGCAGGGGATATCATCCGGTTCGCAAAGGAGCGTCATTTAAATCTGAAACCGACAGCATATACCTATCCGCGGCTTCGCGTTGACGGCAAGGCCGGAGTGAATACGGCAAGACTCAGTCCGCTTCTTGCGGCCCGGTGTGCTGTTGAAAGCGATTTGCTGAGATTTGATACCGAAACCTTTGTCAGAAGAGGGAAAAAGGTTATTGAAAGAACAGACGGTACAGATGATGCGATGACTTGTATCCGATGCAGAGCCGGACGCTGTTCCTATTGGATCACATGGGACGGAAAAATGCGGCCGTGCGGAATGATGTCTGAGCCCGAAACCGAGCCGCTTCAGGTCTGCTTTGAACAGGCATGGGCGCAGCTTAGAAAAGCGGTTGCCGGTATTCGTCTTTCGCCGGAATGTTCTGTTTGTGAAAGGCGAAATTCGTGTCCGGTTTGTGCGGCGATGTGTCTTGCCGAAACCGGCTCATTCAGCAAAAAACCCGAATATATTTGTACAATGTTTGAGCAAATCTGTAATCTGACGGAACAACAGCTTATGAGAATCGGAAATCTGCATGAGATAATTGATTCATGCGACGACGTTTCACAGGAGGATTTTTGTGAATATTAAAAAAGAATTGGTATTAAGAGAGATTGCGGGCGAAAATGTGCTTGTTCCCTGCGGAAAAACCGTGTTTTCGGATAACGGTCTTTTCATGCTTAATGAAGTCGGAAGCTTTATCTGGAAGATTTTACCTTTTGTTGCGAATGAAGACGAAATCGTCGAAAAAATCCTGGCAGAATACGAAATTGAGCCGGAAAAAGTGAAAGCCGATGTTGATAATTTTTTAGCTTCTTTGAAAAATCTTGAAATTATTGACTGATTCAGCTGAATCCGCACCGTGTCGAGTGTTCACAATACAGGTGAGCACTCGGTTCTTTTTTGCTTTGACAGTTAAGAGCGACCATGATCTTTGTAACCCCAAAATCAACCTGCGTCACTGCGCATAAACTCCCGATCATCGGTTTGCACCTGTGACCGGGAGCTATTTTTATTCTTATGAATGTATTAGCCGGTAATCCTGATAATTGTTTTACCTTTTGATTTTCCTGCAGCAACTTTTTGGAGAGCCTTATTTATATCGTCGAGAGTGAACACCTCATCAACAGATGCTTTAATATGACGCTCTGCAAAAAGCTCGGAGATCCGCTCCGATCCTGCTGCGTCCTCATGGACAAAGATGAAGTAGTAGTGCTGGTTTTTCTTGGCGGTCATCTGATCATATTTTCTACCGGCCACCTTGAATAGCATACGCTTAAAGGCGGACATTCCACTGCGTGAAGCGAATTCTCCGTTCGGCATACCGCGGAGATACGAGCTTGCCGCCACGATTAAGGATACTCAACTGCTTCGGAAGTTCCCGCTCACCGAGCGTATCCGGTACATAGTCTACATCAGAAAGGACGGTTCCATAATCCTCTGTCTTATAATCGATGAAGCGATCTTCACCCAACGCAAGGACACGATCCCGGTTAACGGCGCTTCCGTTCGTGATAACAGTCAGTCCATAGCTCTTTGCCACCGGGATTGCCATCGCACCAAGGCCTCCGGTGCCGCCGGAGATGAAGATCGTCTCACCGGACTTCGGCTTCATCAGCTCAAATGCCTGCTGCGCCGTCAGAGCCGTCAATGGAACGCAGGCGGCTTCCTCGTCAGACAGATACTCAGGCACTTTCGCAATGGCACGCTGATCGATGGCCGCAAATTCCGCAAATGCGCCGATCTTATTAAGCGGCATTCTGCCGTATACACGGTCGCCCGCAGAGAATCTGCTGACGCCTGCGCCGGGGAACCTTTGCGGCAATATACTGATTGGCACCAACCACTACCGGGCTGGAAAGACCATACCCTTTTGCATCAAGCAGATGAAATTCCACCGGCACATCAAACGGATTCGATACATTTCGGATGTACTGCTCCAATGCAGCCCTGTCGTTATAGCCGAGAGACCTTCCGTCGAATGAGCGAACACTCTTCCTTTTTTGAATCATTTTTTTAGCAGAGAATAACATATCAAAGTTCCTCCTGTACTTGTATCAGTTACAAATACATATTCGGTTCAGAAAAGGATTTGTCAATATGTAAAAGCCGAGGTTTCTTTTCTCAACTCTGTAAAAAGTTACGAAAAAAAGGTCGGGACATTTCGTATACTACCGCATGAGTATCACACAAAGAGATTCTGCCCACTGAGGAATTCTTCCTTGGCGGGTGTTTTTTGTTTCAAAAAGTACAGCCCGAAAGCATTGTACTCTCGGGCTGAGTGGGTTAGTTTGTATTGCAATCAATAGTGTGCCTGGCTGCAAGCGCAGGTTTGATTTATCCTGAACAGCTTCCAGAAGAAACGAACGATTTTGTAAATGAATCCGGCAAAGCCACTCTTATGGCAGATGCAGGTGCAGTTTTCACTTGGAGTATGTGTACCGAGATCTTCTCCGCAGCTATCGCAGATTTCATCGGAATTGTTATCATTATGACCTGTTGCAGGGATAACCTCTTGTTTTACAAGTACTGTGTTACATACGGAGCAGTGTTTGCCTTCGGTAAGACCCGTTTTGGTACAGGTCGGGGCAGCTGCCTTGTCAATAACGATGGTATGACCCTTTGCCGAACCTTCGTCTGTCACGGTATTCGTTACATCACAGCGGTTACACTTTGCGGTTTTGGTTCCGTCGGCTGTGCAGGTTGCGTTTTTGTCCGAAACATAGTTTGTAAAGCTGTGACCGAGTTTTGTGTTCTTCTCTGTCACGGTGTCGGTTACATCACAGCGGTCACACTTTGCGGTTTTGGTTCCGTCGGCTGTGCAGGTTGC
>CAMAZY010000048.1 GCA_945863885.1 uncultured Clostridia bacterium
TCCTGATTCTTGACGAGCCGACGAACCACCTTGACCTCGAGTCGATTACGTCGCTCAACAATGCGCTCATCAAGTTCAAAGGCTCGATTCTTTTCACCTCTCACGACCACCAGTTTGTTCAGTCCGTAGCCGACCGCATTATTGAATTCAGACCCGACGGACTGTACGACCGCAAGGAAACCTATGACGAATATCTTGAAAACAATGAACTTCTTATCACAAAATAAATCAGGAGGTCCCCTATGATTTATGTAATGTCCGATCTTCACGGAATGCTTGACAAGTATCAGATGATGCTCGAAAAATTAAACTTACGGCCGGAGGATGCACTTTTTGTCCTCGGCGACGTGATTGACAAGGGCGAGGACGGAATCCGGATTCTTGCCGATATGCGGTACCGACCGAACATCTATCCCGTTTTGGGTGAGCACGAATATCTTGCCAAAAAGCTTTTGCCTGTGTTCGAGGACGCAGACTCAAAAGAGGAATGTGAATCACTTCTGACGGATGAGACGAAACGGCTTTATGACCTTTGGCTGATGTCGGGCGGAGAGCCGACGCTTGAGGGCTTTTTGAATCTTTCGGGCGAGGATAGGGAAAGCATTATCGACTACCTCGGAGAATTCGAGCCGTATGAGCAGGTTGAAGCGGCAGGAAGAAGCTATGTCCTTGTTCACGCCGGCATCAACGGCTTTGACGCCGAGAAAGAGCTTGACGATTACGACGAAAGTGACTTCGTCCTGAAGCCTGCCGATTTGAAAAAGGTCTATTTCAAAAACAGCTTTCTTGTTGCGGGTCATGTTCCGACAGGAGAACTTACCAAAGACGGAAAAAACCGGGTGCTTTCGAAAAATCATCAGCTTCGCATTGACTGCGGCGCTTATGAGGGCGGACAGCTTGCCGCCGTGTGTCTTGACACGCTGAAGGTGTATTATGTATAAAAGTTGATGAATGTATGGATAAATTTTGAAAACCGTATTGACTTTTTTGTGTAAATGACAGACAATAAGAAAATAAAGGAGGAGATACCCATGAAGAAAACAAAAAAACTTCTGGCTGTTTTGCTTGCAATCGTTCTTGCGTTTGCGGTACCCGTTTCGGCTTTTGCCGCCGACGGAGGGAAAACAGCCTCTAAGGCGCAGAAAGCGCTTCTCAATCTTTCACAAAAGGCAGTTGACTGTGCAGTCGGCGCAATCGCTTGCGCTTATCCGACGCCGAAAGAATGGACAAACCCCGACACGGATACCGGCTTTATGAAGGGCACAGAAGAATTCTTGTCCACACCCGCCGAAAACGCCGTATTCTCGCTGGGCTACGATGCAAGAAGCATTCTGACCGAGGCGGACAGCATCATCGGCAAGATGTATGTCGGCGGCTCAATCAGCCTGAGTAAAAAGCTTGCCACCGCCATCGAGGACGACCTTAAAGTCAGAACCGCCGCCGTTTCCGATTCGAGCGGCAGAGGCATCAGTGTGCTTGTTTCCGTTGACGCTTACGGACTTTCGCTTCCCGATGTCCGTGAAATCAGACAGAGCGTAGCCGAGCTTGCAAAGGAAAAGAACATCAACAGCATCACCGTTACCGTGCTTCATCAGCACAGCGCCGTCGATACCCTCGGCATGAACGGCAACATTTTTGAAATGGCGCTCATCAACCCCATTAAGGTGCTGTTCGGCGGTCAGACAAATAACGGCAAAAACACCGCTTATATGGAAAACCTGAAGCAAAAGTGTAAGGAAAGCATTGAAGCGGCCGTCGGCAGCATGACGACCGGCAAGCTGTATTACGGTACGGCTGACCAAAGTGCGTATCTTATCGATAAGCGTGCGCCTTACGTCAGCGACAGCAGCTTTAACCGTTTCCGCTTTGTTCCGTCGGACGGCTCAAAGGAAACCTGGCTTGTTTCTACCGAAATCCACTGTGTCGGCAACGGTGCGGCAGGTACCGTTATTACGGGCGACTATCCGTATTACGCCGAAAAGATAATCAACGAGATGGCAGACGCAAACGTCCTGTTCTTCATGGGCGCACAGCAAAGCACCTCGCAGAACCGGAACGAAACCACGGTCGAAAACTACCGTGAGGACATGACGAGACTTGAAGAAATGAAAGGCTACGGCGAAAGCATCGGAAACGCTCTTTGCGCCGTCACGGACGAAACCGAGGTTGCTCCGCTTCTGAATGTCAGATACAAGAAAATTCTGCTTCCCATAAGCAACCCGATTCTGCTTCTTGCCGGAAAAGCCGGTATGTTCGAAAGCCTTGTTGTCAAAAACAAGGACGGCGTTTTCGTCAGCACCGAGCTTGGCTATATCGAGCTTGGCACCGATCTTGCTTTTGCGGTGATTCCCGGTGAGCTTGCTCCCGAGCTTGCGTACGGCGGCTGCTTACAGGGCGACGAATCCTGGTCAGGCGAGGATTTCTCCTATCCGTCCATGCAGGAGATGATTGCCGACAGCGGAAGAACGCTTAAGGTGCTTGATCTTGCGAACGATCAGGTCGGCTATATTATTCCCGACAACAACTTCATGCCGATGCTCGCCGAAGAAAGCGACAGCCTTGAGCTGGTTTCTCTCGGCAACAAGACGGCTTCGTGTGTCATGGGCGAATTTGCGTCCTTGCTTGAAGAAGTAAAATAAAGACAATCTTTTCATACAACAGCCCTTTCGTCCGTTTCAGGCGAAAGGGTTGATAGCTTAAGGAGAAAATAAAAATGAGTAAGCTTTCAAAATTATCCGCCGGCAAAAAGGCGGCGCTTATCGCTTCGGCGGCCGCTGCGGGCGGTACGGCGGTATGCTTTGCCGCCGCCAATATGCTGTACAGCTTTTCGCTTGTACCGGACTCGCCGTTCAATATGCAGAAAATGATGATGAAGCAGCTTGAGGGGGATTCGGCAAAGGTGTCCCCGGACAAGAGCATCAGTACGCAGAAATACAGCGGCTACGGCGGCGACGAAAGCACAAAAAAGTGGTTCGAAGAAAACAAAACCGATGTGTATATCACGTCTCAGGACGGATTGAAGCTTCACGGTTATGAATTTAAAAACAGCGATCCGAACGCCGCTTCGCAATATATCATCGCCTGTCACGGCTTTTCCGGTAAGGCCGCCGACATGAAAGCGGCTGTCAAGCACCTTTATGATATGGGCTATACCGTAATCGCCGTTGACGCCCGTGCTCACGGCGAAAGCGAGGGCAAGGTCAGAGGCATGGGCTGTCCGGAAAGACGGGACGTCATCAAGTGGGCCGAAACCGTCAATCAGAAAGACCCGGACGCAAAAATCGCCTTATACGGCGTTTCGATGGGTGCGGCGACCGTTCTTTCCGCGAGCGGCGAGGCGGACTTGCCCGAGAATGTTTTTGCCGTTGTAGAGGACTGCGGCTACACGTCCGTCTGGGACGAGTTTTCGGTTCAGATGAAAAATATGTTTCATTTGCCGACGTTTCCGCTTCTGAATGCGGCTTCGGTCGTAACAAAGGTCAGAGCCGGCTACGATTTCAAAAACACAAGCGCCCTCGAACAGGTCAGAAAATCAAAAACGCCGACCCTGTTTATCCACGGAGACAGCGACAACTTTGTTCCGTTTCAAATGCTCGATACGCTGTATGATGCCGCTTCGTGCGAAAAGCAAAAGCTTGTGATAGCCGGTGCGGATCATGCGCTGTCCTCCATAACCGATCCTGATCTTTATTGGAATACGGTCGAAGCGTTCTTGAAACAATATCAATAAAAACTGCCGCTTCAGGAAAAACACCTGAGGCGGCTGAACTTTTAAGAGAAAAATCAGACATTAAACAGGAAGTGAACGACATCTCCGTCCTTCATAACGTACTCTTTGCCCTCCGAGCGGATCAGACCTTTTTCCTTTGCGGCGGCAAGAGATCCGCACTGCATCAGGTTTTCGAAGGAGATGACTTCGGCACGGATAAAGCCTCGTTCAAAATCGGAATGAATTTTACCGGCTGCCTGCGGAGCCTTTGTGCCCTTTTTGATTGTCCAGGCGCGGACTTCGGGCGTACCGGCGGTAAGGTAAGAGATCAGCCCGAGAAGTTCATAGCTTTTTTGGATCAGTAAATCAAGTCCGCCCTGCTCAATGCCGAGGTCGGAAAGGAACATTTCCTTGTCCTCTTTGGAAAGCGAAGAAATCTCGGCTTCGAGTCCGGCGCAGATCGGAAGCACTTCACTTCCCTCTGCGGCGGCAAACTCACGGACCGCTTTATAGTTTTCGTTTTCGTCGATTCCGCCCGAGAAATCCTCCTCGCTCATGTTGCACGCATAAATGACGGGCTTGCTTGTCAGAAGGCAGGCAGAGTCAAGAAGCGCTTTTTCGTCGTCGTCACACTCGACGCTTCTTGCCGGCTTTTCGCTTTCAAGTGTTTCTTTGACTCTTTTGAAAAACTCGACCTCGGAAAGAAGCTTCTTGTCGCCCTTGGCCGCCTTGGACGAGCGGTCGATGCGCCGTTCAATCATCTCAAGGTCGGACAAAATCAGCTCAAGGTTGATGGTTTCAATGTCTCTTTTTGCGTCAACACTTCCGTCAACGTGAATGATGTCATCGTTTTCGAAACAGCGGACAACGTGAACGATGGCGTCGACCTCTCGGATATGGGACAGGAACTTATTCCCGAGACCCTCGCCTTTCGAAGCGCCTTTTACAAGGCCGGCGATATCGACAAATTCAATCGTTGCCGGAGTGACCTTCGCCGGGTGGTACATTTCGCAAAGTGCGTCGATTCTTTTGTCGGGAACGGCAACAACGCCGACGTTCGGCTCGATGGTGCAAAAAGCATAGTTTGCGCTTTGTGCGCCTGCGTTGGTAATCGCATTGAAAAGTGTGCTTTTTCCGACATTCGGCAAACCGACAATTCCTAATTTCATTGATACATCTTCCTCTCGAATTTTACATATTTATTCTGTCTTTTGAACGGATTCCTCTGTTTTTATTCAGATTTTATTCATTTCTGTCCGTTACTCACCTTTTTGACCTTGAAATCGGGTGAGTGAATATACAAAACACGGATTCTTACTCCGGGCAAAGTGTGATTTATTATAGCACAGACGAAAAAAATACTCAATACATTTCAGCCGCAAATTCAACTGAACACGGAAAAGTAAAAAGGCTTTTTCCTTATCCGGTAAAAATCTGTAAAAACAGTCGAATCCCTTGATATCTTCGACTTTTATGTTATAATATTTTTTATAAATTCAAAGGAAGTAAAAAAATGCTTTATCTGATCTGCTGTCTGGTCACCTTGTTCGCCTGCGTACTGGGAACAATTTGCGGAATGGGCGGAGGCATTATCATTAAGCCGGTGCTGGACGCTACGGGCGTCATGTCGGTTTCCGCTGTCACGTTTCTGTCCGGCTGTACGGTGATTGCGATGTCCTGCTGGAGCGTCGGTAAAACGCTTTTGAGAAAGGAAGCCGCCCTCGACAAGCATAACACTCCGTTTTTGGCGGTGGGTGCCGCCTTGGGCGGTGTTGCCGGTAAAGAGCTTTTCAACCTCGTTGCCGCTCAGTTTGCTGACCGGAACGTGGCCGGCGGCGTGCAGGCATGTTTATTGCTGATTACTACTTTTGCGACGCTTCTTTATACCGTCCGCAAGGATAAGATTTCGCCGAAGCAGGTGCAGTCGAGCTTCGTCGCCTTTGCCATCGGACTGCTTCTCGGGTTGCTCGGGGCGTTTTTAGGAATCGGCGGCGGTCCGTTCAATGTGGCGGTTTTGTGCCATTTCTTTTCGATGTCCACGAAAAAGGCGACGCAGAACAGCCTGCTGATTGTCCTGCTCAGTCAGCTTGCCGCAACGCTTCAGACGGTGCTGAGAAACGGTGCTCCCGAAGTGAACGGAATACTTCTTTTGTGCATGATAGCAGTTGCCGTTATCGCAAGTGAAATCGGACGGCAGGTCAACCGCCGGATCAACAACCGTCAGGCGACCTATTGTCTGGAGGGTGCGATGCTTCTGATAATGGGAATCAGCGTATATAATATGGTCAAGTTTTTTTAATACAGGAGGACGTTTACAATGTCATTGAAAGAAAGAGCCGGATATTATTATTTTGACTGTGATAAGGGCTGTGCCGAAGCCATTCTTCTTGCGGCGAACGACGTTTACGGTCTCGGTATCACCGTAGCCGAAGCGGGTCTTTTTGCCGGATTTCGCACCGGTATGGGCTGTGCCGGCACCTGCGGCGGTCTGTCGGGCGCGATCGGTGTTCTGAGTCGGAAATACGCAGACCGTGAAGACCTCAAACAGCTTTGCGCCGATTTTGTGAAGTCTTTTGAAGCGAAGCTTGCCTGTGATTCTGTCGACTGTGCGGTGATAGCCGCCCGTTATAAGACGGAAGAAAGTCGTTGTCGTGCCGCTGTGGAGCTGACAGCACAGGCACTTGAGGAATATATTGATAAGCTTGACGGAAAGACCGTTTCCGGCAGTACCGACGGCTGTACGGTAAGCCCGGAGGACATCAAACGGGTCAAGGAAATGGGTTTTCTTCATCAGAAGGGTACGGATCGCTTTAATGCCCGTGTTATTACACGAAACGGCAGAATCACTGATAAGGAAAGTCAGGCGATTACAGACGCATCAAAGCTGTTCGGTGACGGACACATGATGTTTACAACCCGTCTTACGGTGGAGGTTTCCGGCGTCTCATACAAGAACATTGAAGCCTTTCGTGAATTCATCGGAAAATCCGGCCTTGAAACAGGCGGAACCGGAAGCAAGGTGCGCCCCGTTGTTTCCTGCAAGGGTACGACCTGTCAGTACGGTCTTTACGACACCTACGCAATCAGCAACGAAATTCATGACCGCTTCTACAAGGGCTATCAGAGCGTATCGCTTCCGCACAAATTCAAAATTGCAGTGGGCGGCTGTCCGAACAACTGTGTCAAGCCCGATCTGAACGACCTCGGCGTTATCGGCGCACGGGTTCCCGGCTTCGATTCGTCCGCCTGCAAAGGCTGTAAAAAATGTCAGGTTGCGCTTTCCTGCCCGATTCATGCCGCAACACTTACGGACGGAAAGCTTGTGATTGACCCTGCGCTTTGCAACAGCTGCGGCCGTTGTGTCGGCAAGTGCCCGTTCCATTGTAATGACGAAGGTGCCTACGGCTGGAAGGTCTATGTCGGCGGACGTTGGGGCAAGCGTGTTGCACACGGACGGGTTCTCGGCAAGATTTTCACCGACAAAGAAGAGCTGATGAGCGTTGTTGAAAAAGCCATTCTTCTTTTCCGTGATCAGGGCATTTCCGGCGAGCGTTTTGCCGACACGATCGAGCGCATCGGCTTTGAAAGTGTTCAAGCTCAGCTTTTGGGCGATGAACTGCTCGAACGCAAGAAAGAGATTCTCGGGCTGACTGTTGTCGGCGGCGCAAGCTGCTGAGAAACTTACAGATAACACAAAACGGACATGACCTTTTGCGATCATGTCCGTGATTTTTATTGTATTCGGATTATTCCGTAGCCGCCGCAAGTGCCTGCTCGAGATCGGCGATAATGTCCTCGACGTCCTCAATTCCGACCGAAAGGCGGACAAGGTCGCTTCTGACACCGGCTTCCTCAAGCTGTTCGTCGGTAAGCTGACGGTGGGTCGTGCTCGCCGGGTGAAGGACACAGGTGCGGCAGTCGGCAACGTGTGTGCAGATGCCGGCAAGAGCGAGTGAATCCATGAACTTTGTTGCGGCTTCTCTTCCACCCTTTACACCGAAGGAGATGACGCCGCTTGTGCCGTGCGGCATATATTTTTTCGCAATTTCATATTGGCTGTCGGTTGCAAGACCCGGATAGGACACCCACGAAACCTTATCGCTTTCGCTCAGGTACTTCGCAACGGCAAGAGCGTTTTCACAATGCTTTTTCACTCTCAGCGGGAGCGTTTCAAGCCCGAGATTGAGCAAAAAGGCATTCTGCGGCGACGGAATTGAACCGAGGTCACGCATCAGCTGAACGACACATTTGGTAATATACGCGCCCTTGCCGAAGCGCTCGGTATAGGTGACGCCGTGATAAGAATCGTCCGGCGTGGTAAGTCCCGGGTACTTATCGCTGAGTGTCCAGTCAAAGTTGCCGCTGTCTACGATCACGCCGCCGACGCTTGTTGCGTGACCGTCCATGTATTTGGTCGTGGAATGGGTGACGATATCGGCACCGAATTCAAACGGACGGCAGTTGACGGGTGTCGGGAAGGTGTTGTCAACAATCAGCGGAACATTATGTGCGTGCGCCGCCTTGGCGAATTTTTCAATATCGAGAACATTCAGCGACGGATTCGAAAGCGTTTCGCCGAAAACAGCCTTAGTGTTCTCCTTAAAAGCGGCGTTCAGTTCCTCCTCGGTGCAGTCGGGCGAAACAAAGGTAAAGTCAATGCCGAGTTTTCTCATGGTAACATTGAAAAGGTTGAACGTACCGCCGTAAATTGCGGTCGAGCTGACAACGTGATCGCCGGCCGAACAGATATTGAAAACAGCGAAGAAATTGGCCGCTTGTCCCGATGAAGTGAGAACCGCCGCAACACCGCCCTCAAGGTCGGCAATTTTCGCCGCAACGGCGTCGTTGGTTGGATTCTGAAGCCGGGTATAAAAATAGCCCTCGGCCTCGAGGTCAAACAGCTTGCCCATTTCAACGCTCGAATCGTATTTATAGGTGGTACTCTGATAAATCGGAAGCACTCTCGGCTCGCCGTTTTTCGGCGTATAGCCGGAATGTAAGCATTTTGTGGAAAGTTTATAGTCGCTCATTTTTTGTCTCCTTTTTCCTTGACGGTCGTTATACTGATATTTTATTATAATCTGTCCGTCTTTTGAAGTCAAGAAAAACCGGGAGCCGATTCTTCCGACTCCCGGTTGACATTTCAATCAATAATGTTCGGTTCCGCACGCACAGGTTTTGTTCACGCCGAAAAGCTTCCAGAAAATACGCAGGAATTTGTAAAGGAAGCCCTTAAAGCCCGATCGATGGCAAAGGCAGGTGCAGATAACCTCGCCGCAGCTGTCACAAACGCCGTCACCGTCCTTGTCGGCGTGACCCGTTGCCGGCTCGGCGGTGATGACCGTTTCGCCGCAGATACAGCCTTCGGTTCTTTCGCCGTTTTCGGTACAGGTTGCCGGTTTACTCTGTATTTCGACAAACTCATGAATATGTGCGCTGAACTGACGAGAATAGGCTTCGGCGTACTGCTGAGCCGTTGAATTTTCAAATGATATGATAACTGCGCTTTCGGGGAGCGTGTCCGCCGCATCGTAAAGCGAACAGACCGGATTGAAAACCGCAATTCCACTCAAAGCGTCACAGCCGGCAAAGGCTTTCTGACCGACAGACGAGACATTTTTGAAAAGAATGACCGACTTCAGGGACGAGCAGTTATAGAAGGCGTACTTTCCGACTCTCTCGACGCTTGACGGTAAATTGACCTCGCATAAAGACGTCAGATTGTTGCACGCAGAATCGGCAAGAAGTCTTGTGCCGTCCTTTACCGTAAGCACGCTATCCGTATAATCGCTTTTCACGCTGTAAAGGACATCGCCGAGGTAAACCACACTGTCGGGATATTCGTCAAGCCACTTTGTGCCGTAAAATACGACAACACCGAACGAGTCAAGCTTTGCCTTGTTTGTGATCGTGCCAAGCTGTGAGCAGTTCATGAACGCCCCGTCACCTAAGACTTTCAGGCTTTCCGGAAGAACCAGACTTTCGATTGCACAGCCGGAAAAGGCCTCCTTTCCGATTGCTTCGACACCGTCACAAAGCGTGAGAAAGGAAAGACTTGAGCAGGAATTAAATGCGCTGTCACCGACCAGACTGACATTTGCGGGGATTGTCACTTCTTTCAGAGAGCCGCAGCTGAGAAATGCCTGCGAATCGATCGTTCTGAGCGTTTCGGGAAACGATACCGTTTCGAGCGAACCGCATTTTCTGAACGCTTCGTCTCCGATTTCTTCAAGCCCCTCGGCGAGTGTCAGAGAAGAGAGCTTATAGCAATGATAAAAGGTCTTGTCACCGATACTCTTCACTTTTCCGGGAACGGCAATCGACTTCAGCGCACCGCAGTCATAAAAGGCTTTTTTACCGAGCGTTTCAAGCGACTGCGGAAGATTGATGCTTTCGAGTGCGGCGCACGAGAAGAAAGCACCGTCCGAAATCGTTCTGACGGATTCGGGAAGAGAGACGCTGACAAGGCCGTTGCAGTTTTCAAAGGCGTATTCGCCGATTTCTTCAAGCCCGTCGCCGGGGACGGCAAGCGAAGTCAATGCGTTGCAGTAAGCGAAAGCCTTGTTTGCGATTTTGATGACACTGCCGGGAATTTCCACGGATTCGACCTTTGAACAGCCGTAAAAGGCGTAGGAACCAATTCCCGTAACGCCGTCACCGATGACGATTTTCTTAATCGAACCGCGGTTGTCATACCACGGTGGTGTAGATTGATAAACCAGACTCTGACCGATTGACCAGTAATACATACTGCCCGTGCCGCTGATTGTCAGCGTACCGGTTGACGAATCGAGCTTCCAGGTAAGATTTTTCCCGCAGTCCGCTGACGAAATTGCCCCTGCCGTAAAGGAGAAGCCGTCCATACTGCCGCCGGCAAAGGGAAAAGCTGAAATCAGCAGAACCAGAACGAGAAAGCAGCCGATGAAGCGTTTGGTGTTTTTCATAACAATCACCCTTTCGGAAGAATCTGTCACAAGAAGCGCACCCGATCGTTTTTCGACAAACGGGAAGTTTTTGTAACAAAACAAAATTACCACTTTCTCCGACAGATTTCAATAGAAAGCAGGAAAAAAAATTCATTATTTTCTCTTTTTCGTCAAGATATATCAATAACTGTATATCGATATATCAATAAGGCATTTCACTTTTGCTTGAAACAGTGCTATCATGTAAAAGCCAAAAAGCCGGGTTTTGTATATTTTCTGTCCCGGTGTGTGAATGCTAATCTTGAAAGAAGGTAAATATATGTACGAAATCGTAAGAAAAAAAGATCTGAATCCGACCGTTTCGCTCATGGAGATCAAGGCTCCGCTTGTTGCAAAAAAAGCACTTCCCGGTCAGTTCATCATTCTCCGTGTTGACGATGCGGGCGAAAGAATCCCGCTCACCGTTGCCGACTATGACCGCGAAAAGGGCACGATTACCATCATTTATCAGATCGTCGGCGGAACAACCGAAAGACTGCACCACCTCAACGAGGGCGACTGTCTGCATGACTTTGTCGGCCCTCTCGGCAAGGCGACAAAGACCGAGGGGCTGAAGAAGGTTGCCGTTGTCGGCGGCGGCGTCGGTTGTGCCATCGCCTACCCTGTTGCCAAAGCGCTTCATGAGCACGGCTGCGAGGTGCACACGATCGCCGGCTTCAGAACAAAGGATCTTGTCATTCTCGAGGACGAATTCAAGGCGGTTTCCGACAAGTTCATTCTGACCACCGACGATGGTTCTGCCGGTGAGAAAAATGTTGTTACCGTTCCGCTTCAAAGACTTCTTGATGCGGGCGAAGAATATGATGAGGTTATCACGATCGGTCCGCTGATCATGATGAAATTCGTCTGCAAGCTTACCAAGGAATACAACGTCAAAACCATCGCATCCATGAACCCGATCATGATCGACGGAACCGGAATGTGCGGCGGATGCCGTCTGACTGTCGGCGGTAAGACCAAGTTTGCCTGCGTTGACGGTCCCGAATTTGACGGACACGAAATCGACTTTGACGAAGCCATGGCAAGAGGTACAACGTATAAAGAATTTGAAGGTCACGCCCGTGAAGAGGCCTGTAATCTGTTCAATCAGGAGGTCAAATAATTATGCCGAATATGTCACTGAAAAAGAACCCGATGCCGACCCAGGATCCGGTTGAAAGAAGTAAAAACTTTAAAGAGGTTGCTTTGGGCTATACCGAAGAAATCGCCATTGACGAGGCAAAGCGCTGTCTCAACTGCAAAAACAAGCCTTGCGTTGCCGGCTGCCCGGTCAAAATCTATATCCCCGAATTTATCGCCAAGGTTGCCGAGGGCGACTTTGAAGAAGCGTACAACATCATTTCCCGTTCCTCTTCGCTTCCGGCTGTCTGCGGAAGAGTCTGTCCGCAGGAAACACAATGCGAAAGCAAGTGCGTCAGAGGAATCAAGGGTGAACCCGTCGGAATCGGCAGACTCGAGCGTTTCGTTGCTGACTGGCACAATGCCCACAGCACCGCTGTTCCCGTAAAGCCCGAACCCAACGGACACCGTGTTGCCGTTATCGGCTCCGGCCCCGCAGGTCTTGCCTGCGCCGGTGACCTTGCCAAGAAAGGCTAC
>CAMAZY010000049.1 GCA_945863885.1 uncultured Clostridia bacterium
AATTCAACTTTGATATCATCAAAACAGAGCATAGATTGTTCCTCCTAATTGTTTTGTCGCAACTACAATTTTGGAACTTTCTATGCTCTTTTTCAATACCTTTTTCAATTTTTACACACAAATCCGTGAAGAGGCTATAAAGCTGCAACATCGACCGTAAAAACGCCCGAGAAGGAAAGCAACGGTTTCTTCCCACCGAGGGGATATTTCAAAAAAGGTGATGTTTCGGATAACGTCGGCAAAATTGCGGCGTTCATGTATAAGACGTTTCCGTCGTATACAAGTAAAAAAGCGCTCGGCAACACTTACGGCGACTATCTGATCGCAGCCGTCAAAAAATTTCAGAAACGCACCGGTTTAACCGCTGACGGTTATTTCGGCGAAAAAACACTGAAAAAGCTTGAAAGTTTCGGCTTTAAGAAATAAACGGTCAATTTTAAAGGGTCACGGCTTAACGGCTGTGACCCTGTTTTTTGTTATTCGTCAAAATTAACAATAAACACAATTATATATTAGCTATTCTGTGAATAGCTTTCACATGATAAAAAGTGTATTATCTTAGTGCATTTATGCAATTAAAAATGAAAGGATTGAAACACATGAAACACAAGATTCTTGCCGTTTTGCTTTCGGCTGCCCTCATGCTTTCACTTGCGGCTTGCGGTGGCGGAAGCGAAACAAAAGAAACAACCAAATCAGAAACCACAACAGCAGCAGCGGCGTCGGTCGAGGACACGACGGTGGAAGAAGCAGCGGTAACATATGAAAGCATTCTTTCCGATTATTCCGCTAAGCTGAAAGAAGCCGCACCGAAGCTTGCTGACGAGTTCAAGAAAGAAGCCGAAGCGAAATCCGGCGACATCAATGCCCTTGCAGAGCTTTCAACAGCAAAAACCGAAAAGCTTGCAGAGATCAGCGTCGAGGGAACAGAAAAAATGGCTGAATTGAAGCTCAAGAACGGCGATTCTGACGAAGTATATCAGGACTGGGCGGCTAAGCTTAACGACGTTTACACAGAGCAGGCAAAGCTTATAACGGACGCTTACACGGCGGCAACCGGAAAATAAACGCAAATTTACACACGTGCAAGTAAATAAAAAAGGACTGTCGATAAAGTTTTTCACCGAATCGACAGTCCTGTCTTTTTAGGTGTGTTTTTTTTGTGTTTTTTTGTTGATATTTTTTGATTTTTTTTGATAGTTTTTGATAGTTGAACTCCAATAAAATCTTCTTTTTGAAAAGATATAAAAACACCCACAACCCCAGTAAAATAAGGGCTATGAGTGTTTCTTTGGCGGAGAGCATGGGATTCGAACCCACGAAGCCGTTGTTGCGACTTACACGATTTCCAATTGCTTTTTTTGAGGGGGAAATAGATGAAAATCGTTCCAAAAGAGGGGCTTACGCAACAAACAGCGCAAAATGTGTCGGAAAAGTCCGCTGATTTTCTGTCGGCATTTGTCGGCAACGCACTGGTTTCTGATGACGAACCATATGCATAAATTGGGTTGGCTGAATCTTCTCAATCATAGTGGTTTCTTTTCATCAAAATCAAGTTTTTCAAAAATACTTTCAACGGGTTCTTTTCTTCTCTTTCTATCTATAAATATCTTCATCTTTTTCGTCGACGAATTCGTCGTCAAGAGCAAGCGTCTGTTTTTCTCGGTTTTCACACTTTTTCACCGAAAAAAACGAACAATATATTAGAGTGGCGAGTTGTACACAACCGTCACTACTTTTTTTACAGAAAGGGGAATTTCCATGAGGAGATTTTCATTTGCTTCCGGCTATTTCCGGGATACTATTGATTTACAAAAATATGAAAGCATTATCATCAATGCAGTGCATGAGGTCATTCCAAACGCCAAAGTTACCGTCTTTCACGACAGCTACGTCATTGATAAAGTAACAAAAGGTGAATCTATCAAAATCGGGCGGAAACTTGCTTCAACGCAGTTGTGTGAGTATTGCATCAAGATTTCCAAACTTTTCAGCGGAGAAGAAATTGACGATATTGATTTAGAGCTGTTGGAAAGGCTGGAGCAAACAGAACAAACCACATAGAACCGTAGGGCTGAGTCGCTATGACTCAGCCCGTATTTTCTTGCTTTTTAAATATATATTATAACATAAAATATATGTCATCTATGACCTATACTTTTACTTTTTCAAAGGAGGTTTTTAAAAGCATGAAACACAAAAACAACTTGAAAGGAGGCGGTTTTGTGAAGTTTTTCATCACAGGCTTTGCTTTAAGCTTCGGCATTCTTGCTTTAACCGACAAATTACTTTAAGGAGGATATGAAAATGTTTTCATTACTTGCAGCAGCAGTCACAAGCAGCATGGAATACTTTATTGCCGGTTCGGTTGCGGCGATTTCCCTTTACTGCGGTACAAAAGTTCCCAAAAACAAAAGAAAGAAATAATAAGAGGTAGAACGATGATAAAGCTTAATTCAAAAGAAGCGATTGAAAACAGTAACGTTCCGTTCTTCGTGGCTTCTTACGCTTTAAGATTGCTTGACCTTTACGACACTTGCAATCTTGAGCCGTTCGGCGGTGTTTACTGGATTGAAAAGCAATCGGAACTGGTTGCCTATCATGACAAGCCGGCGGAATTTGTTGAAATCATTATGATGGAAAAAGAGAGTGTATGGCATGCTTCTTTCGTACATAACAATGATTTTTCAACGGACGTTTATGTGCCCGAATATCTGATTGACGAAAAAATCAGAAAGGATTGGCAAGCAAATTTAATAAGGAAGGTGTATAAAGATGAGTTTCACTGAAAACGGTTACATGACAAGCGGCTTTGAAGAAGAAATACCGCTGTTGATTCAGTTGGCACTTTTGTGCGCTCTTCGGAAACGGATCCTTGATCATCCGAAAGTAGATTATCTTCAAGTGTTTAAGTTGACCCGGATTACCAATGAATACGGTGATGTATGTCAAAAAATCGTTCATGAGCAGGAACATCCCCGGCTTCAAGATACTTACACGATTGTTACCGATGAAGCTGTTGATAAAACGGTTTTCTGCATTGATGACGGCGATCACTTCACATTTTTGCTTTCGGAGGAGTATTGAAAAATGGTTGAAATCAATTCAAAAGAATCCGTTATTTTTCTCAAGAATCCGGCTCTTTCCAATATTGTTAACACGCATTTGAACTTTATGAAGCAGTTTTCAATCGATGATACTATTTCATATTCCGTGATAATTGTATCCAGCCGTTTTGAAGCAAGAACTTTCACCCTCAAAGTTCCCGACAACGTCAACATTACCGGAAACTATTTTGAAGAAACCTTTATCGGCGATGATACTGTAAAAGTTGTTATTGTCGATAAAAGATATATCGGTCGTGAGATTGAGAAATATCTCGATTTCAGCAGTTGAATTTTACAAGGAATAATTCACATGAAAGTGCAAGACGAAAAAGATATAATTCTCAGTAAGACGCAATTATCTGAAGGGGGTCTACTTACGGATAACATAAGTAAAGACCAACTCAATGGCATTTATTCTGACCTATGCGGTCTGATCGGGCTTGAAAATACGCTTGTCATTTACAGTGCTTTTAAGGGAGAACAGGTCACGTTTCCGATGCGGCTTATTTCCAAGGATTTTTCCGCTCAAAGAATCTGTGAACGGTATGACGGAACAAATCTCAAACAGCTTGCAAGCGAATACGGCTATTCCGAACGATGGGTCAGAGAGATTATCAAGAAAAACGAAATGAAAGGGGTAGGATAGATTCGCTTCAAAATACAAAATTCATATATAAAATGGAGGAAAAGAAAATGAAAAAAATACTTGCCGTTTTAGCGGCTCTCGTCTTACTGTTTTCAACTGCCGCCTGTTCGGCAAAAGAAAGCAATCAGGGCGATTCCCAAACAACCGTTCAGACAGAACAGACAACGAAAGCAGAAGCCGAGTCTGTAAGTGTGGAAGATTACGGATTTTTCTCAATGAACCCGTATGATGAAACGCTGAAGCTGGATGACAGACAAAAAACCATTCTGAAGTATTTCGACGATAGTTTTATTGAAATCGGCTTTACCGATACTTTGGCAAGAAACCCGAAGAAATTAAGAGGAATGAAAGTTTATATGTTTGTCAGCATTCAAAAAATACTCGAATCAACAGACGAAAGCTTCACGATTGTCGGAACAGAGTCTTTCGGCAACGGAGACGTACCGGAAAATCTCGCAACCGACTATAATCACGCCGTTGTCATTAAAGGCCCGCAACCGGACGAAAGATTTATGGTTGGTGACATTATGATGTTTTACGGAGTTTTTGAAGATATAGAAGCATATACAATCGACTCCGTCAGTTACCAGCTTCCGACAATTCAGGTCTACGATACAAATTCAATCACCTATGAAGGAGACTATCCGTTCATGGATGAACTTGATGATATCGCAAA
This sequence comes from uncultured Clostridia bacterium, assembly GCA_945863885.1. Taxonomy (GTDB): domain Bacteria; phylum Bacillota; class Clostridia; order Oscillospirales; family Acutalibacteraceae; genus UBA6857. Next base: position 4,430 of record CAMAZY010000049.1, read on the forward strand.
GATGATTTTCGGCGATGATGTTATAACAAGAGACGCCAAAGAGGGAGTTGATTATGAAATTGACGAACTGCACGGCTATGACCCGTTTAAAATCATCGAGCTCGGTTCGTCGGATTCCGAAACCGCCTTTGAGATGGATCCGTACGGCGAAAAAATCATAAAAAGAGGTTCTACCAAAAAGGACTGCGTTTCTGTACTGCCTGCCGCAGATTTTGAGCATTTTTATTTCTATACGCAGAATCTTTCATCAGGTACCGGAAAGATTGAATATATGACTAAGGATTTCAAGCCGGTATGGTCTGTTGCGGTTGAAGCTGTGGAAAATGAATATGAAAGCTTCGACCCCGTTGTGTTTGATTACAATTGTGAAACTTTCATGTATATGTTAGGAAGCGATCTTCATATTGTTGACGTTTCAAGCGGTGAAGAAAAGGTTTCTCCTGTTTATGTCGGGGAACGAATCAAACTTGCTATCGGCGGTGACGGCTGTGCAATCCTTTGCGGAAAAGGAAGTAAGGACAACTTTATAAAAGTGGATCCTGACGGAAAAATACTTTGGAAAGCAAGCGTTCCGTTTGAAGTGGAATCATGCGACAGCATTCAGGTTCAAACCGATTCAAGTGCCATCATCGGATTCAGAGATAGGAATTATACGGCTTATGTAACTGCCTTTGAACCCGACGGAAGCTTCAGTGAACCAAGTTGTGTTGTATACGGAACAACATATTGAAAGCAAATACTGAACACATAAAAACTGAAAGGAATTGAAAAAATGAATGTCGGCGGAATTATTCTTGTGCTTATTGTAACAGTGGTACTGTGGCTCATATATCACAGTATTTTTGACGTTGCATATTTTGACACAATCGGTGGTTTAGGAAAAGAATTCATCGTATGCTTTATTTTGAGCTTTATTGTTTTGGCAATATTAAAGAAGCTCGGTAAAGTGTTGCTTATAATTTTCTTAATCATACTTGCAATCGTTGCTGTCTTATCGCTCTTCGGCGTTCTGGGAAAGAAGTCAGACTAACAGCCGAAATACAGCAATGTAAATAAGTTTCATAATTTAAAATTGAAATAAAAGAAAGGACAGATATTATGGCATTTTTCAAAGATTTAAAAAACAGTATCAACGACAAATTGAAAGAGGATATGCGTACACCTCTGCTCCAAGGTGAAGAAATCATTGATTCTCAGGGCGGAGCGTGTTCAAAAATGGGTATGTCTTCTGCTTTCGGCGGCACGATATTCTTTACGAATATGAGAATTGTTTTTGAAACAAATAAGATGAACTCAAAGCTGAAAGAGGTCATTGAAATTGTAAACAATGCAGATGTTTTAGAATACTGCAAAGCCGATAATGTCGGTCTTGGCAATATGATTCCGATTCCCGGCATCACGAAAGATAAAAGCGTCGTTATCAAAACTGCTGATTCCGGTTACAGCTACTCTCCTCAAGACCCTGACAGAATGATTCTGACTCTCAAAAACACTTGTCCAAACGCAACACTCGGAGAAAAGAGCAGTTATATGAATACAATTAAGAGCAACTTTACCGGTTGGAAAGGTTCTTCTGAAAGTAACGGATCGTCCGGCAATGTGTCGTCTAATGTTTCGAATAACATGACACCGTCTCAAACTCCCGAAGCGTCCAATCCGATTGAGGAAATCAAGAAATACAAAGAACTTCTTGATATGGGTATAATTACACAAGAAGAATTTGACACAAAGAAAAAAGCTCTTTTAAACCTTTAATTTTCAAACGATTCACAAGCAAGATACTGAAAAATCGGTATCTTGCTTTTTCATTTCAGGAGGTAATCAAAATGGTCGAAACCACAAACACCATTCAATGCAAATCCCTTTGGGACGAGTCCCGTCAAAACCGCTTTCTCTTTGAAAAGGTTTGGGACAGCAAAAAAGACCGGCTTCTTGTCATTTCAAAAAGTGCAGGTATTGACGACGGGGTTGAGCAAACCGTTACACAGCTTATCATCACAAACAATCTCAGTGAGCTTGGCTACGGCGGTTTCACGCTCTGCAATCTCGTTTCCGACCTTTCCGGCAAGAGTAAGAAAATCAACAGCGAAAACAGCAAACTGCTTTCCGAACTGCTCAAATCAAAGGACTTTTCCGGAATTGTTATTTGTTGGGGTTCTCATGACAAATTCCCCGACTATCTGAAACAGGAAGCGGAAAAGGTTCTTGAGGCAATCAAAAAAATCAAGAAAGAAAATGTTTTTCGTATCACCGACGGCGTTACAACCGGCTTTTGTCACCCTCTTTCACCGAGAGTCAGAAACAATTTTCTTCTTGCGAAGGTGCAGTTATGACAGGCTCCGTCAGAAAACGAACCACGTCAAAGGGTACAAAGTATCAGGCGGTTCTGGAAACCGGGACGGACTTAAAAACCGGAAAGCGTGAAAGAACATTCCGTACCTTTGACAGCAAGAAAGAAGCGCAAATGTATTTGAACGAGTGCATTTCAGACTACAACAAAGGAAGATATGTTCACCCGTCGGAAATAACGGTTGAAATGCTCTGTGAAGAATGGATGAAAGGTCACTTTCTCACCATCAAGGAAAACACAAAAAGAGGATACAGCGTCAACATCTACAATCACATTATCCCCTATCTCGGAAAAATCAAGGTGCAACAGCTTACAACAAGAAACATTCAGGAAATGGTCAATGACATGGTTGAAAACGGTTTCTCGGCGAGAACTGTCAAATATGTCATGACAAACCTGCATCAGATTCTTGAATTTGCCGTCAGCAACGACTACATTGTGAAAAATCCCGAAAAATATGCGGTTCTTCCGAGACAGGGAAAATACAAAGCAACCGTTTACACCGTGGAAGAGCTTCGGCTCATGCTTCAATGTGCCATGGGTACACCGCTTGAAACGCCTTTGATTATCGAGTCGTTCACCGGCTTACGCAAAGGCGAGCTTCTTGCCCTTCGTTGGCAGGACATCAACTTTGAGAAAAGCACGATCACCGTTGAGCAGAATCTCATCTGCGTAAACGCTGAAACCATTTTCACAACAACCAAAACCGAATCGGGAGAAAGAACGATTGCCATCCCCGTCATGCTCACCGATTATCTCAAAAGTCACAAAATCCGGCAGACAAAGCAACGGTTACGGCTCGGAAAAGAGTATCACGACAACGGGCTGATTGTCTGCAAGGAAAACGGTGAGCCGATCAATCCAAACACGTTTTCGGTCGCTTTCCTTGACTTTCTCAAAAGAAACAATCTGAAGCGAATCCGCTTTCATGATTTACGTCACCCGTATGTCAAGCACACGACAAAAAAATATAATTCTGAAAAGCAGAAAACCCAAACTACCAATCTTAGTGCTGATAGTCTGGGTTTTCTGTTTTTGCTTTTTATTCTACGACTTTGCCCGTAGTATAGGTGGGATTATCCCCATCATTTCCTTCAAAGACTACTTCTGTTGTAGCACCACATTCTTCGCAGCGGAGATATAGTTTTTTCACCATTCCATCCTCATCTGAATCATCACCATCAATGCTTAATTTCTTACTTTGGCAAACTGAGCAATGGTATTGAGAAAGTGGATCGAAAACTTTCTGAAGGATGTTTTCATAAACGCCAACAAGAGAAATACAAAGCGTAACACAGGTTGAGGCTTCGTAGTATGTAGCACTACGCGAATGTGTAATCTTATTGGCGTAATCCCAGGTGGATTCTGTTAATTTCTTAATAATACTTCTGTAATCTGCGTTTTCCGATCCTTTCAAATAGAACTGAATAAATAGTTCACATTTTCGCTTGAAATTCGATGCTTGGGGCTGCTCCCCATCACCAGCCATTGCAGGGTCATAAATGTGGTTGCCGAGTTCAATCAATGTTTCTCTGCACTGAACACCTATCGCTTGAAAATCTTCAATCTCCTTAGCGGTATCAATTAGCGCAGCGACACTTTTGAGCTTTCGGAAAAGTTGAGGAGCAATTTCTGCATCGAGCGTCACACCATTTACAAAATCCTCTGGACTATATTCACCCTGGGCTGCGCTCATTCTCTGCATTAAGCCCATGTGGAAAGAATACACTTCATCTGCTCCAAAATAATATGCACTTTGGGGATATAGATTCATTGGAATCCCATCGCCCTCCACTACCCACCAATCTCCACCAGTATCGGTTTTGACATTCCAGACGCGTACATCAACACCTAAATCATCGAAGTGTTGCTCTGTTTTTGCGCTCAATACAGTGCATTTCCCTTGAGATTGCCATTCTACATAGCTTTTCACATCTTCAAATGTTCGATTTTCCATTTTTGTTCCCCCTGGTACGGCTTTCATAGTAAATAGAATTTAACTATATTGTACCACTTGTTGTTTGACTATAAAAGCGCCGAAAAGCAGAAAACCCAAGCTACCAAGATGGATTTGATAGCCTGGGTTTTCCGTTTTTGTACCTTCAATTATTCAAAGAGGTCATGGACTTTGTAAACAATCTCAATGCGGTTGTCGGGGAATACATACACCTTTTCGATCAGCAGATCGGTCAGCTCCGAGGTTAGCACATCCGCTTCCGCAATCGAGTGAGCAATGTTTTGTCGGCTGCTTTGACGGGCCTGTTCTTCTCGCTTCAGCTTTGCCTGGGCGGTGACAGCTGCATAGGCGTTTTTGACTTTCAGTATTTCTGCGTCATAAACGGCTTTCTCCGATTTATAAGTGTCCAGCTCGATTTGCCCCAGGAGATACCGTTCAAAGAGAGCTTGCTTCTCGTCCTTCAGAGCTTCCAGCTGCTTCTCATACTCGGAGCATTTGGCAGCGGTGGCCTCCAGGTGAATAGTGCCGTCCTCATGTACGGGCAGCAGGACTTCCAGCTGCTTTTTCAAAGTGAGGAGGACGGCTTCTTCCAGACCAGCAGCATCTGCCCGGACATCGCGGCAGCGGCTGTTCAAATCGGCTGTGGAATGGCGGCACATATAAAACGGTTTCTTTTGGGTGATGCGGGAGAGTGCATGATCGCAGCAGCCACAATAGACCTTGCCTTTCAGTGGGTACTCCTTGGTTTTCCTGGTCGGCAAGGAAAACCGGCGCTGCACAGCCTGCACCTTTTCAAACAATTCTTTGTCAACGATTGCCGGATGATGGTTGGGAATAATGAACCACTTGTCCCGATCCTTCCTGCGGCTCCGTGTGCCGCCCACTTCAATGACAGCACGACGCCCGATGACATAGGAGCCGATATAGCGTTCGTCCTCCAGGATACGGAGAACCGTAGCGCCACTCCAGCGGCCACGGGAGCGTGAGACATCGTGGTACTGCTGCCCATGAGCTGCTTTGTATTCTCCGGGGGTCGGGATACCTCGCTTAAACAGTTCCCTGGTAACGGCTGCCGCTCCAATGCCGGTTGCGGCAAGCTGGAAAATGAGCTGTACCACCGCAGCGGTTTCCGGGTTCGGTTCCATTCTGCCATCGGCGCTTTTGCGATACCCATAAGGGCAAATTTTGCTCTGGTATTCGCCGCGCTGCATTTTGGCATACTTGGCGCTTTTGGTCTTGATGGACATATCACGGCTGTAATACTCGCTGATCAGATACTTGAAAGCTACATCCATACCGCCGGTATCGCCCTTGTGCTGATCGCTGTCAAAATCATCGTTGATGGAAATGAACCGGGTGTGAAACAGCGGGAACACACGCTCAATGAAATAGCCGGTCTCAATGCTGTTTCGTCCAAATCGGGAAAAGTCTTTTACGATGATGCAGTCGATCTTATTGGCCCGCACCATCTCAATCAGCTCCTGGACTTTGGGCCGCTCAAAGTTTGTCCCGCTATACCCGTTGTCGATAAATTCAAGGACTTCTGCATTGGCGGACTCCGGCATGGACGAAACAAATTCGTTCAGCGCAAGGTGCTGGTTTTCAATGCTCATACTGTCGTATT
>CAMAZY010000050.1 GCA_945863885.1 uncultured Clostridia bacterium
TATATCTTGACCTTATTTTTTACCGAAAATGGGTCACATCTATTTACAACGCAGAAAAACAATCAGATAAGTATAGAATATTTTATTGACAATATATGTTAAATATACTATAATATTTTCAAGCAGAAAATAGCCGAAAGGGTTAACGCAATGTCTTGACCCGGGCTATATCGATTGTGTGTTCAAAATGACAGGATTTTAACGGAGTGCTTATGGAAGCCGAAGTCAGAAAATCAAAATTCAAAACGGTTGTGTTGCCGGTTCTGATAAGCTTTTTGCCGGTTTTCGTGTATATGCTTTTCGGAAACACCCCGCTTACCGGCGTCTTTGTTCCGGCGTATACGGTGGCGGCGTTTGTGCTCGCTTTTGTTTCGACGGCGAAAAAAGGAACCGTTCTTACGAATCCATGTAATCTGCCTGCTGTCGGCGCACTGATTGTGTGTGCCTCTCATCTTTTGTATGCCGATATCTGTATGAGCCGATACTGGATTCTCGGTATTTTCATTTTTTACGGTTTCTGGGCTGTCGGGACAATCGGCGTCAATCTTTTCGATCGCGGCAAAGGCGTGTCAAAACGGTATCATAAGCTTATTATCGCGGCTGCGTTCTTCTTTGCCGTAAGCGGTTGTACCTTTTTAGCTGACACCGCTTTCGACAAAAGCGAACCGATAACGGTCAGCACACAAATCGTCGGAACGTGGACAAGCCGCAGCGCAGGCAGTTTCCGCTTCCTTGTCTCCTCGGACGAAAGTCCGTACGGCGCTTCGCTGAACTCGCTGATCGTAAAGGTAAGTGAACAGGCGTATGAGGATTTTGAAAAAGGCGATACGGTTTCGGTCAGCGTCAGAAAAGGCGCTTTCGGCATCCATTACTGCCGCTTTGTCGAGGACGGCTATACCGGTGAAAGCATATGGGAAGAGGGGATTGAATAACCGGCACCTGACGATGCTTTCCCGTCCGGACTGCCGAGGGGCATAAAAAAGAACGCTTGACCATAGATATAAGTCGGGTTTATAATAGAGCGGTAAATGATAAGACCGGGAGGCGTTTATATGAAAAACTTCAAGAAAATCAACGTAAAAGAGTTACCCGAAAATCCCATTCAGCTTTTTGCCGACGATTGGGCGCTTCTGACAAGCGGAAACGAAAACGGGTATAACACGATGACCGTAAGCTGGGGCGGCGTCGGAGAGCTTTGGAACAAAGAGGTCTGTTTCATCTTTGTCCGTCCGCAGCGGTACACGTTCGAATTTACCGAAAAGAACGATTTGTTTACCCTGAGCTTTTATCCGAAAGAGTATCACAAGGCCCTGTCGTTCTGCGGCTCACACAGCGGCCGGGATTTCGACAAGGCAAAGGAAACGGGACTGACGCCGCTTTTTGTTGACGGCTCGACGGCGTTTGAACAGGCGAAAATCGTCCTTGTGTGTAAAAAGATTGCCGGACAGTTTATGACACCCGACGGCTTTTATGACAAGTCAATTGAAAAGAATTACGCCGCCGGTGATTACCATAAAATCTATGTCGGCGAAATTGTTTCGTGCTACGTTAAAAAGTAAAGTGGATCCGCCGCAGTCGATTGACTGCGGCGGTACTTTTGTAAGTGCTTATACGTTAGTATAAATACGCATTATACAGCTTGTGCGTGGCGTTGTATCGGGCGTTGAAGCTTTCGCAGCCGATGGCAACGGTAATAATCGTCCGCCCGTTCTTCGTTGCGGCGGAAACGATACCCGTATAGCCGTTGTTGACCGTGCCGGTTTTCAGCCCGTGCGCATACGGAGAATAGAAGCCGCTTGAGCGGTTGAGGAGCTGATTGGTGGTTCTCCATGTTCTGCCTTTGCCGGTCAGTGCCGTGATGTATTTCGAAGAGGTGGAGGTGACTTTCTTAAGGGTCGGATTACCTAAAACCTGCTTAGCCACAAGCACAAGGTCGTGAACCGTTGAATAGTGACCATTTACGGGGTAGCCGTGCGGATTGACGCAGTGCGTTCCCGTGGCACCGATGGACTTCATATAGCTGTTCATAAGCGAGACAAAATAATTTTTCGCCTCTACATATCCCATGTTCGGCTTCCCGGAGACCTTTCTTGCGCAGTTAACAGCAATGGTGTACGCCGCATCGCCGCCGGAGGGAAGAAGAAGCCCGTAAAGAAGATCGCCAAGACGGAATTTTTCTCCTTTTTGAATGCCGCACCGGCTTGAATTCGATTCCACCATATTCAGTTCACTGCCGACGGTTATCGTGTCATTGACGCTCATATATTTGAGTGCGACAAGCGCCGTGATGAGCTTCGTTATGCTTGCCGGATAGCAGCGGCTGTTCAGCTTGTTGGAAAAGACCCACTTGCTGTTTGTATAGTCGTAGACGCAGGACATATAATTGATGACCGGAGAGCCGACTGTTATGGTGACGCTCGTTTTCTGATTTCCGCTTTTTGCTGTTATGGTTGCCGTGCCTTTCCCGGCCGCAAAGGCTCTCGAACCGCTCAGTGAAATGACGTTTGCGTTCGAAGTGCTCCATGTCACGTTTTTGTAGTGCGGAACGCTCAGATAAACATATTCACCCTGTCTGATGTTTTTAGACTTGATGCTGACGGAAAACGGGTAGTTTTTCGTGGTCGCCGAAACGGGCTTTGAAAAGCTTCCGTTTGTTTTCTGATACTCGTTTTCGGCCGTCGCCCGGACTTTGATATAATACTTCTTTCCCGCATTGGCGAAGCTTGCCTTGAACGATGTTTTGGCGGTCGAGCCTTTCAGTGAATATTTTCCGTCCTCCGTGTAGCTTGCATAAACATAATATTTGGTTGCCGACGGCACTTTGTCCCACTGAACGGTGATCGAATCATGGGTTGTGTCTTTGACTTTAAGCGATTTTACGGCGGCAGGCTTACAATAAAGCGGAAGTCTGACATATTCCGAGGTATTGTCTTCACCGACGGCGACGACACGGATTTTATAGCCGGTTTTTCCGTCAAGTCCGCTGACCGTAAAAGTATTGTCCGTCGTTCTGCCGACGCTTTTGTAGGTGCTTTGGCCGAAAGGAGCGACGGCGATTCTATAATGTTTTGCATTTTGAACCTTGTCCCAGCCGACCTTGATTGCACTTTCCGAAGCCGAAACAAAATGCAGATTTTTGATATCCTCAAGCTTCGTGCGGACGGTCAGAGCATCGCTTAAGATGCCGTTAACCGTTTTTCCGTTTTCGTCCTTTGTGTAAGCACGGACTTTGAATATGTATTCCGTATCGGGCTTAAGTCCCTTGAGCGTGGCGGTACAGTCCTTGGTTCTGCTTACGATGGCGCCGCCGGATTGCTTCATTTCATAAACTTTATAGGCGAAAACACCGTCAATTTTCTTCCAGGTAAGCGTGATGTCCGTAGCGGTGCTTGCCGACGAAGTGAACTGCGCTTTTTCGGCCGGAGACGCCGCGCCGGCCATAACGGAGCAGGAAAGCAGAATCGTCACAATAAGTGACAGCAAAAAAACGTGAGAAGCAGACTTTTTCATGATGCTGAGGGGTTCCTTTCTTCAAAAAACAGTCGGTATAAGGCTGTAAAATAATATACTTGTAATCATATATTTTATCACTGTCTGTTTGTTTCGTCAATCTGAAACAATACGATTTCACGCTTTTTTTACAGTCATTCCGCACGATTTTCCGGCTTTGTCCGGTTGATTCCGACACGATGTGCTTTCTTCCCAATCGGGGGTTCACAGCGTCCCGGTTTCAGTTTCGGCTTATCTGTCGATTATCTTTGTTTGCAGGTGTCGGAAGGCTCTGACTAATTGAACAAATTGCAGAAAAAACGCCGATTATTTTCTGTAAGCATTGACAGTTTCTTGTGCTTTTGATAAAATGTAGATGACTATATGAAGGCAACTGCCCCTTTTGCTTTCGGCTGTTGCTCATGTAAGGAGGATTTATTATGAAAGATGCAAAAACTCTGGCGTACATTAACCTTTACGGTATTCTCGGCGCCTTAGAGAACCTTTGCGAGCTTGACGAGGAAGCAAGCAAGCTGGCTGAGGTAAAAAAACCGATCTCCGTCGGTATCGCCGTCAAGGGCGGCCCGTCGGCAACGCTGACCTTCAAAAACGGTCGCTGCAGAATGGAGCAGGGCACCGAAAAGTGCGACGTTCTTCTTCCGTTCTCTTCCTGCGAAAAGTTCAACGGTCTGATTGACGGTACGGTAACACCGTTCCCCTCAAAGGGCTTTACCCATATCGGCTTTTTGCTTAAGAACTTCACCGGTCTTACCGACATCCTGACGAAGTATCTCAAGGCTGACGAAGAAGCCTTAAAGGACGAAAAGTTCTTCGAGACGAGTACAAAGCTTATGTTCTATTTAATCGTCGTTGCCATCGCTCAGATCGGTAACAACGACTCGATCGGTACATTCAGCGCTTCGATGATTCCCGACGGTATCGTTGAAATCGCTATCAAGAACAGCGTTTCCGCCGCGATCCGCGTCAAGGACGGTCACCTTGTTGCCATCAAGCAGAAGCCCGAATCCTACCGCGCAAAAATGGAGTTCGGCTCCATTAAGCTTGCCCGCGACCTCTTCGACGGTAACGTAAACGCCGTTGCCTGCATCGGTGAGGGCACAATCGAAATGTCCGGTCTTATCAATATGGTCGACAACATCAACCGTATTCTTGACAGAGTTGCAATTTACTTAGCATAAAGGAGGGCGTCATTCATGAGTTTCCCGGTATATAATCACGATAAAAGCAGAGAGCTCTTCAACAGAGCAACAAAAGTAATTCCCTCGGGTATTTACGGACATCTCGGCCCTGCCGAAGGTCTGTTTATCCCCGTTTCCAAGTGGCCGCTTTTCGCCGAAAAGGCAAAGGGCTCTTATATGTGGGACGTTGACGGCAACAAGTACATCGACTATATGTGCGCTTACGGTCCGAACGTTCTCGGCTACTGCGACCCCGACGTTGACGCCGCCGCCATGAAACAGATGAAACTCGGCAACTGCACCACCACACCGGGCAAGGTTATGGTTGAGTGCGCAGAGCTTCTTGTTGACACCGTCAACACCGCCGACTGGGCGTTCTTCATGAAGAACGGCAACGACGCAACCCAGGGTGCCGTTATGTGCGCAAGAGCCTACACCCACAGAAAGAAAGTCATCATGTTCAAGGGCTACTATCACGGCGTATCCCCGTGGTGCATGAAGAAGGACTATCCCGGCGTTCTCGAAGAGGATGTTGCCAACAACATCATTATTCCGTGGAATGATATTCCGGCTCTCGAAAAGGTTATCGCCGAAAACAAGGACGAAATTGCCTGTCTCATCGCACAGCCGTACGATCACGGTAACTTCTCCGACAACTCTTTCCCGGCTGAAGGCTTCTGGCCGAAGGTAAGAGAAATCTGCACCGCCAACGACATCGTTCTGATTATCGACGACGTCCGCGCAGGCTTCCGTCTTGACCTTGCCGGCTCCGACCATTATTTCGGCTTCGAGGCTGACCTGATCTGCTTCTGCAAGGCACTTGCCAACGGCTACAATATGTCCTGCGTCTGCGGTAAGGAATTCCTCAAGAGCTCGATGAGCGGACTTTCCTATACCGGTTCTTACTGGCTTTCCGCTGTTCCGTTCGCCGCCTGCATCGCCTGTGTCAACAAGATGAAAAAGCTCGACACGCCGAAGATGTTCCTTGAAAAGGGAACAAAGCTTACCGAAGGTCTCAAGGCCGCCGGTAAAGAGCACGGCTTCGATCTCGTTACTTCGGGCGCCCCGGCTTTGTTCTACTTAAGAATCGCCAACGATGACAGCCTTGTTCTTCATCAGGAATGGATCGCAGAAATGGTAAGCCGCGGCATCTTCCTTGCCAGCCATCACAACCACTTTATCAACGCTTCGCTTACCGACGAGGACATCAAGCACACCATCGAGGTTGCTGAGGAATGCTTCGGCATTGTTGCGAAGAATCATCCGGAACTGTTTTAACAATTTGGAAACCATGTGCGTTTGCACATAAAATTCATAAAAAATAATGGAGGAAAACATTATGCCACTTTCAAAACAGGAATGGCTTGCCCTCGAAAAAAAGGCTCATGAGCTTCGTAAGCTCTGCCTTCAGACAACGCAGTGGGCAGGCAGCGGTCATATCGGCGGCGGTATGAGCGTCATGGATCTTCTCACCGTTCTTTATCACAAGTATCTCAACATCAAGGTTGACGATCCGAAGTGGGAAGACAGAGACAGATTTATTCTTTCAAAGGGTCACGCAGCAATTGCTTACGCACCCGTTCTTTGCGACAAGGGCTTCAACGACCCGGAAATGCTCAAGACTTTCAACCTCAGCGGCTCGAAAATGGGTATGCACCTTGACTCGAACAAGGTTGTCGGCGTTGACGCTTCAACCGGTTCTCTCGGTCACGGCGTTTCCATCGCAGCCGGAACCGCTCTTGCGGCAAGACTGATGAAGAAGGATTACCTTACCTATGTTGTAACCGGCGACGGTGAGCTTGGCGAAGGTTCTAACTGGGAAGGCTTCATGACCATCAACCACTATCAGCTTTCCAACTGCATCGTTTTCATCGACCGCAACCATTGCATGATCGACGGTCCGACAGAAGAAGTTATGAAGCTTGAACCGCTTGCAGACAAGATGACTGCTTTCGGTTTCAACACCGTTACCATCGACGGTAACAACATCAAAGAGCTCTGCGATGCAATTGACGCCGCAATCGAAAGAGCCAAAGAGCCTTGCGCTCCCACCTGTATCCTCATGGATACCAAGAAGGGCGCAGGCATCAAGACGATCGAAGGCAACTATCTGTGGCACTACGGCGCACTTGACGACGCACTCTTTGAACAGTTCAATAAAGAGCTTGATGAAGACTATGCCGCACGGGTTGCTCGCGCAGAAAAGGAGGGCAAATAATTATGGCAGGCGGATTTGTTTATAACGCAGTTGACCAGACAGAAGTTGCTACCGCTGAAATTTACGGTAAGGCTCTGGCGGATATTATTATGAAAGACCCCAAGGTTGTTGCCATTACCGCCGACCTTGCAAAATCAACAAAGCTCGGCGACGTTCTGAAGATTTGCCCCGAAAGAGTTATCAACGTCGGTATCGCAGAACAGGATATGTTCGGTGTCGGCGCCGGCATGGCAAAAGCGGGCATGATTCCGTTTATTTCAGGCTTCTCGGCTTTCACCTCCATGAGAGCCTGCGACCAGCTTCACACCGACATCTGCTATCAGAATGTCAACGCAAAAATTATTGCCACACACGCCGGTACCTCGTTTGGTCAGGCAGGTTCGACCCACCATGCAATCGTTGACCTCGCCATCACAAGAGCTATGCCGAACCTTACCGTTATCGTTCCCGCAGACGGCTTCGAAACCGCAAACGCCGTCAACGCCGCTTACGACAACTTCGGCCCGTACTATATCAGAATCAACCGCGGCTTTGACCGTGTCCTTTACGACAATATGGACTACGGCTTCGAAGTCGGCAAGGCTGTTGAGGTTCACGAGGGCACCGATATTACGGTTATCGCCTGCGGTTCCTGCGTATTCCAGGCAAGAGAAGCAGCAAAGTTCCTTGAAAACACAGACGGTCTTAAGGTTCGTGTTCTCAACATGCACACCATCAAGCCGATCGACAAGGAAGCCATCATCAAAGCGGTTCTTGACACCCGCAGAATCATTACCGTTGAAGATCACAGCGTAATCGGCGGTCTCGGCTCTGCCGTTTCCGAAGTTGTTGTAGAATCCGGTAAGGCCTGCGCATTCAAGATGCTCGGCCATCAGGATAAATTTGCTCCCATCGGTCTGCATGAAGACATCATGTCCGAAGTCGGCATCGACGCAAACGGCATTATCAACGCTGTCCGTGAAGTTATGAAGAAGGACTTCGAAGAAGACGACAACTGGGACGACGAATTCTAATACCGCAAGAGGAGATATGACCGGAAACCGGTTCATATCGGAAAGGAGCAAATATGTTATCACAAGATGCAATTTTCACGAATAAAATTTTCTTAAACGCTGCTCTTCCTCTTGTCAAGACAATTGCCACCGACGTCCCCTCCCTTGCAAAATGCTTCGAAAACGCACACGCCGTTATTCAGGTAAGTGCGCTTTGCGACGAAGTCCCCGAGGGTAAGGTCGGTATGCACTTTGTTGTCAACAGCGGTGAATGGCTGGTTCACACCTGCCTGACAAAGGATCCGCATATTGAGCTTGAGTTCAAGAGCGTTGACGCTTTAAACGGCTTCTTCAAGGGCAACATCTCCCTTGGCGCAATTCCGAAGATTCACGGCATCAAGAAAGCGGGCGTTCTTGTTTCGTTCGTAAGAGTTCTTTTGAAGATGTCGTCGCTTCTTACCGCAAAGCAAGCCCCCGAAGATCCCAAAGAGCAGGAGCTTATGGTTAAGTGCTTCTTCTATCTGCTTTCAAGCGGCATCAGTCAGCTGAACAAGGCAGGTCACGAAGAAATCCACAACTGGGCGCTCAAGAGTCCCGACCGTGTTTACAGTTTTGCGGTTGACGGCTATCCGCAGGTTTCCGCCTACATCCGTGTCAAGGCAGGTAAAACAAGAGCCGGCAGAGGCGAATACAAGAGAGCCATGCCGTTCTTCACGCTTCGTTTTGACAGCCTGAAGAGCGCATTGGGAATCCTTTTAGGCACTGACGATATGCTTGAATCCACCAAGCAGGGTAAGCTTATCATGGACGGTGCTCCGGAGTTCGGCGCCCAGATCGGCGCTTACATGCTCACCGTTGCCGGATATGCGCAAGGCTGATAAGAATAAAAATTTCAAGCTGCTGTGTCAGATACACGGCAGCTTGCTTTTTGGTCGGTTGCGTGGCGACTCCAATCCCGGTCGCAAGGCGACACCAATGCCGGGGCAGGCAGTACTATAATTCTACCCGACAGCCCGAGCCGGTCGCCGGGCGACTACAATGCCGGGGCAGATAGCGCTGTACTTCTACCTAACAGCCCGAGCCGTGAGATAAGCGGTTAAATTTTAGTTTAGCGGTGTAAACTCGGCTCCACCTTTGGGTTATTCCCCTGTCAGGGGAAATGTCTGCGTTA
>CAMAZY010000051.1 GCA_945863885.1 uncultured Clostridia bacterium
ACCTGCCAACCCGAAGTCAGCGAACAAAAAAGCAAATCAATTTTAACAGCAAACATAGGAGAGAGCAAACCGCCCTCCACACAACAGTGCGACCACACTTAGTGTTGTCCTGTTACGAAAGAGCGCTTCTTTGCTTACTTTCTTTCGTGATTGAAAGAAAGTAAGTGCCCGCGCGGCATTAGCGCAAAGGTAAAGATATAGAAGATGTTATCTCCAAAAAGTACAGACTGACTGTCAGACAGATAAGCTAAAATTTAACCGCTTATCTCCCGGCTCGGGCTGTCAGGTAGAAGCACAGCGCTTTCTACCCCGGGATTGGAGTCGCCATGCGACCGGCTCGGACAAATCCAGAAAGGAAGGATTATACAATGAAAATCGTTTTGCTCACGGCGCTCGGAGTCGGACTGTCAACCGTCATCGGTTCGCTTATCGGCTTTGCCTTTAAAAAGATATCGCATAAATTTTCCGATATCGTCCTGTCCTTTGCGGCGGGCGTCATGCTCGCTGCGGCGGTGCTTGGATTGATTTTACCGTCACTTGAATACGGCGGAAAATTTAAACTTCTGATTACCGTCGGCGGAATTTTCGCCGGTGCGCTGAGCCTCAATCTGATTGACCGCTTTGTTCCGCATCTGCACCGTCTGATGGGGGTTGATTCCGAACAGCATCAGAACGCCGACCTGAATAAGGTGCTGTTGTTCGTGACGGCAATCGCCATACATAATCTTCCCGAGGGAATCGCCGCCGGCGTCGGCTTTGGCTCGGACGATACGTCAAAAGCACTTTTGATTGCAGGCGGCATTGCACTTCAGAACATTCCCGAAGGCATGGTCATCATCGGACCGCTTCTTTCGGCCGGCGTTTCGCCGAGAAGAACGTTTGTCTGTGCTTTGATTACCGGAATCGTTGAGGTCTTGGGCACGCTTCTCGGCTATTTTGCGGTCAGTATCGCCTCCGTCATTCTCCCCTTTGCGCTTGCGTTTGCGGGCGGAACGATGCTTTATGTAATCAGTGACGAGATGATACCCGAAACCCATGCACACAACAACGAACGGGGCGCAACGTATGCCCTTCTGGTCGGCTTTTGCGTAATGCTTGTTTCCGACGTCTTGCTCGGTTAAAAAAGTTGATAAACAGGACAGCCAAAGACAAAGGCGGTGAAACGGTGAAAAGGATTTTTGCTCTGATTTTGAGCCTTACTATGATTTTTACGTTAAGCTGTGACGCTTTTGCCGCCGTCAGCGCTGACAGCGGACTGAAAGCCTTGCGTGCACAGTTTTCGCGGGACAAAGGACCTTCCAGAAACGGATATGCCATCGATTACAGCTACTTTGCACCCGAAACCGAAGCCGACACGAAATATCCGCTTGTCGTCATCATGGCAGGAGCCAGAGAGGGCGAATACGAGGGAAAAGAGCTTGTGGCGAATGAATACGCTATGTGGTCGTCAAAGGAGTATCAAAAACGCTTTCTCAATTGCGGCGGCGGTTATATTCTGATCGCCCGTGCACCGGAGGAAAACCTTCTTTATTGGGATTCGCAGACGCTTGTTGCCTCCTTAAAGGCGTCAATCGACGATTTTATCGTGAAACATGAAAGCGTGGACACAAGGCGCATTGTGCTCATCGGCTGGTGTCTCGGGGCAAAAGGCGTTGTCAATCAGGTATGCGCCTACCCCGGATATTATTCGGCGGCGGTGCTGATGGTGCCTCCGTTTGCGGTTTCCGAAGCGCAGGCAGAGAAGATGAAGGATATCCCCGTCTGGCTTCACGGATGCAAAAAAGATTCCTACGCCGATTATGACCGATACATAAAGCCGAGCTGGTCACGGCTCGTTTCATCGGCTTCGGATAAAAGCAAGCGGCTTTTCACCTGCTACGACGAAGCGGTAAACACGACGTTTTTCTTTAACCATAACGTATGGCTTCAGGGCTCATATGATATGCACTACACGGGAAAGGGCTATTCGGGAATGCAAACCGTTGACGGGAACGGAAACACCGTCAGCAATGACCTTAGTATGTTATCATGGCTTTCGATGTGGAATATGCCGATGCCGAAGCCTGTTTTCACGGCTTCGGAAAGCTGTTCTTGTCCGTGTCACAGCGACAGTCTTTTTAAACGGCTTATCTGGAGAGTGTGGATAAGCGTATTTCAGATTTTGAATCTCAAAACCAAGAGCGTCTGCGAATGCGGTGAAAAGCATTGGTGAAGGAGAAATATACAATGGATATAAAAAACGAACAGGTCAAGAGAATGAAAGAGGGCAAGCTGTACCGGCGACGGACGACGGCATCTTTGAATAACAGCTTCTTTTGCTTGAAAAGCTTCAGGCAATCCCTGCCGTGTCGTGCGTGAATTCGGGGAAAAGGACAAAGAAACCTTTTTTAAGGACAGAAAAATCGAGCCTGAGCTTTTTGAGTAAAGCACAGACTCAGGTCAGTTTAAAAGCGGCAAGCTGTGATGGCTGCCGCTTATTGTTTTATTCAATTTCAAGCGTTTTTGACTTCGGCGACTCCTCCTCTTTCTTCGGAAGCGTCAGCTTCAGAACGCCGTTGTCATATTTCGCCTTGATTTCATCGGTCTTAATGCCCGAAACGTCAAACTGTCTTGAGTAACAGCCGTAGGATCTTTCTCTTCTGATAACCTTGTGGTGACTGTCCTTTTCCTCGGTCTTGGAATGTCTTTCGGCTCGTACAGTCAGAACGTCATCCTTGATGTCAAGCTTGATGTCCTTCTTTTCAAAGCCCGGAAGATCCGCTTCAAGCAGATAGCTGTTGCCCTCGTCAATCAGGTCGGTCTTGAATTCGGCAAGATCTGAAGTGCCGAAGAAGCTGTCGAACGGATAGCCGAAGAAGTTTCTTTCAAATTCCTCCATATCACGGAAAGGATTATAAGCGTTCACATTGTGATTGTTGTTTCTGCGAGTAAGTTCAAACATAATTCATACCTCCAAAAAATCGAATAATAATTAAAGTGGTTTGATTATGTCGCCCTTTTTCTTTTCGTTTATCCGGCAAGGTCGGCCGTTAGTCGGATAGGTTTTTGATGTTCATGGGAATCATCTCTTTCTTTTCTTTTTACAATTATCATTATAGCCTGAACTGTCACAAAGTCGTTGCAAAAGTA
The DNA here is from genome assembly GCA_945863885.1 of uncultured Clostridia bacterium. Lineage (GTDB taxonomy): Bacteria > Bacillota > Clostridia > Oscillospirales > Acutalibacteraceae > UBA6857. The sequence goes on from CAMAZY010000051.1 coordinate 3,130, forward strand.
TGAATAAAAAGTAAATATTAGCACTCTATGTGTAAGAGTGCTAATATTGTTGAACATTCAGTTTCAGTGCTAAACTCAATATTTTCCGAGATACTTGTCAATCTCCCACTGGGAAACCCTTGTTCGGTACTCGCGCCACTCCTCTTTTTTGGCGGCGATGTACTTTGTGAAAACGTGCTCGCCGACTTTTTCACGCATGAAATTGCTGTGCTTGAATTCGGTAATCGCTTCGCCGAGCGTTCTCGGAAGAATGTCGATACCGGCGTCCTCTCTTTCGTGTGGTGTCAGGTCGTAAATGTTCGTGTCGGTAGCCGGCGGCGGCGTCATGTTGTTTCTGATGCCGTCAAGACCGGCAAAAATCGAAGCGGCAATTTCAAGATAGGGGTTTGCGGCAGGATCGGGGTTTCGAAGCTCGATTCGGGTGCCAAGCCCCTTTGCGTACGGAATCCGAATCAGCGGACTTCTGTTTTTGGCTGACCACGCAATATAGACAGGAGCTTCGTAGCCGGGAACCAGTCGCTTATAGGAGTTGACAATCGGGTTTGTCAGCACCGTCATGCTCTTTGCGTGCTTCATCAGACCGGCGATGAAATTGTACGCCACCGCCGAAAGACCGAAGCTGTCGCTTTCGTCATAAAAGGCGTTCTGACCGTCCTTGAAAAGGGAAATATTCGTGTGCATACCCGAGCCGCAGATGCCGAAAATCGGCTTGGGCATGAACGTTGCGTAAAGGCCGTGCTGATTGGCAAGATTCTTGACGACAAACTTAAACGTCATAACGTTGTCGGCGGTCTTGAGCGCCTCGTCATACTTGAAGTCGATTTCGTGCTGAGCCGGAGCGTTTTCGTGATGCGACGCTTCGATTTCGAAGCCCATGTTTTCGAGCGCCAGACAGATTTCCTTTCGGCAGTTTTCGCCTCTGTCAACGGGACCTAAGTCAAAATACCCGCCGGCGTCATGGGTCTTGGTGGTCGGTCTTCCGTCCTCGTCAAGGTGGAAAAGGAAGAATTCACACTCGGGGCCGACGTTGACCGAATAGCCCATATCGGCGGCTTCCTTGATGGCTTTTTTCAGCACATACCGGGGGTCACCCTCAAACGGCGTACCGTCGGCATGGTAAACATCACAAATGAGTCTTGCCGTTTTTCCCGAAACGGAACGCCACGGCAGAATCACAAACGAATCATAATCCGGATGCAAGCACATATCGGATTCCTCGATTCTGACAAAGCCGTCGATTGACGAACCGTCAAAGGCACATTTGTTGTCGAGTGCTTTTTCAAGCTGACTTGCCGTAATCGAAACGCTTTTCAGCATTCCTAAAATATCGGTGAACTGAAGACAGATAAATCTGACATCCTGCTCTTTTACCATGCGCAGAATGTCGTCTTTTGTGTATATGCTCATTTTTCGCTCCTCCGTATGATTGTAACGATACAATTAAATATTAGCATTTAGCGGGATATTTGTCAACAAAATATGCCGTCTGTTTTTGTGCATTTAGTAGATTAAATCGCCATAAGTCGGTTTTTCTTGAAAATCCCGGGGTAATTTTGTATAATATTATCTGCACTTTAGATACGGAGGAATCACTATGTCTGAAAAACAGGAAAAACTTAATTACAAACGAACTTTCCTGATAGGACTCGGCTTTATGGCTTGTATGCTGCTGTGGTCGGTGTATAACTCATACGTTCCTGTCATATTAAGAGGTAAGTTTACGATGCTCTTTGACGGCGGCCTCGGCGAAACGCTTTCCGGAAACGCCGCATTAAAATGGATAACAGTGCCGCTTCTTGTCAACATCGTTATGACGATCGACAACATCTTCGGCGTTATTTTCCAGCCGTACTTCGGCAAGAAGAGTGACTCGACGAAGTCAAAATTCGGCAAGAGAATGCCCTACATCATCATCGGACTTCCGATCTGCGCCTTTTTCTTCTGCTTCATTCCCGTTGCGGCTACGGTCAAGGCGGCAGGACTGAGCATTCTTCTGATGATGGCGGTCATCATCTGCTTTAACTTCATCATGTCCGTATGGCGTTCGCCCGTCGTTTCGCTCATGCCGGACTTTACGCCCTCGAATCTTCAAAGTGACGCCAACGCCGTTATCAACATCATGGGCGGCGTCGGTCAGATCTTCGGCTTCATCATCGGTACCATCGTTTCCGCAGTTGTCGGACTTTTAGGCTTTGCATCCATGGCTTCCTCCCTTACGGCAAAGACCGACGAGGCAACGGGACGAATCCTTGACGCCGCCGGAAACGTTACGGAAAGCTATCCGAACTATACGCCGATTTTTGTTGTAGCGGCGGTTATTTCCGTGCTTTGCCTGTTGGCTCTCATCGCTTTCTATAAAAAGAACAGCAAGTATGACCTTTCGGCTAAGGTAGAGATCGCACACGAAGAGGGCGAAAAGCCGAAGAAGATTAAAATCCGTGACCTGCCTATTTCAAAGGACGAGAAAAAGAGCCTTATTATCATGCTTGCCGCTCTTTTCTTAATCTGCAATGCCACCGAAGCCATTATTCCGAACTTCACCAACTTCGCACAAAAGACGCTTCAGGTTCAGCCGATTTTCTCTACTCTCATGATGGCGGTCTTCGCCGTTTCTCTTGCCGCTTTCGGTATTCCCGCCGGTATGCTCGGCAGAAAGGTCGGACGCAAAAAGACGATTATCGGCGGTTTGATCGGAATCGTCGTCATGTTTGCGATTTATCTTGCCGCCTCTCAGCTTTCCTCAAGTAAAACCTTCGTCTGGGTTATGCTCTGGATTGCGCTTGTTGTCGGCGGCGCTTGTGTCGGCTGTGTCAACATCAACACCTTACCGCTCGTTCTCGCTATCGGCGGAAGAGAGTTTGTCGGAACCTTTACCGGCTATTATTACACCGCAACGTTCTCGGCAGCGGTAACAGGTCCGATTCTTTGCGGACTTGTCATCGGTCTTTTCAACGAGGACTACAACTTCATGTTCCTTTTCTGCGCCGTCGCTTTCCTTTTGGGCTTAATCGTCATCTCGTTCGTAAGACACGGCGAGGTTTCCAAGGACGAGGACACCGAGTGGCTCGACAAGGCAGTTGAGGAAGCCGGAGACTAACATATTATATTTAGGAGATTTTTATGGCTGATAAAAAAATAAAGCTTGACGTCAAGAAAACGATCCTGACCGGGTTCGGCTTCATGGCGTCGTCAATCGCCTGGGCTATCTATGACCCGTACATCACAAAAATACTCAACAGACTGCTTTCCGAATCGGCATTCGTTTCGAACCTGAGCGCAAAGCTGAACGAGGTGGCTCCGTGGCTCGCCTCTCTTGCAAGAGCGCAGGGCGAGGACGTCGGCTTCGGTGCAAGCATCACGCTTGTTCCCTTATTCATCGGCTTCATCATGACGTTCGACAACATCTTCGGCGTCATCTTTCAGCCGACCTTCGGCAAGCTTTCCGACCGCTGTCATTCGAAGCTCGGTAAGCGCCGTCCGTTCATTGTAACCGGTGCCCCGATTTCGGCTGTGCTGTTTGCGCTGATCCCGATTATTGCGAACAAGACCAACAGCATCGCCGCTACGATGGTATTCATCATTCTTTTTGTTTTCGTCATGTCCTTGTGGCGGGCACCCGTTGTTGCACTCATGCCCGACCTGACGCCGCCTGAGCTTCGCTCGGAGGGCAACGCTATCATCAACCTTATGGGCGGCGTCGGCAGTCTTGTCGGAATGGTGGCCGGAACGATAGCAAGTCTTATCTATGTTGCTCTTTTCGGCGCATACACGGACGAATCCCAGACCTTCCCGATTGTTTTCATCATCGGCTCAATCGTTATGATTGCGGGAGCATTGGTGCTTCTCTTCTTCGTAAAAGAAGAGGACAGCCGGATTCAGGTCAAGATGGAAGAAAATCTTGCCTTGGACGCCGAAGCGAAGAGAAAAGCCGAAAAGGAAGCCAAGAAAGCCGAAAAGGCCGCAAGAAAGGCAATGAAGCTTTCCGGCGGCGAAAGAAAGAGCCTTGCTTTCATGCTTGCGTCTCTGTTCTTCCTGTTCTGCGGAACGAACGCAATTACCACGTTCTTCTCGCTGTTTGCGGCTGAGATTCTTCATCTTGCCACCGCAAAGGCAACCATTCTTATGGCGATTTTCGCCGTTTGTTCTGCCGCTGCCGCTATCCCGGCGGGTAAGCTCGGATCGAAAATCGGCAGAAAGAAAACCATTCTTACCGGTCTTTGCATTTTCATGGCGGCTTTTATCGTCTTCTTCGGTGTATTTACCGTTATGCTTGCCTCCGACGGACTTTCCGCCTCGAAATACGTTTCCGCCAATAAGGTTTATGCGAACATTGACTCGGCCATCAGCGAAGTCAACACTGCGAACAAAAAAGCCGCCGGTGAAGACGGCGACTATACGGTGCTCACCCTTGACGGCTTTGTCGACGAGTATCTGAAAAACGGGTTGCCCGAAACCAGTGAATATGCAAGGGTTGACGCCGTACTCGATGAAAAGACAGGCGGGGACTTCAGCTATGATTCGCTTATCAAGGTCAGCCGGGACATTCTCGGAAAAGAAACAGCCGACGGTGACTATGCCGGTGCGATGCTCGCCATCAAGAATTCCGTTGACGGCGTCGTAAAAATTCTTTCTGTTCTCATTTTCCCGGTTCTTATCTTAGGCGGTGCGGCGAATATGTTCATCACCGTCAACACGCTTCCGCTCGTTCTTGAAATCGGCGGACTTGACAGAGTCGGAACCTTTACCGGCTATTACTACACCGCAACGTTCTCCGCTCAGATCGCATCTCCGATCATCTACGGCTTTGTCGCCATGGTCAGCGGAACGTATATGTCGCTGTTCTATTACAGCCCGATTGCCTTTGCGCTTTGCCTGCTGTGTCTTATTTTCGTCAAGCACGGCGAAGCCATTCCGCAGGAAATCGTGGACAAAATCGAAGAAGAAAATGCCGACTAGTCGCGTGGCGACACCAATCCCGGGATAGTCTGTAATTGACTTTTCCCCGACAGCCCGAGCCGGTAGATTCATCTATCGGCAAGTAAGTCGCGTGGCGACACCAATCCCGGGGTAGTCTGCAATTAACTTTTCCCTGACAGCCCGAGCCGGTCGCAGGGCGACACCAATCCCGGGGGGGCAATACTGAAACTAAAAAAGTACAGTCCGAAATGTAAATCGGGCTGTATTTTTTGTCCCTTGATTTTTCGTCTTTACAAAAACATATTATCTTACCTGACGATCCTATGATGGCGCCAACGTCGGGGCAATCGACGTGATATTTTTCATTCGACTGTCCGGGCAGAAAGAGAAAGGCTAAATTTTAGTTTAGCGGTGTAAGACTCCTCTGTCGCCTTGCGACATCTCCCCTTTCATGGGAGAAAAATCTTTTATCAAGT
>CAMAZY010000052.1 GCA_945863885.1 uncultured Clostridia bacterium
CGTGACAGCTCCCCCAAAGGTGGAGCCGAGTTTACACCGCTAAACTAAAATTTACCGCACTCCGATAATAGCCGTGACCGATTTCGTCGGCGTCATAAACAGCGTGTCTGACAGTGATATGCCGATTTTTCGGTATGCGTCAAGATATTCAAGAATACTCTTCTGATATTCGAGTGAAAGGTCGCCGTAGCCGGGACTGAATCGGGACTTCGCTCTCCGTCCGGCTACGATATCAGCGTTCAGCCGGTTGCACCAGCCCTCGACGGCCGCTGAGCCTATTGCGTCAATCATCAGGCTTTTTGACGGCGATAGCACTTTATAGCGTGAAATAAGCCGGTCGATTCCCGTACCTGCGGTGGCGGCGAAAATGTAGGCGGTTTTACACTCTTGCAAATGCCGGAAAAGCTTTTCGCTTTTCACCGTGCCGAAGCCCAAAAAGACCTCGTTTTCTTCCGGAAATTCGAGTGGCACTTCGGTAAAGCACGCCTTATAGGAAACAGCGTTTTTCACTTCCTGAAGACATGACGAAAAAAGCTCCTCGACCTGTTCGTCGGGAGCTTTGGCACGAAGCCCCATGTACATATAAGCTTCTTTTTCGTTGATTGATACCTCGTCCGCTTTCGCAAACCGAAGCCCGATTCCCTGAGTAGTCACAGATACACGCCCTTATTCTATTATCTTTGAAACATTATTCATAATCGCCGCAGCAACGTCGGGACGGTTCATGGAATAGATATGGACGGCGTTGACCCCGTTGGCGTAAAGGTCAATGATCTGCTCAGTGGCGTAGGCGATGCCCGCCTGCTTCATCTTTTCGCTGTCATAGCCGTATTTATCAACAATGCGGCAAAATCTTTGCGGTAACGCCGTGCCGGATATCGAGCAGATCCGCTTGATCGACTTCGGATTGACGACGGGCATGATACCGGCAACAACCGGCACGGTGATTCCGGCCTCCCGGACACGGTACATAAAGTTATAGAGAATGTCGTTATCAAAAAACATCTGCGTCGTAAAAAACTGACAGCCGCAGTCTGCTTTTTCTTTCAAGTGGCGGATATCCGAAAACGAATCCGTGCTTTCGGGGTGGGATTCGGGATAACACGCACCGCCGATACAGAAGTCGCCCGTTGCGGCGATTTCCGAAACCAGCTCGCTTGCATAACGGTAGTCAAGATTTTCCGTGCTCATGCCGTCGGGAATGTCGCCCCGCAAGGCAAGGATATTTTCGATTCCGTTTTCTTTCAGCTGTCTGAGCTGATTTTTCACCTGCTCTTTCGTCGAAGAAATACAGCTTAAATGGGCAAGCGCCGTCACGCCGTAATTTTTTTCGATGTTCGAAGCGATGGAAACCGTGAAGTCCGACGTTCCGCCGCCGGCTCCGTAGGTAACGCTCATAAAGCTCGGCTTCAATGAAGCAATATCCTCCGTTGCCTTTTGAACGGACTCGTAAGCTGCTGTTGTTTTCGGCGGAAAGACCTCCATGGAAAGAGAAGGCTTGTCGGAGGTTATTATGTCGATGATTTTCATTGTTATCAGAACCCTTTGAAAGTAATGAATAATGAATAATGAATAGTGAATAGTTGCGGTCGCGGGTGTACTTTGTTCCGTCGGGAAGAGGTTCACCCGCAGAAAGGACTTTTCGGTATCGGGAAACTCGTAGATTATAAGTAACCGTAAGTCGGGCGGCTTCGGGGGAGGTTTCATCTGACGGTCGGACGGCGGCCGACAAAACCCTTTTGGGGTTTTGTTTTTGCCGCTGCCTGCGGCAGCGGCAAATGTGCGGCTTCGCCGCACCCGGCCGCCTTGGTTACGTTTAACTCAATTTTTCAGTGAGTGCATCGGAGCCGGGATTCTTCCGCCTCTTGCCACAAACGCTTCGGACGAAAACTCGTGCACGGGCATAATCGGTGCAGAGCCTAACAGTCCGCCGAACTCGAGCATGTCGCCTACCTTCTTGCCGACGGCGGGGATAATTCTGACAGCAGTCGTCTTGGTGTTGACAACGCCGATGGCCGCTTCGTCGGCAATTATCGCCGAAAGGGTGGAAGCCGGGGTGTCACCCGGAACGGCAATCATATCAAGACCGACCGAGCATACACAGGTCATCGCTTCAAGCTTGTCAAGATGAAGCGCACCGGTCTTGGCGGCGGCAATCATGCCCTCGTCCTCGCTGACAGGGATAAAGGCACCCGAAAGTCCGCCGACGTGGTTACTTGCCATGACACCGCCTTTTTTGACTGCGTCGTTTAAAAGAGCCAGCGCCGCAGTCGTGCCGTGTGTTCCGCAGACCTCAAGTCCCATTTCTTCTAATATTCTGGCTACGCTGTCGCCTTTTGCCGGAGTGGGGGCAAGAGAGAGGTCAACGATGCCGAACGGAACGCCGAGCCTTGAGGAGGCTTCACGGGCAACAAGCTGACCCATTCTTGTAATCTTGAAAGCGGTTTTCTTGATTGTTTCCGCTACCACATCAAACGGCTGACCCTTGCAGGACTTGAGCGCATGATGTACAACGCCCGGGCCGCTGACGCCGACGTTGATGACACATTCCGGCTCGCCGACGCCGTGGAAAGCACCCGCCATAAAGGGATTATCCTCGACGGCATTGGCGAATACAACAAGCTTTGCACAGCCGAAGCCTCCGTCTTTTGCTGTCATGTCGGCGGTCTGTTTGATGATTTTTCCCATCAGGGCAACGGCGTCCATGTTGATGCCGGCTTTTGTGCTCGCAACGCAGACGCTTGAGCAGACCTCGTCGGTGGAAGCGAGCGCCTCGGGAATCGAGTGAATCAGGTTCAGGTCGCCGTTGGTGAAGCCCTTGTGAACGAGAGCGGAAAAGCCGCCGATGAAGTTGACGCCGCATTGTTTTGCTGCCTTGTCGAGTGCTACGGCAAGCGGGGCATAGTTCGTTTCCCGACAGGCCGAGCCGATAATCGAAATCGGCGTGACGGAAATTCGCTTGTTTACAATCGGAATTCCGAATTCCTTTTCAATCTGTTCGCCCGTTTCAACGAGTTTTTCGGCTTTCTTCGTGATTTTGTCGTAAATCTTGTCAGCAACCTTGTGAATGTCCTCATCACAGCAGTCAAGAAGCGAAATCCCCATCGTGATAGTTCTGACGTCAAGGTGCTGATGATCGATCATGTCAAGGGTGCTGATGATATCATTTATATTCTGCATTGCCGGCACCTCTTATACTCTGTACATCAGGTCAAAAATGTCTTCTCTTTGTGTCCTTATAACAAGTCCCATTGTCTTGCCGAGTGCTTCGAGCTCTTCGCCGAGCTCGGTGACGTTCTTTTTGCCGGTTGAAAGGTCAATGAGCATAGTCATGGTAAAATACTGCTGCATGACGGTCTGGCTGATGTCAAGAATGTTGACGCTGTTGTCGGCAAGGAGGGTACAGACCTTTGCAATAATGCCGGTGGTGTCTTTCCCCGTAACGGTAACGATTGCTTTCATGATAGAATCACCTTTTTCTATAATAATACGACTTATAGTTTATAATGATACGACCGAAAAGTCAAGGAAAAAGCATTGAAAAAGCGGTGTGAAAACGGCTGTAAAACGCTGAATTAACGCCGTTTTTAGGCGCTTTCTTTACCAAAAAGCGATAAAATGGCGGCTTTTTCTTGCAAAAAATATAAAATTTGATTTATTTTGAAAAAATTGTTGTAAGCTATTGACAAAATCGCTTTAAAGGGCTAAAATGTGAAGCAAGCTAAAGTTAACGCTTTAAAACGTTAAGCCTTTAAACCATTAAACGGAGGTAAAAACATGAAAAAGTTCACAAAAGTATTATCTGTCATTCTTTGCCTTGCCCTTGCTCTGACGGCATTTGCAGCCTGCGGCGGCAAAGATGACGCAACCACGGCTCCCGGCGATACATCGGCTCCGGCGGCAACTGACACCGACAAGACCTATACCGTCGGTATCTGCCAGCTTGCTCCGCACGTAGCACTTGACGCTGCAACGAAAGGCTTCAAGGAAGCACTCACCGAAAAGCTCGGCGACAAGGTAACCTTTGACGAGCAGAACGCTGCCGGTGAAGCCAACGCTTGTGCGACGATTGTCAACAAGTTCGTAGCTTCCAAGGTTGACCTGATTATGGCGAACGCCACCCCGGCTCTTCAGGCTGCTGCGGCCGCAACGTCCACAATCCCCATCGTCGGCACATCGGTTACCGACTATGCAACCGCTCTTGACATGGATGTTGATTCCTGGACAGGCAAAACCGGCGTCAATATCACCGGTACCGCTGACTGCGCTCCCCTTGAGAAGCAGGCTGAGATGATCCTCACCCTTGTTCCGGACGCCAAGACCGTCGGCATCATCTACTGCTCAGGCGAAGCCAACTCCAAGTTCCAGGTTAATGCTGTCAAGGCTTACCTTGAGAAGAAGAATATCACTGTAAAGGAATATCCGTTTGCCGATTCCAACGACATTACTACGGTTGTTACCAAGGCTGTTTCCGAGTGCGACGCTCTTTATGCGCCGACCGATAATAAGGTTGCTGACAACACCGAAGTTGTTAACAACATTGCGGAACCGGCAGGTATTCCCCTCATCGCAGGTGAAGAGGGTATCTGTAAGGGCTGCGGTGTTGCGACTCTTTCCATCAGCTACTATGATATCGGTTACGAAGCCGGTATGATGGCTTACGACATCCTTGTAAACGGCAAGAATCCTGCCGACATGGAAATCGGCTACAGCTCGAACCTTGTTGAAAAGTATGTTAAGGACAGAGCAGAAGCTCTCGGCATTACGATTCCCGAAGGCTACGAGGAAATCGTTGTCGAAGACGACAAATAATTGAAATTAAAATCAAACAAAGTGCAGGTCATTTGATCTGCACTTTGAAAGCGGTAGGGAACTATCGCTTTTTGTTCATTTTCGGAAAGGAAGCGTCCGACGACGCAAGAAATCACTATGGCGATATTTTTTAACGCTCTTCCGGGTGCCGTTGCCCAGGGCCTTATCTGGGGCATCATGGCAATCGGAGTTTACATCACGTTCAAGGTTTTAGACCTTGCCGACCTGACCGTTGACGGCTCTTTGGCTACGGGCGGCGCGGTTTTTGTTATGCTCACGACAAACAACGTCAATATTTATATCAGTCTGATTATGGCTTTTCTGGCGGGTTGTGTTGCCGGCTTTATCACGGGTGTGTTCCATACAGCTTTCGGAATCCCGGCGATTCTTGCCGGTATCCTGACGCAGTTTTCGCTGTATTCGCTCAATCTTCGTATCATGGGCAACAATTCAAATGTTGCCATTAACTTCAGAAAGTACAATCTTCTTGTCACCTTAAGCAACATCAATAAGTCGCTTATTGTCGGTGCCGTTCTCGTTGTGCTGATTATTGCGCTTCTTTATTGGTTCTTCGGTACGCAGTTCGGCTCGGCAATCCGTGCGACCGGCTGTAACGAAGCGATGGCGAGAGCGAACGGTATCAACACCAACCGGAATAAAGTTTTCGGACTTGTGCTTTCGAACGGCATTGTGGCGCTTGCCGGTGCGCTTGATGCGCAGTATCAGGGAAGCTCCGATATCAACCGGGGCAGGGGTGCAATCGTTATCGGTCTTGCCGCCGTCATCATCGGCGAAGTCATTTTCGGAAAGATTTTCAAGAACTTTGCGCTTCGTCTTGTCGGCGTTACCCTTGGCGGTGTCATCTATTATATTGTTCAGACCGTTGTCATTCAGATCGGTCTGAACCCGAACGACCTGAAGCTGTTCTCGGCTTTGTTTGTTGCTATTTTCCTCGGCTTGCCGTACTGGAAAAGTCAACTGAAGCCCTCGGCGAAAAAACAGGCGAAAAAGAACGGGGAGGTAGGCGCCAATGCTTGAAATCAAAAACGTAAGCAAGACCTTTAACTCCGGAACCGTCAACGAAAAAAAGGCGCTCAGCGACATCAACCTCACACTGAACGACGGCGATTTTGTGACCGTCATCGGCGGAAACGGAGCCGGAAAATCGACGGTCATGAACATCATCACGGGTGTTTACTCCGTGGACTGCGGCTCGATTTCGATTGACGGAATCGACGTCACCGCAATGCCCGAATATAAGAGAGCAAAATACTTCGGCCGTGTTTTTCAGGATCCGATGACAGGCACGGCGGCGACAATGGAGATTGTCGAAAACCTTGCGATTGCCAAAAAGCGAGGACAACGGCGCACGCTGAAATACGGCATCAGCAAAAAGGAAAGAGAAGAATACCGTGAGCTTCTCAAGAAGCTTGACCTCGGTCTGGAGGACAGACTGACATCAAAGGTCGGCCTTCTTTCCGGCGGTCAGCGACAGGCACTCACACTTCTTATGGCGACGCTTCAGAAGCCGAAGATGTTGCTTCTTGACGAGCACACCGCTGCGCTTGACCCGAAAACCGCTGCAAAGGTTCTTTCCTTAAGCGACAGTCTTATCAAAGAAAACAACCTCATGACAATGATGGTCACGCACAATATGCACGATGCGATTGCGTACGGCAACCGTCTTATCATGATGAATGAGGGAAGAATCATTCTCGATATCTCCGGCGAAGAGAAAAAGAATCTGACTGTAGAAATGCTCCTTCACAAGTTTGAAGAGGTCAGCGGATCGGAATTTGTCAGCGACAGAGCGCTTTTGTCGAAATAATAAAATGAAACTGCCCGGCTCAGACAAGAGTCGGGCAGTTGTTTGTACAATGCTTTCGGTCGTGAATCACGTATGACCGGGAAACCGATCAGAACTGAATCCGATCGCTCTGAACGGTAGGATTTGCATAGGCCGGGTTTGCCGCCATCGGGTTTGCATTTACCGGGCTTTGATAGGTCGGGTTTACGTTAGCTGTTGGAGCCGTGTTTGCGGGTCTTGTGTTCTTTTCAATTTCGCCGGTCTTATCGATCAGCTCACCATAGCCGTAAAGAATGATAGTGCTCAGCCACGCAAGAAGCGGTCCGATTATGGCGCATGCGAGTCCGATCAGAATCCAGAAAAATGCGGAATCTTCGTTGCCGTCGACAATACTAATCAACCCGAGTCCCAAAAAGACTATGGCCGCAATAACATAGATTGCAATCTGAACCTTACAAAGAGTACTTGCTAATCTCTTGATTTTTTTACCGATCTCATTAAACATGACATCTCATCTCCTTTTTTCTCTATTGTAACACCAATGGAAAATTATGTCAAGACGAATAGGCGGTTACGGCCGGTGTTCTTTGCTGTCTCAATTCTTATCGGCGTCACTTTTTTGATTGATTGCTCCCGTTCCGCCCTCGACAACACCGTCTTTTTTTAGCACGGAAAGAATCGTGCCGAAGAAGCATTTTACATCCATAAGAAAGCCCATATGCTCGACATAATACCCGTCAAGTTTTGCTTTTTCCTCAATTTCAAGCTCGTCTCTGCCGTGAATCTGCGCCCAGCCGGTAAGCCCCGGACGTACGTCGTTTGCGCCGTATTTGTCCCGTTCGGCGATTAGGTCGAACTGATTCCATAAAGCGGGTCTCGGACCGATGACCGCCATGTCGCCTTTAAAAATGTTAATCAGCTGCGGAAGCTCGTCAAGCGAGGTTTTTCGCAGAAACTTTCCGACTCTTGTGATGTATTGGTCGGGGTTTTCTAAAAGGTGAGTCGGCGTATCGTGCGGTGTGTCAATCCGCATAGTGCGGAATTTATAGATTTCGAAATGCTGTTTGTGTATGCCGACTCGCTTTTGCTTAAAGAAAATCGGGCCGGGGGAGTCAAGCTTGATGGCTATAATCAGAATCAGAAACAGCCACCCAAGAAGAAGCATTCCCAAAAAGGAAAGTATGATGGCAAGAAGTCGTTTTAATACTTTGTGATACATAGGTTTCCTCCGTTTGAAAAAGGTTAATTTTAGTTTATCTGTCTAACAGTTGGTTTGTACTTTTGGATTTGACTTCTTCTATATCTCTACCTTTGCGCTAATGCCGCGCGGGCACTTACTTTCTGACCGAAGCGTCAGAAAGTAAGCAAAGAACGCTTTTCGTAACAGGAAAACACTAAGTGGGATCGCACTGTTGTGTGGAGGGTGATTTGTTCTCTCTTGTGTTTGCTGTTAAAATTG
>CAMAZY010000053.1 GCA_945863885.1 uncultured Clostridia bacterium
TGATGAGCCGGATCTGAGCGGTACCTATTGCTATTTCGGTACCGTTGACGGTCATCTTGCTTCCAAGAACGGCACCGGTTACGGTCCTCACATCAGCGGCAACGGAAACTTCCGTACAAGCTGGGGCGATACGCCGATCAAGAACTATATCTATGAACGTGTTATTTCCGATCCTTTTGTTACGCTGAAGAAAAACGGCGTTTCCGTTGCAGGAAAGAGCGAAACGGTTTATTCGGTTGTCAACGGAACCGCTCTTACCCTTGTCGGAAACTATATGAATTTCGGCGAAACGGTCACCGTCGAGTGGATTACAAGCGATCCTGCCGTTGCTACGGTTGAAAACGGTGCGGTCACCTTTACCGGTGTAGACGGAACGGTTGATATTACTTACAGAGCCACCGACGAAACCGGGGCGGAAGCTACGGCAACCGTCACCTTCAACGTAACGACCTCAGCAGAACCTGTCAGAGTGTTCAAGCCCGTCACTACCTTTACGCCGGGCAAGAATTACATCATCGTAAACAGTAATTCCGTCGGTGCGGCATATTACATGAACAATACCTCCGCCAACAGCGGAAAAAGGCTCGGCAAAACCTATGCAGTCATTCAGCCGGACGAATCGGACAACGGTGTATTCATCGAAATACCCGTTTCAAGCGGCGGAAGCGGCATCTGGACGGCGGCGGCTTCGGGTACGGACGGCTATGTTACGCTTCAGAACGAGGACAGTGCGAAATACCTTTCGCTGACTTATGCTTCGGCGGCTTATGCCACTTTGACAACCGCTTCTTCGGTATCCTCCTCTGATTCCGATCCGTTTGCCTTTACGGTAAATTCATCAGGTCTGGTCAGCGGTCTTGACGCAAACTCCTCCGGCACAAAGGTCGTTATCCGTTACAGCGGTGACGGTAACTTCCGCGGCGGTAACGCCGATGACGGTGAAAGCTCGACCGTTTATCTCTTTGAAGAAACCGAGCTTCAGGAAGCGGTTCATATCCGTTCGATGTACGAAAATATTGACGGAACGGTAGCCGAAAGAAAGGACATCTGCAAATGGCAGACGGAAACGCTTCTTCCGAGACCTGTTAATTTCGAAACTGAGAATATTGCATACACATGGTCATCAAGCAATCCCGACGTTGCGACCGTTGACGAAAACGGCGTGGTAACCTATACCGGCGCCGGCGGTGAAACGGTGATTACCCTTACCGCAACCTCCCGTGTTGCCGACGCTGACGGCACATATCCTACCGCTTCGGCGACCACTACGCTCAAGGTATTGGCAAACACCTTAAGCGGTACGGTTGAGGGCTATACGAGATATGTGCTTACGGATCACTTTGAGGCCGGAAAGTACTACGCTTTTGCCGTGTCTGCCGATTCCGGCACAACGGCTTATCCGATGAACTGCTATACCTACACCTCTTCGTCAAGCGGTGAAAAACGACTTTACTCCAACCCGAACATTACGATTGAGGAAAACGGAGAAACGGTTTATTTTGACTGCGACGACAACTCGATCAAATGGGAATGTATCGCCACGGATACCGACGGCGTATTCAAGTTCTATAACGAGTATAAAGGCTATCTGATTCTTGACTTTGCTACCGGCAGTCCGAGATTTGTCACAACATCGAGTGATTTGCCGTCTTACAGCACCGGTGCCGATCTGATCTCCTACAACAGCACGAACCACAGGGCATATTCGGTTGACTCAAAAGCGGACGGCAACTATATGTCCTATAACAGCAACCACGAATACCGCCTTTCCTCCGCTCCGGAAGCGATTTACATCTATTCGGCGGCAGAGGGATCGCAGGCCGCTACAGAGCCGACCGTGGAAATCAGAATTGATGCCTACGGCGGCAATAAGGACATTACCAATGTTCTTCAGAACCGCTACGACGTTTATCCCGATATGACCGAAAGACTTCTTTCCTATGTTGTCGGTCTTGAAAATACGACCGTTACCTGGGAATCCGACAACACCAATGTCGCTTCGGTTGACAACGAAGGTCTTGTTACCTATACAGGAATTGAAGGATTTGCATCTATTACCATGACCGTCACCGGCACAAATGCGGCAGAGGAAACGGTCACAAGAAGCGTCAGAACGACCTTGTACGCAAATCCCGAGGCCTACACCTCACCGACAGAGGATTACCCCGAATATCCGCACGAAGGCTCGGTCAGAATCGGCAAAACCGCTTCGGGTAAAGCCGGCGGCTACGACTTCCAGACATCGGGTGTCACCGAGGTTGAGCTTGCCGTTACGGGTGTTCCTATGACACAGCCGGTTGACGTTGTTATCGTATTCGACCACTCCTCGTCCATGAACTACAATAACCGGCTTCAGAATGCGATTGCGGACACCAGAGAGTTTGCCCTTCAGCTTGTCAATAAAAACAAGAGCAACCGTGTCGCCATTGTAACGTTCGATAAATATGTCAACGATTATGAATTCCTTGACAGTACATCTCCGACTTACAATTCGGACACTTCAAGCAACGAAAACAGAATTATCACCGGTGACGGAACGCCCGAGGGCGCCTTTGTAGGAATTGACGATGCCGAAACGCTTGTCAGTCAGATTGACTCGTTACAGTATAACGACACCCCGGGCACCAACTACGATGACGGTCTGATGAAGTGCTACAACATTCTCAAGGCCGCCAAGAGCGATCCGAACGCCAACAAGAAGCAGTATGTTGTCTTCATGTCCGACGGTGAGCCTTACGCTTATAACCGACTTCTTATCGATTATGCGAATGCGGCGCATCTTGCGTGGCTTGACGGCAACGCCGAGGACAGCACGCTTGCTCCGTATCTTGCCGATACAGCGACCTATCCCGTTGCGAGATATTTCAACCCCAACGGTGAAAACTGGTTTGCAGTTGCCATCAAGGCTCCCGACGGTTCTGCCGTTGATCTTCCGGCAAACCTTGACGGCGGCTACTATGAGCCTTATATGACGGGCTTAGGCGCAACGATGTTCACGATCGGGTATTCAGCCGATGCCGGCGGCGCAAGAACAACGCAGATCCTCAAGAGAATGGCTTCGGTCGAAGAAAACTATTATTATGCCGAATCGAACTTGCAGGAAGCCTACGACCGGATTCTTGATAGTATTCTTTACGCTGCGAACCATGCAGTCGTAACCGACCAGATGGGCGAAAACTATAACCTCCAATTCGCACAGAGCTACACGCTCGGCAACGGCATGGCGACAATCAATCTTGATCCGGCGCCGTATATCGAAATCGGCTCATGGACGCTCAACAGCGACGGTACGAGAAACGGATACACCGTTCATGAAAAGATCACGTTTGAAACTAATGCGAGCGGTGCGTTGACGGCGGCTTATTCCGATCAGATTGACGCAGGCGGCACGAATATTTATAACGTCAGCACCAATAAGATCGTTGGTAAATACGTTACCTACGATGTTCTGAACGAACAGTTCAGCTGGAATATCGGCGACATTCAACGTGACGAAATCACGCTGAAATACTATGCTTACCTTGAAGGCTCCGCAGAGGGCGAAAGAGCGGCAGGAACCTATG
Source organism: uncultured Clostridia bacterium (assembly GCA_945863885.1). Taxonomy (GTDB): domain Bacteria; phylum Bacillota; class Clostridia; order Oscillospirales; family Acutalibacteraceae; genus UBA6857. The sequence goes on from CAMAZY010000053.1 coordinate 3,564, forward strand.
ACACGAACGAATACGCTGTTCTGGATTATCAGAACTATCTTGATGTCACCTGTCAGCAGACCTTCCCGATTCCGTCTCTCGGATGGAAAGAAGCGGCGGTCAACTACGAATTCTATCTTGTAAACGAAAAAGGTCAGCCCGTTAACTCCGACGGTGTTGTCGTTCCGTTCGAGGAAAGAGTGCTTGTCGGAAACAAGCAGTCCGAAACCGTGCTTCTGAACTCCAGTGACACGCTTTCGGCTATTGATCTGATCGCAAGCGAGAAGCTGCCCGACGGCTATCAGCTGTTCAACCCAAATGCGGAGTATCATGTCAGGGTTTCGAGCGGCTCCAACGCAAGTGAAGCACAGATCGTGGATAAGGGACAATCGGTTGTGACGACCTACTTCTACGAGGGAACAAACAAATATAACCAGGACGGAATCGTTCCCGATGTTGCGGCATATACGAACACAAACGTTGCTTTCGCCGTTCTTTATAATTCGGGTATCATTCCCGATGCGGTAGTCGTCGACTACGGTCTCCCGGTCAAAATCAGCCTTGCGGCAAACGATCTTATCAAGGGCGGAACGCTCAACGCACTCGGCACGGCTGTAACGGACGGAACGGTTCTTAACACACAAGCTTATTATGAAAGCCGTCTTGTCGGCGCCGCCGATTCTCTGACGCTTGAAAACGGAACCGCAACAATTTCCGGCAAGTATATTATTTATCAGCCGACCAACATGACCATGAGCGACGAAGAGGTGTTCTATTACGAATATCTCACCGCAAACGGTAGCTATTATTACACGACGGTTACCGTCATTCCGGCAACCAACATCTATTACGAGGATTCGTTCTTCACCTTTAACGACAGCGGCAGCTATGTATGGCGGACGGAGGGTACGACCTATACCGACAAATTCCAGGCGGAGGACAGGCCCGGCACGTTCAGCCTTTCCCAGTACGACGCCAACAATGTCTACGGACGTGACGATGCCTATAAAGACAGTGCTTCCACATACAGCTTGGGCAGTGCAAAAAGCGTTGTTGTTGACGAAGGATCGCTCGGAAAAGAACCGACGGCGGAATTCACATTCTGCGGAACGGGTTTCGATTTGTTCAGCGTCACGAACGCCGATACGGGCGCGATGCTCGTTGCGGTATATAATACGAGCGGCAAGCGTGATAAAAACTACGTCGTTCAGACCTACTATGGTTACAGTTATGATAATGACGCCGGCGAGTTTGTTCCGAACCCGACCTCGACTGACGGCCTTTATCAGGTACCGGTTATCCGTTCGAGAGATCTTGCCTACGGAACCTACCGGGTTGTCATTACGCCGAAGTACGGCTGGGCGTTCGATATGAATTTCGACAAGACGGGTGCAAGCTATAACGCTTACAAGGTCTATGTTGACTCTGTCCGTATCTATGACCCGGCAGGCACCGAGCCCGACCCGGATTCGGTTGTCGGTGAAGCGTATATCAAGGATAAAGAATATATCCCGCAGTACATGGAGATTCGTGATAACGTCATTACGGCTGAGACGTTCTATGATTCAATTTATGAACTTGACGAAAAACAGTACGCAAAGGGCGCCGTATTCATTGATGGTGTATCCTCGCTTGATAACAACGGCATCAGCGACAAGTATCTTGAGGCCGGTCCGAACAATGAACTTTACCTCGGAAAAGGACAGGCAATCGCATTCCATGTCACTTCCGACAGGGCAATCGAGCCGGAAAGCTTACAGCTTGGCATGAAGGTTGTTGCCGGTGATTCGAACGGTACGCTTTTGTGCATGAATTCGAACTATACGACCCCGACTCCGGTTACGGTTTACGGTGGACATGAGATGTTCAGACGTCTTACCTCCTATGTCGTCTGGGACGAGGAGCTGAAAGCACAGGGAACATACAAAACAAAGTACCCGATTATCCTGATTAACAATTCCGACTGTATTATTTCGCTGACGAATTTCAAGTGGACATACTCCGAACCCGAGGTTGCGGCGGCGAACGGTCTTGCTCTTGCAGTTACAAGTTCTACGCCGAGAATGGCTTTGATGGCGCTTCGGTCGTTTGCCCTTTCGGACGAGACGCAGGACGAAAACACATTCTGTCCCGAAAATGTATCGCTCAACTGGGCGAATGAGAGTATCCGTCAGTTTGATACGGCAACGCTTACGGTGCTGACTGATCTTGATGTGACGGCTGTCAGCGTTGATGGTGTCAGCGTCACGGACTGCAAAATCGCCGACAACGGTCAGAAGGAATGGACATACAGCTTCACGGCCGAGCATTACGGCGAAGTGGTAGCTGAAATCGCACTCGAAAATGAAGAGGGAACTGAAAGCGAAGCCATTGAAACGCCCGTACTGACGGTCAACAAGCTTCCCGTTGCCGAAAGAATTAAGAGTGTCCGCTGGGAAAACAGCAGTATCAAGCAAAACGTGACAGCGGTGCTTACGATCACGACCGATCTTGATGTTGCATCTGTTACGGTTGACGGTGTAAATGTAACCGACTGTGAAACAGTTTTTGCGGACGGTATGCCGTACCGTGACGGTCAGAAAATCTGGACATACCGCTTCAAAGCCGAAACGGAAGGAAATATCGTTTGCAACATCACCGTTGCGGACGCCGACGGCGAAACCGCTATCATAACATCGCCGGAGCTTAAGGTCAATAAGCTGAATGTGATCGAGCGAATCATGGAGCTCATCAACAAAATTATTGCATTATGGAGGAGCTTGTTTTGAAAAAGAAGTACTTGAAGCCCGAGATCAACTTTGAAAGTCTTGCGCTTTCAACAGATATATCATCAGGATGTTCCATGCTTTCGCAAAACTCCCCAAACCAATGCGTGATCTATTATCCGCAGTGGGGCATGACGCTTCTGACGGAAGAAATGTCCTGTGATGCTTATCCTCCCGGAGGAATGGACTATATCTGCTATCATGTTCCTGTTGCAGATAACAATGTTTTTGAGTCATAATGCGAAGGTCTGTCGGGAATTATTGCCGGCAGACTTTGGCTTGTTAAGGTGAACTGAATGAAAAAGAAGATTATTCCTGTCGTTGTCGCTGTTTTGGCAGTTTTGTCGGTACTCATCGGTATTGTGGTTACGAACGACAACAGAAAACCGTCGGAATCCTTGACAACGGGCAGTGTCAAAGAAACGGAAACCGCAAGCCGCCCCTCGCAGTTTCCGTATACGCTTGCAAACGGCTGTGAGATTGTTGAACTCAAAGGTCTTTCCGGTGCGTTTCCGGAGGACGGAACGAATGACATAAAAGAAAACACGGCGGCTATTGTTGTAAGGAACGGTACCGAGAGTCATTTTCAGCTTATGAATATTGTTATTGAAACAGACAAAGGAAATCTTGAGTTTCAGCTTACTACGTTTTTTGCTGACAGCTGGATGACCGTTTTTGAAAAAAATGCACGGACGTTCAGCCGTGACATGAAAATAAAATCCGTGAAACTGATTAAAAGCGTTGTATTTGCTGTGCCGCCTACGGTTTATTCCGATATCTTTGAGATAACCGTACATGATTCTGTGCTGAACATCAAAAACATTTCCGGCTCGGATATTGACGGTAATATTTTCATTTACTATAAAAGCATTGATGAAAATTCTGACTGGTACGGCGGTATCACATACAGAACCGCAGTCAGCGGCGGATTGAAAAACGGCGAACTTCGTCAGCTACCGGCGTCTCATTTCACAAAAGCAGGCAGTAAGGTGGTCTTTGTGACTTATGCAGAATAAAGGCTATAAAATAGGGGATTGTGTCATCGCATTGGAAAGCGAAGAGCAGATCGGTGACAGCAGTCCGTTCGTTAAGTTTCTCTCAAAGGAAAACGCAAGCATCACGGTAAGAATCGTGCACGGAGACTTACCGCCCGAAACGGGCCGGCTTTTGTTCCGTGACAAGGCAAGAAAGGTTTATTCCGACGGGAATATACGGTATACCTATTGCAGTTAT
>CAMAZY010000054.1 GCA_945863885.1 uncultured Clostridia bacterium
AGGAAACCGAGTATGTGCCGGTAGAATATCCGCCGACGAGTGAGATTCTGGCGGATTTGCGAGAGATTGAAGCGGAAATTGCAAAGGGGCTTGATGAGTTGGAGGAAATGTTATGAGTATATTTAGGAATAAAGGGTCAGATAAGAAGACTGTTGAGTATAATTATAACTATTACTATGATAACGATATCGATTATGATAAATTAGCCAAAGCAATAGACAGAGTTGTTAATAAAAATGATAAAATCACAGAGGAAAAACCAACAAAAAACAAAATTACTTTCTTGGATTTTTTAAAGACAGTCTATTATATTATTTTCAACAAAAAACAATCAAACGGAACATTGACCTCAGGCATATTTGGAGTTTTATTAACTGTGATTTTTAATATATTAGCCATACTTGGACTCATAATCTCAATTTTTGGTTTTGTTGCTATTATAATCACTATTAAAAACTGCAATTGGGAATTGACATCAATAGTTGATAATATCAGTACCATTGTTTTTAGTGGTATAATTTTGATAATTTTCTTGGTGTTTGCTTTACTCTTCAGAGGTGCAGCAAACGAAATGGCTGTTGAAAAAGATCGAAATTATATTGTTTCTGTATTTTCAAGTGTCGTAAGTTTTGCCGCATTAGTTGTTGCTTTGGTTGCTTTATTTAAAGAGGTAGTGTGATGACAAAATTAGAAGATGTGTGTTATATTTTAGATAATCAACGTATTCCTATAACTGCTTCTGAGAGAACAAAAGGCAAATATCCGTATTATGGAGCCAACGGAATTCAGGATTATGTAAGCGATTATATTTTTGATGATGAATTAGTATTGTTGGCTGAGGATGGTGGGAATTTCGGCTCAAAAGACAAACCGATAGCTTATCGAGTGTCAGGTAAGTGCTGGGTAAATAATCATGCTCATGTTTTGAAGCCTAAAGACGTTATAAATGTCGATTATCTTTGCTATTCACTTATGTACTATGATACAACAAGTGTTGTAAACGGTGCAACACGTCAAAAATTGACGCAAGCGGCTATGCGCTCAATGCTGATACCTATTGTCTCAATGAATGAACAGCTTGAAATTGTTTCCGTCTTAAATAAAGTCAGGGAGTTAATTAGCCTAAGAAATAAACAACTTCAAAAACTTGACGAACTCATCAAAGCCCGATTTGTCGAACTGTTTGGTGACATCGTTCTCAATCCGTTCAATTGGGAAAAAGAGCAGTTGGGTATGGTTTGCGATGTTCGGGACGGAACGCACGATTCTCCGCAGTACTATGAAACAGGGTATCCGCTGGTTACATCAAAAAATGTAACAGGAGGAAAAATCGATCTGACAGATTGCTCTCTGATATGTGAAGCAGACTTCAATAAAATTAACGAAAGATCCAAAGTCGATATAGGCGATATTATAATGCCTATGATTGGTACAGTTGGAAAGCCCGTGATCGTTGATGTGGAGCCGAACTTCGCTATCAAAAATGTGTCGTTGATCAAGTTCAAAGATCATTCAAGAGTGCTGAATATTTTCATTCGAGCTTTGCTGCAGTCGGATTATTTTGACGAAGCTGTTTTGAGCAAGGTAAGAGGAGGAACACAGAAGTTCATGTCTCTTGGAGATATTAGGAAACTCGCTGTCATTGTACCGCCAATGGCGTTGCAAGACCAATTCGCCGCCTTCGTCGAACAGACTGAAAAATCAAAATTAACCGTACAAAAAAGCCTTGAAAAACTTGAAACGCTGAAAAAAGCGTTAATGCAAAAATATTTTGGGTGAGGTGAGTAAAAGTGAATATTCAAGTAATCGGTGCAACTATAAATCCAAAACTTGATAAGCAAATAAAACAATCAGATATAAGTGAACCAAAATCATTAGATGAATTTGATGTAAATTTTATAGATTTATCGTCACAAAAACTTTGGAAAAATAAAGGTGAAAGTTATTTATCAATTGATAATATCAATGATTTTAAAAGCATTAAGACGATGCTTGAAAAATCCTCAACATCAAAAGTAATCATAATATTGCCCAAAAATCAATCTTTATACTACCACCGGTATGCTTCTTCAGATAAATATTATAACAGTATACTTTTAAAAGACATGTTAAAAAATTTAAAGGAACAGATACTTTCTTTGATTGTGCCTAATAGCTTAAACCGCTATTCTTTAGTATATGAAATAACATCTACTATTCTGAATCAAGAATCATACACCGGAGATTTTTATTTTGAAGGTTTTGAAAAACCTATTACTATTTCAGATAAGAGCAAAAAGGTTACAACAATAACAAATGGTGACAGATTTTATTTAACAACTTTAGACGTTTTGAAAAATCAATCGTCAATGCAAAATTATCTTGAGTATTTGTTTCCTCGAAAAACAAGTTTGCCGCAATGGATACGTGATTATAATTTTTTTAATGATGAAGAAAACAAAAAACTAATTGAAGAAAAGAATAGCGAGATTGAAAGAGCAAGGGAAATAATCGAAGAATCAAATACAATTTTAGAAAATAACATGAAATATAAATCTATTCTTTACACAAATGGTGATGAATTAGTCACTGTTGTTTTTGACATATTAGAAAAGATCCTTAGATATGATTTTTCCAGTTTTGTTGATGAAAAGAAAGAAGACTTTCTCGCAAAATTGGAAAATATAACATTTGTTGGGGAAATTAAGGGTGTAACATCAAATGTTAAAAATGAACACATTTCTCAATTAGATGTTCATTATCAGCGTTATTGCGACAAGTTGATTGAAGAAAATAATAAAGACGAAGAAGTTAAAGCATTATTGATAATCAATCCGTTTCGAACTAAACCGATTATAGAGCGAGCAGAAGTTCACGAAATTCAAGTTGATTTAGCTATAAGAAATAAGAGTTTGATAATAACTACATTTACCTTATTACAAGTCTTCGAAAAATACCTGAAAAAAGAACTATCTAATGATAGAATTATCGAGGTATTGCAATCAAAAATAGGATTGTTGTCGATTGATGATTTTTTTAAACAGCCAAGCAAAAACGTTGATAATAGTGCATATATGATTTAACTTCGAGGTGATCCCCATGCCAAACTTCCCCTTTCTCCCCTCCACGCCCGAATACGCTCCGCTTCTGACACACTTTGCCGAAGCCGAGTATGTGCCCTCTCCGTCAAAGCCTGAGGGCTTTGCCACCTCTCCCAAAGGGCGAGGCAAGTTTTGGTGCTTCATTCAGAAGTGTGCTAAATAAAAAGCACCATCCCCTTGGCTCTCCCCTTGGGAGAGCTGGCGCCGCAGGCGACTGAGAGGGTGTTCTCCTTTTCAGGTGCTGTCAGCCTCGACGGACTGAGAGGGGAAACTCGTTGAAATGAATCAATAATGAACAAGGTGAACTGTATGCCCGTTAAAAAGAACAACAAATTACTTCCGACTGCCAAAGCACTGCGACATAATATGACACCGCAAGAGAGAAAACTATGGTATATGTTTTTGCGTGAATATCCCGTAAAAATCTATAAGCAGAGAATCATTGACTCTTTTATTGTTGATTTTTATTGCGCAAGTGCAAAACTGGTTATTGAGATAGACGGCTCACAGCATTATTCTGAGCAAGGCTTAAAATATGATGAAGAACGTTCAAAAGTAATTGAAGGCTACGGACTGAAAGTGATCCGATTTACAAACAGAGAAGTTGACACAGAATTTAAAAATGTATGTGAAACAATACATAATGAAATCCAAAATAGAAGTTCGAGGTGATCCCCATGCCAAACTTCCCCTTTCTCCCCTCCACACCCGAATACATTCCGCTTCTGACGCACCTTGCCGAAGCCGAGTCCGCCTCCACACCTTCTGATACCGCCTTAAAGTGCCGTGAAGCACTCGGCGCAATTCTTTCTTTCATCTATAAAAAGCTCGGCGTTTCGATGCCCGAAAGCGCAACAATGCTTGAAATCCTTGACGGCAGACTGATTTCGGGTTTTGTGAATAACTGTGTTCTGCTTGAGTCTCTCCACTTCATCCGAAAAGCCGGAATGAACGCACAGCATCATATCAAGGTCACAAAAAAACAGGCGAAAATCTCTTTCGATAACCTTGTTTTCTTTGCCGAGTTCACCGTCAGAAAGTTTGAAAAGCCCGAAAGCGTAGCACAGATCGTTCTGCCCCGTTACATGAGCGAAGCGGAAACGAGAAAGGTCTATATTGATAACTATCTTCGTGAGGTCGGCTGGGAGATTTTCGAGCCGAACACCTTTAAGACGCTGCCCGACGGAAAAAAGGTTGCCTGCGGTATGGTGTTCCCCGGAAAGGCGTGCTGTGAAATTCCCGTTGAGGGTATGCCGAATAAGTCGGGAATCGGCTTTTGCGATTATGTTCTTTACGCTGAGGACGGAAAGCCGCTTGCCATTGTGGAAGCCAAAAAGACGTCCGTTGATGCGGTTGTCGGTGTTGAGCAGGTCAAAACTTACGGCGAATGCATGAAGAAAAAATACGGCTATGTGCCGGTGCTGTATTACACAAACGGCTATGAGATTTATGTCATCGACGGCACTTATCCGGCAAGAAAGGTTGTCGCTTTTCACACACTCGGCGAGCTTACCTATATGCTTCAAAAGCGTTCACGGGGAGATATTACCGACCTGAATGTACGAAATGACATTTCCGGCAGACCTTATCAGAAAATGGCGATTACAAGCATCTGTGAGCGTTTCAATGACAAGTATCGCCGGGGTCTTATCGTAATGGCGACGGGCACAGGCAAAACAAGAGTGTCGATTTCTCTTGTTGAGCTTTTAATGCGTAACGGCTGGGTAAAAAACGTTCTTTTCCTTGCCGACAGGACAAGCCTTGTTGAACAGGCTTTCAAGAACTTCAAAAAACTTTTGCCCGATATGACGTACTGCGTGCTTTCCGACCGTTCGCTTGCCGACGAGCCGAACGCAAGAATCACTTTTTCCACACATCAGACGATGATCGGCTTTATCGACGCCGAAAACAAGGAGTACACAAGCGGTCGGTTCGATTTGATTATCATTGACGAAGCGCACCGCTCGGTTTTCAATAAGTACGGCGCAATCTTCGATTATTTCGACTGTCTTCTGGTCGGTCTTACCGCAACGCCGAAAGACGAGGTTGACGCAAGCACTTATCAGCTTTTCGGCTGTGAAAACAGCGAGCCGAACTTTGCGTATTCCCTTGAAGAAGCGGTCAAAGAAAAATATCTTGTGCCGTATAAGGTCTACCCGAAAACCACGCAGATTATGTCGCAGGGAATCCGGTACAAAGACCTGTCCGATGAGGACAAAAAGGCGGTTGATTCGGTTCTTGTTGACGATGAAGACGTAAGCGATGAGACGGTTATTTCAAAGGATAAGATTTTCAAGCTGATTTATAACATCGACACCTGCCGGAAGGTGCTTGAAGATCTGATGCAAAACGGCTTACGAGTTGACTGCGGTCAGAAAGTCGGCAAGACGATTCTTTTCGCCTATAACCACAAACACGCCGATCTGATTGTGAAAACCTTTAAGGAGATGTACCCGAAATACGGCGAGAATTACTGTCAGTTGATTGACAATCAGGTAAAAGGCGCAAACGGTCTTATCGAAAAATTTGAGTTGAACGACGAATTCAGAATTGCTGTTTCCGTCGATATGCTTGATACGGGAATTGACGTGCCGTCCGTGCTGAATCTTGTGTTCTTCAAACCGGTCAAGTCTAAGATAAAGTTCATGCAGATGATAGGCAGAGGAACACGGCTTTGTCCGGAACTGATTGACGGCAAGGACAAAACACATTTTCTGATTTTCGATTACTGCGGGAACTTTGAATACTTTGACAAGCACCCTGACGGTTCCGCAAACACAAACGGAAAATCTCTTTCGCAAAGGCTGTTTGATGTCAAGCTCGACATTCTTGTTGAACTGCAAAAGTACGAGCATCAGTCAAACGAAGTGCATAAGGCATATTATGACAGGCTCAAGCCAGAACTTTTTGCAAAGGTCAGCGACATCAAAAAGCATTCGTCAAGAATCTCCGTGAGAAATAAAATGGCTTATGTGGATAAGTACAACGATTATGAAAAGTGGTCAGCAATCTCTCTGCTTGAAAAGAAAGAAATAGAGCTTCACTTGACACCGCTGACTGATAATGACATTGATGAGCACAAAGGAACACTTGCGTTCGATCTGAGGTTTCTTGATATTGAGCTTTCCGTGCTTTCAACCGGCAGTATCGGAAAAGCTGGAAAGCAGGTTGAAGCCGTCAGACGGGTTTCGAAAGTTTTGCTTGACACGGCGTCGGGAATAACGGCGGTTATCAACAAAGCCGATATTCTGCATGAGCTTTTGTCTGCTGAATTTTGGGGAAATCCGACGGTTGACCGGCTCGAAAAGTACAGAAATGAAGTCCGTGAGCTTCTTGAGTATTTGCCGCCGAAAGTTCAGCCGGTTCTGATTGATATTAAAGACGGTGTGGGCGACGGTCAGTATACGGGTGACGGTCTTATTGATATCCGTACATACAAAGAAAAGGTCATTGATTATCTTGCCGAAAATACGGATAACGAAACCATCAAAAAAATACAGAACCTTGAACCGATCAATGCCGAGGATATGAAAGAGCTTGAACGAATCCTGTGGCAGGAGCTCGGCACAAAAGAGGATTACGAGGAAGCGACCGAGATTGACAATCTTGCCGCCTTTATCCGTTCCATCGTCGGTATCGACCAAAAAGCCGTAAACGAGAAGTTCGGCGAGTTTTTAAGCGGAAATGTTTTAAACTCACAACAGCAGGAATTTGTGAAAGCCATTATTGACTACGTCCGTGAAAACGGTGATATACGAGCAGAAGACTTACTCGAAAAGTCTCCGTTTGACAGCGTGAACATTGTTGAGCTTTTCAGCGAGAATACCGCCGCTGTTTTGCAAATCGTCAATATGATGCATGACAGCATAACGGCGGCATAAGCTGTTGTTTGAAAATCTTAATAAACTGAATCAAAAAAATAGAGAAGTCCCCAAAAAAGCTTCTCTATTTTTCTTCGTGTTTTCTGTCAGGTACATTACCCTGAAAACATTACCAAAAACCCCCTCACCCCGTCTTCGATATCAAATCCGTTCCAAGCCGGTCAACCGCTTCTTTCTGCGCCGTAACGGTTGATTGAACATAAAAGTCCATGGTAGTCTGCACCTTACTGTGACCGAGTCTGTCGCTGACGGCTTTGATGTTGGCGTTATACTCAACAAGAAGAAGCGTTGCGTGCGTGTGCCCTTACGGTATAATTACGACAAACCGGAAAAGCCCCGTAGAATCAAGGGTTT
>CAMAZY010000055.1 GCA_945863885.1 uncultured Clostridia bacterium
CTTTCTGACGCTTCGGTCAGAAAGTATGTGCCCGCGCGGCATTAGCGCAAAGGTAGAGATATAGAAGAAGTCAAATCCAAAAAGTACAAACCAACTGTTAGACAGATAAACTAAAATTTACTGCACAACCAAATTCCATACCTGAAATCCTTGAAGAAAGGACCCCCGATTATGACTATCAAAGAAAAAATCAACTCCTCACTCACCTACTTTGACGGAGGCATGGGCACGCTTTTACAAAATGCCGGACTTATGCCCGGCGAGCTTCCCGAAAGCTGGAATCTCATCCACCCCGACATTATCACCGGCATTCATCTTGATTATCTGAAAGCCGGTGCGAACGTGCTGACTGCTAACACCTTCGGTGCAAACTGCCTGAAGTTCCGGAATCTTGACGAGATCATCGGGGCGGCAATCCGAAACGCAAGACGGGCCATTGAGCTTTTCGAAGAAAGCAAAGACCGCTTTGTCGCTTTTGATATGGGACCTCTCGGAAAAATGCTTGCTCCTTTAGGTGAGCTTGAATTTGAAAAGGCGGTTGAAATTTTCGCACAAAGCGTAAAACTTGCCGAAAAGCATAACGCCGACCTGATTTTAATTGAAACGATGAACGACCTTTACGAAACGAAAGCCGCCGTTCTTGCCGCAAAGGAAAACAGCTCTCTTCCCGTTTTTGTCACGAACGCTTACGATGAAAACGGACGGCTGATGACCGGTGCCGACCCCGAAGCGGTGATGGCAACGCTCGAAGGCTTGTGCGTTGACGCACTCGGTATCAACTGTTCCTTGGGACCGAGGCAAATGAAAGAAATTGCGAAGGAATATGTTCGTCTTTCTTCCCTTCCGATTATTGTCAATCCGAACGCCGGTATGCCGAAAAGCGTTGACGGAACAACCGTTTTTGATGTGGACGCCGATGAGTTTTCCGACATTATGACCGAAATCGTTTCTATGGGTGTTCAGGCTGTCGGCGGCTGCTGCGGAACGACGCCCGAATATATCAAAAAGACGGTCGAAAAGACAAGCCCCCTTGCCTTTACTGAGCCGACCGAAAAGGAACGCACCCTCGTTTCCTCTTACACGCACGCCGTTGAAATCGGCAAAAGACCCGTTCTCATCGGCGAAAGAATCAACCCGACAGGTAAGTCGAAATTCAAAGCCGCTCTTCGAGAAAACAACATCGGCTACATTCTTTCCGAGGGCATCGCGCAGCAGGAAAAGGGCGTGCAGATTCTTGACGTGAACGTAGGACTGCCTGAAATTGACGAAGAAAAAATGATGGTGGCCGCCGTCAGCGAGCTTCAGGCAGTGCTTGACCTGCCGCTTCAGATTGATACGGTAAAGCCGGGTGCTATGGAAAAAGCACTTCGCATCTATAACGGAAAGCCGCTTATCAACTCCGTCAACGCCAAAGAAGAAAGCCTGCGTACTGTTCTTCCCCTTGCCAAAAAATACGGCGGTGTGTTAATCGGACTGACGATTGACGAAAGCGGAATCCCCGAAACGGCTGAGGGCAGGCTCGCTTTTGCCGAAAAAATCGTACAAAGAGCCTCCGAATACGGAATCAAGAAAAAGGATATCATCATTGACACCCTTGCGATGACCGTATCGTCCGACGACAACAGCGCAAAAGTCACTTTGGAAGCGATTGCGCTTATCAAGAAAAAGCTCGGGGTGAAATGCTGTCTCGGCGTGTCGAATATCTCGTTCGGGCTTCCGAACCGTGACGACGTGAACAGCTTCTTTTTGACGATGGCGTTCACCAAGGGGCTTGATGTGGCCATTATGAATCCGTATTCTGTGAAAATGATGAAAAGCTACCATTGCTTCTTGGCTTTAAACGGCATGGACAAGGGCTGCGGTGAATATATTGACTTTGCATCAAATCTGACCGAAGAAACCGTTGTCAAAAAAGAAGCTGTCACCGAAAAAACGGCTGATACGGACGACAAGCTTCAGTATGCCGTCATCAAAGGTATGAAAGAAGCCGCCTTTGAGGAAGCAAAAAAGCTTCTTCATGAAAAGGACGCCATGACCGTCATCAACAACCACATTATCCCCGCTCTTGACACGGTTGGCTCTCGGTTTGAGAAAAAGACGATGTTCCTGCCGCAGCTTCTGATGAGTGCGGAAGCGGCTTCGGCGGCGTTTGATGCGGTGAAAAGTGCGCTCGGCACTTCGGCTCCGAAGAAAGAAACAGTGCTTGTTGCCACGGTCAAGGGTGATATTCATGACATCGGAAAGAATATTGTCAAAGTGCTTCTGGAAAACTACGGCTACAACGTTATTGACCTCGGCAAGGACGTACCGCCCGAAGCCGTGCTCGAAAAAGCAAAAGAAACCGGAACAAAGCTTGTCGGATTGAGCGCACTGATGACAACGACTGTCGAGGCGATGGAGGAAACGGTAAAGCTTCTTAAAAAGGAGCTTCCCGATATAAAAACTGTTGTCGGCGGAGCGGTTCTGACTAAGGAATACGCCGATATGATCGGTGCGGACAAGTATGCAAAGGACGCGATGGAAACCGTGCGGTACGCCGAAACGCTTTTCGGTCATTGTTGACAGATTTCAGCGGCTTTTTCGGTCGTGATTGTCGTCTTTTCCGTTGACAGGTCAAAGCAAATGTAATATAATATAAGTTGTGTTTACCCAATAAAATTTTTCGGAGGTTTTTAAAATGGTAAGAGCAATTGTCGGTGCAAACTGGGGCGACGAGGGAAAAGGTAAAATTACCGATATGTTCGCCGCCGATTCGGACATCGTTGTCCGCTTTCAGGGCGGTGCAAATGCCGGTCACACCATCATCAACAATTACGGAAAGTTTGCGCTTCATCAGCTTCCCTCGGGTGTCTGCTTCTCTCACACCACAAACATCATCGGAAACGGCGTTGCGGTCGACATTCCGAGACTGATGAAAGAGATTCAGTCCGTCAAGGACGGCGGCGTTCCCGAGGTCAATATCCTCATCAGCGAAAGATGTCAGATCATGATGCCGTATCACGTTCTTCTTGATACCTACGAGGAAGAGCGTCTTGCCAAAAACGCTTTCGGCTCCACCAAAAGCGGTATCGCTCCGTTTTATTCGGACAAGTTCGCCAAGATCGGCTTTCAGGTCTGTGAGCTGTTTGATGAGAAGTATTTAAGAGAAAAGCTTGAAAGAGTTCTTGAAGTCAAGAACCTTATTCTTGAAAACGTCTATCACAAGCCGCAACTTGATGTTGACGAAATCTACAACACCCTGCTTGAATACCGTGAAATGGTCAAGCCCTATGTCTGCGACACCGCAAAGTTCTTACGGCAGGCCATCAAGGACGGCAAGAAGATTTTGCTTGAAGGTCAGCTCGGCTCCCTCAAGGATCCCGACCACGGCATCTACCCGATGGTAACCTCCTCGTCGACGCTTGCCGGCTACGGTGCTGTCGGTGCAGGGATTCCGCCGTACGAAATTAAGGACATCTGCGTTGTCACAAAGGCTTACTCCTCTGCTGTCGGTGCCGGCGAATTCGTCAGCGAAATCTTCGGCGAAGAGGCGCAGCAGATGAGAATTCACGGCGGCGATGCCGGCGAGTTCGGCGCCACAACGGGAAGACCCCGCCGCATGGGCTGGTTCGACTGCGTAGCAACAAGATACGGCGTGGAAGCGCAGGGCGCAACGCAGGTAGTTTTAACCGCTCTTGACTGCCTTTCCTATCTTGACGAAATCAAGCTTTGCACCGGCTATGAAATCGACGGCGAAATCACAAAGGACTTCCCTGTCACCCCGATTCTCAAAAAAGCAAAGCCCGTTCTTGTCACCATGCCCGGCTGGAAATGCGACATCAGAGGCATCAAGGAGTTTGACAAGCTCCCGAAAGAGGCACAGGACTATGTAAACTTCATCGAGAACGAAATCGGTGTTAAAATCTCTTACGTTTCCAACGGCCCGAAGAGAGAAGAAATCATTAAGAGATAACACAATCAAAATATTATGAAAGGGAGCGTCACGCAGCGAAAAAGCCCCGTGTCGCATCGGAGAACTATGACTCAGGAAAAAATTCTCGTGTTAGACTTCGGCGGTCAGTACAATCAGTTGATTGCCCGCAGAGTGCGTGACAACAACGTTTACGCCGAAATCCTCCCCTACACCGTTTCCCTTAACAAAATCAAAAAGGGTAACTACAAGGGTATCATCTTCACAGGCGGACCGAACAGCGTCTATGATGAGCAGTCGCCGCATTACACACCGGAAATCCTCAAACTCGGTATTCCCGTCCTCGGCATCTGCTACGGCTGTCAGCTTATCACCTGGATGGAAAACGGAACGGTCGAAACCGCTCCCGTCAGCGAATACGGAAAAATCGAGCTGAAAGCGAAAACGGACAGCCTTCTTTTCAAGGGCATCGACAAAAAGAGCGTTGTATGGATGAGTCACACCGATTACATCTCCAAGCCGCCCAAGGGCTTTAAAGTCATCGGCAAAACGAACGACTGTCCGTGCGCCGCCATGGAAAACGCCGACAGAAAAATCTACGCCGTGCAGTTTCACCCTGAGGTCACTCACTCTCAGTTCGGCAAGCAGATGCTCCACAACTTCCTGTATGAGATCTGCGGCTGCAAGGGCGACTGGGTCATGAACGACTTTATCGAAAGAACCGTCGCTTCGCTCAAAGAGCAAATCGGAGACAAAAAGGTTATTCTCGGTCTGTCCGGCGGAGTCGATTCCTCGGTTGTTGCCGCTCTGCTTTCCAAAGCGGTCGGCAAACAGCTCACCTGCGTTTTCGTTGATCACGGCCTGATGAGAAAAGACGAGGGCGACATGGTCGAAAACACTTTTGCGAAGCTGTTCGACATGAACTTTGTCCGGGTCAACTGCAAAGAGGAATTTCTCGCCGCCTTAAAGGGTGTAAAGAACCCCGAAAGAAAAAGAAAAATTATCGGCAAAAAGTTTTATGAAGCGTTCTGGGGTGAAATCCGGAAGAATGCCGACGAAGCATTTTTCGCTCAGGGCACGATTTACCCCGACTGCATAGAGTCCGGCAAAGGTGACGCCGCCACCATCAAGACCCACCACAACAAGGTCAAAATGCCCAAGGACATCAAGTTTATTGACACCATCGAGCCGCTTCGTGACCTTTTCAAGGACGAGGTCAGAGCGGTCGGCGAAAAGCTCGGCATTCCGAAAGAGCTTGTCTGGCGTCAGCCGTTCCCCGGCCCGGGACTCGGTGTCAGAATCATCGGTGCTGTCACCGAAGAGAAAATCCGTATTCTTCAGGATGCAGATGCCGTTTTCCGTGACGAGATGGCAAAAAGCGGATACGAAAAAGAGCTTTCACAGTTCTTCGCTGTCATTCCCGACGTCAAGACCGTCGGCGTTATGGGTGACCACAGAACCTATGAGCACCTGATCGCCTTACGGGCCGTCACAACGGACAACTTCATGACCGCCGACTGGGCACACATTCCGTATGACCTGCTCGCAAAGGTTTCGAATCGGATTACGAACGAGGTCGACGGCGTAAACCGAGTTGTGTACGATATTACGTCGAAGCCCCCCGGAACGGTGGAATGGGAATAAAAAAACCACATTAACTTAACATACGAAACAAAGCCAACCGAAAAAAGTCGGTCGGCTTTTCTTTATCGGGAACAAGAGCTGAAAATATTTTCCGGTCTTTTCTTAAAACCCTTTGAATAAAAGAAAAGCTATGGTATAATAACAAAAAATGAAAAGGAGATAGTATATGAACAACGTCAGACCCGAATCAATGAAACGCATTGACAACCCTCAGCTTGCCGAAGCTTTTATCGCTGAGCAGGTTGAGCAAATCCAAAAACAGGTTGCAGACAAAAAGGTGCTTCTTGCGCTTTCCGGAGGAGTGGATTCATCGGTTGTAGCCGCTCTTCTCATCAAAGCCATCGGAAAACAGCTTGTCTGTGTCCACGTCAACCACGGCCTTTTACGGAAAGGCGAACCCGAGCAGGTTGTCGAAGTTTTCCGCAATCAGATGGATGCCAATCTCGTCTATGTTGACGCCGTTGACCGCTTCCTCGACAAGCTTGCCGGCGTTGCCGAGCCGGAGAAGAAAAGAAAAATCATCGGCGCCGAATTTATCCGCGTTTTCGAAGAAGAAGCCCGCAAGCTCGAAGGGATCGAATTCCTCGCTCAGGGCACAATTTACCCCGATATCATCGAAAGCGACGGCGTAAAAGCGCATCACAACGTCGGCGGTCTGCCGGAGGATATGCAGTTTGAGCTTGTTGAGCCGCTCAAATTCCTTTACAAGGACGAAGTAAGAGTGGTCGGAAAGGCGCTCGGACTCCCCGACTCAATGGTATACCGTCAGCCGTTCCCGGGTCCCGGACTCGGTGTACGCTGTCTCGGTGCCATCACCCGTGACCGCCTTGAAGCCGTCCGGGAGTCGGACGCCATTCTCAGAGAAGAATTTGCTAAGAACGGTCTTGAAGGCAAGGTCTGGCAGTATTTTACCGCTGTTCCCGATTTCAAGTCCGTCGGCATCAAGGACGGCAAGCGTACCTTCGCCTACCCTGTTATCATTCGTGCCGTCAACACGGTCGATGCGATGACCGCAACGGTTGAAGAAGTACCGTATGAGCTTCTTAAGCACATCACCGACAGAATCACGTCTGAGGTCGAGGGCGTCAACAGAGTGCTGTACGACCTGACCCCGAAGCCGTCGGGAACGATCGAGTGGGAATAATTAACGAAGGCTCAAAAACCCAGTAATATCAAGGTTTTTCGG
>CAMAZY010000056.1 GCA_945863885.1 uncultured Clostridia bacterium
CAGCTCCCTCACCAGGGAGCCAAATAGCATCGACCTAAAAGAAAGTCAATACAGCTTCCCTCGTGAGGGAGGTGGCGGCGTCAGCCGACGGAGGGAGTAAGCTAAGCTGATTTTTACCGAGTGCTGACGGGAAGCCGGCAAGCCCCCTCAGTCACTGCGTGACAGCTCCCCCTAAAAGGTGAGCCTTATAAGCCTGCCCCTTTAGGGGAAGGTGGCGGCGAAGCCGACGGAAGGGGCAAGCAGAGCAGAGTTTTGCCTTATACTGACAGAAGGTGCTTACGCCGCTAAACTAAAATTTAACTGCATCTTCTAAAGCCCCGTGAACAGCAACACAAAGCCACCCTTCGCTCTTTTCCCCGGACGTTCACCGTCCGGGCTTTTTTCTTTCTGCCCTCTGTATTCTTCCCTCTCCCCTCTGATTTAATGTCCCTTTTAGCTTGCTATACAATAATAATAAAAATATTTTTTGAAAACAGGTGCAATTTTTTCGATTATATGGTAAAATAAAACGATTACTTTATACGAGGTGACAGTATGGGCTTTTTAAAAAAGCTTTTCGGTGATTATTCATCAAAAGAAATCAAGCGTGTTCAGCCGCTTGTCAAAAAGGTTTTAAGCTACGATGAGGAATATGCAAAGCTTTCCGACGCCGAGCTTCGGGGCAAAACAGACGAATTCAAAAAGCGTCTTGCCGACGGCGAAACACTCGACGATATTCTTCCCGAAGCGTTTGCGGTCTGCCGTGAGGCGAGCTGGCGAGTTCTTAACATGAAGCACTTCCCCGTTCAGATCGAGGGCGGTATCATTTTACATCAGGGCAGAATCGCCGAAATGAAAACCGGTGAAGGTAAAACGCTCGTCGCTACCCTCCCCGCCTACCTCAACGCACTTTCCGGCAAGGGCGTGCACATCGTTACCGTAAACGACTACCTTGCCCGCCGTGACAGCGAGTGGATGGGTAAGGTTTACAGATTTTTAGGTCTTACGGTCGGCCTTGTCGTAAACGGACTTGACACCGCCGAAAGACGGGCCGCTTACGCCGCCGATATCACCTACGGCACCAACAACGAGATGGGCTTTGACTATCTTCGTGACAACATGGTGCTCTATATCGAGGACAAGGTTCAAAGAGGTCATAACTTTGCTATCGTCGACGAGGTGGACTCGATTCTTATCGATGAAGCGAGAACACCGCTCATTATTTCCGGTATGGGCGAGCAGTCAAGCCAGCTTTATTCGCTTGCCAACGATTTTGTAAGACGGCTGAAGTGCCTGCGGATTGCCGAAACCGATCCGAAAATGAACCTTGAGGACATCGCCGAGGAAAACGGTGCGGACTATATCGTTGACGAAAAGGCAAAAACCGCAACGCTGACCAAGTCGGGTATTGCCAAGGCGGAAAAGGCGTTCGGCGTCGAGAACCTCAGCGACCCGGAAAACCTGACGCTTTCCCATCACATCAATATTGCAATCCGTGCCCACGGCGTCATGAAGCGTGACACCGACTACGTTGTAAAAGATGGTCAGGTACTCATCGTTGACGAATTCACCGGTCGTATCATGCTCGGAAGACGTTACAACGACGGCCTGCATCAGGCGATTGAAGCCAAAGAAGGCGTCAAGATTGCAAAAGAAAACAAGACCCTTGCGACAATCACACTTCAGAACTACTTCCGTCTTTATGCGAAGCTTTCCGGTATGACCGGTACGGCGATGACGGAGTCGCAGGAATTTCAGGAGATTTATTCACTTGACGTTGTCGAAATCCCGACGAACAAGCCCGTTCAGAGAATCGACCATCAGGATTCCATCTATATCAACACGCAGTACAAGATCGGTGCGATCATCAAACAGATTATCGAATGCCACGAAAAAGGTCAGCCCGTCCTTGTCGGTACGGTTTCGATCGAAAAGAGCGAAATCGTTTCCGCCGCCCTCAAAAAACACGGCATCAAGCACAACGTACTCAACGCAAAGTTCCACGAAAAGGAAGCCGAAATCATCGCTCAGGCCGGTAAGTTCGGCGCCGTCACGATCGCCACGAACATGGCGGGCCGCGGTACCGACATCATGCTCGGCGGTAATGCGGAATATCTTGCCAAAAGCGAGATGCGCCGTCAGGAATATTCGGACGAGCTGATTGCGGAAGCGACGGGCTTCAGCGAGACCGACAACGAAGAAATCCTTGAAGCAAGAGAAAAGTTCCGCACCCTCGAAAAGAAATACAAGGAAGAAATTGCCGACGAAGCCGAAAAGGTCCGTCAGGCGGGCGGTCTTTTCATCATCGGTACCGAGCGTCACGAGTCAAGACGTATCGACAACCAGCTAAGAGGCCGTTCGGGCCGACAGGGAGACCCCGGTGAAAGCCGCTTCTTCCTCTCTCTCGAGGACGATTTACTCCGTCTTTTCGGCGGCGACAGAATGCTCAACATGGTCAAGAATCTTCCGATGGACGACACCCCGATTGAGGTCGGTATCGTCACCAAGGCGGTTGAAAATGCGCAGCGCAAGGTCGAGGGCAACAACTTCGCCGCCCGCCGTCATCTTTTAAGCTACGATGACGTCATCAACCGTCAGCGTGAGGTTATCTACGCCCAGCGTGACCGGGTTCTCAACGGCGAGGACATGAAAAAGACCATCACCAAGATGGTCGAGGAATCGCTCACGGACGCCGTTTCGTTCTACTGTCCGGCCGGCACACCGTCAAACGAATGGCATTTAGCGTCGCTTCGTGAAAAGTATCTCGGCTGGCTGACCAAGGAGGACGACTTCAAGGACGAAAAGCAGTCGAGCGAGGAAATCCTCGAAATGCTGCTTGAGCGTGCCGACGCCCTTTATGAAGAAAGAGAAAAGGCGTTCGGCGAGGATACCATGCGTGAAATCGAGCGTGCGATGCTGCTTCGCTGTGTTGACCTGAAGTGGATGGATCACATCGACGCCATTGACGAGCTCAAGCGGGGTATCGGTCTTGTCGCCTACGGTCAGAAGGATCCGATTGTGGCGTTCCGTGAGGAATCGGCGGATATGTTCGACGCTATGATCGACTCGATTCGTGAAGATACGGTCAGAATCGTTCTTTCCGCCAAGTTCAAGACCGACGAAGAGGTCAAGCGGGAACAGGTTTCCAAGGTCACCGCAACAAGCGGCGGCGGAGACGGCACCGAAGAAAAACGCCCGGTCAAAAAGTCCGGCAAAATCGGCGTCAACGACCCGTGCCCGTGCGGAAGCGGAAAGAAATACAAAAAATGCTGCGGCAGACCCGGAGCAAAGCAACAGTAAAATAAAGAATCTGCGGTGTTTGGCCGCAGATTTTTTTGTATAAAAGAGGTATGGCGTCTAAAAAAACAAATCACCCGAATCGAAATATGTCGAAAAAAATCGAAACTTTTCTTTTAAGAGAGAGAAAATACGGACTCAATGTGAAAATTCTTTTCATTCTATTGAAAGAATAAGAAAAATATGATATTCTTATTTTGCAGCATTCGGCAACTTGTCCGGTTACCGAAACTCTGTCGTTGCATTCAACAAAGAATATAAAAGGAGGAAAAAACATGCAAAGAACTGCAACCAAAAAAGTGCTTTCCGTCATGATGGCGATTCTGATGATGCTTACAGCCGTTCTGCCTGCGAGCGCAGTTGTTGCTTCGGCAATCAACGACGACAAGACTCTTGCGACGGTCGAAGTCATCACAAATCCCGGTCTTGCGATTGACGACGAAAACGAAGCCGAAGTCAGGATTACCAACGATAGCAAAGTCACGCTTGACTGGTATCCGGCTGACACTTCGATCGGCCGATATCAGGACGGCTGGTGGGTCGGCATTAAAATCAATGCGCCCGCTTCTCTTACCGCCGAGGAATTAAAGAATGTCAAGTACAACACAAACGGCGGAGCTGAAAAGTCATTTTGGGCAAACAAGGATTCAAAAGACAGTGATGAAACGCATTTCATTACCTGTTGGGTCCCGCTCACGACAGCAAGTCTTAACAAAGCCATTTCAGAAGGCCTCGTATTGAACTGGGTTTATGCTTTCGACTGGCAAAACAACGGCCTTGACAATGACGTTCAGACCGTAACGATTTCTATCGATCCCTCCAAAGTTGTCTTAAAGAAGGACGGCAGTGTTGTTTACGATGCCGACACCTTTATCGGCTCGGCCGAAGTCATCACCGACCCCGGTCTTGCGATCGACGACAGCAACAAGGCTGAAATCAATATCACCAACGAAAGCGAAGTCACGCTTGACTGGTACCCCGCCGACACTTCGATCGGCAGATATCAGGACGGCTGGTGGGTCGGCGTTAAAATTAACGCTCCCAAGGGACTTGCCGCCTCCGACCTCAAGGACGTCCAGTACACCGTAAACGGCAGTGCAGAAAGATCGTTCTGGGCAAACAAGGATTCCAAGGACGATGCCGACGCTCACTACATCACCTGCTGGGTTCCGGTTACTGTTGACTATCTCAAGATGTTCATCGCTGCCGGACAGAGCATGAACTATGTGTACAAATTCGACTGGAAGAAGAACGGCACGGACAGCGACGTTCAGACTTTCAAAATCGCTACCGACCCGACGAAGGTTGTTCTGAACAAGGACGGCGAAACCGTATTTGACGGCGATTTCTTCTACGGCTCGGCCGAAGTCATCACCGACCCCGGTCTTGCAATCGACGACAGCAACAAGGCTGAAATCAAAATCACCAACGAAAGCGAAGTTACGCTTGACTGGTACCCCGCTGACCAATCGATCGGCAGATATCAGGACGGCTGGTGGGTCGGCGTGAAGATCAACGCTCCGATAGGTCTTACTGCAGCTGACCTCAAAGACGTCAAGTACACCGTCAACGGCAGCGCCGAAAGATCGTTCTGGGCAAACAAGGACTCCAAGGACGACGCCGACGCTCATTACATCACCTGCTGGGTTCCGGTTACGGTTGACTATCTCAAGATGTTCATCGCCGCCGGCCAGAGCATGAACTATGTGTACAAGTTTGACTGGAAGAAGAACGGAACGGACAGCGATATTCAGACGTTCAGAATCGCTATTGACCCGACGAAAGTTGTTCTCAACAAGGACGGCGAAACCGTATTTGACGGCGATTTCTTCTACGGCTCGGCCGAAGTCATCACCGACCCCGGTCTTGCGATTGACGACAGCAACAAGGCTGAAATCAATATCACCAACGAAAGCGAAGTCACGCTTGACTGGTATCCGGCCGATACTTCGATCGGCAGATATCAGGACGGCTGGTGGGTCGGCGTTAAAATCAACGCTCCCAAGGGACTTGCCGCCTCCGACCTCAAGGACGTCAAGTACACCGTAAACGGCAGTGCAGAAAGATCGTTCTGGGCAAACAAGGATTCCAGGGACGACGCCGACGCTCACTACATCACCTGCTGGGTTCCGGTTACTGTTGACTATCTCAAGATGTTCATCGCTGCCGGACAGAGCATGAACTATGTGTACAAATTCGACTGGAAGAAGAACGGCACGGACAGCGACGTTCAGACTTTCAAAATCGCTACCGACCCGACGAAGGTTGTTCTGAACAAGGACGGCGAAACCGTATTTGACGGCGATTTCTTCTACGGCTCGGCCGAAGTCATCACCGACCCCGGTCTTGCGATTGACGACAGCAACAAGGCTGAAATCAATATCACCAACGAAAGCGAAGTCACGCTTGACTGGTATCCGGCCGATACTTCGATCGGCAGATATCAGGACGGCTGGTGGGTCGGCGTTAAAATCAACGCTCCCAAGGGACTTACCGCCTCCGATCTCAAGGACGTCAAGTACACCGTAAACGGCAGTGCTGAAAGATCGTTCTGGGCGAACAAGGATTCCGGGGACGATGCCGACGCTCACTACATCACCTGCTGGGTTCCGGTTACGGAGGAATACCTGAAGCTCTTTGCCGAAAAGGGTTATAAGCTTACATACAGATATAACTTCGACTGGAAGAAGAACGGCACGGACAGCGACGTTCAATCCTTTGTCATTTCGATTGATCCGACAAAGGTTCTTCTCAAAAAAGACGGTCAGGATGTTCACGTCTGTCTGAAGGGTCAGACCGTTGATCCCACCTGTACGGCAGAGGGTTACACCGAATACAACTGTATTTCCTGTAATTACAGCTACAAGGCGGACTTCGTTGCCAAGGTGAATCATACACCGTCCAATTGGATCGTTGACAAAGCTTCCGGCTGCTTAACCGGCGGAACAAAACACATTGAGTGCACCGTCTGTCATGAAATTCTTGATACGGCTGACATTCCCGCAACCGGTCATACCTTTGAGGTTGTCGTTGTAAAGCCGACTTGTACGGTTGACGGCTATACCATGCACACCTGTCAAACCTGCGGATATGTTTTCTATGACAATATCGTCAAAAAATCTCATCAGAACATCGTTGTAGATAAGGCGGTTGAGCCTACCTGCACCGAAACCGGTCTTACCGAAGGCGAACACTGTGCTGCTTGCGGCGAAGTCCTTGTCAAGCAGGAAGTAATCGACGCCACCGGTCACACCGAAGTGATTGACGAAG
>CAMAZY010000057.1 GCA_945863885.1 uncultured Clostridia bacterium
GTAAAATTAGCGTAAAAAATAAACTTATAACAATATATTATAGGTGTTTTTCAAGACTTTCTCGAAAAAGCCCCTTATGAACCGTGTATTGTTCATAAGGAATCAGCAGAAATGCACTGTAATGTGTTGTTGAAGTCTTCGACTGCCTGACTTCAGCCGGGAGAAAATTAACTCAAAAATGTAAGAAAACAACAATATATTATAGATAATGTGACGATCATCCACAATAAAAACTGGATGCCTTGCATACCAAGTTCAATTTCGTCAAGATATTCGAAATTTCTAAAAGGAAATAATTTGAGGCACATTCGTTTTCATGACCTGAGACATACTCATGCGTCATTACTATATAACGAATATGATTTAAACATTACCGCTATCCGTGACCGTCTTGGTCATAGTAGGGCATCAACAACGATGAACTTCTATGTTAGCGGAACATCAAAGCAACAACTCAGTGGAGTTGAGAAGCTAAATATTGATATATATAGTGATGATAATAATATAGTATCTTAGTTGTAAAGAAGAAAAACATATTGACATTTTGGAATTTTTTAGATTGACTTGATTTTTTTGAAAATGAAATAATTTTAACTTGCAAATTGTAAAATAGTATGATTTTTGGCTTCAATGAAGTCTAATGATTAAATAAGTAATATAAAAATGAAATTTATGCTTCCTTGTGAAGCTACCATATATGAATGAAAGAATGAACGATTTAATCCCTCTTGCACCGAGTTTGAAGCAAGAGGGAATTTTTTATCGTACTAAAAAGGCAGTCAACGCCTTTTCCCGTCCAAAACCCGTCCGTTTTCCGCCCAAAACCCGTTACTTGACCGGCACGAAAAGCCCGGTTCATTCGATACTTTCGTGCCTTTTTTTCGGAAAACCCGTCGGTTTTCAAAAAGGGGTGTGTAATATAGAACAGACTGAAACTGGTCAGGATTTTACACCGGTCGGTCTTTTCATCACAGTATTGACTTTAATTATACGCAGTGATAATATGTATATTAGAAATATCGTGATATGGAAAAAACATTCCGGTCACATAAGCATTTTTAAACGAACGTATCAGACGAAGGAAGCGAAAAAAACAATGACTGAAAGTTATATCGCTATGATATCAGCAATAGCGGCCGCCGTTTCCGCTGTTGTTTCATTGATTGCGCTGATAATATCAATGAAAAATCAAAAAAGAATCCGGGCGGATGAAAAAAGACGGCTGACCATTACAGACTACAATAAACTGCAGGAACAGGTTCTTGACAAATTCGTTTCGCTCGACAGAGCCAATGCGGTTTTGATTGTAGAAAGTATGAACAACAACGATAAGTGTAAAAAAGCGTATAACGATTACAAAGCCTTGATTGCCCGGTTGGAGCATTTTGCGGTCGGCATCAGAGAAGGCGTCTATAATTATAAAATCGTCAAAGAGCTCGGCGGCGAACATCTTGTGTATTTGTACAGGAAGGTTCAGCCGATTATTGCGGAGGCGAACAGGAAGTCGGCCGAATCAAAGTATTACTGCGAATACCGGAAGCTATGCTTTAAGATGCGAGAGGAGCTGAATATGCCGGAGAACATTTTATGCTTTGAGAATGATTAAAAACAGAAATAGATAATACCCGGTTCTTTATCAACAAACCATCAAAACAAGTCAGACAAAGGAGAGTATTTATGAAAAACATGAAAAAGCTGTTGGTATTTTTGGTCGCCCTTGCGGCTATGCTGTGCCTGTTTGTGTTCGGCGCAAGCGCGTATACCGATACTAAATACGGTAATACAGGACTATATTACAGAGTCAGCAACAATGAAGTGACAATAACGCATGCGGATGACTATATTAGATCCGCAAACATTCCGGAAAGTATTGACGGCTATCCGGTGACGGAAATAGGCCACTATGCATTCAATTATAGCCCCGGCTTGACAAGCATCACCATTCCCGACAGTGTTACAAGCATTGGCGACTATGCGTTTTATTATTGCCCCGGCCTGACAAGCATCACCATTCCCGACAGTGTTACAAGCATTGGCGACGATGCGTTTTCTTATTGCACCGGTTTGACAAGCGTCACCACTTCTGACAGCGTCACAAGCATTGGCCGTTCTGCGTTTGAAGGCACCGCATGGTATAACGCAAAGCCTGACGGCGATGTATATGTGGGCCGTGTATACTATAAATACAAAGGGACTATGCCGACCGATACAAGTATTGTGGTCGAAAAAGGAACAAAATGTATTTCAGGTTCCGCGTTTTATAACTGCACCGGCCTGACAAGCATCAAAATTCCCGACAGCGTTACAAGTATTGGCGACGATGCGTTCAGTGGTTGCACCGGCCTGACAAGCGTAACAATCGGTAACAGCGTCACAAGGATTGGCGGTTCTGCGTTTTATGATTGCACCGGACTGACAAGCGTTACCATCGGTAACAGTGTAACAAGCATAGGTGGCTATGCGTTTGGAGGCTGTACTGGCTTGACAAGCATCACAATCCCGGATAGTGTTACAAGCATAGGTGGCTATGCGTTTGAAGACACCTCATGGTATTGCTCACAGCCTGACGGTGATGTATATATCGGCAAGGTCTATTATGCCTATAAGGGCACAATGCCGGAAAATACGCATATTGTAATCAAAGATGGAACCGAAGGAGTAGCGGGTTCTGCGTTCAGCCGTTGCACCGACTTGACAAGTATCACAATTCCGGACAGTGTAATAAGAATAGGTTCCGATGCATTTTATGATTGCATCGACTTGATCAATGTAAATATTTCTGATTTGGCATCATGGTGTAAAATTGCATTTGCGGGAGAAGGCGCTAATCCTTTAGAGTATGCAAATGAACTATATATAAATGGTGATCTTGCAACAAGTATCACAATTCCCGACAGCGTAACAAGCATAGGCGATTATGCGTTCTACGGTTTTAATGGCTTGACAAGCATCAAAATCGGCAACAGTGTGACACACATAGGGGGTTCTGCATTCAGTGGCTGTACCGGCTTGACAAGCGTAACAATCGGTAACAGCGTCACAAGCATTGGCGATTTTGCGTTTAATAACACCGGTCTGACAAGTATCACGATTCCCGACAGCGTCACAAGCATTGGCGTTTGTGCTTTTTCCGGTTGCTCTGATTTGACAAGTGTTACGATCGGAAACGGACTTAAATATATCGGAGATATCTTTTCAGGTAGTAATAAAATAGCAAGTCTGAAGGTCTCCGACAGTGTTGAAAGAATCCAAAGCGGTATTTTCGATTATACGGACTGGTACGAAGATCATCCGTACGGTGATGTATATGTCGGGTCGGTGTATTACAAATACAAAGGTACTATGCCGGCTCAGACCGATATCATACTGAAAAAAGGTACAAAGGGTATCACGGACGGTGCGTTTGAGAATTCTTCCGAAATCAATACGCTGACTATTCCGGCCAGCGTGACAAATATCGGATCGAATGTATTTGCTTATAAATACTACGATTGGAAACATGTCCGGATCAACACTTTAAAAATTGAAGATCTGACCGCATGGTGTAAAATTGACTTTGACGGCTTTTATGCCAATCCTTTAGGAGGTGCCGGAACGGTAACGATAAACGGAAAGACAGTTTCAACTCTCACCGTACCGAGCGGTATTACGGAAATTAAAGACTATGCTTTTTGCAATTTCAAAACAATTGATGAGGTAGTCATTCCGAAAAGCGTGAAGAGAATCGGTAGTTCTGCATTTTACAATTGTTACATTCTTAGCCGTGTTACTGTTCCCGGAAGCGTGAAAACAATCGGCGACGGCGCGTTTGATGGCTGTGATAGGCTTTCTTATGTCGAACTTGAAAACGGTATTGAAACAATCGGAGGAGAAGCTTTTTATGATACCGCTATCCGCCATCTGATTATTCCTGACAGTGTAAAAAGTATAGGCTACAAGGCTTTCAATTTTTGCCACTATCTCACGGATTTAACCGTCGGCAACGGTATCACCGCAATAGGAGCAAATGCGTTTAAGGAAAGCGGTAATCTTGCCAGAATCAGAATCGGCAAGAACGTAAAATCGATCGGGGCGAATGCGTTTTTAGGGTTGATGAACATTCCTACCGTCTATTACGCCGGAAGTCAGACAGAGTGGAAAAACGTTTCCATTGACAAATCAAATGAGTATATTCTGCGTGCGACCATGCATTATAATGCCGACATCAGTCACAAGCATCATTATGCTGTAAATATTACTAAGAACGCCACTTGCACCAAGAGCGGTTCAAAAACACTGACTTGTGAATGCGGTAAAACGGGCACGCAATCCATTCCCGCAAAAGGCCACACCTACAAAACAACAAAGACACTTGCCACTGTTTCAACAGACGGAAAGACCGTCACCGCCTGCACGGTCTGCGGCTATGTTTATAAAGCAACAACGTATTATAGGGCTTCCTCAATCAAGCTTTCCGCAACGACCTACACCTATAACGGCAAGGTTCAGAGACCGAGCGTGACCGTCAAGAACAGTAAGGGCGCAAACCTTAAAAACGGCACGGACTATACGGTTTCTTATTCTTCCGGCTGTACGAACACGGGAAAATATGCCGTTAAGGTTACTTTCAAGGGCAATTACACCGGGTCAAAGACCTTGTATTTCACTATTCTTCCGGGGAAAACAAGCTCGTTGACCGCTTCGCAGTCGACAACTTCCATTAAGGCGACATGGAAATCTGTTGCGGGAGCAAGCGGATACATTGTTACGTTGTATAATTCCTCCGGCAAGGTTGTCAAAACGGTGGACACCACAAAGAGAACCTACACCTTCAGTAAGCTGTCTGCCGGAACGGTGTACAAGGTCAGAGTAACGGCATACAAGACGATCGACGGAAAGAAGATCAATTCAAGAAGCTATGCGCTTCTGACAACCGCCACAAAGCCCGGCACACCGACGCTGAAGGTTGCAGCAGGTGCCGGAAAAGCCACACTCTCCTGGAATAAGCAAACGGGAGCCACGGGTTATGTTGTCTACATGGCGACCTCGAAGAACGGTAAGTACACGAAGATTGCAACCGTGAACGGCAACACGAAAGTCAGCTTCACCAAAACCGGCCTGACCAAAGGCAAGACTTACTACTTTAAGGTTGCGGCTTACGAAACCGTCGGTGGAAAAACGATTTACGGTTCGTTCTCGTCCGTCAGATACGCAAAAATCAAATAAACGAACAATGCCCGAAAGTGAACCCGCTTTCGGGCTGTACTTTTTCAAAAAAGACGATTTCTAAAAAGAAACGATACTCCATTCGGAAAACCCGTCCAAAACCCGTCTGTTTTCCGCCCAAAACCCGTTACTTGACCGGTACGAAAAGCCCGGTTCATTCGATACTTTCGTGCCTTTTTTTCGGAAAACCCGTCTGTTTTCAAAAAGGGGTGTGTAATATAGAAAAGAACGAGATATGAACCGTTTTGGCTCATATCTCACTTTTTCATCGGCTGTTTTCATTGAACCATGTTTCAAGCTCTTTCCTCGGAACATAGATTCTTCCGCCTATTTTGGTGTATCTGAGGTTGTTGACAACAAATTCCCTGATTTTCTTCTTCGACATCGGAAGAAACTCTCTTTCAATGTCGTCAACGCTCATGTATGCCCTTTTCAGCTCTGCCATACCATCAATCCTTTCATTTTATGTTGCTAATGGATTGTTCGTTATTTTCGGGCTAAAAACGGCAAAAAACGCTGTGTAGGCAAAAAGGGCTTATTTTATGCGCTTAAAATATCCTCTGAATTTCGTCGGCGAAACGTCGGCAAGAGGGCAAAAAAACGATAATTAAAACGCAAAAAAACAGGTTCTTCACGGATTCGTGTGTAAAACACTACGAGAAGAAGGTAAAGAGATAAAT
>CAMAZY010000058.1 GCA_945863885.1 uncultured Clostridia bacterium
AAGAGGTGTATGTATGCTGACGAATGTTCTGGATTATCTTGACAACAGCGTTGCTCTTTATCCGGATAAAGAGGTGTTCTCCGACAGTAAAAACAGCGTAACTTACCGAACGCTTCACGATTTGGCAGAGTCGGTAGGCTCAGCCGTTGCCGACTGTGTCAGCACCAAAAATTCACCGGTGGTCGTTTTTATTGACCGTAATATCGAAAGTCTGATTTCGTTCATGGGTATTGTCATGAGCGGAAATTTCTATGTTCCGGTTGATCGCCAGCTCCCCGTGAAAAGAATCGAGCTGATTTTTAAAACGCTGATGCCGAAAGCGGCGATCATCAGCGAAAAGGACAACCGCATTCTTGATGAAATTCAGGTTGATGTTACCCGGCTGAATTACGACGACATCATCAAGTATCCCGTCAACCGTGAGCTTCTTTCGAAAAGAAGACGGGAGGCGATTGACACCGACCCGCTTTATGCAATCTTTACCTCGGGCTCAACGGGTGTGCCGAAAGGCGTTTTAGTCTGTCATCGGTCGGTAATTGACCTGATTGAAAATTTTGCCGAAACGTTCGGTTTTACAAGCGACTGCGTTTTCGGCAATCAGGCGCCGTTTGACTTTGACGTTTCGGTAAAGGATATTTATTCGACGCTTCGAAACGGCGCAAGTCTGCACGTCCTTCCGAAGCTTTTCTTCTCTTTCCCCGGAAAGCTGATTGCCTGCATCAACGAAAGAGGAATCAACACGGTTATCTGGGCGACGTCGGCGCTTCGGATCGTCGAAAATCTCGGCGCGCTCGAAAAGACGCTCCCGACAAGCCTTCGTACCGTTATGTTCTCCGGTGAGGTTATGCCGAACAAGGTGCTCAATTATTGGAGAAACAAGCTCCCCGACGTAAAATATGTCAATCTTTACGGCCCGACGGAAATTACCTGCAACTGTCTTTACTATAAGGTTGACCGTCCGTTCTCGGACGAGCAGGCGCTTCCCATTGGCATCCCGTTTAAAAATACCGACATTCTTTTGCTTGACGGGGACAAGCTTGTCGAAGATTCCGGCGTTACGGGCGAGATCTGTGTAAGAGGGACGTCTCTTGCACTCGGCTATTATAACAACCCCGAAAAAACGGCGGAGGCGTTTTGCCGCAATCCGCTCAACACCGCTTATCCCGAACTGATCTACCGGACGGGCGACCTTGCAAAGTACGGCGACGACGGACTTCTTTACTTCGTTTCACGCAAGGATTATCAGATCAAGCACATGGGTCACCGGATTGAGCTGAGCGAAATTGAAATTGCGGTCAACTCTCTTCCCTTTATTGATGCGTGCTGCTGTATTTATGACGAAGAAGCGGAAAAAATAGTGTTGTTCTATCAGTCGGAGGTCGAGTGCGATAAGCAGATCGCCATTGAGGCGGGACGGCTTATTCCGAAATATATGCTGCCGAACCGAATGGTTCATCTGACAAGCCTTCCGATGACGAAGAACGCCAAAATTGACCGTATGGCACTTAAAAAGGAGTTTATTGAAACATGACGACGGTTACTTCTCTTGAGCAGTTCAGTAAGACGGTTTCCGATTTCAGAAAAAGCCACGGAAAGGTTCTTACCAATTGCTTTTTGATGCCTGACGAAATTGCTTCGCTCGTATCCGAAGGCCGGATAAGCCTGAAAGAGGACGGCGGCTGGCTTTTTCTTGTCGTGGATAACTATGATTACCGGGCACTTTACTACTATACCGAAAAGGACGCACCGCTCGATGCGGTTGAACGGTTTGTTCATTCTCTCGGGGAACAGTCGATGATTATCGACATCACGCTTCGCGGAAAGACCGGCGACAGCGAAACGCTCGAAAGACTCGTCGGTGCAGGGCTTGCCGAACGATATAAAAAATATATCCGTCTGTTCCGTCCGTTTACCGAGGATAACGTGGTTGAGGACGTTGATTTCCGTGAGGGTTACCATGCGGTGACGACCGGTGTCGACCCGAAGGCGGTCGTCGCTCTTTGGAAAAAAGAGCTCGACGAAAAGAGCACCCCGCTGCCCCGGGAATGCGAAGTGCAGTCGCTGATCGAAAACGGCGATCTGATCTGTGTCGTTGACGACAACGGGGATCTGAGTGCCGTTATGATGAACACCATAAGCCGTAAGCAGCAAATGCTCTGGCACCTTGTTGTATCCGAAAATCACCGGAGAAAGGGTCTTGCGGTGGCTTTGTATATCAAATGTCTTGTCCGGGCGCAAAAGGCCGGTGCGAGCATTTCAAGAAGCCTTATTGATGTGAACAATATACCGTCCCTGACGCTCGCTGAGCGTCTCGGTTTTGAACCGGACGGTTTAATATGTGAACAATTATATATGAAAGGAATGTAAATCATGAAAGAGACGCTTATTCAGATTTTAAAGGATTTTCACCCGGAGGTTGACTTTGAAACGGAAACCGCACTGGTCAGTGACGGAATTCTCGATTCGTTCGATATCGTTTCTCTTGTTGCCGAGATCAACTCCGAATTTGACGTAACAGTCGGTGTTGACGATCTAGAACCTGAAAACTTCGACAGCGTTGACGCTATGTGCAAGCTGATTGAAGAGCTTCAAGGCTGATATGCTTTTTAGGAATGCCCCTTTTTAAGGGGCGTTTCTGTCGAATCGGCCTTTTACGTATTCAGGTTCAAGACGAAAAAATATTGGAGGTATGAGCAGGCTTCGGCTGCTCTGAAACACATATGACGCTATTATCGATCGAATTTGCCGTGCTTTGGGCGATTTCAACGGTTGTGTACTTTCTTTTTCCGCTGAAATACAGATGGACGGTTCTTCTTGCCGCAAGCTTCGTATTTTATTTTTTCGGCGGAATTTCAACCGGCTATTTCATGATTATCACGATCGTCTGTATTTATGCGGTTGCCCGCTGGCTTGACAGCTACAATCAAAAGCAAAAAAAGTATCTGAGCGAACATCCCGATCTGACAAGGGACGAGAAAAAAGCCTATAAGCTCACGATACAGCACAAGAAGCGGCTCATTCTTGCCGGCGGACTTGTGATATGCTTTGCCATTCTTGTTTTTCTGAAATATTTCAACTTCCTGTCCTCCCAGACCTTTTCGATTCTGGGCTTGTTCGGCGTGAAGGCAAAGGCGCCGAAAATCGACCTTGCTTTGCCGCTCGGTATTTCATTTTATACGCTTCAGGCGACAAGCTATATTATCGACGTTTACCGTGGGAAAACGCAGGCGGAAAAGAACATTGCGAAGGTCGCTTTGTTTGTGTCCTTCTTCCCGCAGATCACGCAGGGACCGATCGGCCGCTTCAAGGATCTTGCCCCGCAGCTTTATGAGGGCCACCGCTTTGACTCTGTTCGGTTCAAGCACGGACTGGAGCTTGCTTTATGGGGTCTTATCAAGAAGCTTGTCATCGCTGAATATATCGGTATGCTTGCCGATACGGTCTTTACCAATTACAGAGATTATGCGGGATTTGTTATCTTTTTAGGCTCGGTCGCCTACGGCTTCCAGGTTTATTCCGACTTTTCCGGCGGCATGGATATTATCGGCGGTATTGCGCAGATTTACGGCATCAATATGGCAACCAACTTTGAACGTCCCTATTTTGCAAGATCGATTGCGGAATTCTGGAGACGTTGGCAC
This sequence comes from uncultured Clostridia bacterium, assembly GCA_945863885.1. Taxonomy (GTDB): domain Bacteria; phylum Bacillota; class Clostridia; order Oscillospirales; family Acutalibacteraceae; genus UBA6857. The sequence goes on from CAMAZY010000058.1 coordinate 3,642, forward strand.
ATCACGCTGGGCGCATGGATGCGGGACTATGTCTTTTATCCGTTGTCGCTTTCAAGAGCGTTCGCCAACATGGGCAAGAAGACAAGAAAGGTTTTCGGAACCTATATCGGAAAAATGCTTCCGACTTTTTTAGCTTCCTTTATAGCGTTTATGCTTGTCGGAATCTGGCACGGCTCAAGCTGGAAATACGTTGCCTACGGTCTTTGGAACAGTGTCATTATCACGGGAAGCATTTTGCTCGACCCGGTTTACAAAAAAGTGCTCGAAAAGCTTAAGGTGAACACGGAGTGCTTCAGCTGGCAGTTTTTCCAGATTGTAAGAACCTTTGTTCTTGTCAGCATCGGCAGAATTTTTTCAAGATCGGCTTCGCTGATGGATTCGCTTCGTATGCTTAAGCGCATGTTCAGCGAGTTTAATCCGTGGATTCTTACCGACGGAACGCTTTTGAAGCTCGGTCTTAATGAAAAGCAGCTGTTTCTTGTATTCGTTATGCTTCTGGTGCTTCTTGTCGTCGGCATCATGCAGGAAAAGGGCATTCACCTAAGAGAAAAGCTTGACGAACAGAATATTATCTTCCGCTGGGTATTTATCATTGCTGCTATTGTACTGCTGTTGGTTTACGGCGCATACGGATCTTCCTTCAACGCCGCAGATTTTGTATATCAGCAATTCTGATTTTCAACGAGCTACTTCTTAGAAAGGAAAGCGCACCGGCGCAGAATCTTCGGGTTCGGTGCGCAAGGCAGATTCAATGAAATATAAAGGCATTTTAAAGACCACCGCTTTTTTGCTCGCTCTGCTTTCTGTGGTATTTTGTCTGAATCAATGGTATTCGCTTCCCCGCACCTATCAGTCGAATACCCTGAAAGCGTTTGAGGATGAGGACAAGAATACCGTTGACGGTATTTTTGTCGGAACCAGTGTTGTCGCCCACGCATGGGTGGCGCCGGCCGCCTATAAAGAGACCGGAATGACGATGTATCAGATCGCAACAAACGTCCAGCCGTTCGGTGCAACGACAGCTATTATGGATTATGCGAGAAAGAATCAGGACGTAAAATATGCTGTTGTTGACATTCACGGTCTGAGACAGTCTGCGATTATGGACAGCTGTACCCCGGGAAGAATCCGCACGCTGTACTGCAATATTTTCGACTCTTCGGCAAGCCGCAAAATCAAGAATGCTTCGCTTGATTTTGCCCGCCGTGCTTATGAATTTTACGGTGAGCCGGAAGGCAGTAAAAAGATCGATTTTGACGATCTTTCTTATAAAATCAGTTTTCTGAATTTCCACAGCAGATGGTCTGAGGGTCTTACGGAAACGGATTTTGTTTTACCGGACAATCAGTTTAAGGGCGCTGTCGATATGTACAAGCATTGCTTTTTGATAAAGGACTGTACCGACCTTGTCGAGCCGTGGAGCGAAGAAGCGATTGAACCGGACGAGTTTCAGAAGAACGAGCTGAAAATGCTGTTCGAGTATTTCGACAGCAACAATATCAAGGTTCTGTTTGTCAATGTACCGTCTTGCCGTGATTCTCAGTCCCAAAGAGAACTGAAAGGAATCATCGAGTATTGTCAGCAAAGCGGATATGATGCGATTGATTTTTGTTCGGAAGAAATGCTCGAAAAAACCGACATTTCGCTTGAAAAAGATTTTCTTGACGAAGGTCACCTGAATTCTTCGGGCGCCGTGAAGTTTTCCGAATATCTTGCCCGGTATCTTGTCGAAAACGAATACGGCGTTACAGACCACAGGGGCGACGAAAAATACGCCTCCTGGGACGAAGCGACCGAAAAATACCAAGAGTTTTATGAAAAAGGATGGAAAAAAGCGGAGAGCGATAAATAAACAGGATTTCCGTTTGAACTGACGCTTTATCAATAAATATCCCAAAATACGCAAAAAAATTTGCAAAATCTCTTGACAAAATTCGGCTGATAGTATATAGTATACAAGTCGCCGCAATAAGCGGCGCACAATCGGGAGCATAGCTCAGCTGGGAGAGCATCTGCCTTACAAGCAGAGGGTCATAGGTTCGAGCCCTATTGTTCCCACCATATACGGCCCGGTAGTTCAGTTGGTTTAGAACGCTAGCCTGTCACGCTAGAGGTCGACGGTTCGAGCCCGTTCCGGGTCG
>CAMAZY010000059.1 GCA_945863885.1 uncultured Clostridia bacterium
AGGTAATCACTAAGTGTTAATCGCACCTTTGCTATAACAGACAGTCTGTTCTCTTCCGTGCCTGACGTGGTAACGGATAGTCTGAGTTATTCAATAAAATTGCTTTTAGTCTGCAAGTGAAAAATATGTTCGGTTATGATTTTTAGTTGGTAAGACTTAAAGTTTCATGCAAAAATATTTAGACCTGCCAACCCGAAGTCAGCGAACAAAAAAGCAAATCAATTTTAACAGCAAACACAAGAGAGAACAAACCGCCCTCCACACGACAGTGCGACCCCACTTAGTGTTTTCCTGTTGCGAAAAAGCGTTCTTTGCATACTTTCTGACGCTTCGGTCAGAAAGTATGTGCCCGCGCGGCATTAGCGCAAAGGTAAAGATATAGAAGAAGTTACCTCCAAAAAGAGCAAGCCAACCATTACACTAACAAGCTGAATTTTACCGAGTGCTAAAGGTTAGCCGTTAACCCCCTCAGTCACTTCGTGACAGCTCCCCCAAAGGTGGAGCCGAGTTTTACCCTGATAAACTAAAATTTATTGCTCAGCTTACGGCTCGGGCTGTCAGCTTTCAATTAAGTGCTGTGCACCCCGGGATTGGTGTCGCCCAGCGACAAACTAAAATTTACCGTGGCTTTCCCGAATCCGAACCGGTTCCCACCGCTTATAATTTACTATCTTTCCTTTGCGGAAATGTCGCTTCTGCGGGGAAAAGCTTCCCATCGGCACAAGTCTCCCCGCGACCACAATTATTCATTATTCATTTTTCATTATTCATTAAAATCCCACGGCTCGGGCTGTCAGTTTTCAATCAAGCACCGTGTTCCCCACGACCTTTTCTGACATCTGACATCTAAAATCTACCATCTGATTTTACGCATTCGAAACACACCCAGCCCTTTTCGGTGTGTCTTGCCTTGACCTTGAAGCCGTATTTTTCGAAAGTGTCAATAACGTCCTGCTCTCTTGTGTCTATTATGCCCGAGGTGATGAACACGGCGTCGTCTTTCATGAATTTTGCAACATCCTTGCAGAAAAGGATAATAATATCCGCTACGATATTCGCAACCACCACGTCATATTTTCCGCTGACCTTGTCGGTCAGGTTGCCCTGAAGAAACCGAAGCCGAGGCTCGTGAAGTCCGTTCGCTTCGCCGTTTTCTTCGGCGGTTTTGACGGCGAGGGCGTCAATATCCACACCCGTTGCACTTTTGGCGCCTAAAAGGAGCGACGCAATCGAAAGGATGCCGCTTCCGCAGCCGACGTCGAGCACCTCGGTTTCGGGGGTGATGTACTTTTCGAGCGTTTCAAGGCACAGTCTTGTTGTTTCGTGCGTGCCCGTACCGAACGCAAGTCCCGGCTCGATATTTAAAACCGTTCTGCCCATCGGGTCGTATTCGTCCTCCCACGTCGGGCGGATGAGAAGCTTTTCGCCGACCGGAATCGGGTGAAAATACTGTTTCCAGTTGTTTTCCCAGTCCTCGTTGCGGCACTGATTGGTGACGATTTCGTTCTGTATACCCTCACTTGCAAGACGCTCCTGCAGGAAAGCCACCGCTTCAAGCGGATTTTCCTCGGGCGAGATATAGATATGGACAAAGGCTTTGCTTCTGTCCTTTTGCAACAATTCTTCGTCAATCAGGTCGATATGGGCGATCTCCCATGCCTGCTGTTCAAGGTCACGGTAATCCTCGATATAGATGCCGTACGGGACGACCATGGTTGCAATATCCCCTGCCTTATCCACGTCATCGGCATTGACACAAATTTTGACTTCCGTCCATTCACTCATTTTACTTTCTCCTTTGTCAGTTTTAGTATCGCCGCATCAAGGGCGTCGAGCTTCACTCTGTCCCCTACCATTTCGCCCGAAAGAAGCGACGACGACCTGTGCCATTTTTCGGGCAGATAATAGTCAATCGGGTGCTCGTTGCGGTTGATAATTACCAGGATTTCGTCCTTTTCTCCGCTTCGGGTATACGCAAGACAGCCGAGCATTTCGGACACGGTGCAGAACGTGCCGTCCGTCAGACAGTCACAGTGCTTTCTTATACTGCCCAACAGGCGGTACCACCGAAGAAGCTCCCGATTTTCGTTCCCCCACGGGTAGCAGACCCGGTTAAACGGATCTTTATAGCCCTGCATACCGGCTTCGTCGCCGTAATAAAGCGACGGCACACCGGGCAGTGTATACTGAATCGCCGAAGCCAGCTTCAAAAGCTTCACGCCCTTTTCGTACTGTTCGGCGGTAAGTTTCGTTTTGCTTTGCCAGTTGCGGTCACGGTATTCGCAGCTGTCGCCGACAAGACAGGTGATCGCCCGCATGGTATCATGCGTTCCGATATGGTTCATCAGCACGTCAACCACGCACTTCGGATAGTTTTCCGTAATCGTGAGGATTTTATCCGTGAAGCCCTCGACTTTTCCACTTCGGATAAACGAGATAATCGCTTCGGCGAACGGATAGTTCATCACCGAGTCAAGCTGTGCGCCCTGAAGATAGCGGCGGCGCTTTCCGTAGCTTGCTTTGTTCGAAGCGTCCTCCCAGACCTCGCCTAAAACGACGGCGTCGCTGTTTTCGTCCTTGACCGCTTTGCGGAATGCGTCAAGAAATTCGTCGGGAAGCTCGTCCGCCACATCAAGCCGCCAGCCTCTTGCCCCGCACCGCAGCCACTTTCGTGCGATGCCGTTTTTACCGGCGATAAATTCAATAAAACCGGGGCTTTCCTCCGTCACCTCGGGGAGAATGTCGATGCCCCACCACGAGCGGTATTTTTCGGGCCAGTTTTCGAATTTATACCAGCCGTAATACGGTGACTGTGTTGACTGATACGCCCCGACACTGTTGTAGCGGCCGTATTTATTAAAGTAGATGCTGTCGTCGCCCGTATGGCTGAACACCCCGTCTAAAATCACGGAAATCCCCCGTTTCTTCGCTTCTTTGCAAAGACGGGTAAAATCCTTTTCCGTGCCTAAAACGCTGTCAATACGGCTGTAATCGGCGGTATCGTAGCGGTGGTTGCTCTGCGCTTCGAAAATCGGGTTGAGATAGAGACACGTCACGCCCAGTGACGCAAGATAATCGAGCTTTTGTTCGATTCCTTTTAAGTCGCCGCCGAAGTAGTCGTTGTTGAGCACCCTGCCCTGCTCGGTCGGCTTCCAGTACGGCTCGCCGCCCCAGTCAGAACGAAGAATCCGGTCAGAGGGTACGTTCTTTTTCTTGTCGCCCGAGGAAAAGAAGCGGTCGGGAAAAATCTGATAAATCAGACCGCCCTTGAGCCAGTCGGGCGTTTTGAAGTCCTTTTCGTACACCGTAAGCTGCCAGTCGCATTTTCCGCCGCTGAGCTGTCCTAAACAGTTGCCGGAATGCAGAACAGACGTTGTGCCCCAATAGGTGTGATAATCGAAGTGATAAAAAAACAGTCCGCTTTTTTCGGGAATATAATCAAGGCACCACCATTCTTCGCCCTCACCCTGCATCGAAAGCCAGAAAAAGCCGTAGCGGAGTTCCTCTTTTCCGTCCTCGTGAATGACAAGGTCAACACCCGACACACCGAGCGAACGGGGCATGACAAGCTTCAAGGTGATTTTTTCGCCGACGGACACAGCGCCGTAAACGCTTTTATGAAGGGTGTTTCTTGAGTTATAAGGTATGTAATCCATGGTATCTTTCCTTTATTTGATGCATATACATTAGCATACGTTTTTATCTTGAATCGGAATGGGTGATATATATGTTTGTGATTTCCGTTAAATCGTCGAAGCTGAAAGCCTTCGCCGCCGTCATGCTTGCGGTTGTTCTCGTTACGCTCGGAGCGGTCTATTTTGTCAAAAAAAGCGACGACAGACCGGCGGTCAAGCAAAACGGCGTTTGCTTAAAGGCCTCAACCGAAGAGGAAAGAATCGCTTTCTTTTCGCAGTTCGGCTGGCAGGTGGACGAGGAAGCCGTCGAGGTCAAAGAGGTCGTCATTCCCGAAGAATTCGACGAAACGTACAAAAAATACAACGAGCTTCAGGATCTTCAGGGGCTTGATCTTGAAAAGTACAAGGGACAACGGGTCAAGTTCCGCTCCTATAAAATCACAAACTACCCGGGGCTTGAAAACAGCGACAATATCCGGGGAAATATCCTCATTTATGACGGCTGTGTCATCGGCGGCGACATTTCAAGCGTCGAGCTTGACGGCTTTATGCATACGTTTTATATGCCGGACGAAAGCGAGCTGACAACGGCACAACCGACGGTCAGTCAACCATAAAATCTTTCATTTCGTCAAGAAGCGACAACGGAACCGTCGCCTCCATATATAACCCGTCGGGGCGGTATTCTTCGGTGTCTACCGCTCCCTCTTTTCGTACCCGTGCGGCAAGCGCACCGTCTTTAAACGGCACGAGAAGCTTCACCTTGCGCCTTGTCGGCGGAAGCTCTTTGACAACAGCGTCAAGAAGCGTGTCAAGCCCTCTGCCCTCAAGGGCGGAAATCAGAACGGTTTTTCCGAACGTCGGCATCGCATAAATATCGCCGACCTTATCGCATTTATTCATCACGGAGATGACGGGAATGCCGGCGCAGCCGAGTTCTTCCAAGAGGTTCTTCGTCACATCCAGATGCTCGTTTGCGTGCTCGTCTGACGCATCGCAGACGTTGAGAATCACGGAAGCTTCCGCCGCTTCCTCCAAGGTAGACTTGAACGCTTCGACAAGCTTATGCGGAAGCCGCCGGATAAGACCAACCGTATCAATCAGCATGACCTTGCGTCCGTCGGGAAGCGTCAGGGCACGGGACGTTGGGTCAAGCGTCGCAAACAGCTTATCCTCGGCAAGCACACCGGCATTCGTCAGCATATTCATCAGCGTGGACTTTCCGGCGTTGGTGTACCCGACGATGGCGACGGTTTCGACACCGTTCTTCCGTCTTCGGTGTCTTAGCCGGTCACGGCGTTTTTCAAGCTCGGCAAGGTCATTTTCAAGCTTCTGAATCCGGCGGCGGATATGCCGCTTATCGCTTTCAAGCTTCGTTTCGCCGGGTCCTCTTGTACCGATTCCGCCGCCAAGCCGTGACAGCTCAGTACCCTTTCCCGAAAGACGGGGCAAAGAATACTTCAGCTGAGCCAGTTCGACCTGAAGCTTGCCTTCGTTTGTTCGTGCACGAAGAGCGAAAATATCGAGTATCAGCATCGTGCGGTCAATGACTCTGACATCGGTCAGTTTTTCGATGTTCCGCTGCTGAGACGGGGTCAGCTCACTGTCAAAAATGAGGATATCAACCGTGTTCGCCTGACAAAAGGCGATCACCTCGGCGATTTTTCCGTAGCCTAAAAAGGTGGCCGCCTCGGGGGTTTCCCGTTTCTGAATCACCTTACCGATGACCTCGGCACCGGCGGTATAGGCCAACTGTTCGAGTTCGTCAATCGAGGCGACAGCGTCAAACTCGCCCGTATCGACAGACAAAAGCAGTGCCTGCTCTTTTTCGGTTATATGGTTTTCGTAAAGCTGCATAGGAAGCACAACCTTTTTATTTCATCAGGATTTTGTATTAAAGGCATTTATTATATCGGTAAATTTTAGTTTGTCGGTCGCGTGGCGACTCCAATCCCGGGTCAGAGAGTGCTATACTTCTACCCGACAGCCCGAGCCGTAAGCTGAACGGTAAATTATAGTTTAGCGGTGTAAGACCCCTCTGTCGCCTTGCGACATCTCCCCTTTCATGGG
>CAMAZY010000060.1 GCA_945863885.1 uncultured Clostridia bacterium
TAGCGCAAAGGTAAAGATATAGAAGATGTTATCTCCAAAAAGTACAGACTGACTGCCAGACAGATAAACTAAAATTTACTGCTCGGCTCATGGCTCGGGCACCCAGCTTTCAATTAAACACAGTGTACCCCGGCATTGTCGTCGCCATGCGACCGACAAATTAAAATTTGCTTATATAATTCGAGCGCATTGATAGACAGTCTGACGGAACTGCAGCTTGCAGTCCCGTCAGCTTTTTCAGCAGAGCTTATTCAGCCTTTGTTTCGCTTTGCACGACAGCTGTTTCGCTTACCGCCGGGACTTTCACTCCGGACAATCTCAGGTATATTTTGTGAAGCTCGTTTTCGTCGGCGGTGACGGTATAACCTGCCGCTGTTTTGGTGATTTTCTTTTCAACCTCCGGCATCCTCATCTCGTTTAGTACGTCCGTCCGGTAAACCGCAAAGGCGTCCTCGTCCGAGGTGGCAATTGTACAGCGCTGCACAACGTAAATGCTTGAGCCGGTTTTGACAATGGCGGCTCTGCCGTGGCTGATGGTGGACATCTTCGAAAAGAAGTCGTCGTCATACATCGGGTCGTTTTCTTTGGTGATGTTGACCTCGAGCGCTTCCGTGGCAACAAGCCCCCTGCTTTTGCAGTATTTTGCGTAAACCGCATCAATGTCCGCACCCTTGTCAATTTCGTCGGCGTACTTGCGAAGCTGTGTTTCGGTTTCCTGCTTTTCTTCTTCGGTCATGCTGACGGTTTCACCGTTGGCGTTTTCTTTTACAAGTTTACACTCAAAACCCTTGAAGCCGATGTAAAGCTCGACAAATTTTTGCTTCAGGTCGTCCTCGCTGACCTCGTTTTTGCTACCCTCGCCGTAAAGCGCAAGCACAAGCTGTTCTTTTCCGGCTTCATAGGTCATGATTTTATTGATGTCCTGTTTGCTGACGCCGATTTTCGTGTAATAAGCCGAAAACAGGCTCCAGATCTTTTCGGTGTTTTCGGCTACCTCGGTTTTCAGACGGTATTCGATTACCATGCCGTTGCTGTCGAGAAGGCTCAGCAGTGCCGTGTAGTTTTTGCACTCGGTCAAAGCGGCGTTTTTGATGGAGGCTTCGTCGCCCGCTTTCGCCGAATACGCTTTCGGATCGGACATGACCTTGTCGAGATAGTAGGTATAAACACCGACGGGCACGTTGGCTCCGGAAATATCAATCGTGTTGCCGTCTCGCTTGCCGCCGCAGCCGGAAAGGCTTAACAGGACGAGCAGAACGGCAAGAAGGGAAATGGTTCGTTTCATGTATGTTGTCCCTGCGAGGAATAGCAGGTCTCCTTTCGGAAAGAATCTTATTTCATCTGTGCAACCGCCGGATAGAAATACTTGTCGAGGAAAGCGTCAACAACTTCCCAGTATTCCTCGTGGAACCAAAGGTTAGAAACGGCGTGTTCGGCGCCCTTGAATATGTATTTTTCCTTTTTTGCGGCGCAGGCATTATAAACCTTATCAAGATTTTCGGGAAGAACAAAGTCGTCCTTGTCTCCGTGAATGAAAAGTGTCGGCGTGACGGACTTTTCAAGCTGCTTTACGGTTGACGCCTGACCGAAGAAAAAGCCGTTTAAAACTTTATTGACAAAGCTTGCGGGGGGAATGACAAGCTTCGGCGGAAGATGATATTTCCGGATCGCCTGATCGGTGAAAATATCCTTGACACCCGAAAAGCCGCAGTCCTCGATTGCGACAACGACATTTTCGGGCAGCTTTTCGCCCGTTGTCATCATGGTTGTTGCACCACCCATGGAAACGCCGTGAAGAATGATTCTGGCTTTCGGGTTTTCTTTGACGATGCTGGTGGCCCAATCGACGATATCAAGCCGGTCAAGCCAGCCCATCGAAACGAACTTGCTTTCGCTGTCGCCGTGACCCCGAAGGTCGGGAATCAGCACGTTGAAGCCTCGTCTGTAATGCTCCATGGCGTAGCTTGACATTTCACGCTTGACGTTTGTCCAGCCGTGGATACAGATGACCCAGACGTTGCTGTTGGACGGATTGCGGAATTCGACGGCGTGAAGCGTCTTGCCTTTTCTTGATTCGATCGTGACGTTTTGTTTATAGGTTTCGTCGTACCATTTATAGCCGTTTTTGAGATTGATATTGTCCTTGTTGCGGTCGAAAAGGCTGCCCTTGCTGGGGACGGTTTCATCCTCTCTTCGCTTGGAGCCGAGAGCAATCAGAAAAAATACGACGCCTAAGGCGAGATAAAGCAAAAGCAAGACCACCGCCAGAACAACAAAGACGGTAATGGTTACTCTTCCTGCGTGCGTGATAGCCAAAAGATTCATTTTTTTCACCCTTAAAAGTTTATTTTTAACACAATATAGTCATTATACACAGTTTCTTTATAATTTTCAATTTTTCGTGAAAAAATCGTCACTGTAAACGAAAAAGATATTCGCCATTTGTTAAAAATACCGTTTACTTTTTTAGTTTAATGTGTTAAAATTCGAATAGAACACAGTAGGGTACTGTGCGCTTTTAAATATAAGGCAACCGCTAAATACATCCCAGCATTCGTCATAATTCCCAACTAATGCCGTCTTTGTCGCCCCAAATCCTTGAAATACATAGAGTATTCCTACGGATTTTTGCCTAAAATCCGACATCATTTGGGCACTATGCCAAACGCCTTGAGTTTTTAGCGGTTACCATAAGAAATGGATTTAAGGAGAAAGTCATGGGCAATAAAAACGTTGATGAAAATATCAACTATCTTTTTGAGACAATTCTCAATATCGAAACAATCGAAGAATGTGAAGCGCTGTTTGACGACCTTTGCACGAAAATGGAGCTGGCTTCGATTTCGCAGCGTCTTGTCGTAGCCAAAATGCTCAGTGAAAAAAAGGTTTACAGCGATATTGTTGCGCAGACCGGAGCAAGCACCGCCACCATAAGCCGGGTCAACCGTTCCCTGGCGTTCGGCAAAGGCGGCTATGAAATGCTGTTCAAAAAAGAACAGCCGAAAGGGTGAGCGTATGCCCGGCTACGGTGATTTCGCCTATTATTACGATGCACTTACCGAAAACGTAAGCTATGAAAGAATCTGTGATTCCATCTGCGGTCTCCTTTCCGACAACGGTGTCGGCGAGGGGATTTTGCTTGATATGGCGTGCGGAACGGGCACGCTGTCGTTTTTGTTCGAGAAAAGGGGCTACGATGTGATCGGTGTGGACGCCTCCGAGGATATGCTTTCGGTGGCGCAGGAAAAGAAGCTTGAAACCGCAAGCGAAGCGATCTTCCTTTGTCAGAAAATGCAGCAGCTTGATTTGTTCGGCACAATTGATGCCGCCGTCTGCACGCTCGACAGCATCAACCACGTCACAAAGGAAGAGGACGTGAAAAAGATTTTTGAACGGGTGTCGCTTTTCATGAACGACAAAGGGCTTTTTATTTTCGACGTCAACACCCCGTATAAGCATAAAAACGTTTTAGCGGACAACACTTTTGTATATGACCTCGATTCGGTGTACTGTGTGTGGCAGAACACCTACAACGAAAAAGACGGTTCGACGGACATCTGTCTTGATTTCTTCGAACAGGACGATAACGATCCGGACACCTATTACCGCTGTACGGAGGAATTTACGGAAAGGGGCTATGACATCGAAAGCCTGAAGCAGTGGCTTGAACCGCTCCACTTTGAAATTCTTGCGGTGACGGACGCCGATACGCATAAACCGCTGTGTGAGACGAGCGAACGGGCGCTTTTTGTTTGCCGCAAGCGGGGAACACAGCTTGAATATCCGGAGGAAAAATAAATGGGAAAGCTTATTAGATGTATTTCAAAAATGGGAGATCTGACTGTCATGGCGGCGGATACAACCGATATCGTCAACCGTGCGGCGGAAATTCATAAGACTTCCGCCGTCACAAGTGCGGCGCTCGGGCGGCTTCTGACCGCCGCAAGCCTGATGGGCAGTGCGCTCAAGGGCAAGGACGACAGCGTGACCGTCAAGCTCAACGGAAACGGCCCGGCGGGAACGGTGCTTGCCGTGTCCGATTCAAACGGCAACGTCAGAGGCTATGTTCAGAATCCCGTTGTCGAGCTTCCGCTCAACCCGAAAGGCAAGCTTGATGTTGCGGGAGCGGTCGGAACGGACGGCTTTGTTACGGTCGTCAAAGATCTCGGACTCAAGGATCCGTATATCGGTCAGACACCGATTGTAAGCGGAGAAATTGCCGAAGACATCACCGCCTACTTTGCCCAAAGCGAGCAGATCCCGACGGTCTGCGCACTGGGCGTTCTTGTCAATCCCGACCTGACAATCAAGGCGGCGGGCGGCTTTATCGTTCAGCTTCTCCCGACGGCAACAAACGAAACCATCGATATGGTTGAAAAGAGCATCGAGGGCATCGAACCGGTCTCTTCCATGATCGAAAAGGGTATGACGCCCGAAGAAATATGCCGGAAAGTTTTGGGACTTTTCGAGCTTGACGTGCTTGACGAAAGCAAGCCGGCTTACAAATGCTACTGTTCAAGGGAGAGAACGGAAAAAGCGCTCATCAGTGTCGGAAAACAGGGACTTTCCGAAATGGCAGAGGACGAAACGACCGAGGTCTGCTGTCAGTTCTGCGATAAGA
>CAMAZY010000061.1 GCA_945863885.1 uncultured Clostridia bacterium
TTTCGACTTTCGCTTCGGCAGGCTTCTTCGCCGGGGCTTTTTCTGCTTTCGCTTCAGCAGGCTTCTTCGCCGGGGCTTTTTCTGCTTTCGCTTCGGCAGGCTTCTTCGCCGGGGCTTTTTCGACTTTCGCTTCGGCAGGTTTCTTCGCCGGTGCTTTTTCTGCTTTCGCTTCGGCAGGCTTCTTCACCGGGGCTTTCTCCGCTTTGACTTCAACGGGCTTTATTTCAGCACTTTTCTTGGTGCTTGCCGCCGGTTTCTTTCTCGGTGCTTTATAGCTGTGTTTGAGATAGATGACCGAAAGTCCGGCAACATCAACCGTCAGGCTGTTTTCGTAGCCGTGAAGAGCCTGTTTTTTAGTTTTCAGCTTTCCGTGGGTACCGACACCGTTTCCGCCGAACGCTTCGTCGTCGGAATTGAGGATCACCTCGTATGTTCCCTTCTTTTCGACGCCGAACGAGTAGTTTTCTCTTGTAACAGGAGTGAAATTGCAGACGCAGACGATTTCATTCTGACTTTTGTCAATTCTTCTGAATACCAGAACGGAGTTTTCATTGTCGTCGCTGACACACCACTTAAAGCCGTCCCAGCTGTAATCTTCCTGCCACAAAGCGGGGTACTTCTTGTAAATCTCATTCAGAGCCTTGTTGTAGTCCTGCAGTTTTCGGTGCTTTTCGTAGCCCAAAAGCAGCCAGTCAAGACCCTGGTCGTATTTCCATTCGATAAACTGACCGAATTCCTGACCCATGAACATCAGCTTCTTGCCCGGGTGAGCCATCATATAGCCCATGAACGCACGCACACCGCTGAATTTTTCGTCATAGTCACCGGGCATCTTGTTGATCAGCGAGCATTTTCCGTGAACAACCTCATCGTGCGACACGGGAAGCACAAAGTTTTCGGAAAACGCATAGAAGAACGAAAATGTCAGAAGATTATGATTGAACTTTCTTGAAAGACCGTCCATCGAGAAGTACCGAAGAACGTCGTTCATCCAGCCCATGTTCCACTTGAAGTTGAAGCCGAGACCGCCGATATCGGTGGGCTTTGAAACAAGCGGCCATGCGGTGCTTTCTTCGGCAATCATCAACACATCGGGATGATCGGCAAAAATCAGCTTGTTCAGACTCTGAATAAAGTCAATCGCTTCAAGGTTTTCGTTGCCGCCGTATTTGTTGGCAATCCATTCGCCGTCGTTGCGGTCGTAGTCAAGATAGAGCATCGAAGCGACAGCATCAACACGAAGACCGTCAATGTGATAGTTCCGGAGCCAGAACTCAGCCGAGCTCATCAGGAAGGATCTGACCTCGTTTCTACCGTAGTCAAAAACCTTCGTGCCCCACTGTTTATGTTCGCCCTTTCTCGGGTCGGCATATTCGTAGCACGCCTCGCCGTCGAAATCGGAAAGACCGTGCGCGTCTCTCGGGAAGTGAGCCGGAACCCAGTCGAGAATGACGCCGATGCCGTTCTTATGACATTCGTCAATAAAATACATAAAATCGTGCGGTGTTCCGTACCGGGACGTTGCGGCAAAGTAGCCCGTTACCTGATAGCCCCATGAGCCGTCAAACGGATATTCCGAAAGCGGCATCAGCTCAATATGGGTATAGCCCATTTCCTTGACATACGGCACAAGCTCGTTTGCCATGTCACGGTAGGAATAGAAGTTGCCGTCGTCGTGCATTTTCCACGAGCCGGCGTGAACCTCGTAGATGTTGACGGGCGACTGATAGATGTTGGTTTCTTTTCTCTTTTTAAGCCACGCCGAGTCGCCCCATTGATAGCCGTCAAGCTCGTAATACTTCGAAGCCGTTCCGGGTCTTGTCTCGCAATGGAACGCGTAAGGATCCGCCTTATCGATCTCTCTGCCGTCTGCGGTGACGATATGATATTTATAATTATCATAAACGCTGACGCCGGAAACAAAACCCTCCCAGACGCCGCCGTCGTTGAGCTTTTTCATCGGTGCGGCGTTTACGTCCCAGTTGTTGAAGTCACCGATGATGCTGACGCTTTTTGCGTGGGGCGCCCACACACGGAAAGAATAGAGATTGCTTTCGCCCTCCGCCTTATGAGAGCCGAGATATTCGTAAGACTTGATGTTTTTTCCCTGATTAAAGAAGTACAAAGCGACATTATCGCCGTCTGTCTTTTTCGTGGTCATTTTATGCACCGTCCTGTCTGTTTTATTGATTCGGGAAAGCAAAATTCCCCCTATTATTTTTATACAGTCTAATAATAACACCCAAGAAAGTAAAAAGCAAGTTTTTTTGCTATTTTGTTACAAACATCATAATTTTAATTAACAATTATTGTTCAATTTGTCAGAAATACCGATTCGTCTTGAACACAATTCGATATCGATGTGTGTTCAGATTTCAAACAGAATCCGGTAATAAGACAAAAAGCCTGAAAGTGTATAAAAAGACATCGGACTATGTTTATGTGGGCTTCCGGGCGGATTTTACCATTATATAGCTTTCTCCGGTCGCATTTTGACATATTTTATGTGAACCGACCGTTGCTTTCAATTTTTTAAGCCTCTTTACTTTTGGTTCTATTAGTGATAAACTTGACAGGCGGCTTTTTGCCGCATATAGAGATAAATATAAAAACTAAGGAAGTAATCAATTTGAAATCTCCGTTTGTAAAAGGACTTTATCACGGGCTGCCGATTGCGCTCGGGTATCTTTCCGTGTCGTTCGGCTTCGGTATCATGGCGGTAAGAGCAGGGCTGAGTATCCTTGCCGCTGTCGGAATCTCAGTGACGAACCTGACCTCGGCCGGTCAGGCGGCAGGCGTCGGCATCATCGCCGCCGGCGGTTCGCTGTTTGAAATGGCACTGACCGAATTTGTTATCAATATGCGGTACGGCCTTATGGGTATCTCGCTTTCCCAAAAGCTTGACGGCTCGTTCAACACGGCAAGACGGCTGATTGTCGCCTACGGAATCACGGACGAAATCTATGCCGTAGCGATCTCTCAAAAAGAAAAAATCACCGCAAAATATATGTATGGGCTGATTCTGATTTCGTTTCTCGGCTGGTCAAGCGGTACGCTGATCGGTGCGGCGGCGGGAGAGGTGCTTCCGAAAAGCGTCACGGATGCCATGGGCATCGTGCTTTACGGAATGTTTCTTGCCGTTATTGTGCCGGCGGCCAAAAAAGAAAAAAGCGTCCTGCTTGCCGTTACAGTCGCTTCTCTTTTTTCGATTCTTTTCAAATACGTTCTGACCTTTGTTTCGGGCGGCTTTGCCGTTATCATCAGCGCCGTCGCCGCTTCTGCGGTGGTCGCCCTGATTTTCCCTGTCAAGGACGAGGAAGACGAAACCGGGCCCGAAAATGCCGGAATCACGGAAACGGAGGCGGTACAATGAAAGTTGCCTTGTATATTTTCGTGATGGCGCTCATAACCTATCTGATACGAATGATTCCGTTCACGCTTTTCCGAAAGAAAATCAAATCCCGCTTTTTCCGCTCGTTTCTTTACTACATTCCGTTCACGGTGCTTGCCGCCATGACAATCCCCGAAATCTTTTATTCAACGGGAGAAATCCTGACGGCGGCGGTCGGAACGGCGGTGGCGGTAACCCTTGCCTATTGCAATCTTCCGCTGATTGTCGTTGCGCTTGCAGCGGCGGCAGCAGCGTTTGTCTGCGGTTTGTTTTAACCCTCAGAAATTCAAAAAGTACATGACCGCTACGGCGCAAATCACACCGACGGTGAATGCAATCGCATATTTCGGAAAATCGGAAAACCGGCTGCGTTTGATTTTGCTTGGCGGAGCGGCCGTTGTTTTCGAGGCAATCAGCCCTGCCCGTTCCCGGATTTTCCCCTCGCTGATGCTTGCATATTCCGGCTTGACAAAAAACATGATTTTTTCAAAATAATCGCTGCCTGTGTCGTTGACTTCGACAACCTGTCTGTTGATTCCCTTAATCATTCTGACTCCTCCTTTTGCCTATATTTTTGTCAGCTCGAGCCGTTATATTCTCATAAATGAATTCTGATTCGCAGTTAATTTTTAGTTTAGCGGTGTAAGACCCCTCTGTCGCCTTGCGACATCTCCCCTTTCAGGGGAGAAAAATCTTTTATCAAGTCAGCAACAAGAGGGTTCTCTCCTGAAAGGGGAGATGTCACGAAGTGACTGAGGGGTTCCTCGCTGACCGTCAGCACCCGGCTATTTTTAAGTTAGCTATCTAACAGTTGGTCTGTACTTCTCTGCTTTAACATGTTCTACTCTTTTACCTTTGCGCTAATGCCGCGCGGGCACATACTTTCTGACAGGCGCGTCAGAAAGTATGCAAAGAACGCTTTTGGTACGCAGTTTCTCAGCCGAGTTTTTTCTCGCCCTTAAGGGGCGAAGAAAAAACTGCGGGTCGAAACCGCTTTAGTCAGTCAGTGCTGTCGGCGGTGTTCCAACGGGTCAGGCACAGTGCTCTGAAACAGGAAAACACTAAGTGTTAATCGCACCTTTG
>CAMAZY010000062.1 GCA_945863885.1 uncultured Clostridia bacterium
TTCGGTCAGAAAGTATGTGCCCGCGCGGCATTAGCGCAAAGGTAGAGATATAGAACAAGTTATTTTCAAAAAGTACAAGCTAACCGTTAAACAAGCAAGCCGAAATTTTACCGAGTGCTGACAGAAAGTGAGTAACCCTCTCAGTCACTTCGTGACAGCTTTTCCTCCGGAAACAGGCACCCTTTTGTCTGCTAACGCAGACATTTCCCCTGACAGGGGAATAACCCAAAGGTGGAGCCGAGTTTACACTGCTAAACTAAAATTCATCTGCACAGCAAGCCGTACCCAAAATCAAACAAGAGGACGCACAATGCGCCCTCTACGACAATACATATTCCAAACAGGTACTATTAACCGTCTTTCCTGTTTATCTGAGCGCCTCAAACATCTTTTTCAGGTCCTCCGCCGAAAGGCTGACGGGGTTGTTCGCCATCAGCGGGTGCACGGCACTTTCTTTTGAAACAAGGTCAACGTCAAAGCTGTCGCTGACGTCCGAAAGCTTCATCGCAAGGCCAGAAAGGCGTTTGAGCCGATTGATTTCGTCAGCGAGTGCGTCGGTACTTTCAAAGCCGACCGCTTTGGCAAGAGCTTCAAGCCGTTCGTCGGCATTGATCCGGATCAGCGAATCGAGCGTAAAGGCGCACGCTTCGCCGTGGGGCAGATGATAATACGCCGAAATCGGGAACGAGCAAGCGTGGCTTGCCGCCGTTTTCGCCGCCGAGAAAGCAAGACCGGCAAGAAGAGAACCGTACGCCATATTGGTTCTTGACTCTTTGTCCCCCACCTCGTATGACTTTTCAAGATTCCCTAAAATGATTCGGATACTCTCCACTGCGTAAAGGTCGGTAATCGGCTGATGATTACGACTCCAATACGCTTCAATTGCGTGCGTAAACGCATCAAGTCCCGTAATCATCGTTGTTTTTTGCGGCACGCTCATCGTAAGCGCCGGGTCAACGATACAGACGTCGGGCATGAAAACGGGATTGTGTATGCTTCTCTTTTCGTTTTCGTGGCTGATGACCGAAACCTTCGTGACCTCCGAGCCGGTACCCGCCGTTGTCGGAATCGCAATCAGCTTTGCGCCCTTTTCGGGAAGCGGAATGCCGTCAAGAAAGTGCTCATAGGCGGTGTGCTCGCTGAACGCGCAGGCCGCCGAGTATTTCGCCGAGTCGATGGCACTTCCGCCGCCTAAGGCAATCACCGTGTCGGCACCGTGCTTTTTGATAAGCTCTGCCGTTTCGGCGGCACCTGAAAGAAGCGGATTCGGGCGGATATCCGAAAATATACCGCAGATGCGTTCGCTGTCGTGCATCAGCCGTTCGGCTCTCTCTCGTGACGATTTACTGCATACAATAATGCACTTTTGCGCTCCAATTTCGTCAAGAACACTTTCAAGCTCGTTGAGTTTTTCCCAGCCGAAATGAATTTTGACCGGTTGTTCGTAAAAAAAGCTGTTCATCATAACTATACCTCCGAAATAAATTGTTCTCTTTCAGTCCGAATGGTGCGGACAAACCTTGATACAGATGCCGCAGACGGCTCCCCTGCCGATTTTCTGAAAATGGGTTTTCATGTATTGACTGCACTTTTCAGGGTCAAACATATCGTCCCGCTGACTGTCGATTGTCCATTCCGTGCCCTTGATGGCACCCGACGGACACGCTTTGACGCATTTGCTGCACGAACCGCAGATGGAAATCGGCTTGACATCGGCAACATCAAACGGACAGTCCGTGAAAACCGTTCCGAGACGGACGGACGTGCCAAAATCCTTATGGATAAACAGCGAACTTTTGCCGATGGTGCCAAGCCCCGAAAGCGTTGCGGTCTTTTTATGGGAGTACCGCCCGTTATAGTTCCAGCCGTCTTTGTTGATGCTTTGGGAAGCGGCGACCGTTATATATTTGTATCCCGCCTTTTGCAAAAACATTCCGGCTTTTAAAAGAAGCGAGTCGATAAACGCATTGACCGAGCGGTAATGGTTGAAATAGGTGTGCGTCGGCTCGGCGCCGATTTCGTCGATAATCGCATTCGAAAGCCGCACAACGATACTGACCGCATAGCGGCATTCGCCGAAGTCGCCGTCGTCGATTTTGCAAAACCCGACGTCAGACGCACCCTCGTTTAAAAGATAGGCTTTTAACTCTTCCTGAATTTTCATGTTACACCTCAACTATATTCAGTCCGGTTTCTTCGTCGTAGACCCGGCTGAGTTCTCCGTCAAGCTTCCGGATAAAAATCTCCGCCGTAGCGCCGACCGTAGCCGACTGAAGATGACCGGCACGGGTGATGCCGGAATATTTACAATCTACCACATTTTACATGTTGGCAAAACACATAATGATTCTATTTTTATATGACCTCTACACGGTTCGTATGGCGTCCTTGATTTACCACAGGTAGTTTCAAGTTCCAAGGCTAATTCTATATCATTTGCTCCGGCTTTATGGAGTTGATATTCTATACGTTCTGCAAATCTTACATTCATATATTTAATATCTTGTCCGCCTATATCAAGTCCATGACAAATCGTCCAGAAATCCATTTTTCCTTTACTTGCCAGCAAAAGATGATATATCCAATATCCGTGCAACTCAGGATATAAAAACTCGTGATTCACACGATACCCGTGTGGAATTTCAAGTTTATTTTTCCAATCATCTACACCTAATGCATACTTTATATCTTCTTCGAACATTTCGCAAATCTCATCGAAATGTTCTCCTGACTGAATATACTCTAATGCCCAGCTTCTTATATAATAGCTCGCTTCGTATTTAGTTTTGATATCTTCCAACTTAGCATCACGTACATTCTTTTTTCTTTCATATGATTTATTCTTTGAATAATCATCAAGATACTTACCTCCGTAATATGCTCCTCCGAATAATGCAATTAAAAATTCAAACATAATAATACCTCCAAAGAAATAAACATTTCCTGAATTCAATTATTGAATCGCTACGTTTCACATTCTACTGTTTGTCAAAAGCAACCGCCTGCATCAGCCCGTGAAAGGTCAGATTCATTTGAACCGTACCGTCGGTTTTCGGATAAATCTCAACATTCGAAGCCGCTTCAATCGCCTTAGCAAACAACGATGAGTTAAGAAACACCATCTCCGGGCCGTTAACTCTGACAGCCCCCATGCTTTTGAACGGTTCGTACAAATTCCATGTCACCACCGCTTCAGTATCTTTCAGAAGATTACGCAGAAGCTTATAGGAATCAAGCAGCTGTCCGACTCTGAGCGGATTGATAATTGACAGCCTGTTTTCATCTTTTTCAATGTCATCACGAATTAACTCAATAAAGCTGTCAAGCATTTCCTCCGTCTCGATGTCGCTTAAAAAATCAGAATCAAATGCATTTTCGTTCATCAAATCACCTTTGCCTTTCGTATGAAGTTTTTCGTTCTTCACCTATTACCGCAAAGGGTATACCCTCTCATAAAAGAGTTAAATATCATACGAAAACAGCTTCTTCGAAAACGCAATATGCTTTTCGTCGCTGTTTTCAAAAAGTATCTGTCCGTTTTCCGTCCGGGGATTGAGCATTCCGGCGTCGGACAGCAGATGCATGGTCTGTCTTGCCGCACCCTCGCCGCCGTCAAAGAAGCGGACTTTATCGCCGAGTACCGTGGCAATATCCTTTTTACAAAACGGAAAGTGCGTACAGCCGAGAACAACAAAGTCGATCTGCTCCTTATCAAAAGGCGCAAAGAGGGTTTCAATGTAGTCTTGTATTTCCGGTGTGCCGAGCTTGTCCGCTTCGACAAATTCGACAAGCCTCGGCGCGGGGAGTTTGATGATTTTCGCTTCGTCCCGGAAACGGGCAAGAAGCGTTTCGAATTTCTTTTCCCGTAAGGTCAGCGGCGTCGCCATCACGACAACGGTCGGATATTCCGCCGAAAGCACAGCAGGCTTCAGTGCAGGCTCGAGTCCGATAATCGGGAACGAGGGATATTTCGCCCGTAAAGAAGCGGCGGCGGCACTTGTTGCCGTGTTGCAGGCAAGTACGACCGCTTTCACTCCCCGGGAGAGAAGATATTCGAAGTTTTCCGTCGTCAGGCGCAAAATCTCCTCGGTCGTTTTCGTGCCGTAGGGGGCATTTTTACTGTCGCCGAAATAGAGGTAATCCTCATTCGGCATGATTTTATATAGCTGTCTGAGTACGCTTACGCCGCCCATTCCCGAATCGAAAACCGCGATCGGCGACGAGGGGGTAAGATTTTCTGTTTTCATCTTTGTGACCATTCCTTTATTCATGCGGTAACTTTTAGTTTGTCGGTCGCGTGGCGACTCCAATCCCGGGTCAGAGAGTGCTATACTTCTACCCGACAGCCCGAGCCGTGAGCTGAGCGGTAAATTTTAGTTTAGCGGTCTGACAGTCAGTCTGTACTTTTTGGAGATAACATCTTCTATATCTTTACCTTT
>CAMAZY010000063.1 GCA_945863885.1 uncultured Clostridia bacterium
TCAGCCAGGCAGTACTAATAGGTCGATTGCTTGACCATGTTTCTTGGTTCTACAACACCTCACCATTTTCTTCCTTTGTTCAGTTTTGAAGGTACATCAATTCAATCCGTCCGTTTGGGCGGATTTTTTGTTTGTCAGTGCTTTTAAAAATGTTTGTTTTGTGACATTTCTTGAAAATACTTGAAAAATTTCCTTTTTATGTTATAATATAGAAAAGTGATCAGATTGTGAATAATTTTAATTTTTTTTGAAGGAGTGTCTGAAATGAAGAGATTGTTATCGGTTGTTCTTGCTTTTTGCCTTATTTTCTCAACTTCTTATGTTGCTTTTGCCTTTGATACGGAACCGACTGTCACTTGTGACGATCCGATTATTTACATCGGCGGTGACAGTAACGACATTTATTATGATAATGATACGCAACATTTCCGTATTGATGATGTTTTCGGGCTTTTTGACAGTGATGATGACGGTGATGATAACAGAATAACGGAGGCTGCTTTTAATATTCTGATGCCGTTTATTCTCGAGGGTATTGCGTTCAATAAATGGGATCATTATTACGAAGCGGTTGAAAAAGAAATCAGTGAAATGTTCACACCGATTATGCTTGATAAAAACGGGAATGTTCCCGAAGGCTCCGATTCCGGTATCGGCAAGGCTGCAGCTATGGGAAATCAGTGGGAGATGACCCATAATCTTTGCGATGCCAACGGTAAGTACAGTGAAAAGTCGTATGAGTTTAACTACGACTGGCGTCTCGATCCGATTGCGCTTGCCGATGAACTTCACAACTATATTGAGGGTGTAAAAACGGCGACTGGCCACAGCAAGGTCTCTCTTGACTGTAAATGTCTCGGTTCGAATGTTGTTCTTGCATACATTCAAAAGTACGGAAGCGATAGCATCAAAGGCATCGCTATTGATGTGGCGACTTCGAACGGAGCTGACTTTTTGAGCGGAATTTTGAGCGGTGACTTCGGAATTGACGGCAACTCGGTTGTGAGACTTATTTCGGACATCGAAGTATTTGAAGATGATTTTTCCGTAAGTCCGCTTGTTACTTCGACAATAGAACTGCTCGCAAATACCGGCGTTCTTGATAAACTGTCCGCTGTTGCACGCAAGACAGTTTATGATAAGATTGAATACGGAATTATTTCCGCTTTGGCGACTTCAACGTTTTTAACCATGCCTTGTTATTGGGCTCTTGTATCGACGGAAGACTTTGACGAGGCTCTCGTCTATGTTTTCGGCGAAGAAGGAAGCGAAAAGAGACAGGAATATGCCGGTCTGATCGAAAAGATTACGGTTTACAACGAAACAATTAAAAAGAATGTTGACGAGATTTTAAAATCGACAAAGGTTCCCGATGAAAACGGTAATTCGACTAATCTTTGCATCATCGCTAAATACGGTACACAGATGGTTCCGTTACTGAAAGACGGAAGCATTTTAGGTGACCAGTACGTCTCGGCGAAGAATTCGTCTTTCGGTGCGACAACATCGACGGTTTATAACACCCTTTCTGATGAGTATATCGCTCAAAGGCAGGCGGAAGGGTTTGGCAAGTACATTTCTCCTGATAAGCAGATTGACGCTTCGACCTGCCTTTTCCCGGACTACACATGGTTTATTAAAGGCTGTTCTCACGGATTTTATTCGAAGCTGGAAAGAGATTTGCTTCTTACTGTTATGGATTCCGACAGACAGCTTGAAACGAGTGATTTTGAATGGACGCAGTTCATCGTTTTCGACTATGAGAATCAGACCTTTGAACCGATGACTGAGGACAATTGTCATAACGAGAACTGGGAAGCAAATGAGGAAATCGAGAGGCCGCAGGGCAAAGGTCAGCGCTTGCGTTCGCTTTTGGTTTCCTTGATGAAATGGCTTACTTCAATCTTTGCCGTGCTCGCTGAAAAACTTAAGGTGGGCTGATTGTCTGCAAGTTATCTCAGCAGCCCCTTTTATGGGGAAATATGATTCGAGAACAAGTCGGAAACAAGGGAAAATCTAAAAGAAGTTAAGAAAAAACAGGTAATAAGGAGAACGATATGAGATTACAACTGAACTTAAACCGGTATATTATGAAGGACCGGAGCCTTGGCAAGTTAACGGTGTGTTTTCAAGGCTTGTGTGTATGAAACCGGATATATCAAGAGTCAAATACTTATTAAATTGTCCGAAAGAAAAAATGACCGTGTGTCAAATACTATGGCATTTATTTGGTATGCAAATGCGACACGATAAGCAAGAGAGATAAACACATACATGGTGTCTATCGGAAAAGAAGAAATATTCGCAATTGGAGATAGTGTTCAAAACACAGATTTTGAAGCAATGGTTTCGAAATACGAGTATCTTATGTCGGAGCCTGATGCTGATACCTCCAATACTGACGCCTCAGTTTAAGCGGATCGATAGAAATATTGTATGAGATAGTCAATATGAAAAGTTTTGACACCATATTTTTCAGAATAATGCATTAGTATTTGACGATACTATGCTTTATGCCTACTGTTTTCATGACGAATGGAAAATCCTGTCTGTTTTGCAATTGAGCGGCAACACAGGATTTTCATTCGTCTCTGTTTTTTTATCCTCTGTAACATATCACTGGGAACAAATTTCCTGTTTCGCTTGCTTTTTAAAGACAAATCATGTAAAATTTTATGGTATTTAATAATCAATTAAATCGGAGGGAACAGTCATGAACAAAACACTCAAACGAATCTTCACCTTTGCGCTGGCTTTGCTTATGCTTGCCGGCTGTCTCAACAGCGTTTCGCCGGTTTTGGGCAATTTCGCCGTAACCGCACAAGCGGCTGTCACGGCACCTGCTAAGGTGACGGGCTTAAAGGCTTCGAAGACCACGACAAACAGCATTACGCTCATCTGGAACAAGGCGAGCGGCGCACAGAAGTATGCGGTGTATGCCTACAGCCCGACAACGAAAAAGTACAGAAGAATCGCTAACACGACCGCAAACACCTACACCGTAAAATCGCTCAAGCCGTACACGACTTACTGCTTTGTCGTAAAGGGCTATAAGAACGTCAACGGCACCAATTACTACGGTCCGATTTCGTCAAGAATCGCCGTAAGGACGCAGCTTTCACTTGACATTGAAAAGATAGTCATCACGACCGACGGAAAGTCAAGACAGCTGAAGCTGGCATGGACAAGCCTGAACGGTATTACCGGCTATGTGGTGTACAGAAGTGAAAGCGGAAAGAGCGGAACGTACAAAAAGATCGCCGTTGTCAAGGGAACGAACACCTACACCGACAAGTCGCTCAACTCCTCGACCAATTATTATTATGCGGTCAGAGCGTACAAAACGACGGATGGCAAGCACACCCTCGGAAAGTATAAGACCGCTTACCTGTCAACAAGACCGACCAAGACATACTTTGCGAAAAGACTGATGGTAATTGCCGATGTGATGTATGATTATGCCACCGGTTTCGGAGCAGACGTGTACAAAGAGAAAGATAAAATATCAATTAACGGGCAAACTTATTACAGAGTAAGAAAGTTCTCGTCTATGGCGGCCATGAAGAATTATCTTGAAAAATATTGCAGCAAAGAAGTTTACGGAGAATATCTTTATATGTATGCCGAAAGGAACGGCAAACTTTATACGAACCAAGGGCCTTGGGGCGATATGGGTCCTGAGGGTTGGACAATAACAGTGAGTGATCTGAAGGATAAGAGCTGCACGATTACCTATCGTGAATACTATGATTGGGGCGACGGTTTTGAGTACGCTGCTCCTGAACAGCATAAAGTGATTTATAAAAACGGCAACTGGATCGTCACGTCAGGCAGAATGCTGAAATTAACGTCCTTTGATAAATACAAACCGTCATTTTAAAGAGTTTTTATGCCCGGGAGCTTCACACTTTCGGGCATAATTTCATACTTTGTTAATACAATATTGACAACAAGCGCATGATAGTATACTATAATAATAACATACAGGGGGGTTGGGTATGGATTTAATTAGTGATCAGCTGTATTTTATCAGAAAACTGATCAGTCTGATGATCATCGTCATGACTGTTGTAACGCTGTATTTTCCGACTCCCGAAGACGGTGATTGGGAGTTCATGGAGGCAGCAAGAGACAATTCGGAAAAATTCCCGTTTTTTTAAAAAATATGAGCAAATAGCTTGACTTTTCGGTTTGTTGTTGTTATAATATCAAAGTCGCTGCAAGATATTGCAAGCCGTTCGGGAGCATAGCTCAGCTGGGAGAGCATCTGCCTTACAAGCAGAGGGTCATAG
>CAMAZY010000064.1 GCA_945863885.1 uncultured Clostridia bacterium
CTCAACCATAAGAATGCAGTACATCACGAGGCAGAAGCAGCGACCTGTGACACAGCCGGAACAATTGAGTATTGGGCATGTCCGGATTGCGGAAAGAACTTCAGTGATGCAGCATTTACAACAGAAGTAACAGACGTTACGGTAGAAGCACTCGGCCATGACTACGGTGACGGTGTTCTGACCCGCCCGACAGTTGTTGACGGTGCATGGGTTGACGGTTACTATACCTACACTTGTAAGCGTGACGCCGCTCATACCTACACCGAAACTGCACCGAGAGCAGACTACACCGAGTACGACAAGCTCGTATCCGATATCAATGACGCTATTGCAAGCGGCGACCTCACTCAGGACGCTATCGACGCTCTGAATGCGGCTCTTACCGACAACGCTGTTGCGGACAACCTTATCGATTCCGAACAGGCAACTGTTGATGCTGCGGCATCGGCTCTCAAGGACGCTCTTGACGCAGCCGCCGGCGCACTCAAGCCCGACTTCACGGCTATTGACGAGGCTCTCGGCAAATATGACGACGCTGACGCAGTTGTTGACGTTCCGACCGACGTTGCCAACCGTATTGACGAAATCAAGGACATCATCAACGACATCAAGAACGACCCGAATGCTACCCGTGCTGACAAGCAGGACGACATCGACGCTCTTGTTGATGAAGTCAACGGCTATGTAAGCCACCTTGCCGAATGTGCAAAGGGCAACCACGAATATGAAGCCGGTTGGACAATCGACATCGAAGCCACCTGCGCTCACTCCGGCTGGAAGTCACATCACTGCGCATACTGCGGTGCCACAACGGCAAGACCCGAATATGACGCTGACGGTGTTGAAATTCCGAAGCTTGCTCACAGCGTATCAGGCTGGACCGAAACCAAGGCTCCGACCTGCATCGCCGAAGGCGAAAAGACCGGTACTTGTGACCTTTGCGGCACTTCTGTAACAGAAGCTGTTGCCAAGCTCGGTCACAACTGGGGCGCATGGGTCAGAACGAAGAATTCGACCTGCATCGAAAAGGGCAAAGAGACCCGTACCTGTGACCGCTGCGGCGAAACCCATACAAGAGAGCTTCCGCTCGTCGGACACCATATCGTAGCGATTCCGGGCGTTGAACCGACTTGTGATGAAGCCGGTAAGACAAGCGGTGAATACTGCGATGTCTGCGGTAAAGTTGTCAAGGAACAGAAAGAAATTCCTGCAAGAGGACATCTTGACACGGACGGCGACGGCAAGTGCGACGCCTGCGACAGGGATTATGATGGCGAATGTGAATGCATGTGCCACAACGACACCCTTTGGTCAAAGATCGTAAGATTCATCTATACTCTGTTCTCGAAGATCTTCCGCAAGAGAATCGCTTGCTGCGAAGATATGGTATTCTGGGGCGGAGAAATCAAGGATCTGACCTGATCCGGTCGTCAAACTGATAAAGCTGATATAGCTGCAAATTATGCGGCAGTCTCTGTAAAGAGGCTGCCGCACTTTGTGTATTATATTAGACAAAAATATCTTGCCGTACTTTTTCGGGATAATAACGAAAAGGCTGTTCTCGGCGTTTTTGAATGGGATTCTATTTTCAAGCCGCTATGAAGGAAACGCAGAACAATCGATATGGAAAGTGGTAAAATTGCAAGCCGGAACTGCGGCAACGAGAAAGGGGAAGCGGTGCTTGTTTTTCGGCGGCATCGGCATGCCCGCCAAGATGAAAAGCTATGCGTTTACAAACAGCGGTGTCCGGTATAGTTGTCCGGCGATAGCACAACAGGAACAAAGAACAAAGTGAACAAAGTTTTCTATAATTATTTTTGAAGTTCTCATCGGACTTTTCCAAATTTATGTTCACTTTGTTCACTTGACCTTAAAAAGTGCCGTAAACCCTTATAAATAAAGGGTTTTCAGGGTGAACAAAGTCCGGAACAAAGGCTGAACAAAGGCGAACAAAGTCCCACTTTTTCCGTATCGTACAGCAAAAAGAAGTCCCGAAGCGAACCTCGGGACTTCATTTTTTATCGGTCAACAATACCCAGAAGCTTTTTGATGGCATTGAAGATCTTTTGGAAGAAGGAGAAGATTTTGGCAAAGAAGCTTGTCGGCTCGTTGACTTTCACCGTATAATCGGGTGCGAACCGTAAAACGGTCGGAAGTCCGGTCGCACTGTCGGTTCTGACAATCTGAACACTGTGTTCGCCGTCGGTGAGAACCACATCGGGAATCGTGCAGATACCGTTTTCGTCGGGTGTGATTTCCATCGTCTGACCGTCGCCCCAACCCCAGATGAGGGTGTAGCCGGTGATAGTGACCTCTTTTGTTTCGGCGTTCCAGTTTTCGTCGTAAACGGTGTCAAGGCTTGTGAAAGTAAGCTTGCCGTCCGAAAGCCTGTCGGTTTTTACGGTCGGGTACTGCATACCGGTATTGTACGGGTCGCCGTAGTAAACCACGATCGAATCGCCGTCTGAAACGGTGAACGAGCCGATGCCGACCTCAGGCTCTGTGCCGTTGACACGGTAAAGCCATCCGTCCCATGCTTTTTCGGTATAGGAGCCTGCAACAATGCCATTGATACCGGCAATATACTTGCCATACGTGCTGTCATAGGCGGTGACGGTAAGGTCGTCGCTTGTGTCGTCTGCGGTCTTGAGCACGTCATAGGCGGTCGAGCCGTTGCTGACGGTGACATCTTCGTAATAAATACAAGAGTCAATGCCTTCGACACGAAGCTTTACCGTAACGTTTCCGGCGGCAAAGGCGACTGGGACAAAACAGCAAAGAAGCATGACGGCACAAAGAATCACGCTTGTTGTCTTTTTGAATGTTTTCATGTTGGTTGTTCCTTTCTTTTATGGATTTTATGTAAGACTGCCTGCACGGTGCACCGTACAAAGCAGAGGTTACCTTAATAAGCGTTTCCGATATCGTCGCCCATATCGCAGGTATAGGCGAACACGATTTCGTCGCCGGGCTTCACGGTATAAGAGCTTGACCCGTCGGTCGGAAAGTTGCCGTTTACGCTGAACATCCAGCCGGACATACTGCCGCAGTCCTTTTCGTAAAGCTGATGAATTCCCTCGATATAGTACGTTCCGAAGGCAGGCGTAAAGTTATATTCAAGCTGAATTCCGCTTTTCTGACAGTATTTACAGTTATCGGTGCAGACGTTTTCACTGCACGCTCTTTTCATTACGTCAAAAGCGGATTCGCCGTTTTGGAAGCTGACTTCGGCCCGGTCAAGAATGACGCCGCTTTTCGGTACAAAGGCTCCTTTGCCCTTTTTTAACGAGGAAAGATTGTCCTTGATTGTTTCGCACCGGATAGAGACGAAGCAGGTGTTTCGGTTGTTCTCATTCAATTTGGCGGTGGTGCTATTCTTGTTGCCTTTATCCGAACTGCCGCCGAAAATTGACCAAAGTGATTTTGTGCTTGCTTCGGTTTGGGCTTGTGTTGTTGAAGAAGTCACAGCTATTGTTGATGCCGCTGAGGAAGACAAATATACTTGCGAAGCTGATGCCGACACTTGTGCGGTTGTTGTCTGCGGCTGTGTTGTTGTTACCGTAGTTTCGGTTTGAACCGCAGAAGTCTCCGACGTTGTAACAGCGGTTGTACTTACTGCTACGGCTTCGGTCGTCGTAAGTACCGACGAAGAAACGGCTATGTCACGGTCGGTTGTCGACGAACAGCCGCAAAGCAAAAGCAGAACAGCGAGAAAAAGCGAAAAAAATCTGATTCTTTTCAATTTTAATCCTCCGAAAAAAACAAGCGCCCTTTCGGTGGGAAAGGACGCAGATATACTGAACAATGCGCTAAAAAGCGAAGAACGTCAAGCACTTTTCCTTTTACCCAAAAGTGAAACTGACCGCATCGGGCAGGCGTTCCGACTTAACAGCGAAGCTGAATTACGGTAATGGCGGTTGCCCGGGATTTTCACCCGAATTTCCCTGAATCCGATGCTGATATTGAATTGATAAGGATATTATAACATCATTTGTAAAATTTGTAAACACGTTTTTTACAAATGCGGGAATTTGATTTTAGGCAACCGCTAAAAACATCCCGAGTCAGGCAGTACTATAATTCTACCCGACAGCCCGAGCCGGTCGCAAGGCGACCCCAATCCCGGGTCAGGCAGTACTATAATTCTACCCGACAGCCCGAGCCGGTCGCAAGGCGACCCC
>CAMAZY010000065.1 GCA_945863885.1 uncultured Clostridia bacterium
GCTAGCCTGTCACGCTAGAGGTCGACGGTTCGAGCCCGTTCCGGGTCGCCATTTTTTGGTTGACTGCAGTCTTCCGTTATGCCTCTGTAGCTCAGTTGGTAGAGCAGAGGACTGAAAATCCTCGTGTCGTTGGTTCGATTCCGACCGGAGGCACCAAACAAGCGAAGAACAATTCTTCGCTTCATATGCGGATGTAGCTCATCTGGTAGAGCGCCACCTTGCCAAGGTGGAGGTAGCGGGTTCGAGCCCCGTCATCCGCTCCAAAGAAAAATCCGTTCTCGCAAGAGGGCGGATTTTTCTTTGTGCTATTCATTCTTCATTATTCAATATTCATTATTCATTAAGAAGAACGGATTTTTGTAATGAATAATGAATGATGAATATTGAATAGTGAATAACGGCGTTTTCCCTTTGTTGCAGCGGTAAGCTTTTCGCCGCACGACAAGTTTCTTCTATATGTCTTTTAAAAGCAATTGAATCGTAAATTGTACTGTGTTATAATCCTATAAAAGGTTGGTGATCATAAATGAAAGATAGTCTTTTAACAAATAAATCTATTTTATTTGCAGCAAGAATCGTCAAGCTGTATCAATATTTGATTAAAACAAAAAGAGAGACAGTGATTTCAAAACAGATTGTTCGAAGTGGTACCTCAATAGGTGCTAATATAAACGAAGCCAACTACGGTCAGAGCAAAGCTGATTTTATTGCAAAAATGCAAATTGCCTTAAAAGAAACGGCTGAAACTGAATACTGGATAAGACTGCTTGCTTTGTCGGACTATATTTCGGAAGATATGGGAAACTCATTGCTGAATGATTGTCTTGAAATTAAACGTATACTGATTTCTTCTCTGAACACCGCAAAATCCGGCATAAAGCAATCGGAAAAGGAGTCGTGATACCATGAAAAATAAAAACTCTCTTGTCAAAAAATGGTTTCTTCCTTACATGAAGCGTTTTCGTGGCACAGTCGCCCTTGACCTCTTGTGTGCCGCTCTGACCACGCTGTGCGAGCTTGTTTTGCCGATGATCGCACGAAAAATTACGGATATCGCCGTAACGGATCCGGCCGCCCTCACGGTGAAGCTGATTTTGTCTCTTGCGGCGCTCTATCTTGCGCTTAAGGGCATCGATATGCTTGCCGGCTATTACATGACCTACGTCGGGCACACCATGGGCGTCAAAATTGAAAAAAGTATGCGGGAGGATCTGTTCGCCCATCTTCTCCGGCTTCCGCTTGATTACTTTTCGGGCACAAAGGTCGGTCAGCTGATGTCACGGCTTACGACCGATATGTTTGATGTTGCGGAATTTGCCCACCACTGCCCGGAGGAGTTTTTCATCGCCGCAATCAAAATTGTTGTCAGCTTCGTAATCCTCGGGACGATCAATCTTCCGCTGACCGTACTGTCGTTTGCGACGTTACCGCTTATGTACTTCGGAACAATGTACTTCCGGAAGAAAATGCATGCCGCTTTTAAAGACCGCCGTGTACAGGCCGGTGAGGTCAACGCCCGGACGGAGACGGCTCTTTTGGGAATCCGGGTTGTCAAGTCGTTCACCCGGGAAAAGCACGAACAGGAGCGTTTTAACGCCGAAAGCGGTCAGCTTGCCGACATTCAGAAGCGCTCTTACCGCTACATGGCAAGGCTCGGCTGCGTCGTCCGCTTTTTTGACGGACTGATGTATCTCATTATGATTCTTTTCGGCGGACTGTTCATTGTAAACGGAAAAATCACAACCGCCGACTACGCCGCCTATCTGCTTTATGATGCGATGCTCATCGCCGCCGTCAAGCGGATCGTTGAGTTTACCGAACAGTTCGAAAAAGGTATCACCGGTATCGAACGCTTCGCCGAAATTATGCAGGTCGAGCCGGAAAGCGGCTATCTTTCCGAAGAGGAAGAGCCGACCGAACAGCATACCGACGGCAGAATCGAATTCAAGAATGTTTCTTTCAGCTATGACGGCGAAAGCTGTGAAGTACTTGAAAACATCAATCTGACGGTAGCTCCGGGCGAAAATATCGCCGTTGTCGGCCCGTCGGGCAGCGGCAAAACCACACTTTGCAGTCTGATTGCCCGGTTCTATCAGCTCGATAGCGGTGAAATCACCCTCGACGGAAAAAACATCAACGACTTTACCCTCCCCGAGCTTCGCCGTTCAATCGGCATCGTCGAGCAGGACGTCTATCTTTTCTCGGGTACGGTTATCGAAAACATCCTGTACGGAAAGCCGGACGCCACGAAGCAGGAGGTTATCGAAGCGGCGAAAAAGGCGGGCGCGGACGAGTTTATCCGCAAGCTTCCGGACGGCTACGACACCTTTATCGGGGAACGGGGCACGAGGCTTTCCGGCGGCCAGAAACAGCGGATCAGCATTGCAAGAGCGTTTCTCAAAAATCCGCCCGTTCTCATTCTTGACGAAGCCACAAGCGCACTTGACGCCGAAAGCGAAATGCTCGTCAAAAAGTCGCTTGCCGACCTTTCAAAGGGCAGGACGACGCTCACCGTCGCTCACAGGCTGACGACCATCAAAAACGCTTCAAGAATCATTGTGCTGACCGAAAACGGAATCGTACAGCAAGGCACGCATGACGAGCTGATGAGCGTTGACGGGATTTACAAAAAACTGTATTCAGAGTGTGAATAACGGCAGCCTCTAAAAACTCAAGGCGTTTGGCATAGTGCCCAGATGATGTCGGCTTTTAGGCAAAATGAAGCAGGAATACTCTGTGTATTTCAAGGATTTTTAACGACAAAGACGGCATTAGTTGGGAGCTATGACGAATGCCGGGACGTTTTTAGAGGTTGCCGAAGTCATAGACTTGTCCTCACGGTCATATATTCTTATCGAAAGGATGATGACCGTGAATTTTGTAATTAGAAAAGCCGACCGGGGAGATCTCAAAGACATTCTGACGCTTACATATGCAAAGCCGCCCGTGATTGACCGTGCGCTTGTTGACCGTTTTGACGACATATTGAGCCAGACGGGGTACAGTCTGCTTGCCGCCTTTATGAACGGACGGCTGGCAGGGCTTCTTTCGGTTTGCGTCACCGACGGTATCGGAAGACAGTTTCCGTTCGCCGTGACTGACAGCGGAATTATCGGCGGTGAGTTTCAAGGATTCGGAATTGAGGATGCCCTGATTGCGAGAGCGCAGTACATTGCGGCGGAATACGGGTGTAAAAGTATTCGCAGCAAGTAAGTTGCGAAGAGGTCAGGCATCAGAATGTCTGACGGGCAGTCTGTACTTTTTGGAATTAACTGCTTCTATATCTCTACCTTGTGCTCATGCCGCACGGGCACTTACTTTCTTTCAATCACGAAAGAAAGTAAGCAAAGAAGCGCTCTTTCGTGGGAGGAAAACACTAAGTGTGGTCGCACCGATTGCGTAGAGGGCGGTTTGTTCTCTCCTGTGTTTACTTAATAGAATTGATTTGTTGCTTTATTCGCTGAAATTGTGTTAGCAGGTCTAAATCTATTTTCATGAAGCTTTCAACTTTGAAAAACTAAAAACAAGAACCGAGCACATTTTTTACTTGCTGACTACAAGCAAGCTTATTGAATGGCTCAAGCTATCCTTTACCACGTCAGGCACGGAAGAGAACAGACAAACTGTTATTGATAAGGTGCGATTAACACTTAGTGTTTTCCTGCTTTTGAGCGCTGTGCCTGAC
>CAMAZY010000066.1 GCA_945863885.1 uncultured Clostridia bacterium
TTACATCACAGCGGTCACACTTTGCGGTTTTGGTTCCGTCGGCTGTGCAGGTTGCATCACCGTTGGAAACATAGTTTGTGAAGCTGTGACCGAGTTTTGTGTTCTCGTCTGTTACGGTATCCGTCACATCGCAACGGTCACACTTTGCGGTTTTGGTTCCGTCGGCTGTGCAGGTTGCGTCACCGTTGGAAACATAGTTTGTGAAGCTGTGACCGGTTGCCGTAACGACATATTTTTGGACGGTGTCGCCGCAAACGGTGCAGGTACAGATTGTGAAGCCGTCGCTCTCACAGGTCGGTGCAACAATTTTTGTTACTTCGTATTTGTGAGAACCCTGAGCCTGAACTTCTGTTTTTTTGAATCCGCAGTCTTTACATATCAGCTCGTCAAGTCCGCTTTGTGTGCAGGTGGCTTCGCTGATTACTGTTTTGCTGAAGTTGTGCTCATGACCGAAAACAATGTTTGCTTTTGACAGGGCATCGTTTCTGCTGTTGATTGTTATGGCGTTCCACTGCTCTTCGGTTCCGGAATAGTAAACCGTTGAAAGAGCGTTACAATAGTAGAATGCCTTCGAACCGATTTCTGTGACGGAAGCAGGAATATAAACGGACTTCAGCGAAGTACAGAAGTAGAATGTACTATCTCCGATTGCAGTTGTGCCGTCTGGAACGGTGATGGATTCAAGAGCCGAACAATTGCTAAAAACTCCGTTTCCGAAATGAGTAATGCTTGCCGGAATATTGATTTTTGTGAGCTTTTTACATCCATAGAATGAATTGTCGGGAAGATCCCAGCAATCCTCGGAGATTACAACCTCTTCAAGACTGCTCATATTCGCAAAATTTGAGGGATTATTGACAAAGTATCTCGGAAGACGGAATCTCTTAACCATTGAGCAGCCTTGCAACGCATACTCACCCATATAGTTCAGATTCATAAGAAAATCGTTACCGGTATATTTTTTGCAATATCTGAAACAATACTGTCCGATTTTGACAATGTTCTCGCCGCCTGTTATTGTTTCAAGATTAGAACAATTATGGAAGCAATCAGCCGGAAGCTCGGTAATACCCGTTCCGATGTGAACAGTTTTCAAAGCCGTGCAGTCCTTGAAAACGGACTGACCAAGTGCTGTCATAGATTCCGGCAGAACAACACTTTCAAGAGATGCACAACCTTGAAAAGCACCTGATCCGATGCTCGTCAATCCGTCCGAAAAAGTAAAGCTGCTGAGCGAGGAACATCCGTAGAATGCATTCTGCTCAATTGTTTTGATCGGAGAGTTGATTTCAACCGTTTCAAGGGCGGTACAATTCTTAAAGGCTGAATAGGAAAAAGCTTCAAATGTCGACGGAAGCTTTACTCTTTTCAGCGCAGTGGAATCTATGAAAGCATTGCTGCCCACTGAAGTTGTTCCTTCCGGAACGACAAGATTTTCAAGAGCAGATTTATCTCCCGAATAGCCCTTAATTTTAAAATCATCAACAGCAACAGTATAAATCAAATCGCCGATTTTCAAATCAGAATCATACTTTACGATGAAATGTCTTTCTGAAAATTCTCTCTTTTCCATAGCAAAGTAGGTTTCACGGTATGTACCTTTCACTTTCTGACCGTATTCGTATCTGTTTGCGGAATCCCATGTGGGATCACACATATTCCATTCGCCGTCAAAATATACTTCTAACCACTCATGATTCGTTGACCGCTTTTCGAAGTCTCCTGCATTCTCATAAGTAGATCCGCATACCAGCCTCGACGGTATTCCTACCGCATGAAGCATCGCAGCCATCAAGCGTGCATAACCCTCACAGACAGCAATTCCGGTTTCAAAAACAACCTGAGGTGCAAACGAAGGAGCACCCTTTGTGTGATGGATATAATAATCATAGTCGTAATAGACATTTTCGGCTACCCACCTGTTTATTGCCTCGGCTTTTTCCCTGTCCGTTGAAAGTCCGGCCGTCACTTCGACCGCTTTCGCATTCAGAGCGGCAAATTCTTCAATATCCGAAGGCTGTGCGTTATAGGAAACATCCATTTCATCCGCTCCGAAAGAATAGAGCCGCATATTGCTTTCATAGACTGCATTGAGCAGTTCTGTACCCTCAAGATACGCTTGGGCACCCGTTGACAGCGGCAAAAAGACCATAACCGCAACCAACGCAAAAACCAACAGGCTTTTTACTGATTTTTTCATTCTGATACTCCTCCTTTGTAGCGCTGCTGCATTTTTTATATAATTATCTTATCGTAGTGGAAAACTTTTGTCAATATTTACCAACAGTTTTTTTCTCAACTCTGTAAAAAGTTACGCAAAAAAGTCGGGACATTTCGTATACTACTATTATAAAGAGAAAGGAGCCTAAGCGGCTCCTTTCTTAATATCGGACGTTTTGCGGCCGATTATTTAACGGTAACACTTCTGACGGCCGAATAATTGCCGTAGATATTACGGGTACCGTCATTGATATAGGCTCTTACTTTGAAGTAATAAGTTTTACCGGAGGTCAGACCGGTTGCTTTATAAGAGACCGATCTGTTATCTCTTATGATGCTGATTTTCTTATAAGAGCCGTTCGGGGACGTTGCCATATAGACAACATAGCCCTTACCGCTTACCTTGTTCCAGCTTAACGCAGCACTTTTTGTGCCTGCTGCAGCTTTCAGCGTGACGGTTGACGGAACGGTCGCCACATTGATTTTCGCAGATGTGCGGCTGAACATTACGTTGTCTCCGCCCTTACCGAAAGCTTTGACTGCGAAATTGTAAGTCTGGCCGGGCTTGAGACCCTTAACAATACAGGAAGTATTGCTCGTACTCTTTACAATCGTATAAAGCTTCTTCGAGGTATTGTAAACATAGACTCGGTAACCTGCGGCTTTTTCGACCTTGCTCCATGTAAGCGTAGCGGTGTTGGAGGTCGCCGTATAGCTGAAACTTGCGGGAGCGCCCGGATAGATTCCGAACTTCAGCGTTCTGGTTCCGGCGTAGACACCCTTGAAGGTGACGGTAACCGTATACTTGCCGAGCTCTTTTCTGCCTGCGGCATACTTGACGGTGTAATCGGTTCCGTTTACAAGAGTCTTTCCGGCTGTATCTTTCGCGATAACCTTGGGTGTCTGTACCTTTCCGTTATATGTGTAATATACGGTGCTGAGTGAAACGGATTTGATTTTCGGTATCACCGTGGCGTCACTGATTTCGCTACAACGTGAACAGTGGTGAGATATCTGACCGTTGTGGTCTGTTGTGGACGAAATGTCGGTTGCCCAGTCGTCTGAGAAGTCATGACCGTAAGCCTCTGTCTTTTCCGTAAGTTCAATGTAGCCGCAGTCGGAACAGCTTCTGAAGATATAGCCGTCTTCGGTGCAGGTCGCAACGATCGTAAAGGTTTTATTGAAGTTGTGTTCAACAGCAGGAATTCCTTCCTGTTTAACAAGAACCTCGCCGCAGACGGAGCAATGCTTACCCTCGGTAAGACCGGTTTCCGTGCAGGTGGGAGCTTTAGCTTCGTCGATGACTTCGGTGTGACCGGCAGCGTCGATAACGTCCTGCTTGACAAGAACTTCACCGCAGACGGAGCAATGCTTGCCTTCGGTAAGAC
>CAMAZY010000067.1 GCA_945863885.1 uncultured Clostridia bacterium
TATTTTGAAGTTACTTCTCTTTTTTATTGGGTCACATCATTTTAACACATACAATATTCTATACTTATCTGATTGTTTTGCTGAAAGCGGAAAAGCCGAGCGAAGGACAGGACTATGTGTGGCACGTTTTGGAGCGACAAAGACGGTATTAGTTGGGCATTATGACGAATGTCGGGACGTTTTTAGAGGTTGCCTTTCAAAGATACTGCCTCAGCTTTTCGCAAAGTGCGGTTTCCTCATTTATCAGCTTTTCTGCTGTTTTCTGTGAATCGCTGTCCGCTGTCGGATATTTGTTTTTGTAAATACCTAATTGCTTTACGCCCATATTGCATCCGTCCGTCATAAGTGAAGCAATCGTCTTGTCGTCGTCATCGGCAAGCAGGCTGAGATTGATTTTCGCCCAGGCGGAAACTCTCGCCATACCGGAGGGTTCTTTTCCTTTTTCGCCAAGCTCCGAAAGACGGGCATGAAGCTCGTCTCCGATTTCCTCGTGTGCTTTTAAAGAATCGGAAAGAAGCGTGAAAAGCTCCTCGTTCTTTACGTTGTCAAGAACCTGTCGGATGGAATTGACGGCGGTTTTCGTTCCGCTGTCGCATTCTTTTAAAAGGTGTATCGTGTCGTCTGTCATAAAATAGCCTCCTTGAATCGAGCAGCTTTTTTGTGCCCGTACTGTTTTTATTATTCCGACTCTGACAAAAAATATGCCGCCATCGTTCCGTCAATCTCCGCAGTGTTCCCCCGACTTTATCCTTTTCCGATGGCCGATTTCTTGACTTTATGATATCAATATGATAAACTTTTTATGTAAACATATTTTTCAGGGTGATTTTATGAACGGCGAAATCAATAAGCTTGTCAGGAAAACCAAGCGCAGACGAAGGTTTCTTCTTTTTCTTTTTGTTTTTACGGTTGCCGTGAGCATTCTTTTTCTCGGAAAAATCGAAGTCAGCATTATGGACGGACAAAGTATCCGGTATTACGGCGCAGGACTTCCCGGCTATGCGGTTGCGCTGATTGTTTTTGCCGAGTGTGTTTTGTTTTTCTTTGTCGGTGCTTTTGAAATGGCAAAAGTCGAAAGCATACTGCTGAACGACTGCGACCCGGAAACGTATTTTGCCGTGCGGACAAGCATGAGCCGGAAACTGACAACACCTGCGGATATTGCTGCCGCTTCTGCAAAAGCGGCGTTTGCCGGTGGTGACTTTGTCTCTTGTATCAATTACGCCATGCCGCTTGCGAACGACAAGAAAGCGGAATACCGTTTTGCCTCGGCTGTGGATATTTTTATCGCTTCTTTTTCTCTCGGCGACCGACAGAACATGACGGTTGCTTTTGAAAGAGCGAAAGCCGAATTTGCCGGTCTTTCATCGAAACAGAAAAGCTACGCCGTTGCGATGAACCGGCTTGAAATGCTGTATCTTTTAAGCGGCGGAAACATTGAAGCGGCCTTGAAAATTGCCGATATTCTTATACCAAGCGACCGGACGAATTACACCGTTGCGTTTGACAGCTTTTATAAAGGGCTTGTCTACCGTGCGGCGGACGAAAAGCTCAAAGCCATCCACTGTTTTATGACTGCAAGCGAAAAGAGCGGAAAGATGTTTATCAAGGCGGAAAGCGCCCGGTATTTAAAAGAGTATGAAGCCTTGCAGGAGAATAAGGCGCAAGAGTAAAAACAAAGAGTAAAAACACAGAAAAAAGCAACGGACTGAAAAACACAGTCCGTTGTTATTTTAAGGCAATCTATAAAAATTCAAGGCGTTCGGTATTACGGCAAAACAAAGCCGCATTTTTTCATCGCCTTATTGAGTGTTCTGTTGGCAATTCT
The DNA here is from genome assembly GCA_945863885.1 of uncultured Clostridia bacterium. GTDB lineage: Bacteria > Bacillota > Clostridia > Oscillospirales > Acutalibacteraceae > UBA6857. Next base: position 1,829 of record CAMAZY010000067.1, read on the forward strand.
CGAAGCATTTTCCGCTCCCTTTGCGGCTACCTGCTTCAGATACGCCTGATCCTTGATGAGCTGTTCATAGCGTTCTCTTACCGGGCGAAGCTCTTCGACAACGGCTTCACCGACGGCGGCCTTGAAGTCACCGTAGCCCTTGCCCTCGAAGTCACGGGCGATTTCGTCCATAGAAAGTCCGGTACAGCACGAATAAATACCCATCAGGTTGTTGATTCCGTCCTTGCCCTCGCCGTAATAAACACCGCCCTCGGAGTCGGTAACGGCACTCTTAATCTTTTTCATGATCGTTTCGGGTGCATCGAAAACGGAAACAAAGCCTTTCGGGTTCGGGTCGGATTTGCTCATCTTTTTCGTCGGATCCTGAAGCGACATGACTCTTGCGCCGTTTTTGCCGATATACGGGTCGGGAACGGTGAACGTATTTCCGTAAATCGAATTAAAACGGTTTGCAATATCTCTTGCGATTTCAAGATGCTGTTTCTGGTCGGCACCGACGGGGACAAGATCCGCCTGATACAAAAGAATGTCCGCCGCCATCAGCACCGGATATGCAAACAGACCGACGTTAACGTTATCGGCATGTGACTGTGATTTATCCTTGAACTGCGTCATTCTTGACATCTCACCGAACTGTGTATAACAGTTGAGAATCCAGGCAAGCTGAGAATGAGCCGGAACATGACTTTGAATAAAGATAATGCTCTTGTCCGGGTCAAGACCGATAGCAAGAAGAAGAGCTAAAACCTCCATGATCTGTTTTCTGAGTTTTTGCGGATCCTGTCTTACCGTAATGGCGTGAAGGTCGGCAACGGCAAAGGCACTGTCGAATTCATCGGAAAGAAGCTTCCAGTTTTTCAGTGCACCTAAATAATTGCCGAGAGTCGGGATTCCCGACGGCTGAATACAGCTTAAGATTTTTTTCTTTTTTTCGGTCTGAGCCGGGCTGGTGTTTATTGTATTTTCCATTTTGTTCCCTTCTTTGTCATACTGAAAATCGGCATTGAAAAAATGCCCGCTAAATTTAATTGTATCATGACTTCAATCACTTTTCAAGATAATTAACAGAGAATCCCGAAATAAAAAGTTTTCAACATATGTTTAAAAGCTTTCAACGTGAAAAAAACCATATTTTATAGGCTTTTCAGGCGGGTTTTCAACGTTTTCCACATAGTTTTCAACTTTTCAGGTTGAAAACTGCGCGCAAAATTTTAGTTTGTCGCATGGCGACTCCAATGCCGGGATAGAAAGTGCTGTGCTTCTACCCGACAGCCCGAGCCGGAAGCTGAACGGTAAATTTTAGTTTATCTGTCTGACAGTCAGTCTGTACTTTTTGGAGATAACTTGT